>NZ_JAHUWG010000030.1:0-398 GCF_019219115.1 Pseudomonas sp. PDM28
GAAATACGGGGCCATAGCTCAGCTGGGAGAGCGCCTGCCTTGCACGCAGGAGGTCAACGGTTCGATCCCGTTTGGCTCCACCACTACTGCTTCTGATTGTATAAAGCTTAGAAATGAGCATTCCATCGGTTCGATGGTGAATGTTGATTTCTAGTCTTTGACTAGTTCGTTCTTTAAAAATTTGGGTATGTGATAGAAAGATAGACTGAGCGTTACTTTCACTGGTAACGGATCAGGCTAAGGTAAAATTTGTGAGTGGCTCTTAGGAGCGCAATCGAATTTTCGGCGAATGTCGTCTTCATAGTATAACCAGATTGCTTGGGGTTATATGGTCAAGTGAAGAAGCGCATACGGTGGATGCCTTGGCAGTCAGAGGCGATGAAAGACGTGGTAGCCTG
>NZ_JAHUWG010000031.1:0-376 GCF_019219115.1 Pseudomonas sp. PDM28
CGCTCCCACAGGTCTGTCGGTGATCCGGAGATTGTGGTCAGCGCGAATCAAGCTGATCCTGCTCCCCTGGGCTCAAGCTGCAAGCCTGATACCTGTCGGTAAGCAGAAAACCCTGTGGGAGCGGGCTTGCCCGCGATAGCGGCAGCACATTCAACATTGATGTGTCTGACACACCGCCATCGCGAGCAAGCTCGCTCCCACAGGTCTACTGGTGATCTGAAGATTGTGGTCAGCGCGAATCAAGCTGATCCTGCTCCCCTGGGCTCAAGCTGCAAGCCTGATACCTGTCGGTAAGCAGAAAACCCTGTGGGAGCGGGCTTGCCCGCGATAGCGGCAGCACATTCAACATTGATGTGTCTGACATACCGCCATCGCG
>NZ_JAHUWG010000032.1:0-369 GCF_019219115.1 Pseudomonas sp. PDM28
GTGGGCTGACCTTCATCGACAGGGGGGCCGTCTTCGGATTCGAGGACGTCATCCAGGCTCAGCTCGACGTCCAGCTTCACGGTAAAGGTGCGGGGCGGGTCGGTGATTTCGTTGTCACCATATTTTGCCTGAGCGGTCAGGCTGTAGTCACCCTCTGTCACATCGAGCCAAAATTTCCAGACGCCATCGAGGAGATCGGCGATTGCGATGGCACCTTCTATCGGGACGCCGTGATTGAGTAGCTGAATGCTCTCACCGGGCCGGGCATGTCCCTTGATGAGCAACTGATTCTTGTAGGTGGGCTGACCTTCATCGACAGGGGGGCCGTCTTCGGATTCGAGGACGTCATCCAGGCTCAGCTCGACGTCC
>NZ_JAHUWG010000033.1:0-367 GCF_019219115.1 Pseudomonas sp. PDM28
TTGAGTTCCCTGAAGGGCCGTCGAAGACTACGACGTTGATAGGTTGGGTGTGTAAGCGCTGTGAGGCGTTGAGCTAACCAATACTAATTGCCCGTGAGGCTTGACCATATAACACCCAAGCAATTTGACTGCTCCTGAATAAAGAGAAGAGCCAGATTGCGGTGTGTGAAGACGAAACGAACCGAAAGTTCGAGATGCTCACAAAACACCAGCTGTCACATACCCAATTTGCTGAAGCGCGGCCAACTGGCCACGATTCGGTACCCGAATTTCTTGACGACCATAGAGCGTTGGAACCACCTGATCCCATCCCGAACTCAGAAGTGAAACGATGCATCGCCGATGGTAGTGTGGGGTTTCCCCATGT
>NZ_JAHUWG010000034.1:0-359 GCF_019219115.1 Pseudomonas sp. PDM28
ACATGGGGAAACCCCACACTACCATCGGCGATGCATCGTTTCACTTCTGAGTTCGGGATGGGATCAGGTGGTTCCAACGCTCTATGGTCGTCAAGAAATTCGGGTACCGAATCGTGGCCAGTTGGCCTCGCTTCAGCAAATTGGGTATGTGACAGCTGGTGTTTTGTGAGCATCTCGAACTTTCGGTTCGTTTCGTCTTCACACACCGCAATCTGATGCTTCTTTCGAAGTAAGCAAATTGCTTGGGTGTTATATGGTCAAGCCTCACGGGCAATTAGTATTGGTTAGCTCAACGCCTCACAGCGCTTACACACCCAACCTATCAACGTCGTAGTCTTCGACGGCCCTTCAGGGAACTC
>NZ_JAHUWG010000035.1:0-309 GCF_019219115.1 Pseudomonas sp. PDM28
CTTCGGCGCCCATCTCTTTCGGCGCGCACACGGTGCCGGCCACTTTCATCAGGTCCTCGAACCAGATGTCGCGGTGCTGGTTCCACTTGATCTGGCCACCGGTGCGCTTGCACACGATGACTTTCTGAATGCTGCTGGTTTCCGGGTTGGTCAGGGCGTCGTCGACGTTGGCCTTGAGCGGGATCTTCTTGCCGGCACGAATACCTTCGTCGGCGGTGATCACCACTTTGGATTTGCAGTCGATGATGCGACCGGCCAGGGCTTCCGGCGAGAAGCCGCCGAACACCACCGAGTGAATCGCGCCGATCC
>NZ_JAHUWG010000036.1:0-309 GCF_019219115.1 Pseudomonas sp. PDM28
GGATCGGCGCGATTCACTCGGTGGTGTTCGGCGGCTTCTCGCCGGAAGCCCTGGCCGGTCGCATCATCGACTGCAAATCCAAAGTGGTGATCACCGCCGACGAAGGTATTCGTGCCGGCAAGAAGATTCCGCTCAAGGCCAACGTCGACGACGCGCTGACCAACCCGGAAACCAGCAGCATCCAGAAAGTCATCGTGTGCAAGCGCACCGGTGGCCAGATCAAGTGGAACCAGCACCGCGACATCTGGTTCGAGGACCTGATGAAAGTGGCCGGCACCGTGTGCGCGCCGAAAGAGATGGGCGCCGAAG
>NZ_JAHUWG010000037.1:0-305 GCF_019219115.1 Pseudomonas sp. PDM28
ACGCAGGCAAACTGGATAAACGCGGCGCGCTTGAGTCCATCGCCAGCAGGCTGGCTCCTACAGTTTCAGCGTGGGCACGGCCCCTTGTGGGAGCTGGCTTGCCAGCGATGGTCGTTAACGATAACGCGGGCAGACTGGATAAACGCGGTGTACTGGAGTCCATCGCCAGCAGGCTGGCTCCTACAGTTTCAGTGTGGGCACGGCCCCTTGTGGGAGCTGGCTTGCCAGCGATGGTCGTTAACGATAACGCGGGCAAACTGGATAAACGCAGCGTACTTGAGTCCATCGCCAGCAGGCTGATTCCT
>NZ_JAHUWG010000038.1:0-288 GCF_019219115.1 Pseudomonas sp. PDM28
CCGAAAGGAAGTTGAAAAAGAGGTGTTGACAGCAGCGAGTAACGCTGTAGAATTCGCCTCCCGCTGACGAGAGATCGAAAGCGCAAGTGGTTGAAGTTGTTAAGGATTCCTTGAAAGCTTCTGAAAAATACTACTTGACAGCAAATGAGGCTGCTGTAGAATGCGCGCCTCGGTTGAGACGAAAGATCTTAACCAACCGCTCTTTAACAACTGAATCAAGCAATTCGTGTGGGTGCTTGTGGAGTCAGACTGCTAGTCAACAGATTATCAGCATCACAAGTTACTCCG
>NZ_JAHUWG010000039.1:0-278 GCF_019219115.1 Pseudomonas sp. PDM28
CCGTCGAAGCATTGCTGTCGTTCACGCCTTGTGGCAAGTCGTCGACGATGTTGACGTCCAGTGAACCGGTCGCCGTGGTGCCGTTGTCATCGACCAGAGTCACGGCGAACTGCTCAGGCAGGGTGTTGGCGCCGTTGGCCGTCGGATGCGCTTCGTTGTCGTTGAGGGTGTAGCTGTAGCTCACCACGCCGGTCGCGGCGTTGAAGCCGGTGATGGTCAGCGTGCTGCCCAGTGGTGTGGTGATCGATTGCGGGAAGCCCGCGGCTACGCCTCCCGTG
>NZ_JAHUWG010000003.1:0-649668 GCF_019219115.1 Pseudomonas sp. PDM28
TGATTATTTTCAGAAGCTTTCAAGGAATCCTTAACAACTTCAACCACTTGCGCTTTCGATCTCTCGTCAGCGGGAGGCGAATTCTACAGCGTTACTCGCTGCTGTCAACACCTCTTTTTCAACTTCCCTGGCGCTTCGACAACCTGAAGCAACCTGCTGCCGAGAACTGCGTAACTCTTTGTTTATCAAGGAGTTTCCCGTTTCGACTGCGCCGGAAGTGGGGCGAATTATAGGCATCTATAATCTGCCGTCAAGCACTGATTCGGGTTCTCTATCAACAACCTGCGGAAAGCAGTAAAACGCCCCAAAGGACGCCTATATAGAAGAGCCAGAACGCCCTTCTATATAGAAGAGCTTCCCCATAGGCAGTCACAGCCCATGTCATAGCCAAAAAGCGGGACCACCGCGTACGGACGATTAGCTGGCCGCCAAAAAACAAAAAAGCACCCAAGGTGCTCTTTTGTTAGCGCTTTCAGCTGAATAACGCCGCCACCCCGGCCCGCGCCGTATGTAGCTTCTTATAGCTCTCTATCAGACGAAGGTGCCTGTCGAGTCCTTCCAGTTTCATGCTCGTCGGTGTCAGACCATAGAAACGTACGCTGCCATCGACCGACCCTATCGCCGCGTCCATCCGCTCGTCACCGAACATCCGGCGAAAGTTGACCTCGTAGTCACTTAGTTCCAGATCATCATCCAGCTGCATTTCCAGCACGACGTTCACCGCTTGATAAAACAGGCCGCGTTCGACGGTGTTGTCGTTGTATTGCAGGAAGGCTTCCACCAGATCCTTGGCCTGATCAAACTTCTGCAAGGCGAGATAAATCAGCAGCCTCAATTCCAGGATCGTCAACTTGCCCCAAGGCGTGTTGTCGTCGAACTCGATGCCGATCAACGTAGTGATGTCGGTGTAATCATCCAGCTCGCTGCTTTCCAGCCCCTGGGCCAGCGATCGCAGGCCGACTTTGCTCAGACTGTGCAGATTCAGGATGTCGGCGCGGAACTGCAGCGCCTTGTTGGTGTTATCCCAGATCAAATCTTCGACAGGATAAATTTCCGAGTAATCTGGCACCAGAATGCGGCAGGCCTTGGCGCCGATATGTTCATAGACCGCCATGTACACTTCTTTGCCCATGTCTTCGAGAATGCCGAACAGAGTCGCGGCTTCTTCGGCATTGGAGTTTTCGCCTTGACCGGAGAAGTCCCACTCAACGAATTCGAAGTCCGGCTTGGCACTGAAGAAGCGCCACGAGACCACACCGCTCGAGTCGATAAAGTGCTCGACGAAGTTATTCGGTTCAGTCACCGCCTGCCCTTCGAAGGTCGGCTGAGGCAGATCATTCAGGCCTTCGAAACTGCGGCCTTGCAACAGCTCCGTCAGGCTGCGTTCCAGCGCCACTTCCAGGCTTGGGTGCGCGCCGAACGAGGCAAATACGCCACCGGTACGCGGGTTCATCAAGGTGACGCACATCACCGGGAACTCCCCGCCCAGCGACGCATCCTTGACCAGCACCGGGAAGCCCTGCTCTTCCAGGGCCTGGATACCGGCCAGAATGCCCGGGTATTTCGCCAGTACTTCCTGCGGCACATCCGGCAGGGCCATTTCGCCTTCGAGGATTTCGCGCTTCACCGCGCGCTCGAAGATCTCCGACAGGCACTGCACCTGGGCTTCGGCCAGCGTGTTGCCGGCGCTCATGCCATTACTCAGGAACAGGTTTTCGATCAGGTTGGACGGGAAGTACACCACCTCATTGTCCGACTGACGCACAAACGGTAGCGAACAAATACCGCGCTGGGTGTTGCCGGAGTTGGTGTCGTACAGATGCGAGCCACGCAGCTCGCCATCCCGGTCGTAAACCTTCAGGCAGTATTCGTCGAGGATTTCAGTCGGCAGTTCGTCCTTAGGGCCCGGCTTGAACCAGCGCTCGTCCGGGTAATGCACAAACGCCGCGTTGGCGATGTCCTCCCCCCAGAACTGATCGTTATAGAAGAAGTTGCAGTTGAGCCGCTCGATAAACTCGCCCAACGCCGATGCCAGCGCGCCTTCCTTGGTCGCGCCTTTGCCGTTGGTAAAACACATCGGCGAGTGCGCATCGCGGATGTGCAGCGACCACACATGGGGAACGATGTTGCGCCACGAAGCGATTTCAATCTTCATGCCCAGGTCGGCCAGGATGCCCGACATGTTGGCGATGGTTTGCTCCAGCGGCAGGTCCTTGCCCGCAATGTAGGTGCCCGCCTCGGAGGTCGAATGCGGCATCAGCAGCGCCTGGGCATCGGCGTCGAGGTTTTCGACCTCTTCAATCACGAACTCGGGCCCGGTTTGCACCACCTTCTTTACCGTGCAACGGTCAATGGAGCGCAAGATCCCCTGGCGGTCCTTGGCGGAGATGTCCGCCGGCAGTTCGACCTGAATCTTGAAAATCTGGTTGTAGCGGTTTTCCGGGTCAACGATGTTGTTCTGCGACAGGCGGATATTTTCGGTGGGGATATTGCGAGTCTCGCAATACAACTTCACGAAGTACGCCGCACACAACGCCGACGAAGCCAGGAAATAATCGAACGGCCCCGGCGCCGAGCCATCACCCTTGTAGCGAATGGGTTGATCGGCGATCACCGTGAAGTCGTCGAACTTGGCCTCAAGTCGAAGGTTGTCGAGAAAGTTGACCTTGATTTCCATGTGCGATTACCAGAATAACGAGCTAAACGATTTGGCCGCCATTATCCGGTTTTTCAGCGCTGACCGTTAACTTTCCACTATTTATCGATCAACGCGACACCACGCTCCTCCAGCAAGCGCACAAACATCGTGAGGCTCTGCGACACCGTCCCCCTGCGCCACACCAACCAGGTACGCAGATAGCGGAACGACTCCGACAACGGCCAGACGCTGACCGTCGTACACCCCGGCATGCTTTCGAGCATGCTGCGTGGCATCAGCGCCAGGCCGGCCCCGGCGCTGACGCAGGCCAGCATGCCGTGATAGGACTCCATTTCGAAAATCTTGCCGGGCACCGCCGCGCCATTGGCAAACCAGCTTTCGAAATGATGGCGATAGGAGCAGTTGGAGCGGAAGGCATAGATGTTTTCGCCATTCACATCCTTGGCCCGATGAATCGGCTCATGATTGAGCGGTGCGATCAAGACCATCTCCTCCTCGAATGCCGGTACGCCTTCCAGCGCCGGATGCAACACCGGCCCATCGACAAATGCCGCGGCCAGCCGCCCCGACAACACCCCGTCGATCATGGTCCCGGAGGGACCGGTGGACAGGTCCAGTTCGACCTTCGCGTGTTTCTGGTTATAGGCAGCCAATAGATCTGGAATTCGTACCGCTGCAGTGCTTTCCAGCGAACCCAGGGTGAAGGCGCCTTGCGGTTCCTCGCCCGCTACTGTGGCCCGCGCCTCCTGAACCAGGTCGAGAATGCGTCGAGCGTAATCCAGGAAGCTCCAGCCGGCCGGCGACAAGCGCAGGCGACTCTTCTCGCGGATAAACAGATCCACACCCAGGTCCTGCTCAAGCTGCTTGATTCGGGTCGTGAGATTCGATGGCACCCGGTGGATGTGCTGGGCGGCCACGCTGATGCTGCCGTGCTCGGCGACAGCCTTGAAAATTTCGAGCTGAACCAGATCCAAGTCATTCTCCAAACGTGAACGTTTTGCTCAGTATTATTCAGTTTCCATAAAACATATACCCCCATAACCTGAGCACATTCCTACCTAGCAGGACGGTGCCATGACCCATGTATCCAGCCTTACCCATGCCATTTCGATCAACCCGACCACGGGCGAGCAGATCGGCCAGTACCCTTTCGAATCCGATTCGGCATTACAGGCCGCGCTGGCGCGGGCCACTACCGGGTTTCGCACCTGGCGCGGCAAACCGGTAGAGCAACGCGCGCAGCTGTTGATCAACCTCGGCCAGGCCTTGCGCAACAATGCAGAGGCCATGGCCAACATGATCACCCAGGAAATGGGTAAGCCGATTGCTCAAGCCCGTGGCGAAATTGAAAAATGCGCGCAGCTCTGCGAGTGGTACGCCGAACAGGGTCCCGCCATGCTCAGCGCAGAACCGACCCTGGTCGAAGGCGGCAAGGCACGCATTGAATATCGCCCGCTCGGCCCGATACTCGCTGTGATGCCGTGGAACTTCCCCATCTGGCAAGTGCTGCGCGGCGCGGTCCCTACCCTGCTCGCCGGCAATACCTTCGTGCTCAAGCACGCGCCCAACGTCATGGGCAGCGCCTACCTGCTGCTGGAAGCTTTCAAGCAGGCGGATTTTCCTGAAGGTGTCTTCGAGGTCATCAACGTCACCCCGGACGGTGTATCCAAGGCAATCGCCGATCCACGCATCGCGGCTGTCACCCTCACCGGTAGCGTGCGTGCGGGCATGGCCATCGGTGCCCAGGCCGGAGCCGCGCTGAAGAAATGTGTATTGGAACTGGGCGGCTCCGACCCGTTTATCGTGCTCGACGACGCGGACCTCGATGAGGCGGTCAAAGCCGCCGTGATCGGGCGCTATCAAAACACCGGACAAGTCTGCGCCGCCGCCAAACGCCTGATTGTCGAGCAAGGCATTGCAGAGGAATTTATCCGCAGGTTCGTCGAGGCCACCCAACGACTGGTCGTCGGTGATCCACTCGCCGCCACCACTTACATCGGCCCGATGGCACGCTTCGATCTGCGCGACGAACTGGACCAACAGGTGCGCGACACACTGGAAGAAGGCGCGACCTTACTGCTGGGTGGAAAGAAGGTCGAAGGCACCGGCAACTACTACGAACCTACTGTGCTGGGCGACGTGACCGATCAGATGACATCCTTCAGACAGGAACTGTTTGGTCCTGTGGCTTCAATCATCACGGCCCGAGACGCCGCCCATGCGCTGGCGCTGGCCAATGACAGCGAGTTCGGTCTCACCGCCACTATTTATACGCGCAATGGCGAACTCGCCCGGCAGATGGCTGGCGAACTTGAAACCGGCGGCGTGTTCATCAACGGCTATAGCGCCAGCGATCCGCGCGTGAGTTTTGGTGGCGTGAAGAAGAGTGGCTTTGGCCGGGAACTCTCGCATTTCGGGGTGCGCGAATTCTGCAATGCTCAGACGGTTTGGCTGGATCGGCGTTAAGGGCAATGCAGTGCTTCGAACGGGGTCAACTTGCCGCTGGAGCTCAGCCTGCTGATCATTGCCACAAATGCACTGACCACTCGATTCATGACGACAAAGCAGATGCAATGGGCGAATGCAGGAACCGGGACGCTCGATAGCCCCGTCAAGTGTCGCGACACAACTTGCGAATCAGCAAATCGTGTTGATCCCAATAGAAAACCCGGCTTGGCGGCCGGGTTCTGTTTTCACTCCTGCATGGAACAGTCAGCCCGCAGCTCCTGCATGGTGAGCAATCCCAGCTTTCTGGGATTGCCACACATCCAACAGGAGCACACCTTTCCGTGGTTTGCAAAAAGCCCGGCGTTTTTCTCGCTGGTTGACCAGCATTCATAAGCGCTCTGCTTTGAATAAAATCGAGCCTTTATGCGGCGCGTATCGTGTCGTCGTTGAGCTCTAGACATGTTTTTCTCCTAAGCCGAATACGACTAAGCCCCGGCAGATTTCTCTGGCGAGGCTTGTTCGGCTGGGTCTAAAACACGTAGAAATGATACCCCATGCCTGACAATTCTCAAGTTTCAATAGTCAAGGCGGGCTAACCCCTGTGGATTGAAGTGCCGGCTACAGCGCAAGCAGTCAGCCTGACATCGCGATCCTCAGCGCCACTGCTGCTTCAAGCAGCTTGTTCGCCTGGGTCGAGACAGCTGCAGCCATTTCTTCATCCCCTGCTTCTCTGAGCGTTGCAGCCAGATCGAGCAGCTTCCCCACCTCGGCCTCGATAGTGCGGACGGATTCGCCTATTTGGTACTTAAGTGAATGAGCCATCTCGATCAAACCTCGGACCGGATTAAAGACAAATCCCACCTGGGCGAATGCTCAAGTCATTCAGTGGCGCGTTACTGACCGCCATTCGATTGCCCCAAAACCATTGTGGAGTACTGAGCAGAGAGTATCGAAAGTTTTGATGTCGTGTCGTACTCCAGCAGCACTTGGCCCAACGGTTACGCCACGGCATTTCGTATTCAGATGTCACACTTTCGTCACACCTATCTAGCACAATACGGTCAGCCAAAGGGATTTGGCCCATCTACAGAGAGCCCGGCCCAGCGCCGGGCTTTTTACTTTCTGGCCCTTGTTCCCCAAGGCGGACGACTGATTCATAGCACAGGGTGATTCGCTGGGTCAGCGCTGTTTTTTACACACCAGCCGAATGAGCAGCAAGACCAACAGCACATTCAATACGGCCAGCGAGCTCAGGCCCGCAAGTACACCGCCAGCGCCCCAGGCCTGCAACAGGTAACCGCCCGCGAGCGGGGTCAAGGCTTGTCCGATGAGCGAAGGCCGAGCCATGCGCCCCATCAGCAACACATAATGGGTGGGCGACATCAGGGCCAATGGCAGCAGGCCTCGAACGATCGCCCGCAAACCATTGCCCGCGCCGTAGATCACTAGCCCCAGAGCGGTCATTTCCGGCGCGATAGTCACAAACAGCAGACCGATAGCCACGAACACCACAGAGATCAATGTCGTCCAGATCGGGTGTCGCTTTCGCGAAAACACTTGTAGAACACGTGAACCGACCTGGCTCGGCCCCAGTAAAGCGCTCAGCCCGATGGCGGCTGCAAGCGAGTAGCCCTGCCCCTGCAACAATGAAATCAGCTGGACCGACATCGCCGTCATGATCACTGCACCCAACGCAAAAATCAGCGTGAGCAATAGGTAGATCCGCCGATCGATCAACAGGCTTTCATCACTCACAGCCTGGCTTTTTGTGAGTGCTCCCGCGCCCCGCGCCAGCACCCAGAGATATAGCGGTGCCACGGCAACGACCAGTAACACCCCATAAGCCACGCATGTCGCGCGCCAGCCAACGTGCTCGATGACCAGCGCAACCGCGGGCCATGACAGCGTTGTCGCAAACCCTGAAATGAGCGTAATCCCGGTAATCGCACTGCTCGCCCGCTCTCCATAGAGAGAACCTAAAGCGGCGAACAGCGCTTCATACAGCCCCAGCGCCATACCGACGCCAATCACTGCCCAAGACAAAAGAAACATCGGCAACGAGGTCGAACTGGCCATCAGAAACAACCCGATGGCGACGCCCAGGCCGCTACTGGCCAGGATCGGGCGGCCGCCGTAGCGGGCGATTAGCCGACTGGTCAACGGTGCCAGCATCGCGGAAACCAGAATGCTCAGGGACAGTGCGCCATACACCCATTGGCTAGCCCAGCCAGTCTCTTTCATGATCGGATCAGCCATGACGGCCATCAGGAAGAACGAACCTCCCCAAACCAGAACTTGCAGCATCCCCAAAATGAAGATGCCGAATACGCCAGGCAGTCGCGTTTGTTGGTTCAAGACAATGTCATCAGAGGTCAGAAAAAACGGAAGTCGTGAGCCGCCGCGCAACTGCGGATAATTAGGCGATTTGCACGGGGACGAGACACTCGCAGCTAACAGATTCGCCGTTGACTCAAAGCATGTGTCCAGCCCAGATTTTGCGATTGACCAGATCGGCGGCAATCTCGATGAAGGCATCCCCGACAAATTTGGCGGCCGGACTGACACGCCTGTCGGCCGGAAAAACCTGAACAAGTTTGCGCATGGGAACGGGGTCGACCAAGGGGGCCGCACTGAGCACGCCTGCTTCGATTTGCGCGTAAATCGATGCCAAAGGCAAAGCGGTCAAACCGAAGCCATTGCGGACCAGATCGATCATGGCGCCGAAGGAGTCGGCTTCAACGCTGGTCTTGAGCTTGATCCCGACTTGGCGCGCACAATCATCCAGAATCACGCGAAGGCTATGTCGAGCGCTTGGCAATACCAATTGCTGCTCAGCCAATGACTCGAACGACATCGGCGTATCAAGACGCAGGTTGGCGCTGGCGGGACCGACCAGCAGCAGGTTTTCCATCATCACCGGCACGATACGCAGCGTATGCAGGGGTTGGGGATCGTAAGAAATCGCCAGCTCCAGTTCGCCACGCTGAACCCAATCGAGCAGATAGCCGCTGAAGGCCGAGGAAAACCTGACGGCGAGATTCGGATGCGCCTCCTTGATCTTGCGTACCAATGGAACGGTGACGATTTCCGCGACCGTCGGCGTCGTGCCGATGACGACCGTTCCCCGAAAAGACGACTTTGCGCCCACGACAGAACTTCGAATGGACTCCATTTCCTCCATGATTCGGGTGGCATGTGCCAGCACTTCACGGCCGGCATCGGTGATCTCCATGCCTCGCCCATGTCGATCAAACAGGTAGGTGCCAAGCTCCTTTTCCAACAATCGAATTTGCCGGCTAAGTGCCGGTTGCGCGATGTGGAGACGATCCGAGGCCTTGCTGAGACTGCCCAGTTCGGCAACATGAATCAGGGTTTTGAGTTGAACGACATCCATTACCAGGCCAGTCAGCATCGGGCTCGACGCGTTATGCGGCGAAAGTGCTGTGAGTGTAATCGCATTTGTGCACCTTTGAATGGCCCGCAACCCCCGTGTCGTGCGGCCCCGGGACTTTCAAGCCGGCTGTAACCCCCGGCCCGCCGGGGCTGCACGCCAAGCTATATAATTCAGGTATATCAGTTAGGCCTGCCTGACGGCTTATTACCCTCCCGACTCTGCGGTAGCGTGCAATCAACGTCGACGCCACAGAGCGCTCGACTCACTACAAGAATAAGATTCGAGGGCTCGCGCCATGATGTTCAATGCTTCGCCTCACCCGTCCGATTTCCCCGGACCACTACCGTTCGCCACGCTCGTGCATCCACCCTCCCCCTTCTCTACGGAAATCCGGCCGTGAGCGGGTTCGCGCCTTTTCGTTAAACCCAAAACCCAACGAGTCAGCCTCGGACGCGCATCAGCGCGCTCCTCGTCTCCTCTCGCCTTGAAAAAAGGGTGAATCACATGTCCGCATCAATCCCAGACGCCAAAGACCACTCAGCCGAAGCCGCTGCGATGAGAGCGCCGAACCGCGTCAAAGCCATCATGGGTGCCTGTTCGGGCAATCTGGTGGAGTGGTACGACTTTTTCATTTACGCCTATACCGCCATCTACTTTGCCGCTTCGTTTTTCCCCAAAGGCGACACCACCAGTCAGCTACTGGCGACCGCGGGCGTCTTCGCCGTCGGTTTTTTCATGCGCCCGCTCGGTGGCTGGATTTTCGGCTGGATCGCTGACACTCGTGGTCGCAAGGTCTCGATGATCATCTCGGTGTTCATGATGTGCGCCGGCTCGCTTTTGATCGCCGTCATGCCGACCTACGCAACCATCGGCGTCGCGGCGCCGATCCTGCTGGTGGTTGCCAGGCTGATTCAGGGCCTGTCGGTCGGTGCGGAATACGGCACCGGCGCCACCTACATCAGCGAAATCGCGACACCGGGCCGTCGCTGCTTCTATGGCTCGTTTCAGTACTTCACCATCATTGCCGGTCAGTTGCTGGCCTTGATGACCGTAGTCATTCTTCAACAAACCCTGACCGGCGAAGAGTTGCGCGAGTGGGGCTGGAGGATTCCGTTCTTCATCGGCGCGTTGAGCTCGATCGTGGTGGTGTATCTGCGTCGCGCCATGCATGAAACCGCCAACAAGAAAGACATGTGCCGCAAGGATGCCGGCTCTCTGCGCGGCATGTTCAAACACAAACGCGCAGTTGCCCTGGTGGTGGCGTTCACCATCGGCGGTTCGCTGTATTTCTATACCTTCACGACCTACATGCAGAAGTTCCTGGTGATCTCCGCCGGTTTCAGTCCGGAAACGGTCAGCTTCATCATGACGGCGGCCCTGATCGGCTTCATGCTTTGCCAACCGCTGTTCGGCTTGCTCGCCGACCGCATCGGTATCAAGGCGCACATGCTGATGTTTTCCGGGCTGGCCATGTTGCTGGTGATCCCCCTGCTCTACTCGCTACAGTCGGTCAGCAACCCGTTCATGGCATTCGTGCTGGTGTTTGGCGGCCTGGCCATTGCGTCGCTCTACACGCCGATTGCCGGGATCGTCAAAGCCGAACTGTTCCCGCCTGCCGTACGTGCATTGGGGGTTGGATTTCCCTATGCGGTGGGCAACGCGGCATTTGGCGGCACCGCCGAATACGTGGCCTTGTCGCTTCGCTCACAGGGCATCGAGGAGTATTTTTTCTTCTACGTAGCAGCGGTCGTGAGCATCACCTTCATCGCCGCGATGCTGATGCCAAACCTGTCGCGTTACGGCTATATCAGTGGCTCAGGCGAGATTGAAGAACGTACAGGTTTGAAGGGATGTGTAAAACCGCATGCTGCGCGAGTCTGATTGACGGAGCATCCCCAGACGATCTTCAAGGGCCCATGAATTGTCATGGGCCCTTTTTTCATCATCGCAGGGCAGAGGCAGCTGCTACCGGCGTTATAGATGCGGGGATGCTGTTGCCGACCTTTTCCCGATGGGGCCATGCCTGCAAATCAAGATCAAGATCCGTGAACTGGCTGGAGTCGAAGATCGGCGTCTTGATGCCGGCCTTGCGCTGCCGGTCATAGTCACGCAGCAGGCGCATGCCGACGTTGAACAACAACGCCAGGGCGATCAGATTGACGAAGGCCAACAGCGTCATGGTGATATCGGCAAAGGCGAAGACCGTGCCCAGGTTTTGCACGGCGCCCCAAAGGATCAACAGCAACACCAGGCCCCGATAGGCCATCACCGCAGCGCGTTTATCACCCAGTAGAAAGCGCAGGTTGTTTTCGCCCAGATAGTAGTTGTAGAGGATCGACGTGAAGACAAACAGCGCCAACGCCACGCTGATGAACGTGCGCCCCCAGTCCCCGACCACTGCCGCCAGTGCGTTCTGTGTCAGTACCAGGCCATCGCCTTCGAAGCCTGGTGTGTAAAAACCCGACAACAGGATCAGCAGCGCCGTGCAGGTACAGATGACAAAGGTATCCAGGAAGACGCTGAACGCTTGAACCACCCCTTGAGCCGCCGGGTGATCGACTTTCGCCACCGCGGCTACGTTGGGCGCACTGCCCAGGCCCGCCTCATTGGCAAATACCCCGCGCTTGACGCCCATGACGATGGCACTGCCAACCAGGCCGGCGAACGCCTGGTCCAGGCCAAAGGCACTTTTGAAAATGGTCATCAGCATGCCGGGCACATGATCAAACTGAAGCACGATCACATAAACGGTCACGCCAATGTAAGCCAGTGTCTTGACCGGCACCAACAGGTCCGAGACGGCAGCGATGCGCTTGATGCCCCCCATGAATACCAGGCCGAGCAATACGGCAATCGCAATGCCGGAGTAAGTCGTAGAAAAGCCGAACGCATTGTTCAGCGAGTGAGTCACGGCATGGGACTGCAGCCCGTTGAAGGCAAAACCGAAAGTGACCAGGAGCAACACGGCCATGGCCTTGCCCAGCCACGCCTGTTTCAGCCCGTACTGGATGTAGTACGACGGCCCACCCCGAAACTGCCCCTTGGCGTCGCATCGTTTGTACAACTGTCCCAGGCTGCACTCAAAGAAGCTGGTGGACATGCCCACCAGCGCAGTCACCCACATCCAGAACACCGCACCAGGCCCGCCCAACGTCACGGCCAACCCGACCCCGGCGATATTGCCTGCCCCTACGCGACCCGCCAGGCTAAGCATCAAGGCCTGGAACGAGCTGATCTGACCGGCGCTCTTCTGCACGCTATCGCGAAAGGCTCCGAACATGTGCAGGAAATGGCGAAACTGGACAAAGCGTGAGCGAATCGTGAAATAGCCACCCAGGCCTACGATGAGCACGATCAGGAGCTTTCCGGAAAGAAAGCCGTTTATGACTTCGAGCATGATTTGCACCTCTTGTTGTTATGGATTACAGGCATGCACGCGCCCTCACACATCGCCGTGGCAGGCATGTGGGATGAAGCGCGTTGAATAGCAACCGCGAGTCCCTGTCAGGCTCGCGCCATACATCGGGGAGCACTCGGGGCGATCGGACTTACCCGGTTCGACTGCCGGTCTGGAAATCGGCGATCTGTTTCCACATCGCAATGGGGTTGGAGTACATGGGGAAGTGGCCGCAGGCCGGAATTGGCGCCAAACACACGCCTTGGGCCTCGATGTGCGAAAGGTAGGACAGTGAGGCGTTCTGCTCGCCGTACATGAACATTCGTGGGCACTTCAAGCCGAGAAACTTGCTCATCAGGTCGGCGTTATCGGAAAGGTCGACCATCGATTGGAAAATCCCCCGCACAGCCCCGGCACGCACCTTGTGCCTGAGACTCGCCGAGTAGAGTGCGCTGGCGTATGCCGGGGCCTGCCGGGCACGCTCGATGAAAGCCGTGAAGAACTTCTCTGGATCATCGCTTGGAAAATCGACGATCTGCCGGCTGAGAAAACAGTCTTCCGGGGCAATATTGCCCTCTATATCGACGAAACTGATTACCCGTTCCGGAAACTGATGGGCCAGCATCAGCGCAGTCAATCCGCCCATGGAGTGGCCGACCAGATGGAAGCGCTCGATACCGAAATGCTCCAGCATCTGTAATGCGGTCTGCAGCAGAAAAGGAATCGAAATACTGGAAAGGTCGCTGCACTGGCTCTCACCGCAGCCCGGTGCGTCGTAGGCGAGGAAGGGATGCCCCGCGAATTCCGCGTGCTGCACGATGTCGGCGTAGTCCTCTTTGGTGGAACCAAAACCATGCAGGAACACGATCGGCGTCAGGTTGCCATTTCGATGAATGGCGGCGACGTTCAGCTGGACGCCCTCGATGGTCAACGGGAGCTGCGTATGAGTGAACGTTTCGGATGCGGTCACGTAAAGGACTCCTTGGACGATAAGACTGCCGCCGAAACAGGTCATCGGCGACAGGCCCAATTTCAGCCGGCTCGAGTCTTATGTAAATTCCTAATTGTGGAACGTTTCCATACGCCAAACCTATCGTTGATCGCCCACTCGCCGCCTTTGCCCGCCTCAGGCCTTTTTCCGCAGTCGGGCAATGACTTCGGCTATGAGCGGATTGGGCCGATCCGCATTCCAGGCCACCGCCGTCGTCACCACGTTGAGCTTCTGACTCAATGATCGAAAGACCACGTTATCCGGTGCCATTTTTTTCAAGGATGCCGGTACCAGGGCGATGCCCTGCCCATAGCTGACAAAGGCGATCTGCGAAGCGACAGAACGCACTTCATGCAGCACGCGCGGGGAAAATCCGCTGGCTCGGCAGGTTGCAATCAAGTTGTCGAAATACACCGGGCTGACCTTTCGCGAAAACATCACCAAAGGTTCGTTGGCCAGGCTGGACAAACTGATACGCGTGCGTGCAGCCAATGGGTGGTCACTGGGCAACGCCACTACCAGGCGATCTTCCAGTAATGGCAGTGACTGGATCGAGGCGCCCAGATCACCGTCCAGGCGGGCGAAGGCCAGGTCGATATCACCGGCTTCCAGCGCCGGAACGGCCTCTACGCTGTCGATTTCCCGCACGGATACGGTCAGGTTCGGGTAATCGACCTTCATCTGTTCGATCAGACCGGGCAGTACGTCGAACATGGCCGTGGAGATGGCGCCGATGGTCATCATCCCCGACTGTCCCGCGACCGCCTCCTCAACCGCCAGTTCCAGGCGCTCGAGTTGCTCGGCGAATTTACGCACCGCCGGCAGGATCGCCGCCCCCACGGGGGTGAGTTTCGCCCCGCGCCGCGAGCGCTCGAACAGTTGGACCTTGAGTGCCTGCTCCAGCACCTGAATCTGTTCGCTCAGGGGCGGCTGAGACATGCCAAGCCGCTTGGCTGCACGGCCGAAATTCTGCTCTTCGGCGACGGCCAGGAACAGCCAGAGGTGACGGATCAGGCGGAAATTGATCATGATTTTTCCATAGGTTTAGCGTATCTAACGCTTCTGTGATTAGTAATATACCTATCAAATCGCCTCGTCGACACTGGTCGCCTCCGTCATCGCAGGGGCTACCCCATGAACAAAAAGAGTGTGCTCGATCGCTTGGCGGCGCTGGATACCAACACGGTATCCGACGCCCTCGACTTCCTCGGCCTGGCCGGTGCCACCGTGGGGCTACGCCCGCTGTGGAACTGCCCGAAGATCGTCGGTCGCGCCAGCACCGTATTGCTTGCGCCAAAAACCGACAGCGTACCCACCGTGCACCTGATCACCCCGGTGGTGGAGCAGATCGACAGCGACGACCGCGTGCTGGTGATCGCCGGTGGTATCGAGGGCATTTCCTGCTGGGGCGACATTCTTGCCAACGCCGCGGCCGGCAAACAGGTGCGCGGCACCGTCATCGACGGCTTCAGCCGGGATATTGATGGCAGCGCGTCGATTGGCTATCCGGTCTATGGCCGTGGCGTCACCATGATCAGCGCGCGCAATCGGGTGGTGCAGATCGATGCCGCCGTGACGATCAATGTGGCGGGCGTCGACGTCAGCGAAGACGACTATGTCATCGCCGATCGCTGCGGAACGGTGTTCGTACCCCAGGCGTACATCGAGAAGGTCGTCGATCTAGGCGAGCGCATTACCCGTCGCCAGGACGGCATGGTGGAAGCTGTTCGCAGCGGCCGCTCAGTGGCAGAAGTGATGCATGACACCCAGTTCGAAGCTATCCAGGTGGAGCGTTCCTGATGAATCTTGAAGACCAAGCACTTGTCGCCCTGTTTGAAGGCCTGGACACCCCTGGCGTCTCCGATGCCCTGGACAAACTCGGCCTGCCCGGTCAATGCCTGGGCGTGGCACCGCTGGACAACTACAGCAAGGTCATCGTCGGACCGGCCTTCACCGTGCAGTACGTTTCGGCCAGTGTGCCGCCTGGAACCGTGGGCGACTTCATCGAAGACGTGCTGCCCGGTGACGTCGTGGTGATCGACAACGGTGGCCGCACCGACTGCACGGTATGGGGCGACATCATGACCCAGTACGCCGGCAGCCGGCAGATCGCCGCAACGGTCATCGACGGTGTATGCCGTGACGTGAACAAGGCGCTGGGTGACGGTTATCCGATCTTCAGCAAAGGCCGGTTCATGCGCACCGGCAAGGACCGCGTGCAGGTTCAATCCGTCAATCAGCCAGTGTCCGTCGGCACGGCCCGGGTGTGTGCCCGTGACATCGTGGTAGCCGACGCCAACGGCGTGGTGATTGTGCCTCGCGCCCGGGCAGCTGAAGTGGCCGCGTGCGCCCGCCAGATCGAGTCGGTCGAAGCCGATATCCGGGCCCTGATCGCTCAAGGAAAAACCCTCAAGGAAGCCCGGACCGCACTGGGTTACCACAGCCTGCAGAGGAAAGTCTGATGACCACGCTCCCCCTCCCGTTGAATTTCCACGAACGAGCAAAAGCCCTGGGCAGTTCGACGCTGTATGAAGCGTCCCATCTGCCCTGTGCGGTCGACAGCGCGATCCGTCCCGTCTGGGACGGTGCTTTCATTGCCGCGCCGGCCTACCCGCTGGAATGCTCGCCGGGTGACAACCTGGCGTTGCACCTGGCCATGGAACGCGTGCCACGGGGCAGCGTGCTGGTGGTGGGTACCGGAAGCTTCATCGCCGGTTACTGGGGCGAAGTGCTCACTGTGGCCGCCGAAGCGGCGGGTGTTGTCGGTTTGGTCATAGATGGCGGCGTGCGTGACATCGCCGCCTTGAAAAAACGCCACTTTCCGGTATTTGCCCGTGGTATCTCGGTCAAAGGCACCGTAAAGGTCAGCGCTCCCTCGGTCGGGCAGGCATTCAATTTCAACGGTGCACATGTCTCGCCCGGTGATCTGGTAGTGGCGGACGATGACGGTGTGATCATCATTCCCAAGGAAGATGCGGCCCGTACCCTCGCTGAAGGCGAAGCCCGCGCAAGCAAGGAAGCGCAGATGATGCAGGCGCTTACCGAAGGTCGTTCGACGCTCGAACTGATGAACCTGACAGCGTGGAGGACCCGGGCATGACCGCCGATATCCAACGACTCAATCAACGCCTGGCCAGTGCACAGCCGTCGGCGACCTATCGGATAATCGATCGGGTGGCTGAGCGCCGGGCGCAAGGTGCGAAGATCATTTCGCTGTGCGCCGGCGAGCCAGACTTCGATACGCCCGGACATGTACGTGAAGCGGCCATTGAGGCCATCGAGAACGGGCACACGCGCTACACCCAGGTCGCCGGTGTACGCTCACTGCGAGAAGCGGTGGCCGCCAAGTTCCGTCGAGAAAACGGCCTGGACGTCACCTGGCAAGACACCCTTGTCTGCAACGGTGGCAAGCAGGTGATCTACAACGCCCTGGCCGCGACCCTCAACGAGGGGGATCAAGTCATCATCCCGGCACCTTACTGGGTCAGTTATCCGGAGATGGTTCAGCTGTGCGGTGGCGAAGCCCGGATCGTGACCTGCGAGGCCAATACCGGCTTCAAATTGACGGCCGCGGCGCTGGCCGAGGCGATCACACCCCGGACGCGCTGGCTGATCCTCAACTCGCCATCCAATCCGACCGGTGCGGTGTACGGCCGAGAGGAACTTCAAGCCCTGGCTGAAGTGTTATTGGCCAATCCTCACGTGCTGATCCTGGCGGATGACATCTACGAACACCTGATCTTTGATGATCAGACGTTTTTTACCCTGGCCCAGGTTGAACCAGGACTGGCAGCACGCACCCTGACCATGAATGGTGTGTCCAAGGCCTATGCCATGACCGGCTGGCGCATCGGTTTTGCGACAGGCCCGCGCTGGTTGCTCGAAGCGATGGAGAAGCTGCAAGGTCAGCAAACCTCGGGGGCCAGCTCAATCTCACAGCAGGCCGCACTCGCCGCCCTGGAGGGGCCAAAGGACTTCATCCACGAAAGCCGTGCAGTGTTCCAGAGTCGACGGGATTTGATGGTGGAGCTTCTGAACAGCACGCCGGGCCTCGAGTGCGTCAGCCCGGCGGGTGCATTTTACGCGTTCGCCTCGTGCTCCGGCTTGATTGGCCGTACATCACCGGGTGGACGAGTACTGCACACGGATGAAGATGTCGCCCACGCGCTGCTCGATGAAGCGGATGTGGCCGTTGTGCATGGCAGCGCGTTCGGACTGGACCCTTATATTCGTATTGCCTATGCGCTGGATGATGCGTCGCTGCATAAAGCCTGCGACGCAATAAAAACCTTCTGTAGCCACCTGCGATAAGCGACTGACCAACACCCGGCCCGGTCGTGAACGGGTTGGGTGCGGGTCAATTTTATCGACCTGTTCCCATAAACCGTCGGTATCGATGCATCGCGGCAATCCGGGCATTCATGGCTCCTGCCATACCAAACGGGCATATCTCAAAGACAAAAACGGTAGTCGTCGCCGACCTCCATCCCTCCCAGAATGTGTGAAAACACAAAAGCAGCACTGCTTGGGAGATGGGCATGTCAACAGAAGCTGAACAAACCGCGGGACAGGATTGGCAGGAGGACGTATTCCGCGTGCTCAAGGTCCACAACGTCAAACACGTGGTCTTCGTACCGGACGCAGGCCACTCGGCAGCCATCCGCATGTCGTATGCCGACCCGGACATCAAGGCCGTTGTCCTCACCACCGAAGAAGAAGGCATCGGCTACCTCGCCGGCGCCTGGCTCGGCGGTGAGCGTGGCGCCCTCTTGATGCAATCCAGCGGTGTCGGTAACTGCATCAATACCCTGGCACTTCAGGTATGTGCCGGTTTCCCGCTGTTGATGGTGGTCACCATGCGCGGCGACTGGGCCGAATTCAACGCGTGGCAGAACCCGATGGGCCAGGCCACCGAAGCCTCCTTGAACCTGATGAAGGTCATGACCTGGCGTGCGGACGTGCCTGCAGATGTCGCCCCGCTGCTGCACGGTGCCGCGACCATGGCGTTCAACGGTGATTCCGCCACTGCCTTGCTGCTCGGCCAGCGTCTGATTGGAGAAAAGAAATGGGTCAAGTAAGCGCAAACCACACCCTGTGTCGCCGCGAAGTGGTCAAGGCCTTGCTGGCTGACCGTAAAGACGTGCTGGTCGTGACCGGTCTGGGCTCGGCGTCCTATGACGTCATGGCGGCCGGCGACAATGATCTGAATTACTACCTCTGGGCCGCCATGGGCAGCGCCATCACGGTCGGGCTGGGCCTGGCCAGCGCCCAGCCGGACAAGTCGGTGGTGGTGGTCACCGGTGACGGTGAGTTGCTCATGGGCTTCGGTGCACTGGCCACGGTCGCACTGCAAAAACCCGCCAACCTGACCATCGCCGTACTCGATAACGGGCACTTTGGCGAGACCGGCATGCAAGTCAGCCACGCCGGTTTCGGTATTTCCCTGGACCAGGTGGCGAAGACCTGCGGTTTCAGCTGGACCGACGAAATTCGCGACATGGAAGACGTACACAACCTGCGCGAACGCTTCGCTACCCGCGACGGCGTCAAGCTCGCAACGATCAAGATCAAAGCGGAAAACCCGCCGCGTGTACTGCCGCCCCGTGATGGTCACTACATCAAGAATCGCTTTCGTGCCGCGCTGGGTTTCAACCCGATCTGATTGCGCCCTGCCCGGACCCGGTCACGCAGGGCCGATGCCATGCGTGACGCGTTGAGGAGAATAATAATGACCGACCGCAACTCTGAAGAACTCAATGCCATGCGCGAGGGCGTACGCGCCCTGTGCGCTGAATTCGATGCCGCTTACTGGCGCAAAGTCGACGAAGAAAAAGGCTTTCCGGAAACCTTCGTCAAGGCCCTGACCGACGCCGGCTGGCTGGCGGCGATGATTCCTGTCGAATATGGCGGCTCCGGCCTCGGGCTGGCCGAGGCCTCGGTGATCCTCGAAGAAGTGAACCGCTGTGGCGGTAACTCCGGCACCGTTCACGGGCAGATGTACAACATGTTCACCCTGCTGCGTCATGGCAGCGAGGCACAGAAAAGCTACTACCTGCCGAAACTGGCCAGCGGTGAACTGCGCCTGCAATCGATGGGAGTGACCGAACCCACCACCGGCACCGATACCACCAGGATCAAAACCACCGCGATCAAACGCGGCGACAAGTACGTGATCAACGGGCAGAAGGTGTGGATCTCGCGAATCCAGCATTCCGACCTGATGATCCTGCTGGCGCGCACTACGCCCTTGGCCGAAGTGAAGAAGAAGTCCGAAGGCATGTCGATCTTCCTCGTGGATCTGCGTGAAGCCATCGGCAACGGCATGACCGTGCAGCCGATCGCCAACATGGTCAATCACGAAACCAACGAACTGTTCTTCGACAATCTGGAAATCCCCGCTGACAGCCTGATTGGCGAGGAAGGCAAAGGCTTCCGCTACATCCTCGATGGACTGAATGCCGAACGCACCCTGATCGCTGCCGAATGCATTGGCGACGGTCGCTGGTTTATCGAAAAGGCCAGTGCCTACGCCCGGGATCGCGTGGTGTTCGGGCGCCCGATCGGGCAGAACCAGGGTGTGCAATTCCCCATCGCCGAAGCCCACATCGAAATCGAGGCGGCTGACCTGATGCGCTGGCGTGCCTGCGAGGAATACGACAGCGGCATCAATGCCGGGGCCAGCGCCAACATGGCCAAGTACCTGGCGGCGAAAGCGTCCTGGGAAGCGGCTAACGCCTGCTTGCAAACCCACGGCGGATTCGGCTTTGCCTGCGAATACGACGTCGAGCGCAAATTCCGCGAAACCCGTCTGTATCAGGTAGCGCCCATCTCTACCAACCTGATCCTGTCCTACGTTGCCGAACACCTGCTCGAGCTGCCGCGCTCTTTCTAATAACAAGAGAGATACCCTCATGAGCCAGCCCAAAGGCCTCCGTCCGCTCGATGGCATGACCGTCGTCAGCCTCGAGCATGCTATTGCAGCGCCCTTCTGTACCCGACAACTGGCCGATCTCGGTGCCCGGGTGATCAAGGTCGAACGTCCAGGCACAGGCGATTTCGCCCGGGGCTACGATCAACGTGTCAACGGTCTGGCCTCGCACTTTGTCTGGACCAATCGTTCGAAAGAAAGCCTGACCCTGGACCTGAAGCAAGATTCGGCCACTGACGTACTGGACCGTTTGCTGGGCACCGCCGATGTGCTCGTGCAGAACCTGGCACCCGGTGCGGCCGCGCGTATGGGGCTGTCATTTGAGGTGCTGCACCGGCGTTTTCCGCGCCTGATCGTCTGCGACATTTCAGGCTATGGCGCCGGTGGCCCCTATGAGAAGAAGAAAGCCTACGACCTGCTGATCCAGAGTGAGGGCGGATTCCTGTCGGTCACCGGCGGCCAGGGTGAGGAAGAAATGGCCAAGGCCGGTTGTTCAATTGCCGATATCGCGGCCGGCATGTACGCCTACACCGGCATCCTGTCTGCGCTGTTGTTGCGTGAACGCACCGGTGAAGGCAGCCACCTCGATGTTTCGATGCTCGAAAGTCTGGTCGAGTGGATGAACTACCCGATGTACTACGCCTACGACGGAGCTCCGCCGCCCCCTCGCGCCGGCGCTGCGCACGCCACCATTTACCCCTACGGCCCCTTCCCTGTCGGTGACGGCACCACGGTGATGCTGGGATTGCAGAACGAGCGTGAATGGCAGCTGTTTTGCGAGAAGGTGCTGCTTGCGCCCGAGTTGGCCCAAGACCCGCGTTTTTCGGCCAACTTCAAACGCGTCGAGAACCGCAACGCGCTCCGGGAACTGATCATTGAATCGTTCTCCACGCTCAACTTCGATGCGGTGATCGATCGCCTGGACCATGCGCAAATCGCTAACGCCCGGGTGAACGACATGCAAGGTGTCTGGGACCATCCGCAGCTTCAGGCCCGTGACCGTTGGCGAGTAGTCGAAACCTCTGCCGGCCCCATTCCGAGCCTGGTCCCGCCCGGCAGTAATAGTGCGTTCGAACCTCGTATGGAGGCCGTGCCGGGCCTTGGCCAACACACCGAAGATCTGCTCAAGGAGCTGGGACTGGGGGCCGAGCGCATTGAACAAATGCGTGCCGCCGGTGCCGTCTGACTGCAACGATCAAAGTTTTTCGAGAGAACACTGCCCAATGAAGATCCTGGTTGCTGTGAAACGAGTGGTCGATTACAACGTGAAAGTTCGCGTGAAAGCGGACAGTTCCGGCGTCGACCTTGCCAACGTCAAGATGGCGATGAACCCGTTCTGCGAGATCGCCGTGGAAGAAGCCGTACGCCTGAAGGAGAAGGGTATAGCGACTGAAATCGTCGTCGTCTCCGTCGGCCCGTCCACCGCTCAAGAGCAACTGCGCACCGCGCTGGCCCTGGGTGCCGACCGCGCCATCCTCGTAGAAATCGCCGAAGACCTGACTTCCCTGGCCGTTGCCAAGCTGCTGAAGGCCGTAGTCGACAAGGAGCAGCCCCGGCTGGTGATCCTTGGCAAGCAAGCCATCGACAGCGACAACAACCAGACTGGCCAGATGCTCGCTGCATTGAGCGGCTACGGTCAGGGCACGTTCGCTTCGAAAGTCGAAATCAGCGGCGACAGCGTTGCCGTGACTCGCGAAATCGACGGCGGCGCGCAGACAGTTTCCCTGAAACTGCCGGCCATCGTCACCACTGACCTGCGTTTGAACGAGCCGCGCTACGCGTCTCTGCCAAACATCATGAAAGCCAAGAAGAAGCCTCTCGAAGTAGTGACTGCGGACGCTTTGGGCGTTTCCACCGCCTCCACCAACAAGACCCTGAAAGTCGAAGCGCCAGCTGCACGCAGCGCGGGTATCAAGGTCAAGTCGGTGGCTGAACTGGTCGAGAAACTGAAAAACGAAGCGAAGGTAATCTAATCATGACTATCTTGGTAATCGCCGAACACGACAACAAAGTGCTGGCTCCGGCCACGCTGAACACTGTGACTGCCGCCGCCAAAATCGGTGGTGAGATCCACGTGCTGGTGGCCGGCGCATCCGTTGGTGGTGTGGCTGAAGCCGCGGCGAAAGTCGCTGGCGTGGCTAAAGTGCTGGTGGCCGACAACGCCGCCTACGCTCACCAGCTGCCGGAAAACGTTGCGCCGCTGGTCGCTGCTCTCGTTCAAGAAGCAGGGGCTGCGGGCTACAGCCACATCCTGGCTGCCGCCACTTCCAACGGCAAAAACATCCTGCCGCGCGTTGCCGCTGCACTGGACGTTGACCAGATCTCCGAGATCATCTCGGTAGAAAGCGCTGATACCTTCAAGCGTCCGATCTATGCCGGCAACGCCATCGCTACCGTTCAATCGAACGCTGCAGTGAAAGTGATCACCGTGCGTGCCACCGGTTTCGACCCGGTTGCAGCTGTTGGTGGTTCGGCTGCTGTTGAAGCGGTTGCTGCTGCCCACGACGCTGGTATCTCCAGCTTCGTCGGCGAAGAGCTGGCCAAGTCCGATCGTCCGGAACTGACCGCTGCCAAGATCGTCGTTTCCGGCGGCCGTGGCATGCAGAACGGCGACAACTTCAAGCACCTGTACGCCCTGGCCGACAAGCTGGGCGCTGCTGTGGGCGCTTCCCGCGCTGCGGTCGACGCAGGTTTTGTTCCGAACGACATGCAGGTCGGTCAGACCGGCAAGATCGTTGCGCCACAGCTGTACATCGCGGTCGGTATCTCCGGCGCGATCCAGCACCTGGCCGGCATGAAAGACTCCAAAGTGATCGTTGCGATCAACAAGGACGAAGAAGCGCCGATCTTCCAGGTGGCCGATTACGGCCTGGTGGCGGACTTGTTTGAAGCGATTCCAGAAATGGCCGCCCTGGACTGATTACCGACCGACAGGAGCGATAAATATGAGCAGTTCCGATTTTTCAGCCTGGATTGGACGTCGCCAGGAAAGCCAGGACCGGATCAGTTTTACCTTGGTCAAACGTATCGCCGCGACGTTGGACGAGCCGGCACCCCGGTCGGGTGAATCGCTGCCGCCTTTGTGGCACTGGGCGTTTTTTCAGGAACCGGTTACCGCCGATGAACTGGGTCCGGACGGTCATCCGGCGCTCGGGGGATTCCTGCCCCCCGCCCACAATCGCAACCGCATGTGGGCGGGCAGTCGACTCGAGTTTTACCAGCCGTTGACGGTGGAGGCTGACGTGACCTGCGTGTCAACCATTCTCAACGTCGAAGAGAAGCACGGGCGCACGGGTTCCTTGTTGTTCGTCACGGTGCGCCATGAGTATTTTCAGGACGGCAAACGTGCCCTGCAGGATGAGCAGGACATCGTCTACCGCGAGCCCACTCCACCCAAACTGAGCGGCACCGAAGCGATCCCGCAAGGCCAATGGCGGGACCTGGTCGTCCCCTCCCCGACCTTGCTGTTCCGTTACTCGGCCGTCACCTTCAATGGCCACCGGATTCACTACGACTGGCCATACGTCACGCAGACCGAGGGTTACCCGGGTTTGGTGGTGCATGGTCCCCTGATCGCCACGCTGAATTTGCGCGCGTTTACCAAAGCGCACCCGAACGCGCGCTTGAAGCGCTTCACCTTCCGAGGCGTCCGTCCCTTGATTTCGCCTCAGCCTTTCGAGGTCGGCGGACGCCTGATCGATAGCGGCAAGGCACAGCTCTGGGCAGGCAATCAGGACGGTACGGCGCAGATCGGCGAAGTCGAGTTCAGCTTGGGAGAAACACCATGAATACCTCCATTGTCCGCTCCGCGCTGTTTGTCCCGGCCACGCGTCCGGAGCGCATACCCAAAGCCATCGCTACCGGTGCGGACCGGGTCATTGTCGATCTGGAAGATGCCGTGCAGGAGAACCTAAAGGACCAGGCGAGGGATAACCTGGAGTGCTTCTTGAGTGACCATCCGCAAGCCCGGATTCTGGTACGAGTCAATGCTCCGGACCACTGGGCCCACGCGGCGGATCTGAAGCTTTGTCGACGACACGCTGGCGTGATCGGCATTTTGCTGCCCAAAGCGGAAAGCGCGGAGCACGTCCTCACGGCTGCCAAGACCCAAAAATCGATCTGGCCCATCATCGAAAGCGCCAGGGGCCTGGCCGAACTCCAAGCGATTGCCCGGGCCCAGGGCGTTGAGCGCTTGTCATTCGGAAGCCTGGACCTGGGCCTGGACCTGAATTTGACCACCGGCAGCCCTGCCGCCAAAGAGTTTCTGAGTCACGCTCGATACGCAGTACTGCTCGCGACTCGGGTGGCCGGTCTTGCTCCGGCGCTGGATGGGGTATTCCCGGCTATACAAGACACCGTCGGCCTGCACAGCACCGTTCAGTTTGCCCGCGACATGGGATTTGGTGGCGCGCTATGTATCCATCCGAGCCAAGTGGCGATTATCCATCAAGCGCTGAAACCCGGTCTGGAGGAACTGCTCTGGGCACAACGCATCATGGACGCTGCCCGATCGGGTGAAGGCGTGTTCGTGCTCGATGGGCAAATGGTCGATGCGCCTGTCATAGGCCGTGCGCAGGCGATCCTGGCGCGCGCGACCTGACTCAACGGCAGCACGCTCCATGACCTTGGGATGAGCTGAAGATTTCACCCGGAACGCGCCTACACTGAAAGGCACAGCGATTGAGAGGACATGGAGCTCCACGCATGCGCCCTAGCGCCATTGTGCTACTCCTTATCAGCTATGCCGTGCTGATGGTGGTTTTTTTCAAGCTAAATGCTCGAAACAACCGACGCCGCAGAGAAAGTCTTTACGAAGCCTTTGAAACTGCAATGCGACAGCATGGGATCAGGACTTTCGAGATCATCAAGGAACGTATTCATATCGGTAACAACTTTCGGCCATCAGAACTGCACCGGATATTGTTGGACGATACAGGGCACTACTTTCTTTACATGCACGCCAGCAATGCGCAGCCAACTTTAACGCCACTGACCGAAGAGCGAGCGTTACAAGCTGCACAGGGGGAGATGGGAATCCAGGCATAGACCATCGCAACCGCCGCCACCAGGGATCATGAAGAAGCGGGGATGGGGGGTTAACACAACTCGTACCAAAACAGGATCATGCTCGTAGCCAAGCCGCTGGTAACGATCCCGATTCCAAACATGACGCCGAGAAGCAGAGTTTTTGCCCACATGGCTCGAATCTCCGGATACCGCATTCAGTGAATGCTTCAGTATGAGTACCTGAGCAAAATCCAAGCCATTTGGCATGGGCAAAGCCGGGCCCAGCGATTGCACTGAAACGGTCTATTCGGGTGGTAAAAAATTCCCCATCACGGGGTTCGCTCACCCTATATTTGGGGCTGAACCACCCAGATCCTTGAGCTACGAAACAGCTTCTTGGCATCTGCCTTCTGTTAACCCTGGTTTCGCGATGTGAAAAAGGTCGTCACTGCCGCAAGTACCAGCAAGATAGCGCTTGCAAGAAATGTCATGCGATAACCGCTCCCGTCGAACAGCAGCCCGCCGAGGGTAGAGCCCAGCGCAATGGATAGCTGAATGACCGCCACCATCAGGCCGCCACCCGCTTCAGCATCCCCGGGCAACACCTTGGCCAACCACGACCACCACCCCACAGGTGCGGCTGTCGCGGCCAGGCCCCACAGCCCCAGCAATACAAAAGCTGCCACGACTCCGCCGCCAAGGACAATCAAGGAAAGTGCAATGGCGGCCATCAACAGTGGAATGCAGACCAGGACGCGGTACATGCCGACTTTCAGGAAAGTGCCGATCAGAATGTTTCCGACGACACCCGCCACACCGATGACCAGCAGGATCATCGACAACATGGAGACATCTACACCGGTGACGGTCTCCAGGAACGGGCGCAGATAGGTGAACAATACAAACTGCCCCATGAAGAAAGTGCCCACACTCAACATGCCGAAACTGACCAATGGGCTCTTGAACAATCGAAAGACATTGCCCGCGCCCGCTTTGCGCGGCGCCGCCTTCATGGCTGGCAGGCTGATCCACTGCCAGATCAACGCGATGATCGCTACCGGAACAAGGCAGAAAAAAGCCCCCCGCCAACCCATGACGCTGCCCAGATAGCTTCCCAGTGGTGCGGCCACTACGGTTGCCAAAGCATTGCCGCCGTTGAAGATTGCCAGAGCCTTGGGCACGCTACAGGACGGTACCAGGCGCATGGCCATTGCCGCCGACATCGACCAGAATCCGCCGATCACCACACCGATCAGCGCACGCCCCATCATGTACACCGTATAGTTTGGCGCCAGACCGACCACCAACCCCGACACACACATAATCCCGGTCAGTAGCAGCAACAGCGTCTTGCGGTCCATTGAGCCAGCAAGCCTGGAAATCGAAAGGCTTATCAGCACCGCGAAGGCGCCGGAGATGGCGATCCCATACCCGGCCAGTCCTTCACTGATTTGCAGATCCAATGCAATCGGTGTGAGCAAACTGACAGGCATGAACTCCGAGGCGATGAGTGCGAATACGCACAGTGTCATCGCAAAGATGCCACTCCAGTAAGCCTGCAGTTCCCCAGCCCCCGGCGTGCCGAGGGCATCACCAGCCGGGGAGTCGAATACTTGAGTCGTCATTAAAAACCTCTCATCAAATAGTGGTTGGCTGAAACACAGGTCTTTTAGCCAACCACCGTCAGATGCCGGGTAAAAAAGGCGGTGAGTCTGGTCCAGGGAATCAAGTTCACGCGGTCGTACAGATCGACGTGCCCCGCGCCGGGAACCCAGGCCAGTTCCTTAGGTTCGGCGGCACGTTGGTAGGCCTCCTCGCTGAACTCTCTGGAGTGCGCCCGATCGCCAGCGATGAACAGCAGCGGTCGCGGGGAAATCGTCTCGATATCGTTGAATGGATAGAAATTCACGAACCGGACCTCACTGGTCAAGGCGCGGTTTTGGGTCAGCTCCAACGTTCTGCCATGAGGGATATGGATACCGCGTGGCGTACGGTAGAAGTCCCAGAATTCACGTGTGACCGGGTCTGCATCTTTACCAGGCTGCACTGGCAAATAGTTGAGGAAATGCATTTGCCCGGTAGAGAACTCGCCGTAGCGTTGCTCGGCGGCTTTGACGAGCATGGCCTGGCGTTGCTCGGCAGTCACTGAGTGCCCCAGACCATGACGAGTGACAGCCCCCATGTCGTACATGCTGACAGTGGCCACGGCTTTCAAACGAGAATCCATCTTGGCCGCACTGATGGCAAAGCCACCGCTGCCACAGATACCCAGTACGCCAATACGCTTGCGATCAATGAAATCCCGCGTACCCAGGTAGTCAACTGCAGCGCTGAACGCGTCGGCGTACATTTCGGGGGCGACCTGGTTTCGAGGCAGGCCCTCACTCTCTCCCCAGAAAGGCAAGTCAATCGCGAGCGTGACGAAGCCTTGTTCCGCCAGCTTTTGTGCATAGAGCATGGAGCTTTGCTCTTTGACTGCGCCCATGGGATGACCGACGATAATTGCAGGCGCTTTAGCGTTTGCAGCCAGATTCTTGGGCGTTACAAGATTGCCCACAATTTGAAGATTGTATGAGTTCTTGAAGGTCACCTTTTGCACGGTGACCTTGGCGCTTTTGTAAAAGTTGTCGGCACCTTCCGGCGGGCTGCCTGCACTTTTTGAGTCAGCTGCAAAGGCGGGGCCGACTGCGCCCGAAAGGACGCCAAGAGCCGCAATGCTAACGCCGGTGGCCTTCACGAACTCACGTCGATCAAGCCCTCGAGGGAGCAAGGCTTCTGTAGCTTCAAGAAGGGTTAAAGGTGTCTCGCTCATCATCAGCACTCCGTTCCAGATAGGTGACAGAGCTTGACGGATTCGAGATATCTTGATTAGTAAGGATAATCTTCATGTGGTTTTGAGAAAAATTCAGCAATGGCCAATACCAAAGTCAACGATCTCCAGGCTTTTCTGGCGGTGGCACGCGACCAAAGCTTTACCAAGGCCGCCGCCAAACTGGGCGTTACGCCTTCTGCGCTGAGTCATACGATCCGGGCACTTGAACAAAGACTGGGGATACGGCTGCTGGCCCGCACGACGCGCAATGTGTCGCCCACAGAGGCGGGAGAAAGGTTGATGCGCTCGATCGCCCCGCTTTTTGACCAGATCACCGCCGAGCTTGAAGCGCTGGGCGAACTGCGGGACAAGCCCAGTGGCACGATTCGTATTTCCTGTACTGACGATCAGATTGAGTTGTGCATTCGGCCGATGCTTGCAAGCTTCCTGAAGAGCTACCCGGATATCACACTGGAGTTCTACGTCGACTATGGGTTCACCAACGTGGTCGAGGAGCGATTTGATGCGGGTATTCGCCTGGGCGAATCGATCAGCAAGGACATGATCGCCGTTCGCATAGGGCCGGATTGGCGGTTGGCAGTAGTGGGTTCTCCAGAATACTTCGAACGCAACCCGGCACCCACAACCCCCCATGAGTTGACCGGGCATGACTGCGTGAATATCCGACATAGACCATCAGGTGTGATCTACGCATGGGAATTTGAAAGAAATGGCCAGGCTTTTACAGTCAAGGCAGATGGACAACTTGTGTTCAACAGCATCATGCATGTTCTCAATGCCGCCGTTGATGGCGTTGGCCTGGCCTATGTACCAGAGGAATTGGTAGCACCGTATCTGGCCGACGGCCGACTCAAAGAAGTCTTGGCCGACTGGTGCCCTGAGTTTCAGGGCTACCATTTGTATTACCCCAACAGACGCCAGGCATCTCCCGCCTTTTCTGCGTTTGTGGAGGCGCTGAAATATAGAAGCTGAGCGCTCTGCATTCGACGCGCTGCTATCTGTCGCGAAGGGCTGCAGCCACCTGTGGGCTCAACCGGTCGATGAAACAAGCAGCCGATTCAGATTTCAAATACACACGGGGGCAATACTCGGTTTGATCTAGGCTTGAATGAGATCACTCGGGAGAAAAACACCATGTCCCTCTCTCTCAGAAATCCATTGGCCTTTGTTTTGGCGGTGTTCTTTTGCGCAGCCGCGCGCGGTGAAGGAACAGCAGACGCCTATCACCCACCGGCAATACTTCCCCTGGAATCCGAGACGGCGCCAAGACTCATTGCCGAGCCGCCGCTTGCCGAGCCTCTTGCCCGCGGAGTCGTCATTATCCAATACCGCACAGAGCACGCGAGGATCATGCCGGTATTTGGTAAAGCAGCGGCTGATGTATCACCCCGTCTCGGGCACCTTCACGTGACCGTCGACGACTGGAAAGGTACATGGGCGCACACCAGTGAAGACCCGATTATCCTGGTCGGACTGCCCCCCGGCACTCACCAGGTTCTTCTTGAAGTGGCCGACCCGACTCACAAGATCCTTACCAGTACGACAGTGCGTTTCATCGTTCCGGAAAAGAAACCAGCTGACGCCCCTCATTAGTCGCCACTTCGATTCCGTTGTCTGCTTGCCCCAACTGAAGAAGTTTGCCCCCAACATTGGCTGCCCCCCAGTCAATAGCGGGGGTTTGCTTCATGACCTACGCTCAGATACGGCAGTAAACCAGCTGGAGTCTCGACGTGTTCAATCGCTGATCAAGACATCCAGGGCAAAGATGATTTGGTCAGGAGCGACAAAGGATGAAACCGGAATATTCATGCATAAAATGGATCGCCATCGCTGCCACTTCGGTGGCGCTTGTATCAGGCTGTGCCAGCAAGAACGACCCCGTGGCCCAGGCCGAGAAAGCCGATGCAGCCAAAGGCATCGCCGCGCCCAGCCTCACGGAAACGAAGGCCATCGCCGAGGAAGCCTTCATTTACGGACTGCCGATCGTAATGAACTATGCGGTGATGTATGAGTACGCCGTGGACAAAAGCGGCCCGCAGTTCAAGGCCCCCTTCAACCAGATCAAGAACGAACCCCGTGTCTTCACTTACCAGGATACGGCCATCGTCACGCCCAACAGCGATACGCCCTATTCGTTCCTCTGGCTGGATCTGCGCGCCGAGCCCATGGTGCTCACAGTGCCCGCCGTGGAAAAGAAACGTTATTACTCGGTGCAACTGATCGACGGCAACACCTACAACTACGGCTACATCGGCAGCCGCACCACGGGGAACGGCCCGGGTAACTACATGGTGGTCGGGCCTGACTGGAAGGGCTCCACACCACCCGGCATCAGCAAAGTATTCCATTCGACAACGCCCTTCACGGTCGCTGGCTACCGAACCCAGCTCTTCAATCCCAAGGACATGCCGAATGTGGTCAAGGTGCAGTCCGGCTACAAAGCCCAACCGCTGTCGGCGTTTTTGAAACAACCGGCGGCGCCTGCATCGCCAGTTATCAATTTCCCTCCAAGCACCACTAAGGGGATCAAGGAGAACTTCTTCGAGTATCTTGATGCCGCGCTCCAGTATGTACCGCCAACACCGGAAGACCGGGAAATTCGGGCTCGAATCGCGAAAATCGGCATTGGACCGGGCAAGAGCTTCAAGCTCCAGGACCTCTCGCTCGAACACAAGGCCGCTGTCCTGCTGGGCATGAAGGAAGGTGACGAGAAGGTGGACAAGTGGTTGTCCGGCGGACTCAAGAACGTCAATGGCTGGGGCATCGGCTCGTACTTTGGCGACCGCCATTTCTACAATGGCGACTGGTTGAAGCGCGCGGCGGCGGCCAAAGGCGGTATTTACGGCAACGATGCCGTCGAAGCCACTTACCCCATCACCCGCACAACCGCGACCGGCGAGCCACTGGATGGCAGCAAGCATAACTACACACTCACCTTCCCGGCGGGGCAACTGCCTCCAGTGAACGCCTTCTGGTCGGTGACGATGTACGACGGCAAAACACAGCTCCTTATCAAGAACCCGATCGACCGCTATCTACTGAACTCGCCCATGCTGCCCGGCATGAAGAAGAATACCGACGGATCGCTGACCCTCTACATCCAACAGAAGTCGCCCGGCAAGGCGCTGGAAGGCAACTGGCTGCCCGCCCCCGACGGCCCGATTTACCTGGTGATGCGCCTCTATTGGCCCAAGGAGACGCCGCCTTCAGTCCTGCCGGCTGGCGAAGGCACCTGGAAGCCAGCAGGCATCGTGGTATCGAAATAGAACCCGCGCCAACTCGCGCAGATCCCCCGGCATTTGTCGGGGGTTTACCGTTCCAATACAAGCCTGTCTTCGCTGACAGGCAACAGGTGTGGGGCATTTATCCTGCCTTCCAGTCTGTTCACGAACGCCAGGGCTTCGGCATAGCTGCGAAACGTGACGCACCACGCGTTCATCCAGACATTCCAGTCTTGCGGTGTCCTCGCTTTTTCGATTTTTATCAGCATCCTGGCATCCCTCCTTTTTGCGGTTTAACCCAGTCTCGAACCTGGAAAACCGAAATGCGGCGTGTGAACTTTCGTCTGTGTGTCCCGGTTGAAGGTGTGGGGAGAACAGTACGCAAGGTGAGGAGGAGCAGATTCTGCAGATGCGGATTTGGCGGCGTTTGAAGCTTGCGTCAAAGCGAACGGCAGGACATGTCTTTGCTTACCTTCCTCAAGGCGCATTTAAAGCGGATGAAGGGGGGATTAGAAAATCAATAATCATCAAAAATGTATCTATAGGAGCCTTGGCGGGACTTGGAGGGACAGGCTGGGGGATGGTGGTCAGCCTGGATGTTGACGCATTCGATGCGGCTGCTCTTTTTTCACTGATGCCTACATCGAAAGCAAGTCGTGAGCAGAACCAGTCGCGCTCTATGGATGGTATTGTTCGTAAAGCCACGGCACACCCGAACCGCGCCATTTTCACGAATTCTCCAGCCCCTGGCTGATGCAGAAGGACGGCAAGCACTAGTGGAGTGATGCGTCCAGCCGAGCTGATGCTATGCGGAAGTAAGACCGGTGGTACCCGCGCGGTCTATGCTGACCTCAACTGACGGATCAACGCTCCATCACAAACAACCCGCCACTGAGCGAACTACTTGCAGCATGAATGATGGCATTCGGCCGTAGTGGTAGACTGGCAGCTCATCTAAGGAGGGTTGCGAATTGCGCGCACGTGGATTCGTTGTATGTATTCTCGCGGTTACCATGCTTCAGGGCTGCATGGAGAAAGACCTCACTCCGGAGCAGAAGGCTTACGTATCACGACTCGAGGCCGAACTGAGCCAGACTAAGCAGAGTATTGATGAGGCCGGTAAATCGGCGTCCGCGTACAGTGGCGGACTGATTAAAGATCTCATTTCGACTCGAGTCGAGATCCTCAAAATCAATCAGGCCTTGCTGGAGCAGCGCATCTTGGCTGTCCAGTCGCAAGGTAGTGTGAAAATAGAAACGACGGCCTCCAAGCCTGACGAAGAGGCGGCAAGTAAGCTCGCGACTGAAATCACCAAAACTAAGTCTGCCATAACCTCAGCGAAAGTCGAGGCAGCCCAATACAGCGGCGGGCTTATCCAAGCGCTGAAGCTCTCCACCATAGCGACGAGTGAGCAGACCCTCGCGATGCTAGAGCAGCAGTACCTAGTGGCAAAATATGGCTTAAATCCTATTCGTGCATCTGCACTTCCGTCATCTACGCTGAGCGCAGTTCCGACCACCTCGGCTTCCCCATCCCAGGCACCGGCAAAACCTGATCTTATGCCACCAGGATCTGGACCGCTTGGATTTGAGGCGGGCATAAATGGAGATGTCATTGAAAAAATGACAGGAGAAACCCCAAGGCTCGTCAAAGAATCTGAAAACCTTTACTTGATCGATAGGGCCCCCAAGCCTAACGATGCTTTTGAACAATATGGTCTGGTCATATCCCCAACAGTCGGCCTTTGCGTTGTTAGGGCGATAGGCAAGACAATCCAAACGAATGACTTCGGGCATCAGTTGCAAGCGGGCTATGACACCATGAAGGAAGCCCTGACCGCTATCTACGGAAAGCCAAAGACCTATGACTTTTTGATGCCGAGCAGCATTTGGAAAGACTCAAATGATTGGATGACTGGACTTTACAAGCAGGATCGAACTTTAGCTGCAGAATGGAAGGGGCCCGGTATCAAGAATTACATCAACAGCATTTCAATTGATGCACGAGCGCTTTCCAGGGATAAGGGCTACTTCGTAGTGGAGTACACCTTTAATAACAGCCCAGAATGCACTGCGGAGCTGAAAAAACAAACAAACGACTCGCTGTAATCCGCCAATGCGAAAAAGCCCGTCACTCGCGGGCTTTTTCATGCCATTCAGAAGGCCAAGTCAAACACCGACAGCGGCGCGCAGATCATGGCGAACTGGAAGAGCTGCCGACAGATCCGGAGTCTGGCGATCGCCAACGCGATTTTCGACTTCGCCTATCGATGGACGATCTACATCAGCGCCATGTGTCGAGACGAACGCGGCGTCGAGTACGTGAAGTCAGTGGAGATATCGCCGGAGGGAACCTACAAAGTGGAGCGCCTGACGGATGCCATCGAGCATTACTACCTGGAGCTGCGAAACAGCTGCAACCCGAATCACCTGGTTGCGTCCGGATGGGTTGCCATCCCTGCAGAGGTTTCGCTCGAAGAGGCTCAGGCCGCGAAGCTGTTCTACGCAGCCGGCGCCTGGCATCAGGTGAAGGTCGCAGCATGAAACGAATCAACAACCAGGTGCGCCAGCGCCGACGACAGACATGGCTGGATCTACCGGCCCACGGAATTGAAGAGGCGGATCATGGCAGCAACCCAGAAAGACCGGTCAGCCAAGACTGCGGCGAAGCGAAAGACTCGTGGCGAGGAAGAAATCCGGCTGCATTGCATGGCTGGCACCCGACAGGCACTGGCTGATCTGATGGCCTGGAGCGGCATCGAGGAACAGGGCGAGGCGATCACGCTGATGATTCATCATCTTCATGCATTAGGGCCTCAAAAGTCCGCACCGCTGCTGGCTCCGCCACGTCACGAAGTTACGATTAGCGAAAACGTGTCGCGGAAATTGGAACTCGCCTACAAGCGCGAAGAGCTGAGGATTTGCCGTGATTAACCTATCAAGCCATCAATCATTGCTCGCGCGTCATTGCTGACGTCGGTCTTGGCCTGTTCGCGATCAACCCAAATCCTGTCGCTGTACTCTCGCGGCGGAAGTCCTTCGATTTCGAGCCTTGCGGTAAAGCCGTTCGGATAACTATCAAAATAAATTGTGAATACGCGCCCTTTGTAAGCATCCCTGAAACTTCAATGAAGCATCGATCCTCCTCCTGTCCCGACCCCGTGCCGGCCAACCGTAATACCAAACCCAACCTCAAATTGCCACTATCGCATCCGGTCACGAGGAACGTCGCTGCTACTTACGAGAGCCGCCTTCAAAGCTGCCAGAAACAAATGGCCAACCCCCACGCTTTTTCTTTCCGGACTTCTCCATGGACTCTGCAATTCGCTCGCGCTCAAGCTTCTCGTAAAGCTTGGCTCGATACTCGACAGGTGTTGCTTCAAGCAACTCCGCAATCTCTTTGAACGGATTTCTCTGCTTCTGCCGTTCAGCTCTAGTAGGTCGTTTCTTGAAAGCCATGCTGCAACTCCTTTGCGTCATATCACTGCTCTGAACCTACCCACTTCAACGAATCACGCCAGCCGGCGCCTACTCAAAACCAGCCCGTACGACTGATCACGTTGATCAGGCGAATCACAGCCGCGAACAGGTTTATCCACTCAGTCAGTCGTTTCATGCGGTATCACTCAGACTTGTCGGTAACCAAAGGATGCGGCTCCTCACACCCGCTCGCAAACACCTTTGCAATTAGTTGGAACTGACCGTTTGTCACCACAATTGACCACACCCAGTGCCCGAGGATGCCTCATGGTCAATTTCCTCTGGCGCCTGGTCACCAAGCTGCTTGCACGTCCAGCCATCGCCAGCTGGCTCATCGCCCGCGAGAACAACATCAAGTTCCCGGGGCCGCCGTGAGAAAAATCAACAATCAGGTGCGTCAGCGCCGACGACAGACATGGCTGGATCTACCGGCCCACGGAATTGAAGAGGCAGATCATGGCCAAGAGTGGACAAGAGCGTTCGGCGAAGGCTAGCGAGAGGCGAATCCAGTACGACGAGAAGGAGATGCGGCACCGATTACGGCCCGGTACCCGGCAGAAGCTTGATGATCTGATGGCTTGGAACGGCATCGAGGAAATCAACGAGGCGGTTTAGAACCTGATTCTGAACGCTCATGCATTCGGGCCGACACTTTCATATCAGGCGATTCAAAGTCCGCGCCACAAAGTGCAGATAAGCGAAAACGTGGCGCGGATGTTTCGAGATGAGTGTTTGCGGGAGCTGCGCAAAGACCCGGGCGACGAGCACTTCGCATCCTAAGCGATCATTCCTGCAATCAGTTACCTCGACTGAGCTGCAAGTTCTGGGTCGTACATTCCGTGGTGCTAACAGTCCCCATGAAAGCATTCATCTTCACCGCACACTTCTCGATATTCAGACCATTACGTCCATCGCTCGAGATGTTGGTGACATATGGGCCCGCAGTTGTACAGCCGGCCAAAACAGCGAGCAGGCCAAGGGCAATGATATTGAGTTTCATATGAGTCCTTTCGAGCAGTGGCCTGAGCCAATTGGTTCGCCGAAAACGGCCTTGAGATTGAACTCAAAGCGTAGACCAACCCCAGAAACCCACACTCTTCCGCCGTCGCATCCGGTCACGGAAGACGGCGCCTGACCGGCCTTACCAGCTGCGCGTAACTCTTAAAATTTCAGCAACCTTCAGTCATTGAGAAATAGCGAAAGAGCTTGTAACCCAGCGGCACCAGCAGCTGCGATTGCTGCCCATGCGCTCAGGCGCGATTGCTTGCTCCAAGTGCGGATGAAATCAGTCTTGCCATCACTGAGAACTCCAATAGGAGAGCCGTCCTCATTCGTTCCTGGCTCATATGGAACGTGAGCTCGCGCTGACCAAATCCAAAGCCCGGCGGAAATCACCCCGGCAGCTCCTGATAACGCGACCACAACCGTTTTAAACGACATCTCATCTTCCTTTTTCAAACCGTCAAATATACCGGCGAGGATCCTCTATGTCCGCACAACAGAAGAAACCCCAGTTCATCCACGGCCAGTCAAGCATGGGCCTGCCCTTCCAGAAAGAACTGGTGGTGGACCTGTTCGCCGGCGGCGGCGGTGCAAGCACCGGAATTGCCCGGGCGTACCGGGAGCCGGACGTAGCGGTAAACCACAACCCGATTGCGCTGGCCGTGCACCGCGCCAATCACCCGGACATGCCGGAGATCCTCTATTCGATCGGCGAGTTCGTGCCGGTGGAAAGCCTGGTGCGCGGCCTCGGCTACAACGTGGAATGGCGCGAACGCATCGCGGCCAACGCTGGCACCCCTACGATCCGCAAACGCCTGTACCTGGTGGCGCGCAGCGACGGCAAGCCGATCGTTTGGCCAGCGCCGAAGCGCCACAAGGCCCCGACCGCAAAGCAACTGCCGTGGCGCACCGCAGCCGAGTGCATCGACTGGAGTAACCTGGGCCGCACAATCTTCCGTGACAAGCCGATGGCGGTGAACACCATGCGCCGAGTGGCCAAGGGTTGCTGGCGACATGTGCTGACCTGCGCGAAGCCGTTCATTGTCCCGATGCGCGGAACATCGGAAGCGCACACCAGCACCCACGGCGTCGACGAGGCACTATCGACCATCAGCGCCGGCGGTACACATCACGCACTGGTGCAACCTGTAGCTGCGCCGTTCCTCACCGAGTGCGCTAACGGCTCATCGCAGCGCAACTTCAGTGCGCTGGAGCCGCTGCGGACCCAGGTCGCACAAGTGAAGGGTGGCCACTTCGCGATGGCGGCGGCGAACATGGTGACATTGCGAAAAGGTTCGGTCGGCGCCGACGTTGCCGACCCGCTCGGCGTGGTGGCCACCAGCACAGGACACCATGCAATCTCGGCGGCATTCTTCGAACAGGCGAACGGAGGTTTCTACAAAGGCGACGGCCGATCAGCTTATGACCCGATCTCGACCATTTGCCAATCCAGAGCCAACCAGCGCCTGGTCAACACTTACCTGGTGAAGTACTACGGAAACGAGAGGGACGGCATTTCGCTCACTGAGCCGATGCACATCCTACCGACGAAGGACCGGATCGCCCTGGTCGAGGTCGTGCAGGTACCGGACACACTGACACCAGAACTGCTGGAAGGCGCTCGCCGCTGTGCCGCATTCATGCACGAACATCTGCCGGAACACTTCAAAGACCCGGCCGATTTGGTGATGGTCGGCGGTTATGTGCTGGTGGACATCACACTGCGCATGCTTCAGCCGCCTGAGTTGAAGGCAGCCCAGGGCTTCGACAAGGACTACATCATCGATCGAGGCCTGTTTGTCGACCCGGCAACCGGTGCCGAAGAATGGCGCGACATCAACAAGACGGACCAGGTCCGACTGATCGGCAATAGCGTTTGCCCGGATGAGGCTGAAGATCTGGTCGTCGCCAACGCCGCCGACATCATCGAGCTCTATCAGCGACTGGCCGCCTGATCAAAGCCCCCAGAAAACAGAAGCACCTGAGATCACTGGGAGCTGGTCTGGAAACGCTACACGCCTCCGCTCTAACCACCATCGAGTCTGCTCGACGTCAAAACGCCTTCCCTGCTGTGTAGCAATGAGGCTTCCCGACACACCAAAGTGCCCACAGTCTGGGCAATTGAGCTCTGTTCCATCCAGATCAGATTCAACCCTCTGCGACTCGATACCGCAAACCAAGCACTCCATACACACCTCCATTGGCTGATCGCTGAACTGTAGTTGATCCCTCACAACCCTTCACCGCCCGGGCATGCCCCGGCAGAGGACGCCCCATGCCCAAAGAAAACAAACTCGCCTTGAAGCGCCAGCGAGCCGAGCAGGTCAACCAAGTAATCCGGATCATCGCTGACCACGGCCGCCGGTTCTTCTACAGCAAGGCTGTGAATCGCTACGCCAGCATTGAAGTCGATAATCGCGGCAAGGTCTGGTTCATCGACGACTACAGCGGAAAGCGAGTCTTCACCCATGAAACGGTGTGGGGTGGCCGGTGGCGCGGCTTCACTCACGGCGGCACGCTAAAGGATGTGGTCAAGGCGTTCCGGGATTACATCTGCACCGGCGAGTCGCTGCACCCCGGCTAGCTCGGTCCTGAGCGTTTCAACGACAGCAACATCTGGGGTTACGACGAAGCAGGAATGAAAGCTGTGCGCGAGCAAGCCGGCGCACTTCCAGTGTTTCGCCAGCGACAGTGAATGCCCATGATCTGGTATCGATGGAGATTGCAGGATGAGTAAATTACTCTGCGTCTAAGTCCGCCCGGATGCGAGCAGCGATAGACGGTGCCCAATCCTGACCGGTAATTTGATACGTCGAACGCTTCTTGCTGACAATTCGAACCGAGTAGCTATCTGAGGATGGCGAGACAGGAGTGACGAACAAACCGATGACCTCCCCCCAAGTGGCCATCCCGGCGGGGGCTTCGGATTTAATGACGCCTGCGCTTTTGTTTACTTCAACAATCGCCAAGCCTGAACTCATAGCACTTACGGAGGACTTCCACACCTCGTTGTACGTTTTATTTCGTACTTCAACAGTCACCCCACTATCAGTGGGTTGAAGCCCGTCAATAGTAGAACAAGCAGCAACACCAAGGCACAACGCACCAACAGCTATAACCTTCAATACGGTTTTGATCATAAAGACCCCCCTAACCCTTAGATTGGGAACTCAAGAAGATTTGTAATATGCAATTCTTGGAAACGGTTTGACCCGATGCCGGCAACGGGCCAGAGCTTCGCATAATCCCCACAAAAGTACAGCCCTCCTCCCCCTTCCAAGTTAGCCGCTATAGCGACAAAGCGAGTATAGGGATCAAGCGCCGAACGTCGTCAACAGATCGAAGCCTTACTGTCCATTCATCGTCCTGAGCCGCCTTATAACTGTCGAATGCTCTTCGAAGCTCAGCATCTGAGTACCTCTTTGACAACACAGCCGACTTTCGGAAGTAAAAGAGCAACCAGCGTTCGTTAACGGTAAAAGCGAACGGGCAAACATGATCCTGATAAATGCCAACAGACATCAGTTCACCTTGAGGTTTGATTTTGACCTCGTAGCCGTTCAGGCATGAGGCGTAGCCAAGCAGCAAACAAAATGCCTCTCGTGCCTGCGGTGACTTGATCCGGCTGTAAAAGCCAGAAAGCCCTACCAGTTCCTGCGCCTCAGTTTTCATTTCGCCACCACCAAACAAATCACATCAAAGCCAGCGTAGCAGCGCCGGCGAGGACGAAGTCATGCCTGAAGAAATTGCCGCAACCTTGCGAGAGCGGATCATCCAGTACATGCGGAAGAACGAGAAAAGTGTTCGCGGCTGGTTTCCCACCTGGTGGTTCAAGTTTCACGTCTCCGGTGCCCGCGACACTCCCGAGATGCATCGGGAACTGGAAAGGATGAAGCGTGAGGGCTTGGTCGAGGCCGATCACAGCCAGAGCAAGAACACCAAATGGAAGCTGACCGAAAAGCCCAGTGAGGTGACCCCATGATCTTCGCCCCACTCTACATGCTCTGGCTCATCTACAAGAGGCCGCGGCGGTAAGAGTTCACCTCACCAGTCACCTCAGGGGAGAAAGCGTGTACGCAACTGGCGAGATGAACCAATAAACCGTAGCTCACCTTCAAAGCGTACCTCATGCCCTTCATCAGAATTCCAAACACCCACCCTCTGCCGCCACGCGCGGCATGGAGCTTTTATGTCTGCAGAACTGGCGCAGGTGCCCTCCCGGCCCCGGCGCGAAAGCATCCTCCCCCGTTTCATCCGTGCCGGCGCAGCGCCTACCTACCTGGGCATGTGCCGCGCTGAATTCGATAAAACCGTGCGCCCTTATGTCAGCGAGTTCCCCATCGGCGAGCGCGGTATCGGCTTCGACCGGCAGGAGCTGGATGACTGGGCAACGGCGTATGTCGAGGCCAAAGCAATTGATAAAAAACGCGCCCCGGAGCAACAATTGCCCCGCAGCGAGCGCCTGAAAGGAGATAAATCATGGCGCGAAAATCGATCACAGGCCTTTCCGAGAGGAAAGGCATCTGGCATATCGACAAGAAAATCAACGGAGAACGACTTTACGAAAGCACTGGAACTGGTGACCGGGAAGAAGCGGAACGCTACCTGATCTACCGGCTGGAGCAGATCCGCCAGCAAAAGGTGTACGGCGTAAAGAAGGTCAGGATCTGGCGGGAGGCGGCAACTCGCTTCCTGCTGGAGTTCAAGGACCAGCCTTCAATCAAGCTATCAGCCCACCACCTTTCACAGCTGGATCCGTTCATAGGCGATATGCCGCTGACCCACATTGATGACCAAGCCCTGGTGCCGTTCATCAAAGACAGGTTGGCGACCAAGAAGCTCGAGGACGGCAAGGTAAAGAAAGGCGTCAGCAACAGAACGGTGAATATCTCGATCGAGCGTGTAGTTCGGGTTTTATCGTTGTGTGCCAGGAAGTGGCGAGACGATGAGCGCAGGCCGTGGCTGGATAGCGTGCCGATGCTCACGAAGCTGGAAGAGAAGAAGTCGAGCCGCAAGCCGTACCCGATGTCATGGCAGGAGCAGTCGATTCTATTTGCGGAATTGCCGGCCCACCTGCAAACGATGGCACTGTTCAAGGTGAACACCGGCACCCGGGAGCAGGAAGTTTGCAAGCTGAGATGGGATTGGGAGATTTCGGTACCGGAGCTCGGCACCAGCGTATTTCTGATCCCGGCTGATTTCGGCGGCAGGCACGAACGCTCGGGAGTGAAAAACGGTGATGAGCGTCTGGTCGTGCTCAACAACGTGGCCAAGTCGATCATTGACCAGCAGCGCGACCTGAGCAAGGAATGGATTTTCCCTTACAACGGCAGCGCAATGCACCGTATGAATGACTCGGCTTGGAAGAAGGCACGGGTGAGAGCGGCGAAACTCTGGCAGGAGGTTATGCATCCATAAGGATCCACGACCTCAAACACACATTTGGCCGTCGGCTACGCGCAGCAGGCGTCACCGAGGAAGACCGAAAGGCACTTCTGGGCCACAAGAACGGCAGCATTACCAGTCACTACTCGGGCGCTGAGCTCGGGCACCTGAAGGAAGCTGCGAACATGGTATCAGCAACCGATTCGCGTGGACCGGTCCTGACAATCTTGAAGAGGAAGCAGGCGTGATAAATCGAGAAGTCACGCAAAAGTCACGCACATGAAAAAGGCCAATGCTGTGAACATTGGCCTAAGTCATTGAAAAATATGGTCGGGACGGAGTGATTCGAACACTCGACCCCTAGCACCCCATATTGGGAGCAGTAATCACCTAAGGTACTGTTTTAAAAGGAATACTAGCGCAATTCAGGGTAGCAAAGAATCCGCTTTTTTGTGATTTCGCAAACGGTAATCCGCGGCCTCCAGCGGAGGTTTTGCGCACAACCAGCCTCTCACGATGGCAACTTTTTGCCCCCTTCCCCTACCCACCCCGATCAGCACCAACTGCTACGCTGAAATCTCCACGGAGGTTTCGCGATGCCAAACTCAGATCTACTCCCTTCCCTGCTGTCCAAGCTCAACGAAAATCAACTCGCCTTGGAAGCCGCCATCATGGAGCTCACGAATTGGGTCGAGCAGCGCGGATCCGCAGACGTCGCCGATAACGTACGCGGCGCCCTGGATACGATCGATAAAAATGAAGAATTCATCAAGATGACACTCGCGGTGATGATGACGCCGGAGTGACCACGGTGTCACACCGCCATGTATCCGGCTACGCCCTTGCGCCTCACTAGCGTGACCTGGAAATACATCTCACCGCCCATACTGTATCTATAATCAGTATCATGAAGCCATCTCTCGGATCACTGCTATGCTCTCCTTCTCTAGTCTAATCTCTGGCTTGTATGTGGAATCTTCTGGAAACGCCTCACTCAATGAGACCGCTTGCCTAGGGGTTAAAGATGGAACGGTTCGCATCGCAGCTGTGACAACGTATGATGTTATTAAACCTAGCGGCAGATCGGCTAGAGACGCACCACCCTACTCAATGGATAGACCTCATGCGTGTAGACTCTGACTCCGCATACCAGATGACTATGAATAGCTTCAATCTCGCAAATCTTTTTGAATCCACCCCGATCGTTCCGCAGAACGAGATGTCTGCGTACGAGTCGCTCTGGATGGGAGACGGTGCTTGGTTTGCCAATTTGGCAGAGCTGTTTAGGAGTAATCCAGGTGTCGTTCCATCGGAGCTCGTGCCAGAGGAAGTGATCCATCAGACATGGGATCGCCTAGTCGACACAGTAGGCGCAGAGCGCTTACGATCCATAGGCATTCGAGTTAACGGTGCTGGCGAGTACCCCAAAAAACTGAGAGATGCGGACCACCCTGTCGAGGTTCTGTACTACCAAGGAAATTGGGAGCTCGTAGAGACGCCTTCAGTAGCAATCGTTGGCACCCGCGAACCAACGGCCGAAGGAGCGCTTAACGCTGGTCGAATTGCACACTCGCTATCCAAAGCTGGGTACACCATTGTTTCGGGATTGGCGAAAGGAATTGATACTGCAGCTCACACAGCTGCTATCGCTGCCGGGGGTAAGACGATAGCTGTCATAGGCACTCCGCTGCTCGAGTATTATCCAAAAGAAAACAAAGAGCTGCAGGAGGAGATCGCTCAGAGGTTCCTGGTCATATCTCAAGTGCCGTTTTTACGGTACAAAAATCAAAACTATCGAACCAATCGACTTTTTTTTCCAGCTCGTAATGTGACCATGTCTGCTCTCACAAAAGCCACGATCATTGTGGAGGCTGGAAATACGTCCGGAACACTAGTTCAAGCAAGGGCAGCCCTAGCCCAGGGAAGAAAGCTCTTCATTCTCGACAGCTGCTTTCGAAATCCAGAACTCACATGGCCTGCTCGCTTTGAGAAACTGGGAGCCATTCGGATCAAGAACGTTACTCATCTCATGGACGAGCTAAATGCCGATACGTCTCTCCGTTCTTGATCCTATAGATTTCAAATATTTATCTGCGGACGACAAATGCTTTCACTACGGTGAATACACCGCTGGAGGTGGCTATGGTGCAAGTGATACAAACCAGCAGATACATAACCTCAAGAAAAGCCCAAACTCCCCAGAAGCGCAGCTTCGCTGGAAGCGCCGAGCCGTGGTGTATTGGGGAGAGGCAATCCTGAACTCCAACCTGAAGCTAGACGTCTGCTCAACAGAAGTCACCTTTATACCTTTGCCATGCTCAAAACCTATCGGACATCCCGAATATGACGACCGCATGGTCCAAGTGCTTAGCTACATTGCTCAAAAGCAGCCAGGGCTAGATATCCGACAAGTCCTGGTGCAAGCACAGCCAAGAGATGCACAGCATTTCGGGTGCCGATCGACTCCAGAAGGACTAGCCGAAACCCTTCAAATCGATCAATCTTGTCTTGTTCAACCATTGAGACCAATCGTGCTCGTGGTTGACGATGTCATCACCCGGGGCGCTAGCTTCGCAGCTGCAAAAAAATTACTAACCGCACTTCCTGGTGTGCAGTCAGTGCAAGGATTGTTTTTAGCAAAGACTATTCACCCGCCAATTGAGTGGCCTCAGGACGACGATTCTGATGCGCTGTAATTTGCTCAAGACCCCAAGACCGCTTTGGGTCGACTGCAGCGCTTCGCGAAGGCAATAAACGGCTAATAGCACCACGTTTGCCCCTAGCACCCCATGCTTGAAAATGGGCACACAGCCCAGCATTTACTGGCTCTTCTTCTGGCGCTCGCTGCAAACGGTGCCTAACAGAGCCAAGCAGAAAATAGCCCCCCCCCCCCGAAAAAGTCCCCACACCTTTTTGGCCCCCCGGCGTCCGGCCGACCATATGCCTCTACCCTCTTTTACGATCAACGGCTGTTACGTTGAAATCTCCACGGAGGTTTCGCGATGCCAAGGACTGATCAGCTCCCTTCCCTACTGTACAAGATCCATAAAAACCAGCTCGCACTGGAAGCCACTATTCTGGATCTCTCTACTCGGGTACAGCCGCGCACCGCCGCCGAGGTCGCCGACAATGCGGCGCCTTCGCAGCGATCAACAGAAACGAGTAACTCACCCGCATAAAAAACGGCCACCGAAGTGGCCGTTTGTATCGGTTGGCTTCGTACCGAAGTACTCAGCCTTGTTGCCGATAGTCCCCACCATCGGAATAACTGATACGCTTTTAAAGATAAGTGACTTGCGATGGCAGGGCAAGAAAATGACATACAAATTAGGTATCGACCTGGGCACTGCCTCCATCGGTGCTGTTGCCATTCGTATTGTAAACAACCAGCCTTCTTGCATTGACTGGCACGCAGTGCGCATTTTCAGCGAACCCGTCGTAAACACACAGAAAGGGCTAGTGCCAAAAAAAGCAGCTCGCCGTGACGCCCGTCAGTTGCGCAGACAGGTTGAAAGGCGAGCCCGACGGTTGCGCCGTATCGCTAATCTGATCCCATTGCTGGGATTACACAAAGCCGAAGTCAAGCTTGGGCGCTGGCAGGATTTGAGCACATTGCGAGCCATTGCGGCGCGTCAGCAGATTGAGCTTAACGAGTTTGTCCTGGTACTGCTGCGAATAGCCAAACGCCGCGGCTACTCAGGTGGATTTCGCGACTCGGAAGGCGGCGTGGTCAAAGCTGCCAGTGACAAGCTGAGCCTGGAAATGCGAGCTGTCGCCGAAGAGCAGAGCCTTGAGCAGATAACTCTGGGTGAATATTTGTTGCATCGACAGCAGCACGGGCTGCCGGTCTGGCTCAAAGCCGAGCGGCCAGGGGTGGAACCGCTTTATGCGTTACGTGAAATGGTAATCGCCGAGTTCGAACACATTTGGACAACCCAAGCCCAATACCACCCGATCCTGCACAGCTCTCATCTCGAAAAAACACTCAAGGAATGGTTCTATGAGGCACTGTTCTATCAGCGATCGCTGAAATCTCCCGGTCATATGGTAGGTAACTGCCTACTGGAACCCAATCTTCCGCGGGCCCCACGCGCCCAAATGGCAGCCCAGATCTTCAGAATTCATAAGACGCTCCACGACCTGCGCTGGGGCGGTGGACGACAGGCTGAACGCCTGAGCAGAGCGCAACTAGACCTACTGCGTCAGACGTTGAATGACCCTACCAATGGAGAAAACAAGGTCAGCTTCAAGCGCCTGCACCAAACCCTGAACGATGCCGGGTTGAATGACCCGCGATATCGCACTTTGAATCTGGAGCGCAGCAGTCGGGATCACTTACCTGGAAATAGCACCGTTGCCCGTTGGCGTGCGCTGGGGTTGCACGACGAATGGATGACGCTTCCATCTCGTGACCAGACATCCGTCATTAACCTGCTGTCAGATTTGGGTGGTCCGGAAATACTGATCCCTGATGACTGGCACCGGAACATCCGCAAAGACAGCGCCAAGGCTGACAACACTGACGCCTATCGTCGGTTCCGGCAGGAAGTCGTTTGCTTCATTGATGCGCTTCGCCGATGCACAGATAGCAATGGCCAGCCGATTTTCAATCGGCTTTCCGCTATGAAGTTCGACGGCGGGCGCAGTAGCTACTCGGTAAAGGCCCTAGAAAAGCTGAACGAGTGGTTCGATGATCCGTGGTGGCCCGATGAAGGTCCAGGGGCTGAGCGTCGCGGCGAAGTCGACGAGGAAGCGGCGATAAGGGTCTGCTATCCACATCTTTATACGCAACCGCAGAAATTACGCCAGCGACTTGAGGCCGCTCCGAGCACTGGCAACGATGTTGTCGACGGAGCTTTGCGCGAACTGCGCAAGGTCATCAACCATTGCATTGACGCGCAAGGTGAAAGGCCAGCAGAAATCATCATCGAAATGGCAAGAGAGGTCGGCAAGGGTGTTGCTTTGCGCAATGAGCAGGAAAGCCGCATTCGAAATAACGAACTCGCCAGACGAAAAATCGCCAGCGAACTTGAAGGGCACGGGTTGATTGCCAGTAACTCCCGAATACTGCGCTATCAACTCTGGGAGGAGCAAGAACGGCACTGGTGTCCTTACTGTGCACATCCCATCAACCTGGAAGCGGCCACCTCGAACATGACGCACGTAGAACACGTTCTGCCCCGCTCGCTCACCCAAATCGGGCGAAAACGCAGTGAACTGGTGCTCGCCCATGCGGGATGCAATCACTTAAAAGGCGATCAAACGCCCTGGCAAGCATTTGGCCACGATAGCGAGCGCTGGTCCGCCGTAGAACGCGCCGCCACCCGATTTCAGGAGCTGGGCAAAAAGTACTATTTCAAAGACCGTGCGAAGGCAATGGGATATTTCCGCAAAGCACACCTTCTGCTGCTCAAAGATTATGAAAATGAAGTATTGAACGACGAGTCTATAGCCGGGTTCGCGGACCGCCAGCTGCACCAGACATCCTGGATTGCTAAGGCTGCAGCGCAATGGTTGCGCACGATCTCCCCACTCATCTCTGTTTCCCGGGGGGAGTTCACCTCTCTGCTGCGCCATCAATGGCGGCTAGATACAGTCATCGCAGAAACGCGCTACGGTGAAAACCTTCCCGTTCTGGACATTGATCGGAATCCCGTACATCCAGAAGAATTTCTGCGCTTTCGGAAACAGTGGGAAGGTCATCCACCGGACAATCCGGCCGAAAGGACCGAGCGCAAACTGGAAAAGCGCTTCGATCACCGTCACCATGGCATTGACGCCTTGGTCATCGCACTCACCAGCCGTAAGTTGTACGTGTCTCTGGCTCGGCGCTATTTAGAAGAAAGCAAAAAGCGCGCCTGCGGCGAGAAAGTTCGGCGTGACTGGTGTATTGAGCCACCTATGCACAATCTGCGCGGTCAGGCTTTGGATATGATTCGCGCGTGCAACCTGACGCACAAGCCCGACCGCAACCCTGCTGGCCGACTGTTCGAGGACTACGCTTATGGCGTCCACTACCCCGCCGAAAGCGAGCGGTCACAGCTGACGCGGCGCAAACATTTGGTGCATCTCGCAGACGAAAAGTCCGCAGATAAGACTCGCAAAAATATCCAGAGTATCGCCAGCCCAGAAGTGCGCCAACTGGTTCAGGATGCGTTCCAGGCGCGCCTTTCTGCCGGGCTGAATCCGAAACAGGCACTATCGACTCCAGTACCCTACCCCGCCTACGGCACCGAAATCTGGCGAGTCCGTTGTTTGCAAGGCTACGCCGATCATGCCGTACGCATCGTTCACAAAAGCCGTCAGGGTGATCACGAAAAGTGCCTGCTCAACGATGGCTATGCTTGCCTAGAGATAAGGACTGGAGAAAACGGCAAACACCAAGCGCGTCTCGTCACTCAGCGCGAAGCACAGGGCCGCGATTTCATGAAGAACCAGCAACAGGCGACGCGCCTGTTCAAGGGGGATACGGTGATCGACAGTCGCGACAACCGTAAATACCTTGTGGGTTATTTCAAAGCCGAAGGCAATATTTTCCTCATCCCCTACGAGGACACCCGCAATTTCGATAAAATCAGTGAAGCAAACTCGGGCAAGAAAAAGGTTTCCTTCAACCAGGCGCATCGACTTGAGCGAGTGTAACGATGTCCGAGCACAGAGTACTGCTCATCGAACATCAAGCTTACCTGAGCATTGATCTTGGGCGCCTGTGCATCCGCCGACCTCAGCAGGAAAGCGTCTTCGTCCTGCCCTCCGATATCGCCGTGCTGTGCCTCCACCATCCGGCCATCACGTTAACGGTCCACACACTGCAGACCCTAAGCCAAGAAGGCGCTATCGTGCTGGTAATGGATGATCGACATCAGCCGCTGGCACAGGTCTATCCACTGCTCGCCCCCATGCGTCAAACACTGCGACTGCTCCAGCAGATCAAATTGCAACAGTCGCCATGGCGGGGCATCGTCTGGCAAAGATTAGTGCAAGCACGTCTACGGGGAGAAGCCGCCGTTCTGCGCAGTTTAGGCAAGAAGGGAGCGTTGTTTCTAGAGCGACTAGCCGAAAAAGTCCAGCCCAATGACAGCAGCCAATGTGAAAGTCAAGGCGCCCGCCACTACTGGAAGCACCTATTGCCTGAGGGGTTTCAGCGCAATAAACAGGGGGCTATCGACCCGCTGAACGTGCGCCTTAACTTCGGCTACGCCGTCCTGCGCTCACTGATCGCCCGAAGCTTGGCTTGTGCCGGCCTCAACGGTTGCTTGGGCGTGGGCCACTGCAATCAACAGAACCCATTCAATTTGGCCGATGACTTTATAGAGCCTTATCGCTTCCTCATTGAGTGGCGGGTAGCTCACCAACTTGAGGTGAATGGTCAGCATCCCTTCGATGCGCATACCCGCAAGCATTTGGCACAATTCATGGCTGACGTCCTACCCATGCCACGAGGCGACTACCGTCTGCCTGCCGCAATAGAGTCCACGGTTGACAGCTGGGTACAAACGCTCGATGCAATTCATGCCGGACGACATCCAAGTACGATCATGCTACCGGAGTATGAGCGATGGCCTTTAACGGATGGCGGGTCATGTGGGTAATCGCCGTTTACGACTGCCCGATGACAAGCCCAGAAGCTCGACACGACTATACGGTTTTCCGAAAGTCATTGCTGCGGGCCAACTTCATCCAACTGCAGAACTCGCTTTATGTCCGTCACTTTCCGAGCTTGGCAACAGCCGAGGCTTGCATTTCACGTTTGCGCTGCAATATACCCGAGCGAGCGCAACTAGCGTTCTTTCTTGTCACCGATAAGCAGTACGCGATGACTCAGGAGTATTTTGGTGAAAACAGCGTCCGGAAAAAGCCTGTCGCCCCCAATCAAATCGAGCTGTTCTGAAGTAAAAAACGCAACCTTGGCAAGAGGTTGCGAAATTAAGAGGTTATCAGCCATTCCGATGGTGGGGTATCGGAACGAGGAATACGAGCAGGCGCGTACCGACAAGAGGTTATCAGCCATTCCGATGGTGGGGTATCGGAACAGAACGGTCGAAGGTAGAACGTGGGATATCAGGTTATCAGCCATTCCGATGGTGGGGTATCGGAACTACACCAAGTTGTTGGAGGCGTGGCTGGCCAGGTTATCAGCCATTCCGATGGTGGGGTATCGGAACGTGAAGGCATGTTGGGACGCCGAGACGGTCAGGTTATCAGCCATTCCGATGGTGGGGTATCGGAACGCTAGGGACTTGAGCCACGCCACGCGCGACAGGTTATCAGCCATTCCGATGGTGGGGTATCGGAACTAGACGGCGAAGCCATCGCCGGATTTATCGAGGTTATCAGCCATTCCGATGGTGGGGTATCGGAACACTGCGTTACAGATGAACGCGCAGAGCCGTAGGTTATCAGCCATTCCGATGGTGGGGTATCGGAACCGAGAACAGAGCGACGCGTTGAACCTGGCCAGGTTATCAGCCATTCCGATGGTGGGGTATCGGAACGAAAGACTACAGCACGCCACAACCCTACACAGGTTATCAGCCATTCCGATGGTGGGGTATCGGAACTGATGACCACCGTGGGCCTGTTCGTGGGCGAGGTTATCAGCCATTCCGATGGTGGGGTATCGGAACGTACTTGGCGCTCGATCCGCAACAGCCGGAAGGTTATCAGCCATTCCGATGGTGGGGTATCGGAACATGTCGTGGCAAGAAATGGCGGACCGGGCGGAGGTTATCAGCCATTCCGATGGTGGGGTATCGGAACTGATCATTCGCCCGGAGTGGTACGTGCGCCAGGTTATCAGCCATTCCGATGGTGGGGTATCGGAACTCCAGGCCGACCCGTTCGCCGATCGTGCGAAGGTTATCAGCCATTCCGATGGTGGGGTATCGGAACGTGGACCAGCTGCTGAACTTCCCCAATGGCAGGTTATCAGCCATTCCGATGGTGGGGTATCGGAACCAGGCGGGCAGTCTGCGGACTGAGTGGACCAGGTTATCAGCCATTCCGATGGGGGGGGGTATCGGAACACAGGTGCAGGCAATACGGGTGATGGTTGAAGGTTATCAGCCATTCCGATGGCGAGGTACCTTCAGAGCTAGAACAACCCTCCTAGCTCAGCCGGTTTCCAATTCATGATCACCAGTTCGCCACTGACCTCGGCCTTCCCTTGCCGCTGGTTGGTCGTGGTGTAACGAATATCCAGCGTCTCAAAGTGAAAGCCCTCGAACACCCGGCGGATATCCGGGTGATCGTTGATGCTGACCATCACCCGGCCCTTGCAGCGGCGCATGAAATCGGCCATGCGTTCGTAGTTCTCAAACGGAAAATCCACGCCATAGCCGGCGGTCTGCCAGTACGGCGGGTCCATGTAGTGGAAGGTATGCGCCCGGTCGTAGCGTTCGGCGCAGTCCAACCAGGGCAGGTTTTCGACGTAGGTCCCGGACAGGCGTTGCCAGGCGGCCGAGAGGTTTTCCTCGATGCGCAGCAGGTTGATCGCCGGGGTGGTGGTGGCGGTACCAAAGGTCTGTCCGGAGACCTTGCCGGCAAAGGCATGGTGCTGCAGGTAGAAAAATCGGGCGGCACGCTGGATGTCGGTGAGGGTTTCGACGCGGGTCATTTTCTGCCACTCGAACACCTGGCGCGAACTGAGCGCCCACTTGAACTGGCGCACAAACTCTTCGAGGTGGTTCTGCACCACGCGGTACAAGGTCACCAGGTCACCGTTGATGTCGTTGAGCACTTCCACAGGCGCGGCTTGGGGCCGCATGAAATACAGCGCTGCGCCGCCGGCAAAGACTTCGACGTAGCATTCGTGGGGTGGAAACAGTGGGATGAGACGATCGGCCAGACGGCGTTTGCCGCCCATCCAAGGGATGATGGGTGTAGACATGGATAGCAAGACCTTTACTGTATAAATAAACAGGTGCTAGGCTGGCTCTGCTTTGTGCACAGAGCAGGAGCCTTGGCGGGACTTGCAGGGACAATCTGCGGGGACGGTGGCCAGGCTGGATGTTGACGCATCCAGATTGGCCGCTCCTTTTACTTTAATTTTGGAAACTTTTGACTCGGGACGACTCATGCACCCGAGCGATCAACCCGGCACTTCAAGCACGACTTTTTGCGGCTTGCCGGAGGCCTTGGCCTTGCCCTCCTTGCCCCCATTGCACTCTACCGACACCGTCCACCCGGACGGGGTGAAGGTGTGATCCACCGACTCCACCAGGTATTCGCCATCGAGGCCGCGCTTGAAGCCATGCGTCTCAACCATGATTTCGGCAAACAGATCGGTCCGCCCCGGCAGGTCAAGGCGCACCGAGGCCGTCGAGCGGTTGAACGCGGCCAGACGCGCCTTGGCCGCTTCGTCGGCCGCCGTGCGGTCCGGATAGATGTGGCGATCGGTATGCACCGGCGGCAGGCCCTCGGGCACGTTGGGATTGTCCAGGTGCGAGATCAGCAGCTCGCCGCTGGCCGGGTCCTGGTACTGGGTGCTGACGCCCTGATGCGCGCTGCGGTCGCTCAAGCGAAACTGCCAGCGGGTCACGTCATTGCGTTGCAAGGTGATCACACCCAAGTCCTTGCCACTGGCGCTCTGCCCGCCTTGTCGCGGCAAGACCAGCAGCTTTCCGTCGGCCACCTTGGCAGTGCAGTCGTGCTTCTTGGCCACCCGGGTGATGAAGTTGAAGTCGGATTCATTGAGCTGGTCCATGCGCGGCACCCGGGTGTCGACCGGGCACGACGGCTGCCAGCCATTGCGCGCGGCCACGTCGCCGACGATCTGCGCCAGGCTGACGTCCTCCCAACTGCCGCTACGCGTGGTTTTGCCACTGCCACGCATGTCGCTGGCCTTGCCGCTGATCACCAGCGTGTCCGGTGGGCCGGAAACCGCCACCTCGTCCACGGTGTAGCGGCCCATGCGCGTCAGGTCGGCGCCGGCATAACCCAGGTAGACTTCGATGCTCGCGCCACGGACAGGCAGAGACACCGCGCCGTCACGGTCGTCGATGCGCAACTCAAACGAATCCGACGCCATGCCGGGGCGGTCGGAAAGCTGCAGCGAAACCAATCGATCATTGATCAGCGCGGTAATGTCGGCGCCGTCGGCGACGATACGAAACAGCGGTTGCATCGTGGTACTCCAGGCAAGAAAAAGCCCGCACTGAGCGGGCTGGTTAATGGGATCAATCCCAGAGTGAAATCACGCTGTCGGGTTCGATCACCAGATCCGGCAGCGTGATCAATACACCCGCCCGGAACGGTTGCGGCTCATCGGCCAGTCCCTGATTGGCCGCCAGCACCGCCTCGACACTGCGGTTCAGGTGGCCGTAATAGTGGTGACACAGGGTGTCGAGCAGATCCCCGTCAGCTGTTCTGCAAGTCATCGCCATAACGGACAAACTCCAATGAAAAGCCTTGCTTGCGCGGAATGGCACCGGGCAGCAAAGCGCTTTGCTCTTCGTCGATGTTGGTCAGGCACCAGTTGCCCAGCACCTCGCCGTAACCGGTGGTCAAATTCAGTGGCAGCAACTTGGCGCCGATACTGCGCAGCGTATCCAGTTGCTTCAGCCCACCCTTGAAGCTCGGGTAAATCGCGCCCTTGATGGTGATTTTCTCCTCACCCAGCCCCACGGCCTGCTGCGCCGGGCGCCGGGTCAGGCGTTCCTGCGCCGCCCAGCGAAACGAAGTCTGCCGGCGCAGCTCGTCAAACGCCGCCGTGTCCAGGTTGAAGTAATACGGCCGCTCGTTGGTCTTGAGCGGATAGATGATCAGCAGATGCGGGAACGGCTTCACCGCGTCCGGGATCGGCGTCATGTCGCCAGCAAACCATTCCGTGGGCAGGATGTTGCCCAACGCGGCATTGGCCTTGCCGGCGACCTTGTTGAATGCCGCGCCAAACCGGCCGATCTGCTCAGTCAACGCGGAAAAGTGCTCATCAAACTGCGCCAACGCGCGCTGAGTCTGGTTGTAGTAGCTGGCGACCTTGCCGATCTTGGCCTGCGCCGAGTTGATTGCATCCTGCAGACGCCGGGTTTTGTCGCTCAGGTCTTCGCTGATAAAGGGCAAACCTTCCAGCGCATCGGCCGCCCCGCTGATTTCATTGAGTGCACCATTCATGGGCCCAGTCATCGACTCGATGTCAGTGCGCCCGGCTTCACCGGCGTCGACCATGTACTTGAGCCCGCCCTGCAAGTGCTGCAGGTAGGTCTTTTCATCCGCCATAACACTTCCTTAGCCCACATGGGGCGCATCAAACAACTGGCGGTCGCGAGCTTCCCGAGCGAAGTCGTCAAACTGGCGCCGCAGGTACGGCATCATTTCCTGGACGAACTGCGCCGGGTCTTTCACATCACCCTGCACCTGAAAAACCGGTGCCGGGGCGAAGGTAAATTGCTGATCGACTTTCGGCCACTCGGGTGTCTTAGCCGCGGTGCTCGACATCAATGCCGCCGCCGTGACCGGCGCGGCGGGGGCGTTTTCCATCGAGCGCACGACCGCGCCAACCCCCTGGCCGGCGGCCATGGGAACGATGCCGAGCGGTGCTTTGCGTACGATTGGCGTGTCCGGCCCACCAAATAAAGCCTTGCCCATGGTCGCGCCCACGTCTCCGCCACCCCACGCCCCGAGCCAGGCACCGATCATCCCACCCACTGCGGTACCGAGCAGCGGGATGACCGAACCAATGGCTGCGCCGGCCGCTGCACCCGCCAGGCCACCGGCCAGACTGCCTGCCGCCTCGCCGTAGCCTTCGGCCTTCTCATCGCGAGTGGTCGCATTCTGGTAAGTGTCCAACACCTGAACGCCGGCACCGACCACCGCCAGCGCCCCGCCCACTTTCATGCCACGGGACATCCGACTGGCAGGGCTGTTGCCCTTTCCGCCCTTCCCTTTTTTGCCGTGATCCAGCCCGTCGTCATCGCCGTCATCGCCGGCATTCGCGTTGGTCACGAACACTCGCTGCACGATATTGGACCGGTCGCCGGCCGAACCGCGCGCGATGTTGGCCAGACCCCGGCCGATCTTGAGCATGGCCAACGCCTTGCCCAGCACCAGCGCTCCGGCACTCACTGCCGCCAGGCCCAGCACCACTTGGGGCGCTTGCTCGGACAACGCGGTCAAGCCCCTCGCCGCGCCGCTGATACCGGTGGCCAGCGCATCCGTCGCCGGGCGCAGGGCATCCCCGATGGCGCGCAACGAATCGTTGAACGCCTGACCGGTTTCGGCCCAGCGTTGCGCTGACGTTTCACGCCGTTCATTCAGGTTTTTGTCGAGAATGTCCTTGCGCGGGCCGTTGGGGTCCGAGGCGCCTTTTTTCAGGTCCGCGTAGAATTTTTTGTTCTGCGTGTACGCCATCAGGGCCGTCTTGACCTGCATGTCGGCAAACAAATCGCCGGTACGCAAAGTGGCGGCCAAGGCATCGGCCATCGCTTGCGCCTTGGCCGGGTCCGTCTCCTGGCTGATCTGGGTCAGCCCCTGATTCAGTTGCTTGGCCTTTTTCGGATCGGTCTTTTCCACGTACCGGCGCGCCAGTTCGAAACTGGCTTCAAAGGTCGACAGGCCCTTGCCAATGGCCGCGTTCATCGAACCCTGATAGTCAATCCCGGCATCGGCATAGCCTTTAACGGTTTCCCCCGAGCCAATTTTCGCGACCCAGTTTTTCAGGTTGTTCGCCGCCTCATCGGCACTGCCGGCGCTCTTGATCTGCACCTGCAGCATGGCGCCCAGCTGGGTCACCGCATCCTGACCGGTGATGCCGCTGCTGGCCATCTGCGCCAACAGTTCCGGAAACCACTTGGCCATGTCGGCCGCTTCGAAGCTGCCTTGCTGGCCCAGCAACGCGACCGACGCCAGGGCCTGTTCCATTTTTTTCGGGTCGGTGATCTTGGCGTTGTTCTGCATCGCCAGAATCATCTTCGCCGTATCGGTACCCGACGCGCCCTGCCCGACCGCAAACTTGGCCGCCACCGGCGCATGCTTCAGCGCTTCGGTCAGATCCATGCCGCCACCAACCAGCTGGTTCACCAACTCGGCCACCTGGGTGTTGGCCATGCCGGTGTCTTTTGAGGTCTGGACGATGTCGCGGGCGGTGTTCACTTCCTGCTGGGTGTTGGCGGTACCGGACTTGATCGCGATGTCACGAATGATCGCCTGAAAATCCGCGCTGACCTTGGTCGGCACGGCGGCCAGGGTGGTACCGGCCACCGCCGTGCCGAATCCGCTGCGCAGGCTCTCTCGCCCCTCTTCCACCTGCCCCATCCCTTTGGCCTTGAACTCGGCACTGCGCACCACCTTGCCCAGCGCCAGGTACTCCTGACGCAGCCGACCGACTTCGACACCCTGCTTGCGCAGGCTGTTGGTACTGGTTTCCAGTTTGCGCAGCAAGGCATCGGCGTTGGCCGCGCCACTGTCGTGGGCTTTTTTCCATTCATCGCGTAGACGCATGGTCTCACCGATGACTTTCTGCAAGCCCTTGGCGCGTGTGGTTTGCGCCTCGAGCTTTTTCATTTCGCCGCTGACATTCTTGAAGGCGGCGCCCAGGGATGAATCGACGGCGCCACCAATCACCAGCCCGAGCGAGAGTTTGTTCGACATGGTTATCACCTACGTGCGACGGGATGGGCTCAATCCGTGAGCCACCAGACCATCTCGGAAAACGACAGCTCCTGAATCTCGGCCGCCGAAAAGTTCAGCTCGACGGCCAGGCGTTTAGCCAGGGCTTTTTGCAGCTTGGGGTTAAACCCCGTCATCTGCTCCCACACGAAAATAGGCGGTCTGCAGACGACGATAATCACGCATCAGCAGCCCCTCCAGATCCGCGCGGCCGATGCTCGCCAAGCTGCAGAACAAAACCATTTCCTGCTCTTCTTCGTTGCTACCGCCCTGCAAGGTGGCGGCACGCATCTCACGCACCGTCGGTTCACGCAGGGTCAGCTTGTCGACCTGAATGCCGTTGGCCTGGCTCGCCCGGGACAGGGTCACGGTGGCAATGCCGCTGCCCAGTTGCAGCCACTTCGGCAGGACGTTGTCTTTTGAATTGCTCATGGTGTTATTCCTTACATGCCCAGGGCAGACCGCACGGCGGCCAGTTGATCGGTGCCATCGACGACACGGATCGAGTTGAGAGGGTCGATTTCAAACATCACGCTGCCGTCGATCTCCAGCTTGTAATAGGTCACCGCAACGGCGTACTTGAACTCGCCCTTTTCACCCGGTTTCCAGTCTCCCGGGTCGACTTCCTTGAGGCTGCCACGCAGGGTGGCGATCACCGCCTTGATCGAACCTTTCTGGCCTTTAAAAGCTCCGCGGAACGAGGCGTTGAACCCGGTCAAGTCGGACTGGCCGAAGAACTTCAGCACCTCGCGGCGCACCCCATTGGTGAGGAAGCTGGCTTCCAGCTTCTCCATACCCATGTCGAGTTCGACCGCCGCATCCATGCCGCCCGCGCGGTATTCGTCAGTCTTGAGGGTCAACTTGGGCAGGGTCAGGCTCGGCACGTCGCCTTGCAGGCTGATGCCGTCCACGAACAGGTTGGTGTTGTAGAGCACTTCAGGAATCATAAAACGGCCTCCTTAGGCAGCGGTGTCCAGCACTTCAGTGATCCACTGATCGGTCACCTCCACGCGGAAGTTCGGGTTTTCGGCCGGCGGCACATCGGTGAACCGGATGTTCCAGTACACCTTGCCGTCGCTGAGTTCGCTGGAGGTGTTCAGCTCTTCGTCGGCATAGACCTCAAAGTTGATGATCGCGCCCTGATTCTTCAGGTCGCGCATGAACGCCTGCAGGCCTTCGGTCACGTCTTTGACGTAGGTCGCAGTGATCGAGCGGTCAACAGCCCACTTGTGGGCGTAGAGGATGGCGTCCATGACGATATCCAGCGTGCGCACGCGCGTGACGAACTTCCATTTCGGGTCGCTGGACAGCGTGCGGTTGCCCCACAGTCGGTAGCCGTCATCACGGATGATCGTGGTGATGTTCGCGTTGTTCAGCAGGTTGGCCCGGCAGGACGCATCGCCGTCGAGAAACTCGATCGGCCGCGTGGTGCCGGTAACGCCGACAAACTCCTTGTTCGACGGCGAGGCCCAGAAACCGTAGGTGGCATCGGTCCAAGCAAACAGGCCCGCGGTCCAGGCCGAAGCCGGTGCGTTGACGGTGGCACTGGTCCAGGTGTCCCAGAACTGCACGCCCGGATCGACCATGTAGGCGTGTTTGCTGCCGAAGTTGCCGGCGTACTCAATGGCGGCTTCGTCGGTGGTATTCGGTCCGTCGATGATGGCCATGGCCCGCATCTTGTCACCCAGCGCCACCAGTTCGGTGGCCACTGCCAACGTCGCCGAATACCCCGGAGTCACCAGCAAGCGTGGCTGGGCGTTGAACTTGCTTTTACCGTTGAGCAACGCCTGCATGCCGGTACGGCTACCGTCGGCCCAAACCCCGCCTATGATCGCGGACAGCTGCTCGGCCGGGTCTTCCAGCAGCGGCACACCGACAGCAACAATCACCGCCTTGGACCGCTTGAAAATCGCCTTGCAGTCCTGGGTGATCGCCGCGTCCGGGCCCCAGGCGGCGACCGCTTCGCTTTCGCGGGTGATCAGCAGCAATTCGTTGGCCGCTGCGGTTGCTGGCGGCCCCACGGTGAAGGTGTTGCACAGGCCGATGATCGACGCGGACGGGGTGGCGATATGCCGGGCGCCGGTGTCCACCAAGGTCACGGTGACGCCGTGAAAAAAACTCATAGAGTGATGCTCCAGAAACGAAAAAGCCCCGCATAAGCGAGGCCGTGGGGATGTGCGGTGACGTGCAGCATGGAAAAGAAAACGCCCCGGCAATGCGGGGCGTCAGGACGCGGTGCTGGTCAGTCCGTCCGGCTTTAACGGCCGTTTATCACTGGCTGGAAAGTCTGGCGAAAGAGGCCAGGCCCGCAGTTCATTGCGGTAGGTGCGCCAGGCGAGTTCGGTGTTCAGCGCAGCCGGGTCAGCATCCAGATGCTTGTCGATCTCTCGGCCCGCCCAATGCAGTTCATTTTCGATCCACGATCGTTCTCGACGGCTCTGCATCGCCAGATCGAGTGCGGCATCGAGCACCCAAACGAAACCATCCCAGAGATAGGCCGCACTCGGTCGGGGCAAGGCCGTCAGCTCGGGCGGCAACTCGCCCGGCAGCGAATACAGCACCTCGGCGCCATCGGTAGTCTGATACACCGGACCACGGAAGTCTGGCACGACCACCCACGACCCATCCCTCCAGACCACCACCTCCCCCTCCCCGGCTTCGGGCGGTTCTTCCAGCGTGGCGCCCGCTGGCAGACCGCAGCCACAGCTGACATAAGTTTCGTGTTGGCCGAGGTATTCAGCGGTGGTTTCACTGAAGGTGTAAACGTCGATCCAGCCACTTTCATCAAAAAAACCATTCACTAAAGTCGGCATCAGTACATCCTGCAAATGTAGTTGTACGCCACGTTGCGCATACGGGTTTCCGTACTCACACGGACGACGGCTGAAGGATTGAAAGTTACCGACATGTAGCCCGTTGTACTGATTCGTGGTGCAGCGGGTATATCACTCGTCATGTAACCACTAGCCGTAAATACGCCGGTCGCGGTATTCACCAGCAACATTGAATCGTCATCTTGCATCCTGAGCTCGCCCGTCATGTTTTGCAGCGTGTCGAGCTGCGCGCTCAACACTGGGCGCCCCCAATCGGGGTCAACGCCGCGCCCGCTGTCCAGGCCACGAATCGACTCGGCGCGCATGTCTGGCAGGATGCCGCTGGGATACACGGCCAGCAATGCTGGGTACCACTCGACATTGAATGGCTGACCCGCCATCAAAACGCATTTTTCTGGAGGAGTAGCGGTAGGCCACGGAAACGGCACGCCGATGGGCATCGAAAATATGGAAGCAGGATCAAAATTGCTTTCGGTCCAGATTTTCCCGAAGTCGGTCACATCAACCTGTAAACCCACGTCGCTCGTGGCGGGTCGATAACCAATGTAGACCTTGTTCGACTCCTGACCCGCACCACCGCCTTGCTGCACGGGAGTGAAGCCCAACGCAGGTTGGTACGCAGCAGGGTCAAAGTTACTAGTGTCCCAGCCCGTTACCCACTCACTGAATACGAATCCCTCTGGGGTCCGAACACCGCCACGAGTAAGAGTTGTACCGGTGTTATAGCCGATGATTTGTTGCCAGAGGGTGTCTTGACTGACCGTAACCAGCATGGGGGAGAATTGACCGCCAGCTGGAACGTTCGGGCCGGGGTTCACTCGGTAAATACCCACGGTGGTGACTGTGTTTAGATCGGTGCCGTCGGGAAGGACAATCCCCCCGTGACCGATGCCATAAGCACCCGTGAGCAATACACGGCCTGGCGTGTCATCTTGGGGGTAGATTTGTTTAACCAGATTGGTTGAGTCCCAGATGCTTTCCCATTCGCCCCAAACACCGGCAGTCAAGGCCCGGCGGTGTAGGGTGTGGTCGGCATTCCCATAAATCTCCTGGAAGGCGTATTGACCTGGTGTAATCGCCGAGACGCGAACCCAACCCTCATAGATCCCGCCACCTGGCCCTCCTATGCCATTGCTGATGAAATAGAGGGCCGTCTCCGCGTTCAAGCCACCGATGTCAACATCACTGACCGCATAGGCAGGCCCGCCCCAGCCGAACGCTCCGACCTTCATCAGCGCATCAGGCGTTTCATCGTGCAGATGGACCTGCACAGCAGCGGTCGCAGCGGTGCCCAGCCCGAGGTTATTCCGAGCCTCGACCACATCCGCAACATCGCCCAGGTTTTCGCTGACTGCCAGGGCATCGGTGATGCCGTAGCCGGCCAAGGTGGTCGGGTTGGTACCGGCAACCACACGCCCGAGGGCATCGACAGTGACACTGCGAAACGTGCCCACACCGACCCCGCTGCCGCCCGCGATCATTTCGAACTGCAAACCGGTGGTGCCCAGATCAATCGGCGCATCGGTAACCAGTTGCCAAAGGCTGTCGCCGTTGGCTGTGCCCTCTTCCACATGGATAAACAACCCCGGGGTTACTTCCAGACTGTAGTCGGCATCGGCGGAACGCGTCCAGCCTTCGGCGCTGACAACATACAGGCCATTGTTCTGGGCTTCTGCCTGGGCGGTCACCAGCACCCGGTCACCGACGACCACGGCCACGTCATCGATGGTCTGCACATTGCTCAGGGCAATGCCGGCGGTCGCTGCCACCCGCGCTGACTGCTTGTGATCCAGCTTGGCCAGCGCTTCACTGATCGCCAGATCGACATACTCGCGGGTGGCCAAGACCACGGCAGGGTCGATCTTCAGCACGATGTTTGCCGAGCTGCTGACGATGAAGTTCATCCGCACCACTTGGGTCTTGCCCGTGCCTTGGGCCAACAACGGTTTATAGCTCGGCGCACAGTTGGCCACCGCCACCAGATCCCCGTCGACGTCGTACAGGCCGATCTCGCGAATCCACTCACCGCCGACTTCGGGCGGAATGATCTGCTCGGTGATCACCGTGTTGGGGTTGGCCGGATCGACGCGGATCTGGTTGATCGGCTCCCGACGCCATTCGTTGATCAATTGGGTCTGTAGGCGATCGGGTATCGGGTCGGTGCCGTTGGCATCACCCAGGCCCATCTCGGTGAACATCCAGTCCAGGCCCATGGCGATGGCATTGGCGTGCTTGGCTTCACCGACCGCCGTGAGAATGGCAAAAAACTGACTGGTTTTATCAATCATAGGGATAAACGTCCAAAGTATCGGTTTCATCGACGCAGAGCGCCGGGCCAAAAGTGCCGGTCACGTCGATGTCTTGCGGGGCCGGCGGGTACACGTCGATCTCTTCACCTTCTTGCACGCACACGGCAATGCCCAGCACCCCCTCGGTCTGCAGGCTGAGCGCCAGGTTGGTCATGTGCCGGCTGACCGGGCGGGCGTCGTCGATCAACCACGCCAGTTCCTCGTACAGTTCCTCGGTGATACCGGCGTCATTCAGGCCGACCTCCAGAGCGAAGGTGCCGGGCACGCCTTCCGGCACGGTGTCGAACCATTCCACGACGTCGATCAGGTAGCCCAAGGGCTCGACCACCCGACGCAACGCACCTATGGTGCCTTTGCGCGCGTGCACGTCGTACGCCGAACGGATCGCCGTGCGCTTGGCCTCCTGGGTCCAGTTGTTGTTCCAGCGGTCCACCGACCAGGCCGAGGCCAGGTACGGCAACAGGTGTTCGGGGCAGGTGTCGGCGTTGTACAAACTGCGCAGCGGAATCAGCGTGTTTTCGTAGTTGGCCGCTTCCACGGCCAATTCCAGCGGGGTGCTGTTGAGCGGCAACAAACTGCTCATGTCAGGCCCCCAGTGTCACGGTGTAGCCCGTGCAGTACGCGGCCTCGGCCTTGCTCGGTTTGATGTCGGTCCAGTCCAGCAGCTCGACCCGGGCGATGCCGGGAACGTGCAGCTGCGCATCGACGCCTGAACGCGCCACTTCCAGCCCCAGACGGCGGCGCGGGTTGATCCACTCGCTCAGGCGTTTCTGGCTTTCGGCCAGATAGGCTTCGTTTTCCGGCCCCGGTGCCTGCGGGTACAGCACCGCTTCAATGTGGTAATCGATGACCACGGCGCTCTGCACCGTGAGGCGGTCGGCCACCGGCCGCACGTCCTCGTCATTGAGGTGCAGCCGGACCTCTTCCAGCAGTTCCGGCGAGGCCGCGCCGCTGCCTTCCAGGCTGAGCACGGTGACCACCACCACGGCCGGCGATGGGCTTTCCGCCGTGGCATCGGCCACCAGGCCCGAGGCGTTGCGTGCATGCAGGATGTAGCTGTTGCGCGGCCCCGCCGTGGTCAGCCCCTCATATGACAGCTGAACCCGCTCGCGCAGGGCATCGTCCTCTTCGAGCACCTGCGGCGTCGGCGGCACCGTGCTCGGATCTCCGGCCTGAATCACCAGGCGTTGCAGGTTGACGTTGGCGGCCAGGTGATCGAGGTCGGCACGCTCGGCGTGGGCCAACAGCAAGGCCTTGCCCGCATCGTTGACCCGCGCCCGATTCTGCAAGGCGCCATATGCGGCCTGCTCAATCAGCTTGAGCACCGGATCACTCTCCAGCTCCGCGCTCCAGTTGTCGCCCATGCTCAGGCGGAAGGCTTCCAGCTTCTCCTGGTAGACCACCTCAAAGTCGAGGTCTTCCAGCACTTGCGGCGGCGGCAAGGCCGCCAGTTCCATGGTCATGCGGACACCTCCAGAGTCACGTCACTGCCCAGGTACTGCCCGGTCAGTTCAAAGGTGATACGCCCGTCGAGGATGGCCACGGCGCGCACGCGGCCGAGTTTCAGGCGAGGCTCCCAACGCCCGAGCGTGCTGGCCACTTCCGCCTGCACGGCACTTTTCCAGCCGTCATTGACCGGCAGGTCGACAAAGCGCCGCAGCTTGCTGCCGTACTCCGGGCGCATGCGCCGGCTGCCCAAGGGCGTCGACAAGATGTCCTCGATGGACTGGCGCAGGTGATCGAGGCCGGAAATCAGCTGGCCGGTGCGGCGATCCAGTCCGATCATCCCGATCATTGAATCAGCCCTCGACCGCGACAAAATCCTTGCGACCCTGCAAATACTCGAGCGCGACCGTGTCCTCCGACGCCACCGCAACCTGGCCCTTTTCCACTTTCAAGGTGCGCCCGGCCTCCAGCAGGATCAGCACCCGCGAGGTGTACAGCGTGTCGCGGAAGGTACAGAGCGCGGCCGGCGTGGCCGGGATCGGCTCATCGCTGGCTACCGATACGTCCTTGGTTTTACTCGTCATGCTTTTTCTCCAGACATGAAAAAGCCCGCACGCGGCGGGCTAAAGATGAATAGCTGTTCAGTGGGAATGGTTGCTGCTGTTGCCGCCGGCATCCATGATCGTGCCGGCGCCGCTGATGTCGCCGGACACACTCAGCGCACCGTCGATGCTCACTTCCCCCACCAGGGTGATCTGGCTGGCACTCACTCGGACTTGATCCGGTGTCACTTCAAACTGCGAGACACCGACCGTGATCGTCGCGCGGCTGCCATTGGGCAGATCGATGCGGTAACTGCCGACCTGCCAGTCGTAGACCAGCGAGCCGCCATCGTCGAAGTACCAGGCCTCGACGTGATCGCGGTTGTCCGGCTGCGCCCCGGCGTTGCCATACAGCCCCGGAATAAAGGTGCCCATGGCCGGGTCCCCACTGGGGCTGAACAATGCGCCCTGCTCCCCCGGACTCGGCGCCCGCCAGTGACGGGCCTTGCCGGCGGCCAGGCTGTGCCAGCGCACCCAGGCACTGACCCAGGTACCGGCCTTGACCCGCACCCGGCCGGCCATCAGATCGATGCCGACCACCACACAAGGCAGCAGCATTGCCGCAATCATCCGGTCGTGTTCAGCGCTGGCGTATCCCATGCCAGATCCTCCGGCTGAAAGTAGTGATCTTCATTGCCGGTACCGGTGCAGCCGTCGACGTTCAGGTACAGCGTGCCTGGAGGTTCGTCAGGCCAAAGCCACTCGACTTCGCCGAGATAGATCTGCTGAGTCCACTCCACCATCCACACGGTATAACCATCCAGCTCCGGCTTGGTCCAGTCCTGACGCGAGGCGACAAACTGCGCCTGTTCGACGTTATCCAGCCCCCACGTCTGCGCTCGCAATAGCACTGCGATCTGTGCCGCCAACTGGGCGCCCAGTTGCTGATGGCGGGCCAACTCGGGCGCGACAATGACCCGCGCTTCAAAACGCTGGACGAGTACCGTTTCACCGGTACCGATGTCCTGCCCGGGTTCAAACTCCACCGGTTCCAGGAACACCGCCGGCAGTGCTACCCGATCCTGAATGTCCGGACAGGTCGCGACAAATCGCACCGTCGGCAAGGCTTGGCGGAGGTGTTCCTCGATGGCGGCGTACAACGCATCCAGCGAAAAGGCAGGATCAGACACGGGCGCTCCCCTTCAGGTATTTATGTAGCTCAAAGTTCATCTCCTGCTTGAACACCACCAGCAGACGCTCATCGGCCTTGTTGGCCCAGATGTAAAAAGGCTCTTCGGCGTCTTCGAGCGAAACCTTGGCCTTGGCCAGTGGAAAGCGATTGTCGTTTTCCGCGATCCAGCCCGAACTCGTGCCGCCACCCGCAGAGGCGGTGCTGCCGGGATAGTCCTCCGGGTTGAAATGTTTGCTGGAGGTGCGAATCCAGATATCCGCCTTGTTGCCATACACGCGTTTATAAAACGCGCCCTGATAACGCCGCCCCGCCACCGAAACACCGGCCTTGCCCTGACGGGGACTCCCTATCCGGCTGGCCTCCATCGGGTTGGTGCCAAACCAAAGTTTGCCCAACTGGCCTTGGCCTTTGATGGGGTAGCTGCGCATGCGCTGACGTACCGCCCGCACGGCAATCCGCTCCTGTTTGCTGACATCGCGCGCCATGTGCGTGGCCAACCAGCCCAACGTCTTGTTGATCGCCCGCCGTTGCGCCGCGGCAACGGCCTTGGGCATCACCTTGGCCAGCTGTTCAAAGGCCTGCATATCGTTGGCCGAAAGCTGCAACGTCACCGGAACGGCACTCATGCTTTTAACCTCAGAGACAAGGCCACCAGGCCATCACCCGCCGGCTCAAGGTGAGTCAGGGTGTATTCGCCGCCACCGTCCAGGGCGGGCAACTCGATGTGCACCGTCTGTGTTTTTTCCACGCCCTGAGCATCGGCCACTCGAATGTGAAAACACGGATCGCGCAGGCCGGTGTTCAAGCGCCCGACCTTGGGCTGTAACCAGGGTGCCGAGAACATGCCCAACACGCGCCGACCTTCGATGTAGCCAACATCGGCCAGCGTGTCGAACACCACGCTGTCGATCTCCGCGACCAGGTCCCGAAAGGCCATGGTCAGAGCGTCAGCAGGATCTGCGCCCGTGGACGTGTGCACAGGTGCAGCGGGTTGGATTGGGCTTCACCGGCCATGCCCTTGTTGAACGGCAATGGCTCCAGCTTGCTGTAATACGGTAGGCCTTGGGTGTTGGCGGTCTCCATGTAGTCCGCCGGAGCAAAACAGGAGATGTACAGATCCGGCACGCCTTCAGGAATCAACAGCGCTGTATCGTCATGGATAAAGGCCACCCCGGCGATGCGCCCGCGATAACGCTCCCAGACGATGCCGCCCAGCTCGAAACTGTCGCGCGCATCACCACGCAATTCCGCGGCCTGGATCGTATTGAGGTAGGTTTCCTCTACCGATTTGTGCGTGATCAGCTTGTTCCAGAAGTTCTTGCCGCAAAAGGCCCGCGCGCCCGAGCTGGTGACGCTGCCCAGTTCATCGTCCTGCATGTCCAGCGCTTCGGTGCACTTGACCCGGATCTTCGTCGCCGAGTCGTTCAGGCCCATGGACAGGACTTGTTGTTCAACGCCAAACGCCTGATAGATGTTCAGCAGGACCGTCGAGCCATCCGCATCCAGTATCAGGCCGTTCAGCGCGCCCATGCGTTGAAATTCATGGGTGGCGTCGAGCTGACGCTTGGCTTTGCTCAGGCGCGTGTTGACCACGCCCTGTACGGCCTGCAGTTCGGTTGTCGTACCAAAGGCGCGAATGCCCTGAATCTCGTCGGCCTTGATGGTGAAACGCTGCGGCAAGTGCACGGTGTTGAACGGGATCATCTGACGCTTGCTTGCGCCCACCACCAGACCCGAGGTACCGCGTTCACCCGCCGGCACCAGTGCCAGAGTGTTGCCGTCCTTTTCGATCTGCACGGTCAGGGTGCTGATGCCTTCCTCGCGAAACAGGCCCAGGCTGCTGATGCGACCCGGCAAGTATTCCTGCTCGTTGATCGCCGCAGTCAGCGAGGACACAGAAAAAACATCGTCGGTAAAAATGCCAATATCGGCCATGAGAGGACTCTCCAAAAATGCAAAACCCCGCACAGGGCGGGGTTGGAAAAAGGGGGACGGGCTTAGCGGGTGATCACGAATTGAGCCGCCAAGGCGACCTCGGCATCAGCGTCGAAACCGGTCAAGTGCACCTCGCTGACTTCGGCCAGCCGCACCACCGCGCTGGCTCGACGCTCCTCGGCCGACTCGCCCAGCGGCCCGTACAGGATGCAGGTCGCTACTTCCGAACCATCGGTGGCGGCGGGATCGTAAGGCGCAAACTCATTGGTCGCGGTCACCAGCCCCAGCACTTGGCCGGCATTCAAGGCGGGGCCAGCGGCCACCAGAATGGATTCACGAGAGATCTTCCCGGCCCCTTCGGAGAGCAGAAACTCACCAGCGTGTAGCGTTTCGTACTTTACGGTCATGCTCGTGCTCCTTTTGCACTGTTGGATTGCCCCGCATGGGCGGCCTGACGGGCTGCCCAAATTGAAGGGGGATCCGGTTGTTTCGCCTGCACCTTCGGCGCTGGGTCATCATTGAGGGGCAAGCTGTTGTCGATTTCGAAGCCGTTGCCGCTGCTGACGATCTTGTCGAACAACCGCGCGCGTACCGCGGGAGCATCAAGTCCTGCTGCCACATACTCGACGCTGAGTTCTGGCAGTCGTGCCGCGACACACAGGTCATGCACCGCCTTGGCCCGGGTCAGACCCGCCTGGACGATCTCCTCGCTTTCAAGCTGGGTCGAGCTGAGGAGCGGCGCGACCAGGTTGCTGATCCCAGACTCTGCGCAACGCTGAGTGATCATCAAGGCCAGCTTGGCCGAGTCGACCACAGGCGCAGGTGGATCGTTTGGCTCCACCTCCGGAGCCGGATCGGGCGCCTCATCGAGCTGGGCCAGCAATGCAGCTGGGGTGTGCTGGTAACGCTGCATCACCCCGCCCTGCCCCAGACACGCCTTCACCTGCACCCCGTCGCCCACCTCGTCGGCCAACCCCAAAGCCACCGCCTCACTGGCGGTCAACCAGGTTTCGGCGGCCACCAAACCTCGTAATTCCACCTCATCGATGTCCGGTGCCTTGGCCTTGTAGGCCGCGATGATCGCCTCCATGGTTTGATCGAGAACATCGGCCACTTTACGAAAGCTATCGGCGTCACCGGCCGCGTACGTCCACGGGTTATGAATCATCAGCATCGCGTTGGATGCGATCACCACCTTGTGTGCTCCGCACACCGCGACACTGGCCGCGCTCGCGGCCAAGGCATCGATCCGTGCCGTGCAACGCTCGCCCAGCCGCGACAACGTGTTGTGCATGGCCAACCCGTCAAACAAGTCGCCGCCGATGCTGTTGAACGCCGCGATTACCGGCGACACCCCGTCATCCACGGCGCGCAGGTCCTGCATAAACTGACTGGCGGTAATGCCCCAGGTGCCGATCTCGCCGTACACAAAGACTTCGATCACCCGCTCGGTGGCTTCGCCGCTGGCGTGCACGGCGTACCAGCTTTTGTCCTGCACCTGCACCCGCTGGCCGGCCCTGTTGTAAATGCGCGGCGGCGTGTTCTTGCTCATGTTTGCTCCTTGTCATCGAACGCCTGAAGCAGTTCGACGAGCGTGCTGTAATTGAGGCCCTTGCCCCGAGCCCGTTCGGCATCAGCGGCGTTTTCTTCGTCTACCGTTTCCGCGTCATAACCGGTGCGCAGGACCATCTCGCTGCGCGAGGCAAAGCCTGCGTTAACCTCCATCGTGCGTGACTGAACATCCTGAACCGGATGGATGTAGGCCCAACCTTGTGGCACCCAGCGCGTACGCAGGTACTCACGACGGCGCTGGGTGTAGTCAGGCAACAGCACGGCACCGCTGAGCACCGCCATGTCCATCCAGGCTGCCCGCACCGGGCGACACAACTGGTGCACATACACACCAAATTGCAGTTGCTCCAAACGACGCCGGAACTCGGTGAGCACCACGCGTAGTGCGCGGTCATTTACTTCACGCATGTCGCCAGTGAGGATTTCGTACGGCATCCCGGCGCCGGCCGCTGCCGCCATCAATTGCTGACGCATGAAGTCCGCATAGTTGTTGCCCGCATCCGGCGGCGTGGAAAACTCGACCTCCTCGCCGGGCAACAACTCCTGCATGGTCCCGGGTTCCAACGCGACCATGGGGGTGAAACCGTCCGAGGCCAGGTTCAGCGGCGCCCCGGTCACCGGGTCCACCGGGGTCTGGATGTCATCCGGCGACGGTTTCTTGATGAAGCCGGCGAACAGGTTGGCCACCTCCTGGCGGAACAACACCGCATCGTCGTAGTTGTCCAGGCTGCGCAGGCGTTTGAGCACCGGTGACAAACGTGGCAAGCCACGCAGCTGCCCTGGCTCGACCGGTTCAAAAATGTGCAGCACCTGACTGGCCGGTACGCGCACCAACTGGTTGTACCCGCTGTTCAATGAGGAGACATCGCCGGGATGGGAACGGTACATCCAGTACGCCACCCGACGGCTGTCCGGACTGAACTCGATTCCGGCGCGGATGATGTTGCCGTTGCGCGCCATCTCAAACTTGTCGTGCGGCACAAACTCCGGGGCTAGCACCTGAAGTTGCAACGGCACCACCAAGCCTTCGTCGAGGCTGCGTGGCCGCAAGCGGATAAAACATTCGCCGGCTGTTTCCACCGTCCGAGCGATCAATGCCTGTTGCCCATAGAAGTCAGTCAAGCCGTCGGCATCGGACTCTTCGGTCCAGTCGGCCCAGAGTTCCTGCAGCAGATGCCGCAGCTCATCGTCCTGAGTTTTCGGCCGTGGCGTGATGCCGGTGCCGATGAGATTGCTGACCCGTTTATCAATGATGTTGAAGGCGTACGGGTCGTTGCGCACCGCCGCGCGGGAACGTGAGCGCAGGTTACGCAATGCCGGAATGGCAATGCTGTTGAAGCCTGCGTCGGGTGCATCCCAACTGGCAGAGCGACGGCCTTCGGCAGCCCCTTCGTAACTGGCCTTGATATTCGACGGAATCAGAAAACCGCCGCGACCCAATGTTGGAAACTGACGAGCCATTACAGTCCCTTGCCTCCATGGTAAAGCCGCACGATGCGCGACCGAGGACCGGCCGCTGCGATCAGCGAGCTGCGAATTTCGTCGCGTGCCCTGAGCAATTCGTCGATGTCGCGGTACTCAACGTTTCGATCCGCGTAGCGCACGATTTTTTCACCGCGCGCGATCGCCTTCTCGACCGCATCGAGTTGCTGTTGGGTAAAGGCCATGGGGAATCGCTCTAAAGAAGTAAACAACGTGGTGTGCAACTGCGCGCTTCCACTCAACGTCGCTTGAGGTAGCCACTGCTGGAGCTTCGACGCTGTGGGGGACGTGTAATCATCACCGGTGCCGCTGCCGGCTTGGCCGGTAGTGGTACGGGATCGGCAGGTTGCTGCCGGGATGTCGCCGGGGTACTGATGCGCTCAGCTGTGACGGCTTTCTCGCCCGGTGGCGCCGCCTGAAACAGAGCATTCTTCACCCGCTCCCAGTCGTGCTCCTTGTAGCGGTTCAGTCCCAGGTAATGCGCCATCGCTAGGCTGTACACCATCAAATCGAGCGCCTCGTTGCGCTCCGCCTTGCCCTTGACCCATTCAATTTTTTTATAGCCTTTGACGTAGCGGGTCACCTTGCGCTCGGCCACGCACTGGGCAAAAAAGTCATCCGGCAGGTCGTTGGCAAAGTGCAGCGCACCGGGACCGTCCTCCACCGGATAGCGGTTGTAAATCCAGTCTTTGGCGGTGTCGGTGCCGACAAACCACAGCTCCACGCCCTTGCGTTCGGTCTGGCCTTTCCAGGTGACATCCATCATCGATGGCCGCTGCGCAATCACCGGTCGACCCGGCTTGCTCGCGCCCTTGACTGCGAAGATGTTGCGCCAGCGCCGTAGCCGGCAGAATTGGTACACCTCGTCGGTGTGGTTGCCACCGGAGTCGATGCCGGCCGCCCGGATCGTCAGCTCCGCGCCACACGGATGCGGGTAACGCGCCTTGAGTTTGTCATCGAGCACCGACCAAGTGCGGTCGTCGGAGGGGTCGCCCCAGATCACCTGGTAGTCGATAATCCAACGCTCCATGCCGGCACCCCACCCGACCACCATGAACTCCAGCCGGTTGGCCTGAACGTCGACCGAGGCCGTGAGCATCAGCACGGCAAACGGCATCGAACCCAGACCGTAGGTTTCCAGGCGTGCCCGGGCCATCAGTACATCAGCTTTGGTCTGCTCTTGGGCGCTGTCCCAGACCTTGGCCAAACGGGTGTTATAGAACACCTGCATAGGCTCAAGATCACCGCGAGACATGGCTGTTTTGGCCTTCTCGAACTGCTTGGCCAACGAAGCCCAACCGGTCCAGCCGGGTGGCGAGTACAACGCATTAAGGTTGAAACCGACGGTTTCGCCATCACCCTTGGCATGTGCGCGCCATTCGCCCTTGGCCAACATCTCGCCCTTGTGATGTTCTTCGATCAGCACATCACAGTCAGGCCCGGCGCACTCGTAGTGCGCCAGTTGGCAATCCGCCGAGTAATGCAGGCGCTCCCATTCCAGGACTTGCATGTGCCCGCAGGTCGGGCACGGCACGTAGTAAAAACGCTGGTCGCTGGTCTCGAACAGATCGGCAATGCGCGAGGCGCCCCGGATCGTCGGCGAGCTGGAAAAATAGAACTTAGCGTTACGGCCAAACGTACTGCCACGGGTTTCAGCCAGCTCAATGGGATCGCCCTCCTCGCCAACGTCCACCACCCAGCGATCCACTTCATCACCATAGATGTACCGGGCCGACAACTCCGACAGGTTCGCCGCCGAGCCGGCAGTGGTGACGTACAACGAACCACCTTCGAACTCCTTGGTGTCCATGGTGTTGCGTGCATCACGCGAACGATTCGCCGCCACCCGTTCGCGCAGCACTGGGGTGGCCTTGATGGTCTTGCCGATGCGCGACGAGACTCGCTTGGCCAACCCCAGACTGGGCAACAGCGTGAGAATGTTTGACGGCGCCATATGGATCAGACCGCCAATCCAGTTCAAGGCGATCTGGGTTTTCATCAACTGCGAGGCCACCATGGTCACCACGCGTTTGCACGGATGTGCCGGCGACAGGCAACGCATCGGTTCACGGGCATACGGTGTTCGCGCCGTGCGGTACTGCCCGGGCTCGGCGGCCCCCGCATCACGCGGAATACGCATGAACTCGTCAGCCCACTGATCGATCCAAACATCAGGCTCTGGCCGTAGCCCGCGGAAATACGCCTCCCGGTACACCGCTGCACCGTCGGGCATTTCCGCTGACATGGATTAACTCGCTGCAGTCAAAGAATGAATGAGGTCTGTCGAGGACATCCGTTCAGCATCGTCCAGCACGCGGCGCAATGCGGCGGTGAGGTGCTTTTCGATTTGCCAGTGATCACTCATGGCGGCCAGTTCGGGCGCCAACTGTGGCGGCATGCCCAGCAACAGATCCCGCAACATTCGCCCCGTCGTGTACGCCGCCGTTTTAACTGCTTCCAGCTCGACATGGGCACCTCGATTCTTGTGAAACTCGCTCTCCGTCAGGCGTGACTCATAGAACTCGCGGTAGGCACGAGACTCCTGAAAGTCTGGTATGCCTTCGGCGGACAACGGTGCCTGGAGCTGAACAGTGGTTGGTGGTTCGTATTCGATGTGAGGGGCCGGGGTATTTCCTTCCGGCTTGCGCTGAATTCGTTCACGCTCGTGCCGTGCCGCCACATTGGCTTTGCTCGGATCCGCGGTGCTGAACAGGAGTCGGTCCGTTGCCTCGACATCCACCATGCCGTCCGCCATCAGAACCAGGCGTCCGCTCTTGGCCAACTTCGACACATAGGGTTTCGACCAGCCCTGGCGAGTGGCGAACTCCGCTTTGGTGAGTGCTGTCATGTCCGTGCCTTTCGGTTAACCCGGCGGAGCCGAGAGTTAACCAACTAAATTACTCGGTTAACTCTCGGTTAACCGCTGGAAAGCCGCGGCCTGCTTGGCTTTCAGGTGTTTTGATAGCTATCAAAGGAGTTAACCAACTGTTTTACTCGGTTAACTCCTTAGTTAACCGCTCTGCAAGCTACGGCCCGCCTGGCTTACAGGCGAATCAAGGGATGAGCGAGTTAACCTGGTTAACTCCTAAGTTAACCGCCCTGTAGGCCGCAGCTCATAAGGCTTTCAGCCCGGTTAACCAAGCGAGTTAACCAGTTAACTAAGCTGGGAGGGCTGCCGCTAACGCGTTTGCGCGAGTCTTATGCCCCGTGTTCCTTGAAAGTTGCCAGGGTCCCCGATGGATTTGGAGACCTCGAAGATCCTGCGCTGGTTGAAGACCGCGTTTGAAACGGAGACAGTCGAGATCGCGTGTGTGATGCTCATGCGGGTAGAGCCGCAATCTGGCGGGCAACCTCGTCATGGATCAGTTTGGCTGACCAGGTATGCGCAACGAGATCGGTGCCAGCTTCCAGCATCGAGGCATCACCCTCGACGGGAATGGCAGGCTTGTCACTCAGGTCGTTGTAACTACCGGAGAAATCCGAAGTCCCACCGCCGATAGCCGCACGGGCAGTGGCGGCATCGACGCTCACCAACACCGCCTTGCCGACATCCGACGCGTCCGTGATGTTGTCCGAGGTGATGTCGCCCGGCGCACTACCGACATTGCTCGATCCTTTCACCACAGCCTGAAGAACTTGAAAGCCTTCAGTGATGGAGACGGGACTTCCATAAGGCTGCCAGCCATCGGCAATGGCCTGTGCCAGCTTGGCTGCCAGCTCCTCGGGAGTGTTGGCAACGACAGTGTCGTATTGGGTATAGGCCATTATCTAAACCTCAAGGTTGAATGATTGAGCGGTGAGCGGCTGGCATGCAGACAACTCACCACAATGGTTGTAGCCCGTGATGGCATAGGCCAACTGGAGCACAAAACGCAGCGCCTCATGGCGCCGAATCTGATTTAGGAAACTTGAAGTCGGCGAACCGATCAGCCAGATCGGCAATCTTCTTCACGCCAAGAAATCCGATGAACACACCCGCAGCCGTGGCGAAGTTCTGGGGTAAGCCGAAGTACTCCAGTAACGGAATCAAGCCAATGGTGATCAGCGTACAAAGCGAAGCCTCAAGCAGTGCCTGTCGCCGTGTTCCGCCGCCGTAAATGATCCGCAGGGCACCGACCACGAATGACAATGCTCCGGCGTAGATCGTCGGCGCATACTGTCCCAGCCACGCGAGAACGAGCAGCCAGGTGTCTGGTTTGTCGGGCATGTTTGTCATCCGGATTCCTCCCCTTTCGGGGGAGCCAATAGATCCGGCTCCAGCAGCACTCCCAGCTTGTAGCGATGGGTGTGGCGGAACCGAAAACGAAAAAGCCTTGCTCGCCGGCAGGGCTTGTAAATGGGCACAAAAAACCCGACTCAATGGTCGGGCTCTTGTAAAGCGTCTCGCTGCGTTCACAGCAACACACGCTGCTATAAAAACAGGTCTATTCCGCGCGGAAAAGGCTTTTCCGCGTAAATGTGAATTTGCACCATGTTTTTGCATTCGCGTTGACCAGCAGTGCATGAAAATTTGCCCACCACTCTTCAACCACGCAGGGAAAGAGCCATGCACGTAGTCCTTCGCGCGACAGGCACCAATCGAGCTCTCAAGGTAAAAAACATCGCGTTCCCGACATCCGGGGATTGCACAAAAAGTCCAGCTATGACTAGATAGTGGCAAAAAAGAATCATAGATATTCTGATAGCCATATAACAAGGATGGATAGTGCTGATGAACTTGGTTGCGGAGAGTTTTACGATCAATGGGTCTATGGTTGAGCAGAATTGGAACTATACCTCTTCATTCCCATCAGCCAGTGAAAAACAAATAATCCGTAGAGACGTACTGGATACCATTTCCGAAATATTCACATCAAAAACACAGATTGTATTTCTGGAGGGTGATAGTGGAATCGGTGCTACATCTACGTTAGCTCAGTTCGTTGAAGAAAACGAACAATATACTTTTTCAATATTTCTCAACCCAGCAAGCAGACATTCTTATGGACTAGAATATGTAAAACTCAAAATTGCTGAACAGTTAAAATTATTTCTTGACGGCTTACCATTCGATAAAGGGGCCATTGATGAGGCAGAATATAGCACTTTATTAAACCGCACTCGAGCTAAACTCAAGGGAAAGTCCGGTTACTTCGTAATCGATGGCCTTGAACACATTTCCATAGAAGATGATAGCTATGTGGCTACGCTTCTCAGCTTAGCATTTCCTATTGGTATGGAAGGGTTTCGCTTTCTTATTTCAGGTTCTTCAGAGCGTCTAGCCAAATATATCAACAGGGTCGGGCACAAGCCCTATCAACTTAAAAGATTCACCCCCACTGAAGTAGCCGAATTATTTAGCGACTTCGAACTTGAAGAGTCTGACCTAGATGAGTTAAAGCATCTATGCAAAGGCAATCCGGGTAGATTGAGCGCAGTCAGACGACAATTAAAATCTGGAGCAAGTATTAATGAGGTTTTCCGGATAAGTCCGGAGAAGTACTTGGACTTCATCGCTCTTGATTTTACTAATTTCAGCGAGCTATCTGAAAACCAAAAAAAAATAACTGCTGTTTTGGCATTTTCAAAACAAGAAGTTAGCCGCGGCGAAGTAGCATCAATAGCAAGCGTGACAGATGAAGAAATCTTAGAAATATTAACGCTATGCACATTCCTGGAGTTAAGGCAGAGCGACCAGATAGACTTTATTTCGAGCGCACATCGTAAATATGCTGAGGACCAGCTAAAAGATTGGCAGCTAATTGTTACGGACTTGCAGATTGAACACTTACGCAAAGAGCCCGTTAGCGACACTGCCCTGCTTTTTCTACCAAACTACTTGCAGCAGAGAAACAAAAATCTTGAGTTGGTACAACTCATATCAAATGACCATTATTTTAGCTTGCTGGACTCAACTCAATCTCTTACACAATTGAGGGAAAGGGCGGATCTTGGACTTGCAAGCGCTCATGCAATCAATAATGCTCTTTCCATATTTCAATTTTCCCTTCAAAAAAGCCTTTTTATAGATCTTGCCGAGTCAAACGCATCTAGAGCAGAAATAGATGCTTTAGTCGCGATGGGGAAAACTCACTATGCAATGCACCTAATTGGAAAAGCAGTAACTAAACTAGCAAAGCTTTCTCTATTATCCGCTTATGCAGGAGGACTAAAGCGACGAGACAAAAACGTAGATCCTTTTCTATTGGATCAAATAGTTGAATTAATAAAAAATATAGATTTCTGTGAAGGTGGAGATACTGAAATACAGATTGCTGAAGACCTACTTTCTGTGGATGTAAATTTGGCCTCGGATGTTTTGGAGCAATGCCTTACAAATGTGCAAAGCATACGGGAAAAAGATTTAGCTTTTTCCCGGCTGAGTTTGGTGGCATCTTTAGGGCAGCAAAATTTCATTTCGAACAACTTTGAGGAAAAAATTAAAACCAAAGCTGTACAAGAGTTCACCTCTGCCCTTATGCATTTTCACAAAGATAAAAGTTCTGAAGAAATCATAAAATTTATTGACGGCGCTGAGGTAAAAAACAAAATCAGACTATTAATAACGTTTATTTCCAATCAGCGTGATCGTGATGGACTCCACCTCCTTATTGACTACAGCCTGGATTTAATCGTTAAAGACGCAAGCTTTATGCCGAAAGCTAAAGATTACGCCGATCTAGCACACCCATTACGGCACCAAATAATAAGCAACGAGATACTGGCAAGCATTATAAACCGGTTCAATGGCCAAATTGGATTAGTAAAAAGCTCATCTGTAACTAGGGACTGGGTAAGGCTTAACACATCTCTTGCGTATGCCGAATCAAAGTATGATGCAGACTTGGCTTTCGACAGGATATTAGAGTCTTACTATGAAGTCTGCGGGCAATCAAATTATGAAATACAATCTGAATGCTATGCACGACTGTCATACGCTCTTCGACACATAGATCCGGATGGTAAATACGAAGCTAAAGAAGGGCTGAAGGCAGTTATTGATGAAGGGTGGAAAAATGCAGTAGAGCAATTATTAAAGAACGCAGCCTCTCAATTTGAATGTATAGAATCTATTCTTCCCGCAATTATAGAAAACGACCTTGAAGAATCTATAGCTTTAGTCGGGCGATTAAACACAGAAATAAATAGAAATTCTGGTTACTCACGCATCGCCGAACTTCTTGTTGAGAGACCCTCCTCCCCTCAATCGATATCTATATTCAACTGTGTTCTTGGTAAATTTTCTGATTGCCACATCCTCTCAGATGTTCTCTTAAGCTGCACTAAATCTTTATGGCGCAGAGAGTTTGACCTTGGATGGGGAGAATGCTTAATACTGGCTGTAAAACGCTTAAAAGATTATGCCGCGATCACCAAATGCAAAGTTAATATCTTTAAGTCGTTTGCCAACTCGAATCAAGCGCTAGATCCAGAATTCTTAATTGATAGCGTTAATTTATTTCTCCAAAAAACAAATGCGTCAGCTGGCAGAAATGATATTTGCTTTGCAGCCGTGGAGGCTCTCGCTGTTTGCAGTCCTGAACAAGCTGATTCGATCTACCAGAAAACTATCGAAGACCGCGGAACCATTGAATACGAAAGTCAAAGTGTTCAAACAAATTTCACTCATTGTCTTTCATTGGTTACGAGGGCATTTGGCGCCGCACTAAAAAGTAACGCATTAGATGATCTCATGCTATCGCGACTATCCAATGCTATCGGCCGATTGACTTCCGCAAAACATCAGATGTCGCTATTTACTGATTTGGCTTGCAGAGCTTGGATTGCTGACAATACGTTTAAAAAAATCGTTACCGATCACTGCCGGCCATTGCTTGAGTCTACCAGAAAAAATAATGACAACCTCTATCTAGAGTTACTAGAAATCGCTTTTCCAGCGCTTTATGTAGCACACGCCGAGTCAGCCCTAAAAGAGCTGGCCGCTCTGAGTGACGCTAGCCAGAACGCCGCACTATATAACACGACAGAGCTAATACGCCGAAGATTGACTAGATACGACCCTCTTCCCGCAGATTCGGCAGAAGCATATTTAATCGACAGTTACCAAGCTAGCGATATTTTATCTTTAATAGAACGAATGACATTTGACACAGCAATTTACTGGACTATCGACAAGTTAGCGTGGTCGATTATAAATAAAAAGAACAAGCACCGCTTTACACAACTTCAAAAGAAAGATCTAAGTGAGCGCATAATAAACATTGCCACATCCGCCCTGCCTGATAAAAGAAATATTCTTCATGAAGGGTATCTTATCTGTACGACCGCGCGCGCGTACATGTTGACAGATACAGCACTACCTATATGGAAGGCATTGATCGAACGCGCAGAGAAAATTCCCAACGTTGCCGACCAAGCCTATGTTTTTATACAGCTATATCGTTCGATGCCTGGGAAGTTTACGGAAGACAGAAAGGCTTTGCTTGATAAAGCGGAGGCGAGCACAGAAGAAATCCCTTCACTAAAAGACAAGCTCGGAAGATTTGAGCTGTATTCGCTTGCATGCAAAGATATAAATCTTCCAGCAGCTAAGCGGGTGCTTAAAAAATCCGTAACAATGTCTCATCAATTAGAAAACATAGAGGATGCGGCGGAAGTACAAAAATCATTGATAGATGCTGCTGACCAAATCGAGCCTGGTTATGCAGATACTCTGCTGGAGTTATTTGATGATGACCCAGCACGAGCTTTTGCCAAGGCTCAAGCAAAACACTCGATTGAAGTAAACAAGGCGAAAAAAACCTTAGCCGACTCCAACGGTTCAATTGGGAGCAAACCAGTTGCTGACGAGTACTTACCTGAGGCAGCTTGGAAAAGCTTGTCCGCATTATTATGTAATCGAATAATGCCAAAGCAGTTAAGCAGCATGGCTAAATTAATGTCTACTTCTTCGAAGCTAGGACTGACGGATACATATCCTTTTTTATCTTGGTACATAGAGAACGCCGCAAGAAAGTACGTATCAACGTCTGATGTAAAAGCACAAATACTACCATTGTGCGAAGTTTTATTGCTATCTACAGAGCTTGCTTTATCCGTTGTAACCAGAAAAGTTGATACTTCTGCAAAAGCTTTAGTCTCAGATGTTCAACAGCAAGGATTCATCGTTAGACCAGGATCACGAATCGCTGCCCTCGCCTATATACAAAACTGGCTAAATCAAAACTGTAATGACTACATTAAGTTTTCGGATCCATACTTTACTGCTGATGATCTAGAGCTGCTTCAAATGATTCAGGCGGCCAATGATAGCTGTAAAATATTTGTACTGGCATCTGATGCGTATCTCAAGAAAAATAACTGTGCATCAAGTGATGACTTTGAAGAAGCTTGGAAAGAACTTTCTGATCAATCCCCGCCCGAAGCGAATATCTTGGGCATCGGAAAGTCCAACGGAGATGAGCTTATTCACGACAGGTGGTTAATTACTAAAAATGGGGGGCTCAGAATTGGCACTTCAATTAACTCAATTGGCAACAAGCTTAGTGAAATATCTGTAATGTCAGACCAGGAAGTTATAGCTTGCGAAGAGGCTCTTGACTTATTCCTACAGGACAGAGTTCATGTTGACGGTAATAGAGTGAAAGTAACACGCTATCAGTTGTAATTAGGAGCATTGCAGTAGCCCCTAACAACTCAACGAAGATGCTGTCGACCATAATCAATTTCTGGTCGACAGTGTTGGCTAGGCATTTTGAGTAATATCACGACTAGCTGACTGTGACGTCGTCGTAAGCTTGGGCCGGCTCTTAGTCGACCGCAGCCATTGACTCGACGGGCGCTTTTGGCCGATATCAGCCCTTCACCAAGGGCTGCGTTGGGTCGTTTTGTGCCGGCAAGTCTTAGTAGCTTCTCAATCAAATTCGTTGCAACCAAAGTGATGAGTCAATTAAGCGGCTTGCCGTATTGCATCGACAGCACAGTCGATCCATGCCGCTCCTGCTCTCGCCAGTTCCCGCGTTTTCCCTTCGCTTATGCCGTAGTACTTGCCAACTCGGACCATTGGCCATTTAGCACCGTAGTACAGCCAAATAATATCGCCCATCTGTTGATCACGATGCGTGAGTCTGGCCAGGGCATTGTCGATGGCCATTGCCCAGTCGTCGGTGATGCAATAACTTTTACTCGGCGCCACTTGCGGCATCGCCTCGCGCATCAAGGCAAAGGTCGGTGAGGTGTAATGAGGTATCCCTGCACCATCCATTCGCCACAAACCCCACTGCTCCAACAAGTATTCGGTATCTCCCAGTGGTCGGCTGGCCGGCTTACGAATCATCATGCTTTCAATCCCCTGTGTAGTTTGATCCGCCGGCACCGCGGCGGTTGTTCTGTTGGTAACACTCGGCTGGTCCAGATATCAACGAGCCCTGCTGGAGCAATTCAATTTCGAACTGAGCCTGCTGCAGTTTGAAGCTCAACTGAGTCACTAACTCGTCCGAAGAAAGCACCAACCTGCTACCCGAAACAACCCAACCTGAGCCGTTGCAATCTGTGCAAATCAACTCATAAGAAATGCCCTGCACCACCGCTTTCCCCTTGCAGGTCGGGCAAGGCTCAAGCTCGATCCGCTGCCTCTTAAAGCCAATGCCCTGCCCTTTCTGCATGTTTTAAATCCTCGCCTATGGTTGATTCTTGAATAGCCTTGCAGCCCTTGCCCTGTAAGGCTTCCAGCGCAATACCGGAATCTCCAAATCTAACGCCTGTCTGCCCGTGAATACGCTTGAAGCCGCGACTGTCTAGCATGTAGTGCCACCTAGTTAAGGCATCACGCTTGCGACTCATCACGTCGGACTGGATGTACACCTTCACGTTGTGCCCCATCGCGTGGTTGATGAGTAGTTCACCAATCAGGTGGTCGATACCAATGTCTGCCCAGCCGGTGCGAGCCAACTTGCGTAAGTCGTGACTAGTCCACTCGCCTTTGCCAAGGCGGGTGAACACCGCACTGGCCTGCCCTTCGCTCAGCGCTTTGCCATTGCGCGCCGGGAATAGGTATTGGCCGTCATAACCACGGGTGGACTGGATCTCGCGGTACTGGATCAACAAGGCACGCGTTTGATCCGTCAGCGGTAGGTGATGCTCAACACCGGTTTTTGTGTGCTCGGCGGGAATGAACCACTCACCTTCCGCCAGGCATATATGCGACCAGCGCGCCTGTCGGGTTTCACCGATCCGCGTGCCGTGGCAAAGCATCATCAGCGCAAGCATGGCATCCAGTGGCGTCATCTCCATGACGTCAGCCAGTTGCACCAGCAGCCCTTGCAACTGCACTCCGCGCAAGCGAGACGGCTTGATCCCAACCTTCGCCTTGGAGAAGTCGTTGAACCTGATGCTCGCCATAGGGTTGAACGAGATGTGACCCAGCTTGAACGCTTGACGGAAGGCCAGGGCCAGCAGTTGAAACACCGAGCGCACGTAGTCGATGGAAATGCTTTCCTGCAATGGCCACATGAGCTGGCTGTCGAGGGTCGCCTTGTCGATGGCGGCCAACGGCAGGTCGCCGAGGCGCGGAATCAGGTGGCACTTGATCATCGAAGCGCCGGTCTTCTTGCGCTTGCTGGACAGGTTGCGATCACGCGCCATGCGCTCGGCGTACCACCCAATCAGCTCTCCGGCAGTGAGCCACTTGGAAAGGGCCGAGCCTTCTTCGGCAGCAACCCGCAGACGGACAGTTGGCAGAGCCGCAACCACCTGCTTGGTGCTCAGCTCCGGAAATCCACCAATACGATGCCAGGCGCGCTTCTTCAGCAAATACCAAGAACCGCGTGCACGGTTTTTCGCGAATCGAAAGTGCAACGCCGGGTGACTGGCATCGCGCAGATCGCGGACGTGCAGCTTCTTGGCGTTTCGATCGATCTCGGCGTCCGACAGCTTCACCGTCAGGGTTTTCACCAAGGCCGTCATACTCGGGCACCAGTAGACTCTTCAAGGTCAACAACCTCGAACGTGGTAGGCCACATCCAGGCGCCGTAGCGCTCAGCCATTGCCTGGTCAACGAACAACGCCAAGGCATGATCGGGAGTGCTGCCCAAGTCCATTTTGAAAGAGCAGCAGAACACGGCAAACCGATAGTTCCCCGGATCCGGAATAGCCAAGCGGCGATCAGGTATCTCCAAAAAAATCCCCATGCACTCGCCCATTAGCCCCCCTTCAGCAGAGATTGCAGCAGCTTGAATTTGTCGAGTGCTTCAGCGTTGACCTCGCGCTCTGTCTCAACCGAAAGAGCCACTTCCTCAATACGCGCGGCGAGCTTCTTCATGCGCTGACCGACCTCCTCGGCAAAGCTGATTACCTCGCCGGACAGCACCGCCAATGTATCCAGAGCGCTACCTTCGAGTTTCTTGGTGGTAGCCACGGCCGGCTTGGTTTCTTTCGACATGTTCTGCTCTCTCTGGGGCGTGATGGTGATGGCGGTACGCTGGAAGTGTCCGTTAACGGGTTCGCGAATGAGGCCTGCGTCCTTCAACTCGCCAAGACCACGACGTATGGCCGGAAACTGGGCACCCGTGGTTTCGGCAACCATCAACGAATTGAAAATATCGTGAGCACTCCAGCGCTCCTGGATTGGCACCACTTGAAACACTTTGCGGGCGAGCGACGATTGCCCGGCGAGCATGTTTTGTTGCTTGGCGGCGTTCATCAGAAGCCCTCCTTACCGCGTTGAGATTCCCACTCAAATGCCACGCCAATGCAGCCGTTTTCGCGGATGCGGTCGACACAGCGCGCACCAATGGCGTCGTTCAGCTCGGATGGCGACAGGTTGCTGACGATGATTGTCGGACGGCATTGCTCGTAACGACCATTGATGATGCTGAACAGAGTGGCCAGCTCGAACTCGCTCTGCTTGGTTGCACCAACTTCATCGAGCACCAGCAGGTCCGCGCCAATCACCTCACGCAGGATGTGCGCCTCGGACTCGCCAGAGCGATCATTGAACGTCGCCCGAATCTCGCCGATGAGCGTGCCCACCGTGCGGTAAATTGCCTTGACCATGCATTCGTTGATCAGGTGACTGGCCGATGCAATGGCCAGGTGGGTCTTGCCGGTACCGACCTTCCCCAACAGCAGCATGCAGCGACCTTCCCGGCGATGCTTCGAAAAGTTGTCGACGTAGTCGCTACACGCATCCAAGGCAATCTGCTGGGCCGGATTCGACACGACGAAGTCGGCGAATGTTTTTTCCGCGAAACGCTTAGGAATCCGGGCGCTTGAGTGCTGAACTATCCGAAACTGACAGCGCTTGCGCTCGAGTTCTTGCATATCGCGCTTGTTGCTCGCGCAGATGGGGCAACCAGACAGGCTGCCGTCCCTGAGAATGACCGCCGAGTAAGGGCCATGATCCAGGCAGCTCGCCGGCTGACGGCCGATGACGCCGAATTTGCGGTCCATTTGAGCGCCGAAGTTAGAGACGGAAAGTGCCATTGGCGTTCTCCTTGGTGCCGGCCTTGTAATCGCGAGTGTCGAAGCCGGAGTGTCGGCTGGCCGGAAGTGGATGTGCGGGGTTGACCGTTTTGTCGGGGAAGATCCCGGTCCATCCGTTGCTGATCGAAAGGGTCAGCACAGAATCGGGGGTTGGATGGCTCGCCAAAGCCTTGGCCTGTTGTTCACAGCTCTTGGCGGTGAGGGGTTTGTGGATTTCCTTGCGGTGCTGACACCAGTCGGACCAAACCTCGACGCTGACGTTTTCCGGCTTGGCCAACAACGGGTCAAACTTTGGTGATTTTCCTGGCGCGTTAGCGCCCTGTTTCTCCTGATTACTGGTTACCTGATTGGTACCCTGATTACTGGTACCCTGATTTGTCGGAAAATTTTCCGACCCTCCTCGGATTTTTTTCCGACCCTGTTCGGATATTTTTCCGACCTTGCTCGGAGATTTTTCCGAGGTAGATCGGATTTTTTTCCGCCCCTCACACACCTCAGAGGTCGGATATTTTTCCGACCCGTCCAACTTGCGATTCCACTCTTTGGCCTTCTCGGTCAAACGAAACAAACTGATGTTTGCCGTGTGGGATAGTTCGATCAGCCCTGCGGTCTCGAGCCCTTTGAGAAGTCGGTACGCGGTATCTGGTTTGTCGGTGAGCAGGGGCAATTCCTCGACGATTTTGCCCTTGCTCAAGGCAAAGAAAATCCCCTTATCGGTCTTGATTGGCCTTGCCCAGCTGGGGCACTCGTAGACAAAGGAAAACAGCAGCGCCTGTTGCGAGTTCAACCCCCACTCCAGCGCTTTCACTTGGTTGATCGTGATCGTGAACTGCATATCAACCCTTCCCGCTTGGCGGTGGGGCTGGGCGTTTCGACTTGTGCAACTCAATCAGTGCGGTCACCTCCTCGTGCCGGGCAGCCAAGTGCTTGGCGTGCAAGGCCAGAATTTCTGCGGCTTCCGCAGCAGTGATTTCACCGTCCTCCAGCGCCAGGGCAAGAAACTGGTCAACCCGACCGCGCTTCACAGAGGTATGCAACGAGCGCTGATGCATGTCTACGTTGTCCAGATCGCCAACCTCAGGCAGGCGAACAAAAACGCCGCCGTACATCGCGCAGATGTAGTCCGGCAAGAAGGTGGTTTTGGCTTCTGTCTCAAGCGTGCAGACCTCATCGTCGGTGAGGGGCTTAACGCCTGCTGACTCGTAAATCCGGTTCTTGAAACGCTTGAGATTCTCCTCGCCAAGAAAGTCAGAGGCGTATACAAGTCCACCAGGGAATGCATTGGCGGAGGCAATGACTGCTTTGCGACGGGTGTCTAGCACTGGCGATTTCATCGTCTAGTTTTCTCTCGGCGCCGTTGCGCTCAAAGTTTGCTCATGAAATGGGCAGTATCCGGCGACGCGACCTTTTGGCGCTTTGGACCGGGAATGGTCTGAGCTCTTCAGCGGTGAAAGAGCCATCTGCGTGCTCCGTAACAAATACGTCACGCCCTGCCTGCAGAGCTTTATTTACTGAACTTTGGGTCATGCCTAACAAATTTCCGGCCTTGGTCTGCCCCTTCTCGGTAGCAAATTGGCTGAGGGTGATTTGACGCACTGTCCGGTCTCCGGTGGTGTATCTGAGGCGATAATATCTCCCATGGAGCTTTTTTAATCAACTCCAAAGGAGATAGCAATGTATCTCCACCGGGAATACTCTTCGGAAATGAAAAATGACAGACGACCATTACTTGACTGGGAAAAGACGGAGTGCGCCGCATTAAAAGCGGAGCTGGCTTCCTACAATGCGCGTGCCCCTAAAGGTGAGAAGCTGACTCAAGAAGAGATCGCGCTCTCCGTGGGCATGAGCCAAGGCACGCTTAGCAGTCACTTGAATGGTAACCGTGCGCTCAACAAGGAAATGGCAGCTGAGATAGCTAAAATGCTTGGCATACCCGTAGAGCGGTTTAGCCCCCGGATCGCAAAAGAAATCTCTGATTTAGCGATTGCTGCCAATGCAGTTCCATCAGTCGAATCATTGCAGTCAAACGTCGAGCCAGGCCCGCCAATTACCAGCTCTCCTCGTCGAATCGATATTGTTGGAACAGCGCAACTCGGTCACGAAGGCTACTGGACAAGTCTTGACCAGGCTGCTGGCTGGGTTGAGACCTACTCCAGAGATGAGGACGCCTATGCACTCCGACTAAAGGGTGATTCGATGGCTCCCGCAATTCGTAGTGGTTGGATCGCCGTTTGCGAGCCCAATCACCGCCTAGTGCCAGGCGAGTATGTGATGATCACCACTACCGATGGCCAAAGCATGGTCAAAGAACTTCTCTTCGAAACCGATGAAGAAGTCAGCCTCATGTCGATAAACACGGCGTACGGTGAACGACTGACGATCGCTCGGTCTGATATCGAGAATATTCATTACGTAGGGGCAATCCTTGCCCCAAGTAAAGTATTGGGCAGAATCTAAATCTGATCCGCTCAATTTCCCCCCGGATCCCTCCCTCCTAAAGCCCGCCAACAGCGGGCTTTTTATTAAATGATTGTTTTTAATCATTAATATTTAGCACTATCAAGGCAAACCGCTCAGTGTAGACCCATACATAAATGGAGCAGTGCTATGGCAAAACCACAAAACAAACCAACATTGCCGGACTCATTTGAGCTTCTCGGTCTCCGCATCCAAAAAATCATTAGCGCCCCAACCGCGCAGAAACGAAAGACAGCCGTCATTCGTAAAACCTCAGATGAATGCCCGCAAGATTGGAAGCGACTCCTTGAGGACATAGCCGATACCGAAGACGTAACGTTGAGCCCAGAAGAAGACGACGCCATCCGTGTCTCCTGGAGACTGCCAGCCAATATTTGATCGCCAAAAAAATCCCGCAATGCGGGTTTTTTTATGGCCATCGGAATATTTATCTCCCGTGGAGTTGACTTAAATAGCTCCACAGGAGATATTTAAGCCGTTGCCACGATATAGACCGGCGACGCGGGATCTCCCGCCGCTCTTTAACAACCTCACCGATACAAGGCTGTCACCAGCAAAAAGACTAACGCACCCGGCGTGGGCGACTCCCACCTAAGTGCGCCGTATCTGAGTCCCGCTGACAGACCAATCAGATTTCACTTCATAGCCTTGGCAGCAGGGCTATGTGGGAAATCCCCTCCCCTGCAATGAGGAAACACCATGTTCGGAATGAAAAAACTTTTCGGAAAGCAAGTCGGCAACGCCCAGGCCGAAATGAAGAAGGTCGTTAACCGCGACTTGATGCAGGCCATTGTTGGTGGCGGCCTATTGATTGCGGCGGCCGACGGCGAGATTGAGACCAGCGAGGTTTCCAAGCTGGACGAACTGATTCGCGCCAACCCGAATTTGACGCACTTCGGCAGCGAGATCACCGAAACCATCAATCGATTTACTGGCCAGTTGAACGCCAACTTTCAGGTTGGCCGATTGACGATCAAGCGGGAACTGGCCGACATCAAAAACGTTCCGGCCGACGCGGAGGAAGCCTTCGTCAACATTCTTGCCGTTGCCCAGGCTGATGGTCAGATCGAGCCAGCAGAGTTGGTGGTGCTGAAGGAAATAGGCATGCACTTCGGTCTGCGCTTGGCTGACTACGGTATCGAGGTATGAAAACCGCGACAAAAGTTCTGCTGATCCTGCTGGCACTGATCGTCGGCGGCATGTTGCTGAGCAACGTAGCTTCTCGGGCCACTTGCTCCTACTACGGCGTCCAGACTGACCGAGAGACCCGCTACGCCGCCTTTGTTGGCTGCATGGTTCTGGTTGACGGAGCGTGGTCCCCACGCAATGAAATCCGCGTAGTGCAGTGACGTTTCACTGATGCCGCTTCTTACAAGGCGGCATTGGGAAACCAACTAATGCAAGGAAATGGACAATGCTGATTTTGACTCGTAAAGCAGGTGAAAGCATCAACATAGGCAATGACATCACGATCACCGTGCTGGGTGTGAGCGGCCAACAGGTACGCATCGGGACAAGCGCGCCCAAGGATGTCGCAGTGCATCGAGAAGAAATCACGCAGCGCATTCAGGCGGGCTTATCGACGCTCCCGATGGCAACACCGGCGATCACTTAAGCTGGTCTTCGTGACGCAAACAATAGCCCGGTTTCGATCGTAATGCTGTTCACTTAAGCATTTGAGCTCATGCAGGGCTTCCTAGAAAATCCGATACCAGACCTCTGGTATCGGATTTTTTATGTCTGTTCAACAGGACCTGCTCGACCTCGGCGACCTTTTCAACTTCTCTGATCTGAGTACCTTCACTCAAAACATTCCTGTTGAATGGGTAGCCTCAGCACTGGATCTTTCTACGCAGGCATCTATCCGTCGACGTCGGCTGCCCGCAGATCAAGTCTTGTGGTTGGTGCTCGGCATGGCTTTGTTTCGCGACGAGCCTGTTCACGAGGTCGCGAGACGACTGAATATCTGCGCTCAAGGTCTGGCGACTGACCATCTGTTGGCCCGCAGCGGTGTGACAGAAGCGCGCAAGCGGCTAGGTGCCGACCCCGTCGAGTGGTTGTTCCGCAAGACCGGTACTCAATGGGGCGGTGAGCGCTATAGCGGTGACGCCTGGCATGATCTGCAGGTGTTTGCTGTAGACGGCGCACTTCTGCGCACACAGGATACGCCGGAGCTTCGGGAGCATTTCGGCTCCGGAAATACGTCGACTGATCGTCAAACACCTTTCCCCATGATGCGCCTTGTAGCGCTGATGAATGTGCGTTCGCACCTGATTCTGGATGCTCAACTGAGCCCTTATCGCCGCAGTGAAATGCGCTTGGCTGACGAGTTTTTGCAGCAGATTCCTGACCATTCGGTAACGCTTTTCGACAAAGGGTTCTGGAGTGCCGATTTGATGCTCAGCCTGAGCAACGTCGGGATTAACCGCCACTGGCTGACCCCGGCACGCAAGAATCTGGTCAGTGAAGAAATCGTTCGTTATGGCGAGCATGATTGCCTGGTACGCATGAAAGTCTCGCCGCAGGCGAGGAAGCGAAATCCGAGCCTTCCAACTCACTGGGAAGTACGCGAAGTCAGCTATGAAATCCAGGGTAAGTTGAAAACCGTCATGACGTCATTGCCGGCTAGCACATACAGCACTATGGCCGTCGCCAAGCTTTACCAGCAGCGCTGGGAAATCGAGCTGGGCTTCAGGGATATCAAAAGCTCAATGCAGCAGAACGCAATGACCTTGCGCAGCAAGAAGATCGACCTGGTTTACCAGGAGGTCTGGGGGTTGTTGCTGGCCTACAACGTGATTCGCCGGGAAGCTAGTCAAGCCGCAGTAGCTTTTGGTCGAGCGCCGTCGGACATCCGTTTCAAGCCAGCCTGCCAATACATCGCCGTTCAACTGATCGTGATGGCTGCGGCAAATCCGATTTCAGCAACAGGAAGACGGTTGGCAGAACTAAGGGCGGGGGTGGGAGGGATGTTTCTGGATCACCGTCCGAGGCCTTCGAGGCCAAGGATGGTGAAGATTTCAAAGACCCGGTTTCCGGTGGACCGTAAGGCTGCTCCGCTTAAGTGAACAGCATTACGGTTTCGATCGGGCTTTTTTACGCCTGCCTTTTATCAATCAGCCCTCTTCCCTGTCCAATGGCGATAGGTGGTTAGGGTGCTGACGAATACACGCAACCTACTTCGAGGGATCAGCCATGCATCTATCATTTAAAGAGCGCTCCGATGAACACGGTGTGCTACTGCAAAAAACCAAGGCTGCACAACTCGTGTTATGCGGACGCCCTGATCGGCAAGAACCATCCAAACCGGTGCGTTTTCAAGTCAACGGGAAAAGTATCGGCATGTACCAAATTAAAGACCGTACCACTGGCAAGACTCTTGCCTTCCGTGACGACTACAAGGCCGCTCACGAACTCGCCATGCAGTTTGAAGTAAAGGCCAATCGCCAGATTGCGGTGACGCTATGAAAAAGCGAAAGCCCAACAACATGCGTACCCGGGTAGAGCGAGCGAGTCGGGCACTGCTCAATGCCAATCACGTCGCGGTGGTCCACATCGACCCCAGCGGACGCCAAGGGATGCTCAACCGGAAGAGCTGCAAGAGCATCCCGCCAGGACAACGCATGGCCGAAGCAGTTTGCGACTTTGCCCATCGCTGGACGATCTATGTCAGCGTCCAGTGTCGCGATCAGCACGGCCACCGCTATAGCAAATCGGTCGAGGTCGCCCCGCAGGGCAATTATCTGGCCGCTCACCTCGAAGACGTGATCGAGGACACCTACAAAGCCCTGGTCGCCGAGAGCAACCCAAATCATCGGATCGCTTCGGGCTGGATCGCCATTCCTGCCGAGATCTCGCTGACTGAAGAACAGGCCGCCCGGGTGTTCGACGCGGTGGGTGTCTGGAGTCAGCAGAGAACAGCATGAGACAAATCAGCAATCAGGTGCGCCAACGCCGACGACAGACATGGCTGGATCTACCGCCCCACAGAATTGAAGAGGCGGGCCATGGCCAAAGTAGGACTGCATCAGCGTTTACAATGAAATTCAGTCGTGTTCGCGCGCGCCATGTAACATCACTCAACTTCGGAGTTCTCACGCTCCTTCTTCCCAAATAGGTAACCCATAGCCAGCGTAACGATCGGGGCAAATACACCCCACGTTTCTTTCAATATATCAAGACAGTTCTCCCCCTTACTGTAATATATATCCACTGCAAATAGAGTAAATATTACGAAAGCCGATAGCCTTACCATTCGAGTAATTAGATACCAGACTACCGAATCTTTAGCCTGATCTCCTTTACCAATAAGATTCGCAAAGGGCGCAGAACCAAAGTTAAAGATACCCGACTTTTTTTCGAATTTTCCGGTTGTTTCAGCCACTTCAATTTTATTTATTGAAGATTGAACTGGCGCCCCCTCATTCATCCCCAACCTCTTCAGCCAAAGAAACCGAGTCTGAATCCAGCTTCACAATGGTGTACTTAACCATATGACTTAAATTTTTCGCTGCATAAATGAAGTAGGCCAGTCCTATTTTATCTTCCCCCAAAGTTCCGACCGGCAGAAAGTCTCGAGTTCGTCCGACCCACTTCATTTGAGGTGGATTAGTTAAATTAATCGTCATCAGCTGCCCACCACCACTGTAGCTAATTTTTTGAGTGGAGCCGTCATACAAAAATACAAACCTAAATGTTAAATCTTGGAGCTTGATAGAAACAGTATTTTGATCCTTTGGAACTACAACTGATCCAGACGCCAAAACTTCATTTGAGCCAACAAAAACCTCATGCCCAGCCATTCAACACCCCTAAAAATAAAACACACCAGCTAATAATCAGTGCATAAATATCACCAAGTATGGATGAGCAGACCCAAATAGCCAATAGGTGCTGCTCCGACAGCGGCAGCACTACAGCTCTACCTAGCAGCTTTTTCTCACAGTCGCATCCGGTCACGGAGCGCTGCGCCTGACCTCACTCATCCAATAGAACCACCTCGAACTGCGCTCCAGGAATCGCCGGGGATGAAACGATCCACCGGGCCGCATGCCGTGCACCGCATTTCGGGCACACAACCTCGATCTGATCCTTCGTGTCGTCCAATTCGAAGTGAAGCTCTTCATCACACTTCTTGCATTTGGCCATCTGAGCACCCTCCTGTAAGTCTCAACTCAGCATAGCGCCTCCCCACTTCAACTAATCACGCCAGCCGACGAGTCCGGTGCGTGGCTGGAGAAAACCATGCGCGTTTTGTTCTGCAACAACGGAAGCGACTCAAATCCGCTGATTCAGCGGGCTCATGAAAAAAGCTTCCAGACTTGCCTGTATTTGGATACGGGCTGATTGCCAGCTGAATAGCCCGTCCGCAGCTGAGCAACGCAGGATGAAGATCTATCGAGAACTCTAGAATCCAAAGTCAGTGCGGTGTTTCAGTAAATATTTTTGGTTCCCAACGGATAACTTGGCAATCCCGGAAAACTGATCAAGACCGAATGCCGCCCGATCGTGCTGACTCAGCCTACTGCTCACTAATAGGGATCCGTCGTCTGCGAAGGAGATTAGACCTCGATCAAACAGTCGATCGACATGAGCAGCAAGAAGGAGGCCATTATCAGGATCAAGTCTTGCCACATTGTCCGCCAGGCACCACGCTTCGATATGTGACGCGACAAGTAATTCCGGGTTTTCAATACCCGTTAAAGCGCAGCGCCCTTGCCAGATGTTTAGAAGCGACGCTCGAAATTGTCCCTGACCCACCCTCGACTGCACGATCGATTCTCGCGTGGTCTTGTCGATCTTCTTACCAGACGCCCCCTTAGTAATCAGCAGGTTGTCAAAATCTGCCAGCTGACCGCTTGCTTCTAGCAAGTAGACGCCAGCGCGGACAGGGAGGTGTGCCATGTAGATCTGAGTTAAGGTGCCATCCTTGGTGAACAGAGACGGACTGGTCTGACTGTCAAATTGATCCATGAACGCTACGGCTATCTCATCGCGCAGAATCGGCCGTTCCAGCTGTGTAAGATCAATATCGACGCGGTGCCCGTTGGCGCTCCCGCTCCAAGTATTGAAGGAGCGGTTAGTCGGTCTCTCGGCGTCGAAGGCATCCGCGGTTGCCACAGCGATCGCGTATATCTGTTTGTCTTTACAGCAAAAGATGACGTCGCCCTTTTTCACAGCTCCGACATTGTTCCAATGAACTAAGGTCCTCTTCTTACCATTGCTCTGCGGGGAGCTAAGCGGAGCCCAAAGGAAATTTCCTTCCAGGACTTCCTTGTGGGTACCGTTAACATTTACCCAATAAAATTCCATTTAGCCTCCATGAGCGACCTTCGTACAAAGCATTATGGAGAATCACTCCGAATCTAAATCTGCCTGAATTCGGGCAGCAATAGACGGCGCCCAGTCTTGGCCCGTGATTTGATACGTCGAACGCTTTTTGCTGACAATCCGAATCGTATAAGTATCTGCCGTCTTCGATATAGGAGTAACAAACAATCCTATGACCTCTCCCCAAGTCGCCATACCAGCAGGTGCTTCAGATTTAATAACACCTGCACTCTTATTGATTTCAACAATTGCCAAATTTGTACTCATAGCACTTACCGAAGACTTCCAAACCTCATTATAAGTTTTGTTTGAAATCTCGACGGTCACACCTCTATCAGAAGGCTGAAGCCCGTCAACAGTTGAACACGCCGCGACCCAAAGACACAGAGCGCCAACTGCCAGAACCTTAAAAATACTATTAATCACGAAATATCCTTATTAGAGATAGAACAAACGAAATCTTCGCAGAATCCCAGAAAAAAAGAACCCCTCCCCCTTCAAAGTCAGCCGCTATAGCGGCAAGGACGAAGTCATGCCAAAAATTCACCCGGACCTGGAACTTGACGCTGAAGCCGCGGCTGACCTCGATACAGCGCTGAAGCCGCTCAAGACCTGGGCGCGAAAGCACTGCCAGCCGGACTTCTTCACGGTCAAGGACATCACCCCGCACACCATCACCGAAGCGGAAGTTCGGGAGGCCTTGGCATGATCGCCCTCGCCTGGTTCGCCTACGTGTACTGCTACAAGGGGCCGCGGTGATGACACACCAACCGAAAGGCGGCATGTGTCACACCTGCGTCCACGCCCACCGCAATTGCAGCCACCTGCCATTCAACACCATGCCAGCGCTCGCCCGGGACGCTCAAACCGTGATGGTCCGCTGCACTGACTTCCAGCGCCGCTAGTAAGGGTCCACCCCGCCGGTCACCTCAGGGGAGAAAGCGTGTACGCAACTGGCGAGGTGAACCAATAAACCGTAGCTCACCTTCAAAGCGTGCCTCACGCCCTTCATCTGAATTCCAAACACCAACCTCTGCCGCCGCTCGCGGCATGGAGCATCCAATGAAAAAAGAACTGATCAAGATCAGCGAGTTTCAGCGCCGGCGCTGGGGCGAGAACGGAACCCCGCAATGCCCCCAGGCAATTCGCAACCACATCCGCAACGGCATAGTCCCCGGCGAGCAGATCGGGAAACTTTGGTACGTTGATTGGACGGCGTTTAGCAAGTCGGTAGGAAATGACCTGGTCGCGATGGTATTGAAAGGAGCTGCATGATGGTCCCACGGCCGCGCAACAAGGCGAACAAGAGCCTCCCGCAGAACCTGTACTTCGATTCGCGGCGCTCGACTTATCGCTACCGGCGGCCTACCGACGGTAAGTGGTTTCAGTTCGGCGCCGACCGAATCAAGGCGATTGACGCCGCGAAGCAGTTGAACCTGGAGTTTATGCGCGGTGCTGACTTGATCGGCGCCGTGCTGGGTAGTTCGTCCGAATCATTCGCTGGCTTCCTCGATACCTACGAGCGCGACGTTTTGCCGCCGCGCGAGCTGGCAAAAGGAACTCTGGGCTTGTATGCCGTGCACTTTCGGCGCTTCCGTAAGCAATTCGAAGGGAAAGCAGTCGATCAGATTACGATCCGCATGATCGCGGAGATGCTAGACGTACTCACCCCGCGCACCGCGAACCAGTGCAGGGCCCTGCTGATCGATATTTTCAACCATGCCGCTGCCAAAGGGCTGTGCCCGGACAACCCGGCCGCCAGCACCATCAATCGCATCGAAAAGAAGCAGCGCAAGCGTCACACCGTTGAGGGCTTGAAGGCGATTAGGGAAAAAGCGCCAGCCTGGTTGCAAAATGCAATCGACCTGGCCCTGATCACCGCCCAACGCCGAACCGACATCCTCGATATGCGCTTTGACGGTGTTCGGGAGGGTTTCCTCTACCTGGTCCAAAAGAAGACAGCGAAGGCCACTGACGCGGCGTGGATCCGCTTTCGAGTGACACCCGAGTTGCAGGCGATCATCAGTCGCTGCCGTGATGACACGGCTTCACCGTACCTGGTACACCGGAAGCCAGAACGCCGGAAACAGAAACAGGCGCAGACCAAGGACCACTGGACCAAGGTCGAGGAAAGGTATTTGACGCGAGCATTCAAGGAAGCCAGGGAGGCGGCGAACTGCTACGCGGGATGGAAGGAGGAAGAGATGCCGGGCTTCCACGAAGTGCGAGCGCTGTCGCTGCACCTCTACAAGAAAGCCGGAAAGGATGGGCAGAAAATCTGCCGGCCATGCGAGCGAAGGTATGACCAAAAACTACCAGCGTGACCATGAAGATGTCGTGTGGTCAGAGGCGATTCCGGACCTGAATATCAGTGAATTCACCGGGTAGTTTTGCGCCAGTTTTGCGCCAGTTTTGCGCAGGCACAAAAAAGCCGATCTAGTTGATCGGCTCAAGTGTCTGATTTTACTCAGGAATAATGGTCGGGACGGAGTGATTCGAACACTCGACCCCTAGCACCCCATGCTAGTGCGCTACCGGACTGCGCTACGCCCCGACTAGGCGTGTTACCCGTTCCTCATCTCGAGGAACGCTCAAGAATATATCGCAAGCTTTTGAAAACTGGAAGTATTTAAAAGCGAGAATTTATTTCTTGAGTACCACCAGAACATCTTCGAGCTCGGCGATCATCTGGCGGATCATTTGCTTGTATTGGGTGGTGTCGTCTTTGGCTTCATCACCGGACAAACGCAGGCGCGCTCCGCCGATGGTGAACCCCTGATCATAAAGAAGCGCGCGGATCTGCCGGATCATCAACACGTCCTGGCGCTGATAATACCGGCGGTTTCCGCGGCGTTTGACCGGGTTGAGTTGAGGAAACTCCTGCTCCCAGTAGCGCAGCACGTGTGGTTTTACCGCACACAGCTCGCTGACTTCACCAATGGTGAAGTAGCGTTTGCCCGGGATGACGGGGAGCTCGTCGTTATGACTTGGTTCCAGCATAAGCCTCAACTCGGGCCTTCAACTTCTGCCCTGGACGAAAGGTGACCACACGGCGAGCCGTGATCGGGATTTCTTCCCCCGTTTTCGGATTGCGGCCAGGCCGCTGGCGTTTGTCCCGAAGGTCGAAATTGCCGAAACCGGACAATTTGACTTGTTCGTTGTCTTCAAGAGCGTGCCTGATTTCTTCAAAAAACAGTTCGACCAATTCCTTGGCCTCCCGTTTGTTCAGGCCCAGCTCTTCATACAGACGTTCCGCCATCTCAGCTTTCGTCAGAGCCCCCATACGTCACTTCCTTAACGTGGCGTTCAACCTTTGTTCGAGCGAGGTGAGGATGTTTTGCGTTGCGGTATTCACCTCATCGTCATTAAGAGTGCGCGATGGATGCTGCCAGGTCAAGCCGACTGCGAGGCTTTTTCTATCAGGATCAATGCCTTTACCCTGATACACGTCAAATAGCCTGAGGTCTGTCAGCCATTCGCCTGCATTTTCACGGATTACGTCCAGTACAGCCGTGGCTGCAACGTCTTTGTGCGCAATCAGTGCAAGGTCACGACGCACTTCAGGAAAGCGCGATAACTCGTGGAATTTCGGCATTTTGCCCGACGCGACTTCCGCCAGAACCAGCTCGAAGACGAAGACCGGACGGTCGAGACCGAGGGTTTTCGACAATTCGGGGTGGATCGCGCCAATGAAGCCGACCAGACGACCATCGCGTTCGATGCGTGCGGTTTGGCCCGGGTGCAATGCCGGGTGCTTGCCTGGCACGAAAGTGAACGAATCCAGGGCACCGGCGAAGCCCAGCACCGCTTCCACGTCAGCCTTGACGTCAAAGAAGTCAACGGTATCGCGACCCTGCGCCCAGCCTTCCGGCAAGCGACTGCCGCAAACCACACCGGCGAGCATCGGCTCTTGCTTCAAACCTTCGAGCTGACCGACAAAACGCAGACCGCTTTCGAACAGGCGTACGCGATCCTGCTGACGGTTCAGGTTGTGCTGAAGCGCCTTGACCAGACCCGGCCACAACGACGAACGCATGGCGGCCATGTCATTGGAGATCGGATTGGCGAGCAGCAACGGCTCAACACCCGGATTAAACAGTTCGAACTGTTTCGGATCGATGAAGCTGTAGGTAATTGCTTCCTGATATCCACGGGCAACCAGCAGGCGGCGCAGTTCAGGTAGGTCGCTACGGGCTTCGGCCTTGGCTTGCGGCGCCAGACGCGCTTGCGGATAACGAACCGGCAGACGGTTGTAGCCGTACAGGCGTGCCAGCTCTTCGATCAGGTCGACTTCCAGACTGATATCGAAGCGATGGCTTGGCACTTCTACGCGCCACTGCCCTGCCCCGTCGGCAGTAATGGCAAGGCCCAAGGCATTGAGCAGACGCTCCACTTCAGCCGAATCCATTTCCATACCCAGCATCTGGGTAATGCGCTGGGCACGCAGGGTGACCGGAGCAATTTTCGGCAGGTGCTGTTCGCTGACGGTCTCGATGATCGGACCCGCTTCACCGCCGGTGATTTCCAGCAGCAGGCCAGTCGCGCGCTCCATGGCCTCGCGGGCCAGTTGCCAGTCCACGCCACGCTCATAGCGATGGGATGCATCGGTGTGCAGGCCATAGGAACGGGCCTTGCCTGCTACGGCGATCTGGTCGAAGAAGGCGCTTTCCAGGAACACATCACGGGTGGTCGCGGACACACCGCTGTGCTCGCCACCCATGACGCCGGCGATTGCCAGTGCGCGGGAGTGGTCGGCGATCACCAGCGTATCGCTGCGCAGGCTGACTTCCTGACCGTCGAGCAGCACCAGCTTCTCGCCGTCTTCGGCCATGCGCACACGGATGCCGCCGTTGATTTCGGCGAGATCGAAGGCGTGCAGTGGCTGACCCAGCTCCAGCATCACGTAGTTGGTGATGTCGACGGCAGCATCGATGCTGCGCACGTCGGCACGACGCAGGCGCTCTACCATCCACAGCGGCGTAGGCTTGGACAGGTCGACGTTACGGATCACACGACCCAGATAACGCGGGCACGCGGCAGGTGCCAGCACTTCTACCGAACGCACTTCGTCGTGGGCGGCAGGCACCGAAGCCACTACTGGACGGCTGACCGGAGCGGCGTACAAAGCCCCCACTTCACGCGCCAGGCCGGCCAGGGACAGGCAGTCGCCACGGTTCGGGGTCAGGTCGACCTCGATGCTGGCGTCTTCCAGGTCCAGGTAAACGCGGAAATCTTCGCCCACCGGCGCATCGGCCGGCAGTTCCATCAGACCGTCGTTACCTTCACCGACCTGCAGCTCGGATTGCGAGCACAGCATGCCGTTGGATTCAACGCCACGCAGCTTGGCCTTCTTGATCTTGAAGTCACCTGGCAACTCGGCGCCGATCATGGCGAAAGGAATCTTCAGGCCCGGGCGCACGTTGGGCGCACCGCAAACCACCTGGAAGGTTTCCGAACCGTTGCTGACCTGGCACACGCGCAACTTGTCGGCGTCCGGGTGCTGCTCGGTGCTCAGCACCTCGCCAACCACCACGCCACTGAAAACACCGGCGGCCGGCGTAACGCTATCGACCTCAAGACCAGCCATCGACAGACGAGCAACCAGCTCGTCGCGACTTACCTGCGGGCTAACCCAGCCACGCAGCCATTGTTCACTGAATTTCATCCTGCTCTCCTAAGAATTCGTTACGACTAGCGAAATTGCGCGAGGAACCGCAAGTCGTTGTCGAAGAACAGACGCAAGTCGTTCACGCCGTAACGCAGCATGGCCAGACGCTCAACGCCCATGCCGAAGGCAAAGCCCGAGAACTCTTCCGGGTCGATACCGGACATGCGCAGCACGTTCGGGTGAACCATGCCGCAGCCCATCACTTCCAGCCAGCCGGTCTGCTTGCAGACGCGGCAGCCTTTACCGCTGCACATCACGCATTCCATGTCGACTTCAGCAGATGGCTCGGTGAACGGGAAGTAAGAAGGACGGAAACGCACCGCCAGTTCCTTTTCGAAGAACACCCGCAGGAACTCTTCGATGGTGCCTTTGAGGTCGGCGAAATTGATGTCGCGATCGATCAGCAGGCCTTCGACCTGGTGGAACATCGGCGAGTGGGTGATATCGGAGTCGCTGCGGTATACGCGGCCTGGGCAGACGATGCGGATCGGCGGCTGCTTGGACTCCATGGTGCGGACCTGTACCGGCGAGGTATGGGTGCGCAACAGCATGTTCGCATTGAAATAGAAGGTGTCATGCATCGACCGGGCCGGGTGATGGCCTGGGATGTTGAGTGCTTCGAAGTTGTGATAGTCGTCTTCGACCTCAGGGCCTTCGGCGATGCCGTAGCCGATACGGGTGAAGAACTGTTCGACGCGTTCCAGAGTGCGGGTAACCGGATGCAGACCACCGGAGGTCTGACCACGGCCAGGCAGGGTCACGTCAATGGACTCGGCAGAGAGTTTGGCAGCCAGATCGGCTTCTTCAAACAATGCCTTGCGCGCATTAAGGACCTCTGTGACACGCTCCTTGGCAACGTTGATCAGCGCACCGACCTGCGGACGCTCTTCTGCCGGCAAATTCCCCAGGGTCTTCATCACCTGAGTCAATTCACCCTTCTTGCCAAGGTAGTGAACCCGGATTTGCTCCAGGGCATTGATATCTTCAGCGCTTTGCACAGCCTCTAGTGCTTGAGAGACGAGCGCATCCAGGTTTTCCATGTACAGACTCCAGATACAAAATAGGGGAAGAGCTTGAAGGCTCTTCCCCTATTTATGACGTTTAACACCTGGCCCCACAGATGCGAGGCCGGGTGACTGTCGGGGGTACTTAAGCCAAGGTGGCTTTAGCTTTCTCGACAATCGCAGCAAACGCCGCTTTTTCGTTCACTGCCAGATCAGCCAGAACCTTACGGTCGATCTCGATGGACGCTTTTTTCAGGCCGGCGATGAAACGGCTGTAGGACAGACCGTTGATACGAGCACCAGCGTTGATACGAGCGATCCACAGAGCGCGGAACTGACGTTTTTTCTGACGACGGTCACGGTAGGCGTATTGGCCTGCCTTGATTACCGCTTGCTTGGCAACACGGAATACGCGGGAGCGTGCGCCGTAGTAGCCTTTAGCAAGTTTCAGAATTTTTTTGTGACGCTTACGGGCAATGACGCCACGCTTTACACGAGCCATGAGTTACTTCCTCTATTCTTGACTAAAATTAACGAAGGCGCAGCATGCGCTCGACTTTTGCCACGTCAGACGGATGCAGCAAGCTGCTACCGCGCAGTTGACGCTTACGCTTGGTCGACATTTTGGTCAGGATGTGGCTCTTGAAAGCGTGCTTGTGCTTGATACCGTTAGCAGTTTTCAGAAACCGCTTAGCAGCACCACTTTTGGTCTTCATTTTTGGCATGTTCGGATACTCCGCATTCAGTTGATAAACATAATCAGAAGGCCTGCCGTGCCCTGTTGATTACTTCTTCTTTTTCGGGGCGATGACCATGATCAGCTGGCGTCCTTCCATCTTAGGATGCTGTTCGACCGAACCGTACTCGAGCAAGTCACCTTCAACTCGCTTGAGGAGTTCCATCCCCAGCTCCTGGTGGGCCATCTCACGGCCGCGGAATCGCAAGGATACCTTGGCCCTGTCCCCGTCACTCAGGAAACGTACCAGGTTGCGCAGTTTTACCTGGTAATCCCCTTCCTCCGTCCCTGGACGAAACTTGATTTCTTTAACCTGAATCTGCTTCTGGTTTTTCTTGGCCGCAGCAATCTGCTTCTTCTTTTCGAAGATCGATTTGCCGTAGTCCATCAGTTTGCAAACAGGTGGTACTGCATCGGCGGAAATCTCCACCAGATCCAGCTTGGCCTCTTCAGCCTTAAGAAGCGCGTCTTCGATTGACACAATCCCGAGCTGTTCACCTTCAGCCCCAATTAACCGAACCTCGCGTGCCGAGATATTCTCGTTGATCGGGGCTTTCGGTGCAGTTCGTTTATCTTGTCTCATTTCACGCTTAATAATAATTACTCCGAATCTTGGCGACCACGCCGGGAAACCGCTTGGGCGAGGAACTCAGCGAACTGGGCGACGGGCATCGAGCCCAGGTCAGCACCTTCACGAGTACGCACAGCGACAGTCTGCATCTCGACCTCCCGATCTCCGATAACCAAGAGATAAGGAACCTTGAGCAAAGTATGCTCGCGGATTTTAAAGCCGATCTTTTCATTTCTCAAGTCAGACTTGGCACGAAACCCGCTTTCGTTGAGAGTTTTTTCCACTTCGGCGGCAAAATCAGCCTGTTTATCAGTGATATTCATCACCACTGCCTGGGTCGGAGCCAGCCACGCAGGGAACGCGCCCTCGTAATGCTCGATCAGGATTCCGACGAACCGCTCGAAGGACCCCAGGATCGCCCGGTGCAACATCACCGGGTGCTTGCGGCTGTTGTCTTCGGAGACGTATTCGGCTCCCAGACGCACAGGCAGGTTAAAATCGAGCTGCAGGGTACCACATTGCCAGACGCGACCGAGGCAATCTTTCAGCGAGAACTCGATCTTCGGACCGTAGAACGCACCCTCGCCCGGCTGCAGATCGTACGGCAGGCCCGCGCTGTCAAGGGCTGCGGCCAGTGCAGCTTCGGCGCGATCCCAAAGTTCGTCGGAACCGACGCGTTTTTCCGGACGAGTGGACAGCTTCATCTCGACATCTTTAAAGCCGAAATCAGCGTAGACGTCCATGGTCAGCTTGATGAACGCGGCGGACTCGGCCTGCATCTGCTCTTCGGTGCAGAAGATGTGGGCGTCGTCCTGGGTGAATGCGCGCACGCGCATGATGCCGTGCAAGGCACCCGATGGCTCGTTACGGTGGCATGCACCGAACTCGGCCAGGCGCATCGGCAGCTCGCGGTAGCTCTTCAGGCCCTGGTTGAACACCTGCACGTGGCAAGGGCAGTTCATTGGCTTGATCGCGTAGTCGCGATTTTCCGACTGGGTGGTGAACATGTTGTCGGCGTAGTTGGCCCAGTGCCCGGATTTCTCCCACAGGCTGCGGTCGACCACTTGCGGCGTCTTGATTTCGAGATAGCCGTTGTCGCGCTGAACCTTGCGCATGTATTGCTCGAGCACCTGGTACAGAGTCCAGCCGTTCGGGTGCCAGAACACCATGCCCGGCGACTCTTCCTGGGTGTGGAACAGGCCCAGGCGCTTGCCGATCTTGCGGTGGTCGCGTTTTTCGGCTTCTTCGATGCGCTGGATGTAAGCCGCCAGTTGCTTCTTGTCCGCCCATGCGGTGCCGTAGACGCGCTGCAATTGCTCGTTCTTGGCATCGCCACGCCAGTAGGCGCCGGACAGCTTGGTCAGCTTGAAAGATTTCAGGAAGCGGGTGTTCGGCACGTGCGGACCGCGGCACATGTCGACGTATTCTTCGTGGTAATACAGGCCCATGGCCTGTTCGTTCGGCATGTCCTCGACCAGGCGCAACTTGTAGTCTTCGCCACGAGCCTTGAACACTTCGATCACTTCGGCGCGCGGAGTGACTTTCTTGATCACGTCGTAATCTTTCTCGATCAGCTGCTGCATGCGCTGTTCGATGGCCGCCAGGTCGTCCGGAGTGAAAGGACGCTCGAAGGCGATGTCGTAATAGAAACCTTCGTCGATGACCGGCCCGATGACCATTTTGGCGGTCGGGTACAACTGCTTGACCGCGTGGCCAACCAGGTGGGCGCAAGAGTGGCGAATGATCTCCAGCCCCTCTTCATCCTTTGGCGTGATGATTTGCAGCGACGCGTCGCTGTCGATGATGTCGCTGGCGTCGACCAGCTTGCCATCGACCTTGCCCGCAACGGTGGCCTTGGCCAGGCCTGCACCGATGGATGCGGCGACCTCGGCAACGGAAACCGGGTGATCGAATGAACGTTGACTGCCGTCGGGAAGAGTAATAGTTGGCATGGCGCCTCCTCTCCTAGTGGTGACCCCTACCAAAGGTCACGTGGGTTGGGATGAGCCAGTACAAGATCCGGTCCAGGCCATTCAATGACGAACGCCTGCCTTACAGCGGCAGGAGCCTTGCGGCCAACCGGAAAACCGAACCAGAGTGACTGGGATTCAAATCAGGGTTAATCGCACATCTGCCGCCACCGGGACTGAAGGTCCGTCGGAGCCTGCAAACGCCCGAGCGGGGCATGCTAGCACAGATGAACGGTTATCGGCCTGCACGCAATCAGACGGTGAAAATTTCCTCCCTTTTATGGCGCAGAGTGAACTTGAGATATACGAGATGCCTCAAACTGACTGAGAATCGCCACAGATATCGACCCCCAAGGAGTTCCTGTCATGCGCCTTATCCGTCTTTTTGCCTTTGCCGCCCCGCTTGCCCTGTTGCTGCCACTGAGCGCACACGCTGCCTGGCCAAATGGTGTGAAAGCCCAGTACATGAGCGATTGCACAAAAGCTGCCAGCCAAACTGTCAACCCGGCCGAAGCGAAGAAGCACTGCTCGTGCGGCGCCGACGTTCTCGAGAAGAAATTCACCACCCAGGAGATCGCGCAGTTGATGGACAAGAACAATCCAGCCGGCCCTGAATTGAGCCAGCGCGCACTGAAAGAAATCTCGGTGTGCCGAGTCCAGAAATAGCGTTGCACAGGACGTTTTTTGAGGGATCCGGGGGCCTAAAACAGCCAAATATCGGCTGATTCACATAATTTACGCAGCTTTTACGGGTTTTTTTACTCCCCTGTTTTGCAGCGCAAACCCCCTGAAACCGGGGCTCACAGCCATTCCTGGTGGTGAAAGACGTGCAATATGAAAGCAAACAGCGCGTCTGGGGGGGTCCCAAACCGAACATTTCGACTATGATACTCGGGTGTGCCCAGTTGGCCTGAGCAGCACAGTACTACTGAAAATATATGTTTCTTGGAGATACACCATGTCTAATCGCCAAACCGGCACCGTTAAATGGTTCAACGATGAAAAAGGCTTCGGCTTCATCACTCCTCAAGGTGGCGGTGACGACCTGTTCGTACACTTCAAAGCTATCGAAAGCGACGGTTTCAAAAGCCTGAAAGAAGGCCAGACTGTTTCCTTCGTGGCTGAGAAAGGCCAAAAGGGTATGCAAGCTGCTCAAGTTCGCCCAGAGTAATTTCCAGGCGCACTAAAAAAACCCCGTCCATGTGACGGGGTTTTTTATGGGTGAAACAAAAGCCTGGGAATCAGCCGCAGTTGACCCGGGTGACCACCCTGGCGGCATCGGTGTTCAGGTTCAGGCGATCGGAACGGTACTCCAGCGTCACCATATCGGTCGGCAGCAGGAACCGCGCGCTTTGCGCCCCTGCGCGGGTACGTGCCTGCTCAAGCAGTTGCGGCGATGCCTGTTTGCCGATGGTGAACTCGGCAGCCTTCGCTTCACAGCGGCTGTGACCCGTGTCAGTCGTCGCCACATCCGCGTTTGCCGACTCCGTAGAGGCAGTGCTGCAACCGGCCAGCGTGGCAACGGCCAGCAAAGTACCCAATGACGCGAGCTTCCAAGGCATGAAGCCTCCTTATTCAATGATTAAGCTGAGATCGTGCGACCACCAGACTGGCGTTTGGTTTCACAGGCAAGCAGTTCCAGCACCCTGCCCGCAATCCGGACGAGCCGCGATTCTGCCTGAGCGCCGCTCTGCCCTTAATCACTGAATCGTGACTGAATATGAACAACGCTCAATAGACGTCGATGTAGTCGTAAGGCGGATTGGGCCAGTTCTCTTTCAAGGCATTGAAGATCTGCATGACCCAGACTTCATCGCTGGCCGCGACCCGTCCGACATAACCGGAGCCCTTGGCCCAGGTTTCGAGCCGGAACAACAACCCGTCGATATCGGTACCGCCCACGACACCCGAGGAGATATAGGCAATACCTCCCTTGGTGACCCGCAACTGGGTGTGCTCATCGTCACTGGCGCCGGCCAGTAGCTGACGCACCGCTTCGAGGGTCAAGCCATCCGGGGAGTTCAAATCGATCTGCACAGCGTGCTCCTTGAAAATTCGACAGAGACCAAGTGTCGCACAGCCCTCTTTTCATGCCTAAGTCGACGTGTCAAAAGCCTCGCAAAATGGTTAACTCGGCACTCAGACTTCCCCCCGACTTCACGAGTGCCATCATGACCACCGTAAGCATCGACGCCGACATCAAGGCCAAGTGGCAAGACGGCCACAGCTCCTACAGTCCAAGCAGTACGGAAGAGCTTGCCATTATCGGTATCGACCTACTGGTCAGGGACCTGGGAACCGAAGCCGCCCAATCGTTCATCGAACAGATTTTCGAGAAGCATCTGTCGGACCAGAAGTCCGACGCTGCCAGCGGGCGGGAGTGAACCCCGCAGGCAGGCACCTGCGGGGCATGCAGCTTATTTCAGACGGGCCAGACGCTCGGTCAGCAGATCGAAGAAGCCCTGGGCATCGCCGTTTTCAACCCAGAACGCATTCTTCGGCGCTTTCAAGCCATCATACCAGTCAACGATGGTTTGCCCGAAAGTCGGTCCCTCGCGGCTGTCGACCACCACGTTGACCGAGCGGCCGCTGAACAATTGCGGCTTGAGCAGGTAAGCAACCACCGTGGCGTCATGCACCGGGCCACCCGAAATGCCGTAGTGCTCCATGTCGCCTTTGATGTATTCATTGAGAATGTCGCCCACCAAACGGCTGGCATTGTTGTTCAGTGCCGCAATCTGTTGCAGACGCGCTTCGCTGGTCAGGATTTTGTGGGTCACATCCAGCGGCAGGTAAGTCAGCTTCACGCCACTCTTGAGCACCACTTCGGCGGCTTGCGGATCGGCGAACAGGTTGAATTCTGCCACCGGCGTGATGTTGCCGCCGTTGAAGTGCGCACCGCCCATGACCACCACCTCCTTGATGCCCTGGACGATACCCGGCGCCTGGATCAGCGCCAGGGCCAGGTTGGTCTGCGGGCCAAGCATGGCGATGGTAATGCTGTGGGGCTCGGCGGACTTCAGGGTGTCGATCAGATAAGCGATGGCACTGCCCTTGGCCAGGCCTTGTTTGGGCTCATGCACGGCAATGCCGGACAACCCTTCCTTGCCATGAATGTCCTCGGCATAGATAGGTGTGCGCATCAGGGGCTTCGGCGCGCCCGCATAGACCGGCACCTCTTCGCGCCCCGCCCACTCCCGGGCCAGTCGCGCATTGCGCGAGGTCTTGTCCAGGCGAACGTTGCCGGCAACGGTGGTCAGCGCTCGAACATTCAGCTCGTCCGGCGACGCCAGGGCGAACAACAAGGCGACGACATCATCAGCGCCGGGATCGGTGTCGATGATCAAGTCGATTTTTTGTGCCGCCGGGGCGTTTGTTGCGGTAATCAGGGACAAAAGCAGCAGACTCCGGAGCAGTGGAAGCAGTTTCCTAGCATAGCGATACGTGGCGCGCTCCTTGCACCAGGGAAATCAAAGCACGGACAGCCAGTCAGAATGTTACGCCAGCGACCAGCACAATATTGCAGTACGGCTGGCACTCGCCTGTACGAACAATCGCCCTCGCCTGCCGGTTCAGGGCCTTGAATTGTTCATGGCTGAGCACCTCACGCCGCCCCAGTGCGCCTTCGCCGTTCAGTTCATCCAGTGCGATCAGGGCCAACGGTTTCTTATCGAAAATCTCCTGAGCCAGCACATGGCTTTCGACCTGCATCTCACTGAGCACCACCTTCAGGGTGCTGACAAAATCCGGAATGCCCTGGGTCAAGGCCAGGTCGATCAATTCAACGCCAGGTGGAACCGGCAGACCGGCGTCACCGATGACGACCATGTCGCCATGCCCCAATGAGGCGATCAGCCGTGACAAAGCGATGTTGAGCAAGGGAGTCTTTTTCATGGAGTTTTAAACGCCTGTACATCGCTCAAGGCGGGAATCGACGGTTGCGCGCCGGCACGGGTGACCGACAGCGCCGCAGCCACCTGACCGAAGCGGATCGCCTGCACTTCATCCTGCCCCGCAGCCAACGCCGCAGCGAAACCACCGACGAACGTATCGCCCGCCGCCGTGGTGTCGACAGCCTTTACGACCGGCGCGGGGAAATGCTCGAAGCGCTGGCCATCGGCAAACAGCGAACCTTGCGCGCCGAGGGTGATGATCACCTTGCCGGCGCCCAGGGCAATCAGCCGGGTTGCCGCGGCTTGCGCACTCTCCAGGGAGTCCACAGTCACTCCGCTCAAGGCCGACGCTTCGCTCTCGTTGGGAATCAGGTAATCGATAGACCCGTACCAGTGCGATGGCAACGGACGGCTGGCCGGCGCCGGGTTGAGGATGACCGTCTTGCCCAGCTCGCGGCCGCGTTTAAGCGCATGACCAACGGAGGCATCGGGCACTTCCAGCTGGCAGATGAGCACGTCCGCCACCTGTATCACCGAATCAAAACGGTCAATGGCTTCAGCGGTCAGCGCACCGTTGGCACCGGGAACGATCACGATGGTGTTCTGACTGCTGTCGTCGACCACGATCAACGCCACGCCGCTGGAACCGTCAATGGTACTCACCGCCTGGCAATCGATCTGCTCGGCCAACAGCGCCCCGCGCAGTGCCTCACCATAGGCGTCATTGCCCACACAACCGATCATCGACACCTGGGCTCCGAGCCGCGCCGCCGCCACGGCCTGATTGGCGCCCTTGCCGCCGGAGACGGTGGCAAACGACTGGCCTATCAGCGTTTCACCGCCCTTGGGCAAGCGCGGCGCCCGGGTCACCAGGTCCATGTTCAAACTGCCTATTACCACTACTTTTGCTGGCATACATTGCTACTCATCGATTCTGTTTCGGCGGCGCTGTTGGGTCAGCGGCTTTCTGTTTTCAACGGCTCTCTGTTTCAACGACTCTCAACGGCTCTCTGTTTCAACGGCACTGGGCAAACACACCGGCCAACGGCGCCGTCGATTCACGGATGACAATACTCGGCGTCACGATCCGCTGATCGGTCGCCAGGCCCGGCGTGGCGATTCGCCGTAACAGCACTTCGGCAGCCATTTCACCGAGTTGCAGGATCGATTGCCCCACCGTGGTCAACGACGGGTAGACATACCGACTCATCTGGATATCGTCGAAACCGATCACCGACAACTCGCTCGGTACGCGAATATTGCGCTCGGCGGCAGCCCGCAGCACACCGATGCCGATCATGTCGTTGGCGGCAAAAATGGCGGTAGGCGGATGGCTTTCCAGCAACATCGCGGCAGCGCTGTAACCGCCGGTGCTGGTGAAATCGCTTGCCAGCATGCGCTCGGGAGAGACCTCGACGCCCGCCTCTTTCAAGGCCCGGCGATAACCCGCCAGACGCATCTGCGCCACACTGGTGTTTTCCGGCCCGCTGATCGTGGCGATATCCCGGTGGCCCAACTCCAACAGGTGCCGGGTCGCCAGGTACGCGCCGTATTCATGGTCGATGCGCACCAGGTCGGCATCGACACCGTCCAGTCCGCGGTCGACGATCACCATGGGCGTGCGCACGCCTTTCAGACCCTGTACCAGGCCACTGTCGCCGCCGGCCGAGGCGACGATCAGGCCGTCGATGCGTTTTTCCAGCAGCACGCGCAGGTAGCTGCGCTGCTTGTCCGGATTGTCGTCGGAGTTGCACAGGATCACGCAGTAACCGTTTCGCTCGCAGTAATCCTCGATCCCCCTGGCCAGCTCGGCGAAGTACGGGTTGAGGCTGTTGGGGACCAGCAGGCCGATGGTCGCCGTGGTCTTGGCCTTGAGTGAACGGGCCACGGCGCTGGGGACGTAGTCGAGGGTCTTGATCGCGGCCTCGACCTTGATCCGGACTTCTTCACTGACCGGGCGGGTCTTGTTCACCACATGGGAAACCGTGGTGTAGGAAATGCCGGCAAGGGCTGCCACATCTTTGATAGTCGCCATGACTCAGGTCCGCCGGCTTGCGCGTTGACTGCGATAAGTGTCCAGCACCACCGCCACCACGATCACGGCGCCGGTAATGATGCGTTTGGTCGGCTCGGTTGCCCCGATCTGCGCCAGCCCCGCGGCCAGCACGGAAATGATCAGGACGCCAAAAAACGTGCTGATCACCGAGCCGCGCCCACCCATCAGGCTGGTCCCGCCGATCACCACGGCGGCGATCACCTGCAACTCAAGACCGGAGCCGGCATTCGGGTCGGCGGCTTCCAGGCGAGAAATCTGGAACAGCGCAGCAATGCCGGCCAGCAATCCCATCAGGCTGAACACGAGGATTTTGTAGGGCTTGGGATTGATCCCCGCCAGCCGCACGGCCTCTTCGTTGGTGCCGATACCGATCAGGTAGCGACCGAACACTGTGCGGGTCAACACGGCCTGGGCGATGAATATGATCAGCAACGCAATGATGAACGAGGGTGAAATGCCGAAGGCGATCGGATTGGACAACCAGGCGAATGCATCGCCGATGTAGGCCGTACGCGAACCCGTCATCTGGTACGCCACCCCGCGCGCCATTTCCAGCACGCCCAGGGACACGATGAACGATGGTATCCGCCACGCCACCGTGATCGAACCGGTGAGGGTGCCTGCGAGCGCCGCGACAGCCATGCCGAGCAACGCTGCGGGCAGCACGCTCCAGCCCCAGCCGAGTATCGCCACGCTCACGGTCGAGGCCGCCAGTGCCAGCACCGAGCCTACCGACAGGTCGATGCCCCCGATGATCAACACAAAGGTCATGCCGACCGCCAGCACCATCAGGTCCGGAATCTGGTTGGCCAGGGTGCTGAACGTATCGTAGGACAGGAAGTGACTGCTCAGCACCGAGAACAGCACGATCATCGCCAACAAGGCACCCGCCAGGCCCAGATAGGCGCCCAGGCCATAGAAGTTGCCACTGCGTGTGCCGGCGATAGAAGCGGTTTTCATGGAAGATCCCTAGGCGCGGCATCGAAGCGCTGCGCATCACGTTTTTGGTAGCCGGCAAAAGCAGCGGCGAGCAATTCATCCTGGGTCCAGCTGTCGCGCTCGAACGTATCGATCAGGCTTCCTGCCGACAGCACACCAATCCGGTCGCAGATCAGCATCAGCTCACGCAAGTCGCTGGAAACCACCACCAGCGCCTTGCCCTTGCGGGTCAACTCACCGAGCAGGTTGTAGATATCGAACTTGGCGCCGACGTCGATGCCCCGGGTCGGCTCGTCGAACAGCAGCACCGAGCAATCGCGCTCCAGCCAGCGACCGATGACGACTTTCTGCTGGTTACCGCCGGACAGCTCGGACACCAACTGTGCCGGACCGGAGCTGCGAATGCGCATGGCGTCGATCTGCCGCTGGGCCAGGGCGTTTTCGCCATCGTTGTCGACAAAGCCGGCGCTGGAGATGCCGGGCATGTTGCCCAAGGCGATATTGGCACCGATCGACTGCGTCAACAAAAGGCCTTCGCCCTTGCGATCTTCAGTGATCAACGCAATGCCATGCCCGACCGCATCCACGGGCGAACGCACAGTGATGACCTGCGCCGGCGAGCCCAGGGCAACCGTGCCGCTGTCGGCGATATCGGCACCGAAGATCAGGCGCAGCAACTCGGTGCGCCCCGCGCCGATCAAACCGGAAATGCCGAAAATCTCTCCGGCACGCACTTCGAACGACACGTCGCGAACCTTGTCGGCACGGGTCAGGCCCTTGACCGTCAACACCGGGGCGCCGATCTTGCGCGCCCCCATATCGATATGTTCGCCGAGCTCGCGGCCAACCATCAGGGTGACCAGTTGCTCGCTGTTGTAATTGGCCATCGGCGCGACACAGACCAGATTGCCGTCGCGCAGCACGGCAATGCGCTGCGCGACCCGCGCCAGCTCTTCGAGACGATGAGAGATATAGATGATCGATACGCCGCGAGCCTGCAGGCGGGTGATCTGCTCGAACAGCATTTCGACTTCGCGTGCCGTGAGCATCGCGGTGGGCTCATCGAGAATCAGCACATGACAATCGCCGATCAGGTTGCGGGCGATCTCTACCATTTGCTGATGACCGATGCCCAGTTCGCCGACCAGGGTATCCGGGTCAATGGCGTCGAGCCCGACCTGAGCCATGGCCTCGAGGGCAGCCTTGCGCAACTGCTTGCGACTGATCCAGCCACCGTTATTGGGCAGATTGTGAAGAAACAGGTTTTCCGCCACCGACAGGGTCGGCAGCAGATTGAGTTCCTGCATGACCATGCGGATGCCGAGGTCTTCTGCCTGGCTCCGGCTGCCTGGGCGATAGTCCTGCCCCTGAAACTGCATCTGCCCGGTAGTCGGCGCGACCAGCCCGCCAATGATTTTCGACAGCGTGCTTTTGCCTGCGCCGTTCTCGCCGGTCAGCGCCAGCACTTCACCGCGCATGAGCGTCAGGTCGATGCCGGCCAGAACCGGTTGTGCGTAGGTCTTGCCGATACCGCTGACCGAGAGGACAGCGTTCGTAGCGCAAGCGGACATAAAAACTCTCCACGCGCCCGTCCGCCTGGACGAGCGCCGTTGCGTCGCCAGAAGGTTACTGTGTGACCTGCTCTTTGGTGACCAACTCTACCGGCGTTTCGATCACGCCATTGGCACCGCCGTCGACCTTCTCGCCCTTGAGAATCTTCAACGCCGTCTCGATGCCGAACACCGCCTGCCTGGCTGCAAACTGGTCGGCAGTGGCGAGCACCCGACCATCCTTGAGCATCGGCTGGATCGCGTTGATGTTGTCGTAGCCGACCACTTGCACCTTGCCGGCCTTGCCCGCGGCGCGCACGGCAGACACTGCACCGACCGCCATGCTGTCGTTACCGGCCAACAGGGCCTTGGTTTGCGGGTATTCGCTGAGAATCGAGGCGGCCACCTTGTTGCCTTTGTCGATTTCCCAGTCACCGGATTGCAACGACACGACCTTGATCTGCGCCGCCTCCATCGCATCCTTGAAACCTGCGGTGCGCTGCTGGGCATTGGTGGTGGTGGACACACCTTCGATGATGCCGACTTCATCACCGGCCTTCAGTTGCTTGGCCAGGTAATCGCCGACCAGGCGTGCGCCCTTGCGGTTGTCCGGGCCTACGAACGGAACACTGATGTTTTTGCTTTTGACTACGGCGGGGTCCAGCTGGTTGTCGATGTTGATCACGGTGATACCGGCATCGATGGCTTTCTTGATCACCGGCACCATGGCCTTGGAATCGGCCGGCGCGATCACCAGCGCATTGACCTTGGCCAGGATCATCTGCTCGACGATACGCGTCTGGCCGGCGGTGTCGGTTTCATCCTTGATGCCATTGGAGATCAGGTCGAATTCGCCGGAGTGATCTTTCTGATAGGCCTTGGCGCCGTCTTCCATGGTCAGGAAAAACTCATTGGCCAGGGATTTCATCACCAGTGCGACTTTCGGTTTTTCTGTGGTTTCAGCGAAGGCAGAGGAGACAGGCAGTGCAGCGGATGCGGCAGCCAGCACAGCGACAGCGAGAAGACGTCCAGCAAATGGCAGCTTCATGGGTTCACTCCGATCTTATGATTATTGTGAGCAACGCTTGCGCCGGCGTAAGCTTCACGACCCGCTGCGATGGAAAGCCATTACAGGGGACGCGCAAACGTTTGCGTGACCCAGACTATGCGAATCCTGCCGGTATTTGTCAACGACCTGAAAAGTGCTTTCAGAGCGGATTGGCGAAAAACGGCATTCCGTTCATGCCGTGGTGTTGACCACCGATCCCGTGCCGGAACCCTTGGTCAACTCTTTGACCAGACTCGCACTCACCTGCAGGATCGCGCCGTTGGTTGCGGCAACCTGGGCCTGAAGGGCCGCTACCGCGGTGGTCTTGGCTTCCGGGGTCGGATAAGACGCCGCCTGGGCCTGGGCCAATTGTTGCTGTTGCTCACGCAATTGCTGCTGCAACTCCTTCAGGCGCTTGAGCAGGACCTTCACCGCAAAACTGGTGTTATCGCCGGTTTCCGATTCGGCCTGTGCGCCGGCACTTTGTCCCAGACCTGCCGGACCGGTTTTAACCCGGGTGCCGTCGCCTTCCTTTACACCCAGCGCTTGGGCACCTGCATCCTCTGTCGCATCGCCCGAGGCACGAATGGTCGCCGCAGGCTTCCCCCCGATGGTGATGTTTGCGGCATTCGGGAAGCCAATGGATAACGACATGTGAACTCCTGCAGAAATAGATCCCTTGAAGGAGCATCGACCGACGCGCGTTTTTCTTTAGTCGTTAACGACGATTTGACGCCCTTAAGTTTTAAACAGGAATCTTGAACAGGACCGCCATGCGTTTCGGAGAGCCGAACGCAAAAGTTAAACATGTTCGGCAATCCGGACGCCCGGCCCCGGAACCGCCTCCGGACACAAACTGCAATACCGTTACAAATCATTAAGTTACGCGTGTTTTTTCGATTCAGGGTGTTTCTGGTACAGATCCTGCTCTTCTCCTCGCACCTCCGGCGTTCAGATTCGCCCGGGGCGCATCTAGATGAACCTGCATCTGCACCGTCTCACAACTAGAAGAGAAAAATAATGACATCTGCACTCAAGACCTTTGTTCCGGGCGCCTTGGCCCTGCTGCTGCTTCTGCCGACCGCCCTTCAGGCCAAAGAAGCCGAAACCCAACAGAAACTGGCCAACGTGGTGATTTTGGCCACCGGTGGCACCATTGCCGGCGCCGGCGCCAGCGCCGCCAACAGCGCGACCTATCAAGCGGCGAAAGTCGGCATTGAACAACTGATCGCCGGTGTTCCAGAACTGAGCCAGGTGGCTAACGTTCGTGGCGAACAGGTCATGCAAATCGCTTCCGAAAGCATCACCAACGAAAACCTGCTGCAACTGGGCCGCCGCGTAGCCGAACTGGCCGACAGCAAAGACGTCGATGGCATCGTGATCACCCACGGCACCGACACCCTGGAAGAAACCGCGTACTTCCTGAACCTGGTGGAAAAAACCGACAAGCCGATCATTGTCGTGGGCTCCATGCGCCCAGGCACCGCGATGTCCGCCGATGGCATGCTCAACCTGTACAACGCAGTGGCCGTGGCCAGCAGCAAGGATGCACGAGGCAAAGGCGTACTGGTGACCATGAACGATGAAATCCAGTCGGGTCGCGACGTCAGCAAAATGATCAACATCAAGACCGAAGCGTTCAAAAGCCCCTGGGGTCCGCTGGGCATGGTGGTAGAAGGCAAATCCTACTGGTTCCGCTTGCCAGCCAAGCGCCACACCATGGATTCCGAATTCGACATCAAGACCATCAAGAGCCTGCCTGACGTCGAGATCGCCTATTCCTACGGCAATGTCAGCGACACCGCCTACAAGGCCCTCGCCCAATCAGGCGCCAAGGCCATCATCCACGCCGGCACCGGCAATGGCTCGGTATCGTCGCGGGTCGTCCCTGCCCTGCAAGCCCTGCGCAAGGATGGCGTGCAGATCATTCGCTCCTCCCATGTCAACGCCGGTGGCTTCGTATTGCGCAACGCCGAACAGCCTGACGACAAATACGATTGGGTCGTGGCCCACGACCTGAACCCGCAAAAGGCCCGGATCCTGGCGATGGTCGCGCTGACCAAGACCAATGACAGCAAAGAGCTGCAGCGGATGTTCTGGGAATACTGATTCGCCCTCGCCCGACCGATCCGGTCGGGCACCCTGTGCGCCATTCTCCAGCCCTGGCGATTGGCGCCGCTCGATCTGACAAAAAAACTCCCTGCGCCTTACACCAAATGGAACAAACGGCTGTCAGAGGATTTTCTTGATTTTTAAGCAGTTGCGAAATTGCCTACAGTTAAATACTGTATGCACGTACAGCTTATTAAGGATAATCCCATGGACACTACCTCTGCCTCTCCTGACACCTATGTACGCATGGGCCTGCGCGTTCAGAAAATCATCAACTCCCCCACCGCACAAAAGGCCAGGGCAGCACTGATCTTCCGCCTGCCTGACGAGCCGGTGGATGAATGGGAACGCTTGCTGGAAGAAATCGACGAGAACGACAACGTCACCCTCGCCTATCGCGACGATGGCGGCGTGCAGATTTTCTGGGTTGTGCCAAAGGAAGATTGAGTCGATGAGTGCCCGCTGGTTTGCTTTGTTGTTTGTGTTTTTTGCCATGACGGCGCAAGCCGACGCGCCGCGCACCTTCACCGAAGCGAAAAAGGTCGCGTGGAAGCTCTACGCCCCCCAATCCACCGAGTTTTACTGTGGCTGCAAGTACACCGGCAACCGGGTGAACCTTGCCGCCTGCGGTTATGTGCCGCGAAAAAATGCCAAGCGCGCATCCCGCATCGAATGGGAACATATCGTTCCGGCCTGGCAGATCGGCCATCAACGCCAGTGCTGGCAAGAAGGCGGTCGCAAGAACTGTACGCGCTACGATCCGGTTTACCAGAAGGCCGAAGCTGATTTGCACAACCTGGTGCCCAGCATCGGCGAGGTCAATGGCGATCGCAGCAACTTCAGTTTCGGTTGGCTGCCCGAACAGTCGGGACAGTATGGTTCGTGCCTGACCCAGATCGACTTCAAGGCCAAGAAAGTCATGCCCCGCCCGTCCATCCGCGGCATGATCGCCCGAACCTACTTCTACATGAGCAAGCAGTATGGCTTGCGCCTGTCGAAACAGGATCGGCAACTGTACGAAGCCTGGGACAAAACCTATCCCGTACAAGCCTGGGAACGTCAACGCAACCAGAGCGTGGGGTGCGTCATGGGGCGCGGCAACGAGTTCGTCGGCCCGGTGGACATGAAGGCCTGCGGCTGAATCCAGGCGACACCTGAAACCAAAAAGGCCTCGAGGCTAAACCCCGAGGCCTTTTTGTTTTGCCCAACCTCTTCGCTGCCGAATGTTATTGAGCGGCTGGACGCTCAAGCACCAGCAATTCGATGTTCTGCTTCTTCGAGCGAGTGAGCGCCGCACGGACTTCATCCTGCTTGGCTTCGGCCTCGGCTTTTGAATTGAACGGGCCCATCAGGATTCGTGTATTGCCATTTTCCTTGACGACGCTGGACATGAAGCTGTGCTCGATCAGCCAGCCACTCAAATCACTGACTGCCTGAGGGGTTTCACCTCGCACTTCAAGATCCCATTGCGGGCCGGACACTGCCGCGGGTACGGCAGCCATGGCCGGTTTTGGCTTCGGCGCATCCACACTGCTACCCTCTCCACATCCCGCCAGTGCCAACATCGCGAGTACCAAGACCATTTTGCGCACGGCGTTTCCCTCTAAATGCTTAAAGCGGGGATTTTAACATCCATGAATACTTCACGAGTGCCGTAAAATCGGCTCAAAACAACGAGAATCATGGTGGCGGCCTCTGTATAGTTACGCCTTGGGAATTAATGCCACATCTGCGCGTCAGAAAGAGGCACCCAAACTGTGAGACTTCGCACTAATCTATACATACCACCGACCTCTGCACTGTCCGAATCAGGTGCCCCACGAAGCAATCAAGGAGAAGACCATGCTGATACTCACCCGCAAAGTCGGTGAAAGCATTAATATCGGTGATGACATTACGATCACCATCCTGGGCGTAAGCGGCCAGCAAGTCAGGATCGGCATCAACGCCCCGAAGGACGTTGCAGTGCACCGTGAAGAAATTTATCAGCGCATTCAGGCCGGCCTGACCGCCCCGGAAAAGCCGCAGTCCTGAATTCTGTTGCAGTCAGTAGCCAGCCCGTTGAATGCGCAACCACGGCTGGCTAAAGATTCAGCATCGCATCGCTTCCACCTGCTTTCCCATGCAAGCTTTCGATACTAGCGACAAGCTCAAGGCCCTGGCTGTCAGACTTTTCTTGTTTATCCCGGGGAAGGACGCGTTCGCTGCGTGATCAACCGAACACCACCCCGCGCGCCATGCCAGTCGCCGCCACCACCATCAACAGCACCAGCAGCGCCTCGACATGACTGATCCGTGCAAACAGCTTCGCACGGCCGGTATCGAAGGCGACTTTACGACCCAGCGCTATCCGCCATTTGATCAACGTCACCATGGGCGCAATCTCCAGCAGCAAGATCAGCACGAACAGCGTCATCTTCAGATGAAACAGCGGCTGATGCAGGTAATAGTCCGTGCCTTTCTCGTACCCGCCAAAGGCTCGCATCCCCCCGCTGATCAGTAACACGACAGCTGAAATACCCCAGATATTGTCCGCCATCAGGACACCGCGCACCTCTCCTGCCCCGTCGGCCAGACGCCGAAAAGCCATGCCTCGAGTCAGCACTGCCCAGAATCCCAAGGCCACCGCCAAAAGATGAACCGCCGCCAGAAACCAATGAGTCAGCATCGAGAAACTCCTGCCAGGTCGAAGTTGTATGAGCCTGTCAGTAGTAGCCCATGAAATGGCTGCGTGCACGGCATCCGCGGGCCAGGCCCGGAACACAATATGACAGACCAACTAGACTCCACTGCGCTGGCATTGAGCTACCGCGGCTGTCCCAGCCCCAACAGCAACTCACTCTCACCGCATTGAACTGAGTAAACAAAATCATGTGTGAATCATGTGATTCAAGCTCTGCTTCAAACACAACAGGCCGTCGTCGTTTTCTTCAATTTGCCGGATTGAGCGCAGGCGCCCTGCTGCTGACCGGCACCCTGCCCGGCAAGATCATCCAGGCAGCCGAAAAAGCGTCAGCCCCACCCAAACCACAAAACGTGATCAGCCCCGACATGGCGCTGAAAAGACTGATGGAGGGCAATGAACGATATGTAGGCGGTACATCCAAGACTCATGATTTCAAGGCTGAGCGAGAGGCCCTGGTGTCGGGCCAAAATCCGTTCGTGGCCGTGCTGAGCTGCTCTGACTCGCGCATCGCCCCGGAGTATGCGTTTGACACTGCGCGCGGCGACCTTTTTTCCATCCGCGTCGCGGGCAACTTTGTCACCCCGGAAGGCCTGGCCAGTCTTGAATACGGGGTCGCCGTACTGGGCGCCCCGCTGATTCTGGTACTCGGCCACGAGAGCTGCGGCGCCATCGAGGCCGGCATCAAGGCCGTCAAGGACCAGACGGTTTTCCCCGGCCATATCCCGAAACTGACCGACGCACTCAAGTCGGCCATCGAGGCCGTGCTCAAGCAACCGGGGAGCCTGATGGAAAACGCTACCGCGCAGAACGTCAAAAATTCGGTCAACAGCCTGAAACAGGCCTCGCCCTTGCTGACCGATGCGCAAAGCAAAGGCATGCTGAAGATCGTGGGAGGTGTCTATCGCCTGGCGAGCGGCAAGGTTGAGCTGATCGCCTGACCCACAACGCCAGCATCGGCGCATAGCCCCGCATGCAAAGAGCGCCTCATGCAAAGAGCCCAGCGCGATGGCTGGGCTCTGGTCACTTCCGGTTTTCCATCATTTTGTCGGCCAGGGTTCTGGCCCTCTCGATCAACAGGTTCTGCCTGTCTTCGTGCGTAGCCCCACCCACAACCGGGGCAGTCAGATTGCTTTCGGCAATCAACGCAGCGCAGAAGTATTGATCCCAAACGACTTTGTCTACGGGTGCCTGTTTGCTGATTTGATCGACGTTCATGGGGGGCGGCTCCTTTCAATGAGGCAGCCCCACTAGTTTACGCCTGAATGGCAAAGAATCCGGACCAACATCCACCACTACCCGCCATTCGTCGCCTGCGAAAACACGACGATGAGTTCACCGCATCCGTGGCTTGAGGATTGCACAGATCGCGCGTAGCAGCGCGGGAACGACATAATTCTGACGCAGCAGCCATTCAATCAACGCTTAAGGACTCCAGCGATACGCTTGGTCAGTCACCGGGAGATGTAACGTGTCAACGCTCAACGAAATCGCAATGAACCACGCGAGAATGGCTAAGGAAAAGGCAGCAGAGTCGACCGAACTGAGCGAGCGACACCTCCAGATTGTAGGGAGCTTCGAGGTACCGTCCATTGATGTACAACAGAACGTCCCCATGCACCTGATCGCTGGAGTGCAGGAGGGGCATCTGGTTCATGCGACGGGTTTCGCGCTCTGAGTTTTTATGGGGCAAGCGCTATTCAGATCTGGAAGAGTCTGGATCTACTTAAATCCTCGGAAAGATAAGTTCAGCCTGTGGCTTTCTTTTCGTACAGGCAGATAGCCGATGGCGTACAGCCTCTCAGTGTAAAATTCTGATGATGTTTTTGGCGGCGATCATCCTGTATCACGTTGTCGAAGTACCTTCGAGAAAACTGATGCGGAAGATCTACGGTCAGACACGAAAAGGTTGAAATCAGTCAGCGCAAGAGCGATATTAATTCCGCCCTGCCATTCCTGCATATTCAGGAGTGGGCCAAACAAGCCTCGCCAGAGAAATCTGCCGGGGCTTTGTCGTCTTCGGCTTAGGAGAAAGACATGTCTAGAGCTCAACGACGACACGATACACGCCGCATAAAGGCACGCTTTGAAAGAAACCAGAAAACCAAAGACTGGGAAGCCACTGCTCGAGAGGCAGGCGTCTTCGCAAATCATGGCAAGGTCTGCTCTTGCTGGATGTGCTGCAATCCGAGAAGGCTGGGTGAGCTCACCCTACAGGAGCTGCGGGCTGACCGTCCCATTCAAGAGTGACAGCAGGCCCCTCATCTAATTTCACAATCCACCTACCAGCCTGCCGATAAGCGGCGAATAGTCACCGGCACCACTGCGTCTCACAAGGTATCCCGTCGTGGTCTCCGTCCATTTCCATTCCTGGGCAGTTTTGCAGAAAGTTCTTGGCTTCTGCGCACGAGGTCATCTGTGAGCAATATTTGCGCCCGTCACATTTAACTGGAGCCGAGACAGGCTTCGGCGCAGTCACGACCGTAGAGGTTCTTTGGGGACTCGACAGCCGAGCCTCAGCCCAGGACTGTAATTCAGGGGAAAACTTCCAAGCCAACAGACCAACAACAAGCACTGTCAAAATCAGTTTCATCTTGATCCATCCATGATGAGAGACCGTTTGCGTTCTTACGTTGCCTGCTTTCCAGCGTAACCCACAATTCCACATACAGCCTGGTGTAAGCCAACCTGAAGGTGTAGCGCGGTGGTCGTTTGCCCAAACACCAGACAACAAAAAAGGGCCCACCTTTCGGTGAGCCCTTCTAGACCGCCCAGCAGAGCGGATTTTGTTTGGTAGGCGCGATTGGACTCGAACCAACGACCCCCACCATGTCAAGGTGGTGCTCTAACCAACTGAGCTACGTGCCTGCTGTGAGGCGGCATTCTACGGAATTCCGGAGGGGTGTCAACACCTTTTTTCGCGCTAACCCTATGAATATGCAAAATATTTAATTTTGCCGGTACAAAGAAGATTTTCCGGGTGGCTGGCGGGCGATTTTCAACTCGGGTAGGATCAACGCACTCGTAAAATATATTAAACAGAGGCTGCCGGATGGCTAACACTCCCTACCCAGAGTCCTACTACGCCGCATCGGCCAATGCGGTTCCGCCGCGCCCGGCGTTGCAGGATGACGTCGAGACCGATGTCTGTGTGATTGGCGCCGGTTACACGGGGCTGTCCTCTGCCCTGTTTCTGCTGGAGAACGGTTTCAAGGTCACGGTGCTTGAGGCCGCCAAGGTGGGTTTCGGGGCGTCCGGGCGTAATGGCGGGCAGATCGTCAACAGCTATAGCCGCGACATCGATGTCATCGAGCGCACGGTCGGTCCCAAGCAGGCTCAGTTGCTGGGGCAGATGGCGTTTGAAGGTGGCCGGATCATTCGTGAGCGGGTCGCCAGGTACAACATCCAGTGCGATCTGAAGGACGGTGGTGTGTTCGCCGCGATGACCGCCAAGCAGATGGGTCATCTGGAGTCGCAGAAGCGTCTGTGGGAGCGATTCGGCCACACCCAGCTCGAGTTGATGGATCAACGGCGCATCCGCGAAGTGGTGGCGTGTGATCAGTATGTCGGCGGCATGCTGGACATGAGTGGCGGCCACATTCATCCGCTCAACCTGGCGCTGGGTGAAGCGGCGGCGGTCGAATCCCTGGGCGGGACAATCTATGAGCAGTCGCCGGCCGTGCGCATCGAGCGCGGCGCGAATCCGGTGGTGCACACGCCGCAGGGTAAGGTCCGGGCCAAATTCATCATCGTCGCCGGCAACGCTTATCTGGGTAACCTGGTGCCGGAACTGGCGGCCAAGTCGATGCCTTGCGGAACGCAGGTGATTACCACCGAGCCCCTGGGCGATGAACTGGCCAGGACCCTGCTGCCTCAGGATTACTGTGTCGAAGACTGCAATTACCTGCTCGACTACTACCGCCTCAGCGGTGACAAGCGCCTGATCTTCGGCGGCGGCGTGGTGTACGGCGCGCGGGATCCGGCGAACATCGAAGCGATCATTCGACCGAAGATGCTCAAGGCCTTCCCGCAACTCAAGGACGTGAAGATCGATTACGCGTGGACCGGTAACTTCCTGCTGACCCTGTCGCGTCTGCCTCAGGTCGGACGCCTGGGCGACAACATCTACTACTCCCAGGGCTGCAGCGGCCATGGTGTGACCTACACGCACTTGGCGGGCAAGGTGCTGGCCGAAGCGTTGCGCGGCCAGGCCGAGCGTTTTGACGCGTTTGCCGACCTGCCCCACTACCCGTTCCCTGGCGGACAGTTGCTGCGTACGCCATTTGCGGCATTGGGTGCGTGGTATTACGGATTGCGGGACAAATTCGGCTACTAAGCGGCACGCAATACATTGTGGGAGCGAGCTTGCTCGCGATGGCGGACTGGCAGGCGACATCCGTGTTGAATGTGTCGGCCTCATCGCGAGCAAGCTCGCTCCCACAATGTTTTTTGCATACCCGCAGATGTTGCGTACACCCGCTCCCACAGGGGTTATGGGTTAGAGACGATCCCGTGGGATACCGCTGCGGATTCGCAAGATGTCAGCCAACACCGCCAGAGCGATTTCTGCCGGCGTCTTGCTGCCCAGGTTCAGCCCGATTGGCGCATGAATCCGCCCCAACTCGACATCCCCCAGACCGCCGATGCGCCGCAAGCGCTCGAAGCGCTTCTGTGAGGTCTGCATGGAGCCCATCACACCGATATAGAACGCCTCGGTGCGAACCGCCTCCATCATCGCCAGGTCATCGATACGCGGGTCGTGGGTCAACGCCACCACCGCCGTGTCGCTGTGGCAGCCGCCGTCGGCGATGAACACCGACGGCAGTTGGCGGCGAATCTCCACGTTTTCCAGCACGACGCCTTCCAGCACTTCGTCCCGCGGATCGCACAGAATCACCTCGAAACCCAAGCCCACGGCAAACTCCGCACAAGCCTGAGCCACACTGGAATAGCCGGCCAGCAACAAACGCTGGGCCGCGCCGACACGCACACGTACCCGGTCGATTTCACGCTCGATACGCACTCCCTGCTCACGATCATCGAACAGGCTGCGTGCACCGCTTTGCAGATCGACTTCGCGGATCAACCGACGTCGGCCCAACAGCGCCGACTCCAGCTCGCGCAGATGCGCCTGCACCTCGCAATCGGCCTCAAGCTTCTCGACCAGCACATCCAGCACCCCGCCACAGGGCAGGCTGACGCGCGAGCGTGGGTCGTGGCCTTCGCCGTAACGAACGACGCTGACCGGCTGCAGAAACGCGCCCTCGGCGACGCGCTCGAGAAAGTCTTCCTCGACACAGCCACCCGACAGCGAACCAATCCATTGCCCGTCAGCGTTCACCGCCAGCAGCGAACCCGGCGCACGCGGCGCCGAGCCGTACGTGGCCAGCACCGTACACAGCCAGATACGCTGACCGACCGTCGACCACTCCAGCGCCCGGCGCACCACTTGCAGATCGAGATGCTGCATATCAGTGGGCCTTGTGCTCGAGCGGCGGCGCATCGGCCCGCAACGTCTGCACGTCGTTCACCGCCAGTTCATTGGGCTGACCACCCCAGCCCTGACGCAGGTAGTTCAGCAGATCCGTGAGTTGCCCGTCGCTCAACTTCTCGGCGAAGCCCGGCATCGGCTGCATGTGCTCGAACCCGGAGAACTTCTGCTCGCCGATACCGTCGTCGATCACCCGCACCAGGTTGCGCGGTTCTTCCAGGCGCAGCGTGGTGTTGCCGCGCATGGCGACGGCGATGTGCGGCTTGCCCTCGCCGCCCGGCGCATGGCAACCGGCGCAGACGTTCAAATATTCCTGACGGCCACGCTGGGCACTCGGGCTCAGTTTGTCCAACGGCACTTCGGTGAGCACTTTCGCCGCCGGTGGCTGATCGCCGAGCAGGAAGGTCGCCATGGCCGCCAGATCCGGATCGCTCAGGCCCTGGGTGCTGTTGTGGAACACCGGGAACATCTCGTTGAACATCGTGCCCTGGGCGCTCATGCCGTGCTTGAGGAACGAGCTCAGGTCCTGATGATTCCAGCCTCGGGCCGCCAGGTCAGTGGCCAGCAGGCTTGGCGCCAGATAACCATTGAGAATGCCGCCGGTCATGCGCTTGTCCTGCTGCATCGCGCCAGGCAAGCCGCGCGGGGTGTGGCACTCGCCACAGTGACCGAGCACGTCGACCATGTACTGGCCGCGCTTCCAGGCTTCGCTTTTGCCTTCGGCAGACTCCAGCTTCACATCCTTGCCGTACATCATGTTCCAGCCCATCAGGCCCAGGCGCACGTTGAACGGGAAGCTCAGGCGGGTGACCGGGGCGGCGCGCTCGATCGGCTCGACGGTTTTCAGGTAGGCATGAATCGCATCGGAATCGGCGCGCGGCATCAGGTGATACGAGGTGTACGGCATCGCCGGATACAGGTTCGCGCCATCGCGGCGTTTGCCTTCGGTCAGCGCGGCGAAGAACTCGTCATCGCTGTACAGGCCGATGCCGTGTTCTTTGCTCGGGGTGATGTTGGTGCCGTAGATCGTGCCGAACGGCGACACGATCGGCAGGCCGCCCGCATAGGGTGCGCCACCCGGCGCGGTGTGGCAGGCCATGCAATCGGCGGCGCGGGCAAGGTACGCGCCTTGCTTGACCTGCGCCTCATCGGCGTGGGCCAGCAACGCAGGCACAGCCAGGCCGACCGCCAGCGTCAGGCGGGACAATAGTGACTTCATGCTTAACCCTCCTTGACCAGGCCGAGATCGGTCAGCACGTTGCGGGTGGCGCTGTAGTAGCGCACGTACCCGGTGCAACGGCAGATGTGATGACCGAGGCTGTCCTCGATGACTTTTTCCAGCTGGCTTTTGACGATCGGCTGACGCTGCAGCTTTTCCACCAGCACGGTCGCGGCATTCACGAAGCCCGGTGCGCAGTAGCTGCACTGGAAGGCGAATTCATCGACGAAGCGCTGCTGGATCGGGTTCAGCTCGGTGACCTTGCCCTGCTCGTCGCGGGTCGCATGGCCTTCGATGGTCCGAACCTTCTTGCCTTCGAAATAGTGTGCGCCGGTGATGCAGGTGCGCACTTCTTCGCTGGTGCCGTCGGGGTTGTCGACGATCACCACGCAGGCGTGGCAGATGCCCTGGCCGCAGCCCAGGCGCGAACCGGTGAGGTTTTTGTATTCATGCAGGTAGTCGATCATCGGCAGGTCATCAGGGATGTCCACCGGGTCGACGGATTGACCGTTGAGGGTCAGTTGAAGCGGACGGTTAGCCATTGAGGGCCTCCTTGATGCGTGCAGAAGTGATAGGCAGGTCGCGGACACGTTTACCGATGGCATGGGCCACGGCATTGCCGATGGCACCGACCACCGGAATCATCACCACTTCGGCGATGCCCTTGGACGGGTCGCTTGGCGACAGTGGCGGCAGGATCTCCGCCGTCTGCTTCCACACCGCAACATGGCGCGCCATTGGCAGGCGGTAACGGTTGAAGTTCCAGTCACCCTCCCCCGGCCCGCCTTCGTACAGCGGCATTTCTTCCATCAGCGCATGGCCGATGCCCATGGCGATGCCGCCTTCGAGCTGGCCCTTGACCAGTTCCGGCACCAGCACACGACCGCACTCGACCCACGAGTGGTGGTTGAGTACCGACACTTCGTTCGAACCCTTGTTGACCTTTACTTCCACCAGCGTGGCAACCGGGCTGTAGTACGTCACCGCCGCGTTGTTCAACTGGGTTGCCGGGTAGGCGATGTTCTGCCGGTCCAGCAAATGGAAACCGGCGCTGTTCATCTGCGCTTTCTTCGCTTTCGGTGCACCGTCGCCGTACTTCACGGCCAGGCCGTCGAGCGGCAAGCGCTCACGCACGCCGTCGATGCTGAACTCGGCCTCGGCCCAGCTCCAGCGGTTGAAACCGTGCACCGTGGCGCCGCTCACCAGGCCGCGCTCGTGAACACGCTTGGCCAGCATGGCAAACGGCAGGGGTTCCATGCCGTTGGCGGTGAGCTTGCCATCGACCCAATGGGCGTCTTCGCGGCGCACCACGTAAGGGTTGGCCTGACCGCCGTAAGGGCCTTGGCGCCAGATCTCCAGCGCCGCCGGCCACAGGCCGTGGTTGAACAGCACGCGCGCGGCTTCACGGGTGGCGTGGCTGAAGTAGTACGCCGAGTTGGTGGCCGACGATGCCGAAGCCACCTTGCCGACCCAACGCGGGTTGCGCAGGACATTATCCTGTTCGGCCTGGCTCATGATGTACGGGTTGCCGCTGCTGATCAGCTGCAACTCTTTCCATTCGGTTTCACCGGTCTTCACTTCGTGCGCCGGGACACCGAGGAAATCGGCCACGACCATGGCCTGCGAGGTCGACATGCCGGTGCCGATCTCGATACCGATGTGGCGCAGGCTGATGCGACCTTCGGCGGTGAATTCAATGCTGGCCATCGGCGCTTCGGAACCGGTGCCGAAGTCTTTCTGGCAGATGGCGAAACCAACGCCGTACCAGTTATCCGGATCAGCAGCTTCGCGTTGTTTCTTGACCGCGTCGCGGTTTTTCCAGACCTCGTGGACCGCCGCCTTGTCGAGAATCTCGTGCAGGCGCAGGGCACCGGCCGGGATCGCGCCCTGGGTGTTTTTCATGCCCGAGCGCAACGCATTCTTGCGGCGCAGTTCAATGGCATCGACACCCAGGCGATCGGCAATTTCGTCGACCATCATTTCGGTCGACGCCATGCTCTGCAGGGTGCCGTAGCCACGCATCGACCCGGCTTCTACCGCACGGGAATGGTAAGCCGTGACCTGCAGGTCGTTCTGCGGCATGTAGTAGATCGATTGCGCGGCCGTGGCGCCCACCGCCGCCACCGACGGGCTGTAGTTGATTCGCCCGCCACCGTCGACGCTCATTTCAGCGCGGAAGATCTTGAAGCTGTGGTCGTTCTTGTCCACCGCCAACTGGTAGCGAATGTCGAACGGGTGACGCTTGATGCCGCTCTGGAACTGCTCGTAGCGGTCGTTGGCCAGGCGCACCGGCACACCGGCGCCGTACAACGCGGCCAGCGCTGCGTAGTAGACGAAAATGTTGTGGTCTTTGGAGCCATAACCGACGGTGTAACCCGGGTGCATGTTCAGGTTGGCCAGGCCGAAACGCGACGGCGCGATCATCTTCGCGGTCTCGGTCGCGGCTTCCAGCGGGCACTGGGTGGCGACGACGAAATGCAGGGTCTTGGTCGCCGGGTCGTACCAGCCGTTGCCGTTGTCCGGTTCCAGGGCGGCCGGTTCGATCGACGGGGTCTTGTAGCGCTCGTCGAACACCAGCCAGTTGTCCGGCGGCGTATCGATCTGCTGCTTCATGCGGTCGGCGTAGAACAACCCGCGCTCGGTCAGGTTGCCGTGCAGGTTCGGCTGGGAGTTCCACACCGGGCGACGGTTTTTCAGCATCGGGAACAGGATCGAATCCTTGAGGCTGGCGAACTCGTCTTCGTCGGCCGAGGTCGCACCGCCGACGCGCACGTAGCGGAAACTGCCGTATGGATCGCCTTCGTAGAACGGCACTTTATCGCCGTAGCGGATGGCCTTGTCATTGAATTTGAGCTGGTTCTTGGCCTGACGGAAGCGCTCGAAGTCGTTCCAGATCAGGATCGCCACCGGGTGCCCGATGAACATCGGCACCTTGCCGACCGGCAACAGTGGATCCGGGGCGTGCTCCTCAGGGAACACGATACCGTCCTTGACCAGGTCTTCGGCGGTGACGATGCGGTCCGGCTGCAACTCGGCCCCCAGCCACGACAGGTCGATGCCGGCGAAGATGTGGTCGGCCTTGATGGTTTTCAGCAGCATGGCGTGGCCTTGTTGCTGCGGCCAGCCCGGCATGTCCTTGGCGCGGATGTCGCGGGCAAAGACTTTGCTGCCGCAGACCTTGGACAAGGCATCGTTACGGGCGCGCGCCTTGCCATTGTTGCCGAGCCACTGCTCGGACGGCACGGTCACGCTGTTTTCCATCAAGGCGGCCAGCGCCTGGCTGCTCAACGGTGTGAGCGTCACGCTCACACCCGCTACCAGCCCGCCCTGAAGGAACGAGCGCCGGGATATATCACGGTTGGACATGGATCATCCTCTGGGCGGTTATGGGGTCCGCCCTTCTGGTTATGTACTGGAAATCTCGAGTCGTGCAGAAGCCCTTTTCGACGATGCAAAGGGCTGTTGTTGACAGTGCAAAGCTGACCGAAAGGTTAAGTTTATAGGCTTATGCCTTCGCGGAAAACTAAAAACTGACCAAGGAATCAAAAAACCGCGACTTTTCGACGCAGCAGTTCGATGAACAACCCCAACTCCCGGCTGATGTGCTCGCCCTTGCGCAACAACAACCCGAATGGCGCCATCTGCACATCCAGTTCCACCGGTAACGCCACCACCAGGCCCATTTTAAGATAGTCGCGCAATGCGGTTTCCGACAGGACCATGATCGCGTCGGTCAGCTGAATCAGTTGCTGCATGGAGTACACCGAACTGCATTCGATGATGTCCGCTGGCAACGGCAGCGCCAGGCGCTGCAACGCCTGATCAAGGCCGATGCGCGCCGGACTGGTTTCCGGTTGCAGGATCCACGGCCAACCGCTGACCAGTTCTGCCATGTCGAGTTTTTTGCGCCGGGCCAGCGGGTGGCCGGCGTGCACCACCACCAGCAAGCGTTCGTTACCCAATTGCTCGAAGACGTAATGCTCACTGTCGGTGGCGGCATTGCGCCGGGCGATGGCGAGGTCAATGCGACCCTGTTCCAGCAACTGGATCACCTGGTCGCTGGTGTCGCCCATGATGCGGATCCGCAGTTGCGGATTGAGCGCCTTGATCTCGGCAATCGAATCCATGACCAGGCCCGGCGCCGCGCCCATGATGGTACCGATCGACAGATAGCCGTAGCCGCCCTGCTGCCGCGCCATCAGGTCCTCGGCACAACGGTCCAGACCACTGATGGCCGACTCGGCAAAGCGAATCAGCTCCTGGCCCAGCGCTGTCGGGCGCATCCCCCGCGGCAGGCGCTCGAACAGATCGCAGCCGAACATGTCTTCAATCTCATGGAGCATGCGAGTTGCCGCCGGTTGCGACATGTTCAGGCTTTGCGAAGCGCGGTGCAGGTTCTGGCTGGAGCTGAGCGTCACCAGCATGTGCAGATGCTTGTAGCGCAGGCGATTGAGCAGGCTGCGGGAGATGATCGGCGTGGTCATGGCGGGCCTTTTTTATCGATACCCTCAAGGTATCAGTTGTGAGCTAGATTCGATTTGTAACGCATCGATCAGCGGCCGTACAGTCTTCCCCATAAGAACAAATGCCCTACCAAAGGAAAACTGCGATGAAGACTCTACCCGCGCCTCTGCTCGCCAAAATTTCCTGGCGGCTACTCCCGTTTCTCCTGCTGATGTACATCATGGCCTTCCTCGACCGCGCCAACGTCGGGTTCGCCAAGCAAGCCTTTCAAGCCGATACCAACATCAGCGATGCCGCCTTCGCCTTCGGCGCCGGGGTGTTCTTCGTGGGCTACGCGTTGCTTGAAGTGCCGAGCAACCTGATCCTGCACCGCGTCGGCGCCCGCCTGTGGATGTGCCGGATCATGGTCACCTGGGGCCTGGTCTCCGCCGCCATGGTCTTCGCCCACACAGAAACCAGCTTCTACATCCTGCGCTTCCTGCTGGGCGTGGCCGAAGCCGGATTCTTCCCCGGCGTGATCCTCTACCTCACCTACTGGTTCCCCAGCGCCGTGCGCGGCAAGGCCATGGGTTTCTTCTATTTCGGTGCGCCGCTGGCGTTCATCTTCGGCAGCCCGTTGTCCGGCCTGCTGCTGGAACTGGACGGTTTCGCGGGCTTCCACGGCTGGCAATGGCTGTTTGCCGTTGAGGGCCTGATGGCGACAGCGGTGGGCATCTGGGCCTACTGGTACCTGGACAACCGGCCGGCCGACGCCAAATGGCTGACCGTCGAGGAACGCCAGCAAGTGCAGACCCTGCTCGATCAGGAAGACAGCCATAAACAGAACCACGGCCGCAGCCTGCTCAACGTCATTTGCCAACCCTCGGTGCTGTACCTGTGCCTGATCTACCTGTTGATCCAGGCCAGTGTCTACGGCGTGGTGTTTTACCTGCCAAGCCAGGTGGGCGGACTGCTGGGCACCAAGGTCGGGCTGATGGTCGGCCTGGTCACGGCGATTCCATGGATTTGCGCCTTGATCGCCGCCTACCTGATCCCCGGCTACAGCGACCGCACCGGTGAACGCCGCCGCACCGCGTGCCTGACCTTGCTGATGGCCGCCGCCGGAATCGCCTGCTCGGTGACCTTCAGCAACCCGCTGCTGGGGATCATCGCCCTGTGTTTTGCCGCCTCCGGCTTCATCGCCGTGCAACCGGTGTTCTGGACCTTCCCCTCCAGCTACCTCGCCGGCAGTGCCGCCGCGGCCGGGATCGCCCTGATCAACTCGTTCGGCGCCCTCGGCGGCTTCATCGCCCCCATCCTGAAGAACTGGGCCGAGGGCGCTTTCCATTCACCGGCAGCAGGCTTGTACGTGCTGGCCGTTACCACCGTCATCGCCGCGTTGCTGGTGCTGGGCGTACGCGCGCCCGGCCATGAAGCCTCGAACAAACCGGCCACCATTTAACTTGACCGCCGTTTAACAAAAGGAATCACACCATGGGCATTCCAACCATCAAACACGTCCGCGCTTTCACCCTGCGAGGCGGCGGCGCGGATTATCACGACCAGGCCGACGGCCACTGGATCGACGATCACATTGCCACGCCGATGAGCAAATACCCCGAGTACCGCCAGAGCCGCCGCACCTTCGGCATCAACGTGCTCGGCACCCTGGTGGTGGAGATCGAAGCCAGCGACGGCACCGTCGGCTTTGCCGTGACCACGGGCGGCGAGCCGGCCGCCTACATTGTCGAGAAGCACCTGGCGCGCTTCCTCGAAGGCGCCCGGGTCACCGACATCGAAAAAATCTGGGACCAGATGTACCAGTCGACCCTGTATTACGGGCGCAAGGGCATCGTCATCAACACGATCTCCGGCGTCGACCTGGCGCTGTGGGACTTGCTCGGCAAGATCCGCCAGGAGCCCGTGCACCAGTTGCTCGGCGGTGCGGTGCGCGACGAGCTGCAGTTCTACGCCACCGGCGCCCGTCCGGACCTGGCGCAGAAAATGGGCTTCATCGGCGGCAAGATGCCGCTGCACCACGGCCCGGGCGAAGGCGAAGAAGGCCTGCGCAAGAACCTCGAAGAACTGGCGACCATGCGCGAGCGTGTCGGTCCGGACTTCTGGCTGATGCTCGATTGCTGGATGAGCCTGGACCTCAACTACGCCACCAGACTGGCGGTTGGCGCCCACGAACATGGCTTGAAATGGATCGAAGAAGCCCTGCCGCCGGACGATTACTGGGGCTACGCCGCCCTGCGCAACAACGTGCCCAAGGGCATGCTGGTCACCACCGGTGAACACGAAGCCACGCGCTGGGGCTTCCGCATGCTCCTGGAAATGGGCTGCTGCGACATCATTCAGCCGGATGTCGGCTGGTGCGGCGGGATCACTGAACTGGTGAAGATCTCTGCCCTAGCCGACGCCCACAACGCGCTGGTCATCCCCCACGGTTCTTCGGTGTACAGCTACCACTTCGTCGCCACCCGGCATAACAGCCCGTTCGCCGAGTTCCTGATGATGGCGCCGAAGGCTGACGAAGTAGTGCCGATGTTCCACCCGCAATTGCTCGGCGAACCGGTGCCGGTCAATGGCCGCATGCGCCTGTCCGCGCTCGACCAGCCAGGATTCGGCGTGACCCTCAACCCGGAATGCCAACTGCATCGGCCGTACAACCGCTGAGAAAGGAGTTCGTGATGAACATGCCGCACAACGCGTTCAAGGCCGCACTGAACAACAGCGAAACCCGGTACGGCATCTGGGCCGGGTTCGCCACTGGCTACGCCGCCGAGATTGTCGCCACCACCGGTTACGACTGGATGCTGATCGATGGCGAACACGCGCCCAACACCGTGCCCGGCGTACTCGCCCAGTTGCAGGCCGTGGCGCCTTACCCGACCGCGCCAGTGGTGCGCGCGGTGAATGGCGATGCCAACCTGATCAAGCAACTGCTGGATATCGGCGCGCAGACGCTGATGATCCCGATGGTCGAAACCGCTGAGCAGGCACAGGCACTGGTGCGCGCCATGCGCTACCCGCCCCACGGCATCCGCGGGGTCGGCGGCGGCCTGACCCGGGCCACGCGCTGGGACGGCGTGCCGGATTACCTGAATACCGCCCACGAACAACTGTGCCTGATCGTGCAGGTGGAATCGCGCACCGGCGTGGAAAACGTCGCCGCAATTGCCGCTGTCGAGGGCGTGGATGCGGTGTTTATCGGGCCGGCGGATTTGTCGATCGGCCTGGGTCACGCCGGCAACCCCGGTCACCCGGAAGTCCAGGAACGGATTCAACACGCCGTGAACGCCACACTGGCGGCCGGCAAGGCCTGCGGGATTCTCGCCCCCAACGAAGAAGACGCCCGCCGCTACCAGCGCTGGGGCTGCCAGTTCATTGCGGTGGCCATCGACATCAGCCTGCTGCGCCAAGGCGCCATGACCACCCTCGCCCGCTACCGCGAGCCCGCTACCACTCAAGCGCCGTCACGCACTTACTGATCTGCCAAGGAGTCGCACCATGTCATCCGTGCCTGTTTACGAAAACTTTATCGACGGCCAGTTCGTGGCCAGCGCTGCCCACCTCGATGTGATCAACCCGGCCACCGGCGCCGTGCTGTCGAAAGTCCCGGCCTCGACCGCCGAGGACGTCGACCGCGCCCTCGCCGCTGCCCGCGCCGCACAGAAAGACTGGGCGCGCAAACCGGCGAATGACCGCGCCGGCTACTTGCGCCGGATCGCCGCGAAACTGCGGGAAAACGTCTCGCACCTGGCGCGCACCATCACCCTGGAGCAAGGCAAGATCAGCGGGCTGGCGGAAGTCGAAGTCAACTTCACCGCCGACTACCTCGACTACATGGCCGAATGGGCCCGGCGTATCGAAGGTGAAATCATCACCAGCGACCGCCAGAACGAAAACATCTTCCTGTTGCGCAAACCACTGGGCGTGGTGGCCGGGATCCTGCCATGGAATTTCCCGTTTTTCCTGATCGCCCGCAAGATGGCCCCGGCCCTGCTGACCGGTAACACCATCGTCATCAAGCCCAGCGAAGAAACCCCGAACAACTGCTTCGAATTTGCCCGGCTGGTCGCCGAAACCGACCTGCCGCCCGGCGTGTTCAACGTAGTCTGCGGTGACGGCCGAGTCGGCGCGGCACTGAGCGCGCACAAGGGCGTGGACATGATCAGCTTCACCGGCAGCGTCGACACCGGCTCACGAATCATGGCCGCCGCCGCGCCGAACATCACCAAGCTCAACCTGGAACTGGGCGGCAAGGCGCCGGCTATTGTGCTGGCGGATGCAGACCTCGACCTGGCGGTCAGGGCGATCCGCGATTCGCGGATCATCAACAGCGGCCAGGTGTGCAATTGCGCCGAGCGGGTCTATGTCGAGCGCAAGGTGGCGGATCAATTTATCGAACGCATCGCGGCGGCCATGAGTGCAACGCGCTATGGCGACCCGATTGCGCAGCCTGACGTGGAGATGGGCCCGCTGATCAACCGCCAGGGGCTGGACAGCGTCAACCGCAAAGTCCGCACCGCGTTGAGCCAGGGCGCAAGCCTGATCAGCGGCGGGCAGATGGCCGATCTGCCGAATGGCTTCCACTTCCAGCCCACTGTTTTAGCCGGTTGTCGCGCGGACATGGAGATCATGCGTGAAGAGATTTTCGGGCCAGTGCTGCCGATCCAGATAATCGACGACCTGGACGAAGCCATCGCCCTGGCCAACGATTGCGACTATGGCCTGACTTCGTCGATCTACACCCGTGACCTGAGCAAAACCCTGCAGGCGATGCGCGAGCTGGATTTTGGCGAAACCTACGTCAATCGCGAGAACTTCGAAGCCATGCAAGGTTTCCATGCCGGTGTGCGCAAGTCCGGCATCGGCGGCGCGGATGGCAAGCACGGGCTGTACGAATACACCCATACCCACGCGGTGTATTTGCAAGGCTAAGTGAGGTATTCAGGCGGATTGCCAAATCGCAGAAACAAAAAACCCCGGTCTCTCGACCAGGGTTTTTGCTATCGACTCGAAGTAACCAGTGGTTTCTTCGTAGCTCCAAGGCGTTCAGTGGGCCTCGGGGCAGATATGGCGCAGCGGACGGGACTCGAACCCGCGACCCCCGGCGTGACAGGCCGGTATTCTAACCGACTGAACTACCGCTGCGTATCGCTTTGAGCAGATGCTCAAGTAACTCGTCTGATTGAAAACTCAGTAGCTTTTCAATCTCGAACCAGACATACCTGATTCGGAAAATATGGCGCAGCGGACGGGACTCGAACCCGCGACCCCCGGCGTGACAGGCCGGTATTCTAACCGACTGAACTACCGCTGCGCGTCGGTGGAGGCATTTCAGCCTACCTCTTGCTTTCGCAAGTATCTCGGGAGTGGTGGGTGATGACGGGATCGAACCGCCGACATTCTGCTTGTAAGGCAGACGCTCTCCCAGCTGAGCTAATCACCCGTTTGCATCTCCGAGGCCGCGAAATTTACGCAGGTAGCGAACCTAAGTCAATAGCAGGATTGAAGTTTTTCTGAAAAAGACAAAATTATGTATATGCAGCAAGACCGCTTTCGCGGGCAAGCCCGCTCCCACATTTGGAATGCATGCCCCTGTGGGAGCGGGCTTGCTCGCGAAAGCGGCAGCACATCCGACATCAATCCCGCAGCTTACTCGCTGTAAATCATCTTCTTGGTCATGCCGCCATCGACCACGAACTCCTGCCCGGTGACAAAACCGGCATTCCTCGACAGCAGCCAGGCCACCATCGCCGCCACATCCTCGACCGTCCCCACCCTGCCCGCCGGATGCTGGGCATGATCGGCCTCGGTCAATGGCTCGGCACGCCGCACCGAAGGGTCGCGTGCATCGATCCAGCCAGGGCTGACGGCATTGACCCGGATCTCCGGGCCAAGGCTGATGGCCAATGCGTGAGTCAGGGCCAACAAGCCGCCCTTGCTCGCCGCATAGGCCTCTGTGTCGGGTTCCGACTGCCCGGCGCGGGTCGAGGCCAGATTGACGATGGCGCCGCTGTGAGCGCGCAGGTACGGCGCACAGTGCTTGGCCAGCAGCATCGGCCCGCTGAGGTTTACCGCCAACACCCGATTCCAGTGGGCCAGGTCGAGGCTTTCGAGGGTGATGTTGTGCGGATCGGCCACCGCCGCATTGCAGACCAGCGCATCCAGGCGCCCGAACTGGCCGAGCACCTCGGCCACGCCCAGCGCGACTTGCCCCTCGTTGGCGACATCCATGGCGATGAACCAGGCGTTGTCGCCCAGCACTTTCGCCACTTTCGAACCGCGCTCCCGGTCCAGATCCGTCAGCACGACTTGCCAGCCTTCGCTGATCAGCCAGGCTGAAATCCCCAGGCCTATGCCCCGCGCAGCACCGGTCACCAGCGCTACACGGCCATTGGAGCCGGTGGTCGGCGTAGACAACTCGATCACAACGCAGCCAGACCGCGCGCCAGGTCGGCTTGCAGGTCCGCCACGTCTTCCAGGCCGACCGCAATGCGGATCAGGCTGTCACGAATGCCCGCCGCTTCACGCTCCTGCGGCGCCAGGCGACCATGGGACGTGGTGCTCGGATGCGTGATGGTGGTTTTGCTGTCGCCCAGGTTGGCGGTGATCGAAATCAGGCGCGTGGCGTCGATAAAGCGCCAGGCGCCCTCTTTGCCGCCCTTCACCTCAAAACTGACGACCGCACCGAAACCCTTCTGCTGGCGCAGCGCCAGCTCGTGCTGCGGATGGCTCTTGAGGCCGGCGTAATGGACTTTCTCGATGCCTGCCTGCTGCTCCAGCCACTCGGCCAGTTGCTGGGCGTTGGCGCAATGGGCCTTCATCCGCAGGTTCAGGGTTTCCAGGCCCTTGAGGAAGATCCAGGCGTTGAACGGGCTCAGGGTCGGCCCGGCGGTACGCAGGAAGCCTACCACTTCTTTCATCTGCTCGCTGCGACCGGCGACCACGCCGCCCATGCAACGGCCCTGGCCATCGATGAACTTGGTGGCCGAGTGCACGACGATGTCCGCGCCCATTTTCAGCGGTTGCTGCAAGGCCGGGGTGCAGAAGCAGTTGTCGACCACCAGCATCGCGCCTTTGGCGTGGGCGATTTTCGCCAGTTCGGCAATGTCGACCAACTCGGCCAGCGGGTTGGACGGCGACTCGACGAACAGCAGCTTGGTATTGGACTTGATCGCCGCATCCCAGCCGGACAGATCCGCCAGGGCCACGTAATCGACTTCGATGCCGAAACGCTTGAAGTACTTTTCGAACAGGCTGATGGTCGAGCCGAACACGCTGCGCGACACCAATACGTGATCGCCGGCGCTGCACAGGCTCATCACCACAGCCATGATCGCAGCCATGCCGGTGGCGGTGGCCACGGCTTGCTCGGCGCTTTCCAGAGCGGCGATGCGCTCTTCGAAGGCGCGTACGGTCGGATTGGTGTAGCGCGAGTAAACGTTGCCCGGTACTTCCCCGGCAAAACGCGCGGCTGCGTCGGCAGCGGTGCGGAATACATAGCTGGAAGTGAAGAACATCGGATCACCGTGTTCGCCTTCCGGCGTACGGTGCTGACCGGCACGTACGGCCAGGGTATCGAACGCTACGCCTTCGAGGTCGCTGTCCAGCCGACCGGCATCCCAATCCTGACTCATGCTCTCACTCCTTTCCCTATTCTCGTAATTTAAAAGCCGGATACAAAACCGGCCCCTCAGGGCCGGTAGAAACTCAGTTGTTGTACAGGTCGATGATCGCGCTGACTGCCTGCGTCTTGACCTTGGAGGCATCGTTGCGTGCCTGCTCGATCTTGTTCAGGTAAGCCTCGTCGACGTCGCCAGTGACGTACTGGCCATCGAACACCGCGCAATCGAACTTGTCGATCTTGATCTTGCCGCCACCGACCGCTTCGATCAAGTCAGGCAGGTCCTGATAGATCAGCCAGTCGGCGCCGATCAGGTCAGCCACGTCCTGGGTCGAACGGTTGTGCGCGATCAGCTCGTGAGCGCTCGGCATGTCGATGCCGTAGACGTTCGGGTAACGAACCGCTGGCGCCGCGGAGCAGAAGTAGACGTTCTTGGCGCCGGCTTCGCGGGCCATCTGGATGATCTGCTTGCAAGTGGTACCGCGCACGATGGAGTCATCCACCAGCATCACGTTCTTGCCGCGGAACTCCAGCTCGATGGCGTTGAGCTTCTGGCGTACGGATTTTTTCCGTGCGGCCTGGCCCGGCATGATGAACGTCCGGCCGATGTAGCGGTTCTTCACGAAGCCTTCGCGGAACTTCACGCCCAGGTGGTTCGCCAGCTCCAGCGCGGCGGTGCGGCTGGTGTCCGGAATCGGGATGACCACGTCGATGTCGTGATCCGGACGCTCGCGCAGGATCTTCTCGGCCAGCTTCTCACCCATGCGCAGGCGAGCCTTGTAGACCGACACGCCGTCGATGATCGAATCCGGACGCGCCAGGTAGACGTGTTCGAAGATGCACGGGGTCAGGGACGGGTTGGTCGCGCACTGACGGGTGTACAGCTTGCCCTCTTCAGTGATGTAGACCGCTTCGCCTGGCGCCAGGTCGCGAATCAGGGTGAAGCCCAGCACGTCCAGGGAAACGCTTTCCGAGGCGATCATGTACTCGACGCCTTCGTCGGTGTGACGCTGGCCGAAAACGATCGGGCGGATGCCGTGCGGGTCGCGAAAGCCCACGATGCCGTAGCCGGTGATCATCGCCACGACGGCATAACCACCGACGCAACGGTTGTGCACGTCGGTGACGGCGGCAAACACGTCTTCTTCGGTCGGCTGCAACTTGCCGCGCTGGGCCAGTTCGTGCGCGAACACGTTGAGCAGCACTTCCGAGTCGGAACTGGTGTTGACGTGGCGCAGGTCAGATTCGTAAATCTCCTTGGCCAGTTGTTCAACGTTGGTCAGGTTACCGTTGTGCGCCAGGGTGATGCCGTAAGGCGAGTTGACGTAAAACGGTTGAGCTTCAGCCGACGTCGAGCTGCCCGCGGTCGGATAACGCACATGGCCAATGCCCATGTGGCCGACCAGGCGCTGCATGTGACGCTGCTGGAACACGTCACGCACCAGGCCGTTATCCTTGCGCAGGAACAACCGGCCATCATGGCTGGTCACGATACCGGCAGCGTCCTGGCCGCGGTGCTGGAGCACGGTTAGCGCGTCATACAGCGCCTGATTGACGTTCGACTTACCGACGATACCGACGATGCCACACATGCGACGCAACCCCTACTTAATGGATCTGAACTGAGCACTACTCACTGAGGCGTTTTGGCCATCGGCAAGAGTTGCTCCTTGAACGGAATATCAGCGGGTACGCTGATTCCGCTGGCAAGCCACTGACTGCTCCACCCGAGAATCAGGTTTTTGGACCAGTCGGCGACCAATAGAAATTTTGGCACGAGCTGTGACTCTTTCCACCACCCGTCCTGCTGTACCGGCCCCAGGCTCAACAGCCCGACGGCGATGACCACCAGCAACCCGCCACGCGCGGCGCCGAAGGCCATGCCGAGGAATCGGTCGGTCCCGGAGAGCCCGGTGACGCGAACCAGTTCGCCGATAAGATAATTGATCATTGCGCCTACGATTAAAGTGGCGACAAACATGATGGCACAGCCCGTGATTATACGAGCCGATGGCGTTTGAATGTACCCGCCGAGGTACTCGGACAATGAGCCACCGAACATCCAGGCAACGACTCCTGCGATGATCCAGGTCAGCAGCGACAGAGCTTCTTTGACGAAGCCGCGGCTCAGACTGATCAATGCGGAGATGGCGACGATTGCTACGATCGCCCAGTCAACCCAGGTAAATGGCACAGTGCAGCCTACAGACGGATAAGGCGGCGCATTTTAGCAGAGCCCATGCTTATCGGTAAGCTGCGATTGTCAGTGCATTTCATATCGGGGCGATAGTTTTAGCCACGTTCCGGCTGAAAGCGCACGACAAACCCCTTCAGGTTCTGCTGGCGATTCAGCAAATCCCGCAGCCGGTCGGCTTCTGCACGCTCGATCAGCGGCCCGACAAATACCCGGTTTTTGCCGTCGGCGGTCCGGATGTAGGCATTGTAACCCTGGCTGCGCAGGGTTTTCTGAAGCTTTTCCGCGCTTTCACGGCTCGCCAGACTGGCCAGTTGCACCGACCAACTGACCGACAGACCATTGGCATCGACACGGCTTTGCGTGGTATCCGGCTTGCCGGGTGCCGCCGTGATGGGCTGGGCAGGCGCGGTCGCAGGTTTGGCGGCCAACGCCGGGACCGGCGCAGGCGCAGGCGGCGTAACCGGTTTGGCAGCAGGTGCCGGAGCCACCGGCACAGCCGGCACCGCCGATTCCTGCTGGGCGATTTCGTCATCGCTCGGCACGGGCTCCTGGGGCAAGGCTTGCGGCTCAGGCACCGCCACGGGCTCGACCTGCACCTGAGGCAGCGCAGGCGCCTGCGGGGCCGCCGGCGCTTCGACCGTCACCTGGCGCTGTTCGTCCTGGCGGGAAAACAGCATCGGCAGAAAAATCACCGCCAGCGCGACCAACACCAGGGCGCCAACCATGCGCTGTTTGTATGCCTTATCCAGCAATGCCATTTGCCGCTTCCTCCGTGGAGCGCCGGGCCAGCCATTCAAGGGCCTCGGCGACACAATAAAATGATCCGAACAACAGGATTTCGTCGTCGCTCGTGGCCTGCGCGCACTGCCCTTCCAGGGCGGCCGCTACACTGTCGTATGACGTGACCGAGGCACCAAGCCCCTGCAATGCATCGTGCAGGTCCGCAACCGGACGCGCCCGAGGCGAATCCAGTGGTGCAACAGCCCAGTGCTGGACACTAGCATTCAACTCGCCGACAACACCACCCAGATCCTTGTCCGCCAGCAGCCCGAACACCGCCAGACGCTTGCCGACCGGTGGACGACTGGCCAGACGACGGGCCAGATACTCCGCCGCATGCGGGTTATGCCCCACATCCAGCAATAAATTCAAACGCTTTCCCTGCCACTCGAACGCGCGGCGATCCAGACGACCGACCACCTTGGTAACCCGCAGCGCTTCGATAATCTGCGCATCCACCCAAGGCAAGCCAAGCAGCAAGTAAGCCTGCAACGCCAGTGCGGCGTTTTCCATCGGCAGATCGAGCAGCGGCAGGTCGCGCAGCTCGACTGCACGCCCTTGCGCATCGACACCGCGCCATTGCCAGTTGTGATCGGTCACGCCGAGATCAAAATCGCGCCCACGCAGGAAAAACGGGCAGTTGAGCTCGCGCGCCTTGTCCAGCAGGGGTTGTGGAGGATTCAGATCGCCGCAGAGCGCAGGCGCGCCCTGGCGGAAAATCCCGGCCTTCTCGAAGGCCACGGACTCTCGGGTATCACCCAGGTAATCGGCATGATCGACGCCAATACTGGTGACCAGCGCCATGTCGGCATCCACCACGTTGACCGTGTCCAGACGACCGCCCAGACCGACTTCCAGCACCACCGCATCGAGCCCGGAGTGCTGGAACAGCCAGAACGCCGCCAGGGTGCCCATTTCGAAGTAGGTGAGCGAAGTGTCGCCACGCCCGGCCTCTACCGCAGCAAAGGCCTCGCACAGCTCGGCGTCAGTGGCTTCGACGCCGTTGACCGTCACCCGTTCGTTGTAGCGCAGCAGGTGCGGGGAGTTGTAAACCCCCACTTTCAAGCCCTGGGCCCGCAGCAAGGACGCCACGAACGCACAGGTGGAACCCTTGCCGTTGGTCCCGGTGACCGTAATCACCCGTGGCGCCGGCTTGCCCAGTCCCATGCGGGACGCTACCTGCTGCGACCGCTCCAGCCCCATGTCGATGGCCGAAGGGTGCAACTGTTCGAGGTAGGCGAGCCATTCGCCAAGGGTACGTTGGGTCATAGGCTGGCAGGTACCGGTGGAACCACGATTGGCTCGATGGGGGCGGCCACGAACTTCGGCGTCGGCAGGCCCATCATTTGCGCCAGCAGGTTGCCCAGGCGCGGACGCAGCTCCTGACGGTCGATGATCATGTCGATGGCACCGTGCTCCAGCAGGAACTCGCTGCGCTGGAAGCCTTCCGGCAGTTTTTCACGCACGGTCTGCTCGATCACTCGAGGACCGGCAAAACCGATCAGCGCCTTCGGCTCGCCGACAATCACGTCGCCCAGCATCGCCAGGCTGGCGGAAACGCCGCCGTAGACCGGATCGGTCAGCACGGAGATGAACGGGATGCCTTCTTCACGCAGACGCGCCAGCACCGCAGAGGTCTTGGCCATCTGCATCAGGGAAATCAGCGCTTCCTGCATCCGCGCACCGCCGGAAGCCGAGAAACAGACCATCGGGCAACGCTTTTCCAGGGCGTAGTTGGCGGCACGAACGAAACGCTCACCGACGATGGCGCCCATCGAACCGCCCATGAAGGAAAACTCGAACGCCGAAACCACGATCGGCATGCCCAGCAACGTGCCGCTCATCGAAACCAGCGCGTCTTTTTCGCCGGTCTGCTTTTGTGCAGCGGTCAGGCGGTCCTTGTACTTCTTGCCGTCGCGGAATTTCAGACGGTCGACCGGCTCCAGGTCTGCACCCAGCTCGGTACGGCCTTCAACGTCGAGGAAGATGTCGATACGGGCGCGGGCGCCGATACGCATGTGATGGTTGCACTTGGGGCAAACGTCCAGGGTCTTTTCCAACTCCGGACGATACAGCACAGCCTCGCAAGACGGGCATTTGTGCCAAAGACCTTCAGGCACCGAGCTCTTCTTGACCTCGGAACGCATGATCGAAGGGATCAGTTTGTCTACTAACCAGTTGCTCATGCTTTCTTTCTCCAGTACCGGCGGCCCGAACGCTCTGGTTCGCAGCCCCGTGTATGCCCTAGCGCTAAATTCATGTGTGCGGCGATGATCAGTGAATGGCCGGATCAGCGAAACGTGACCTGCGTACCACCCCATGACCCTCAGCCGTTTTGTACAGTGCAGTGGACGGCGGCAGTCTGCCAGCCGTCACATCAACAGGTGCTACCGCGTACCGCCTTGATAAATGCCTGGACCTTTGCGTGATCCTTGATGCCCTTGCTCGCCTCTACCCCGCCGCTGACATCCACGGCATAGGGCCGGACGCGGGCAATCGCTTCAGCGACGTTATCCGGCGTCAGGCCGCCGGCCAGAATGATCGGTTTGCTCAAGCCTTGCGGTATCAGTGACCAGTCAAACGCCTCACCGGTTCCTCCGGGAACGCCCTCGACATAGGTGTCGAGCAGGATTCCGCTGGCACTGGCATACGCATTACAGGCCGCGGCGATGTCATCACCGGCCTTGACCCGCAGCGCCTTGATGTACGGACGGTGCCAGCCTTCACAATCCGCCGCGCTTTCATCGCCGTGAAACTGCAGCAGGTCCAGGGGCACCGCGTCGAGGAGTTCGCCCAGTTCGCAACGGCTCGCATTGACGAACAGGCCCACGGTGGTCACGAACGGCGGCAGCGCCTGGATGATCGAGCGCGCCTGCTGGAACGTCACCGCACGGGGGCTTTTGGCATAGAACACGAAGCCGATGGCATCCGCCCCGGCCTCGACGGCTGCCAACGCATCCTCTATGCGGGTAATCCCACAGATCTTGCTGCGAACGGCTGACATGTCGATACAACTCCAAGACAAATCCGGGAAAGTCCCGGATGGTAACAAAAGCGTTCGAGGGCGTCAGCCGCCAAGTTCGGAGAAGCCGGTCAGGAAGTGTGGACCGATGTAACGCTCGGGCAATTCGAACTCGTCACGGTACTCGACCTGCACCAGATACAACCCGAATGGATGCGCCGTCACGCCACCGGACCGCCGAATCCGGCTCTCCAGCACCTCTTTCATCCACTCCACCGGACGCTCACCGGCGCCAATGGTCATCAGCACGCCGGCGATGTTGCGCACCATGTGGTGCAGGAAGGCGCTGGCGCGAATGTCCAGCACGATCATCTTGCCGTGACGGGTGACGCGCAGGTGATGCAGCTCCTTGATCGGCGACTTGGCCTGGCACTGGCCGGCGCGAAAAGCGCTGAAATCATGGGTGCCGAGCAGGTATTGAGCCGCCTCCGCCATGCGCTCGACGTCCAGCGGGCGGTGGTTCCAGGTCACTTCTTCGTTCAGGTGCGCGGGGCGGATCTGATCGTTGTAGATCACGTAGCGATAACGCCGGGCGATGGCCTTGAACCGCGCATGGAAGTGCGCCGGCATGACCTTGGCCCAACTGACACTGACGTCGTGGGGCAAGTTGATGTTGGCGCCCATGGTCCAGGCCTTCATCGAACGCTCGACCTGGGTATCGAAATGCACCACCTGTCCGCAGGCATGCACCCCGGCGTCGGTACGCCCGGCGCACATCAGCGAGACGGGTGAATCGGCGACTTTGGACAAGGCGTTTTCGAGGGTTTCCTGCACGGTGAGCACCCCGGACGCCTGGCGCTGCCAGCCACGGTAGCGCGAGCCTTTGTATTCGACGCCCAGCGCGATCCGGAAAAAGCCGTCGGCTGCCATTTCGGCGGCCGGGTTATCTATATTTGCCAAGGAGGGACAGCCTGCTGATGTAACAAAGGCGGGCATTATAAGGCCACCGGACGGGGATACCAGAGAGATCTCCTTTGACTGTTCCGGCCCCATCGCGGGCAAGCCCGCTCCCACAGGTTTTGTGAACGCCACAGAACCTTGTGGGAGCGGGCTTGCCCGCGATGGCTGATCAACAGACGACATCAATTCATCGACCCAACAAAAACGGCAGCCTCAATGGGCTGCCGCTTTGTTTACAACGTACCGATCACTCAAGCCAGACGCGAAAGCATCTCCCTCGCTTCGCTCTTCTGCTCGTCACTGCCTTCGCTCACGACCTCATTGAGGATGTCGCGGGCACCGTCGCTGTCTCCCATGTCGATATAGGCCTGGGCCAGATCGAGCTTGGTAGCAGCTTCATCGGTACCCGAGAGGAAGTCGAACTCGTCATCGCCATCCAGTGCGGCATCGGCTTCGGTAAAGGTCGGCTCACCGATGCTGTGGGACAGGCTTTCCAGCTCCGCGTTGACATCATCCAGTTCGGCGGCGAACGTATCCGGCGTGCTCATTTCGTCGGCCAGCGACAGGTCGAAGTCGGCAGGCAAATCCAGATCATCCAGCGCAACGTCAGGAACAGCCGGGGTTTCGGCGACTGGAAAGTCCTTCACGCCCTCATCCAGATCCAGCAGGAAATCATCTTCCGCCAACATCGCCGGCGACGGTTGCGCACCGAGATCCAGGTCAAGATCGAAGTCCGACAGGTCGTCGAGGTTTTCCTTTATTTCGGTCTGTTGCTGCAACGCCGACTCAAAACTCAGATCGTCATCCAGCGGGAATTCGTCCAGATCCGCCAAAGCCTCCACTTCAGGCTCCGGTGCAAGTGCAGGTGCAGGCGCAGGCGCCACTGGCTGGATCGTGTCCAGATCATCCAGGCTCAGGTCGAAGGCGCTATCGAGGTCATCCTCGAACGGTGCCGGCTCTGCTGCTGGCGCTTGCGGCTCATCGAGCAACAGGTCCTTGACGTACTGCGCGTCCAGTTCGGCAGCAACGGCGGCTGCGGCGATGCCACCGGCAGCCACCAGCGCCATGGCCGGGAAGCGGCTTTTGAGCTTTTCCACCTGGGCGAAGTTGTCGCCATTGGCCACCAGCTTGCGCTCCTGGCCGACGAACGCATCGCGGTCGCCTTGCTGGCCGTAGACTTCCATCAGCTTCAAGCGCAAATCGCTGCGTTGAGGCTCTCGCTTGACGCCGTCCTCCAGCAACGCGGCAGCCTGGTTCAGGCGACCGGCATCGATGTGCGACTGAGCCTGGCCCAGCACGTCATCGGAACGCTCGGCAGCCGGCGACACCAATGGCGCGGCGATCGGCGTGGTCATCACGACAGGGGCAATGACCGGCGCAGGTGCAGGAGCTGGCGTCGGTGCAGTCGCCAGCTTCACGCTTGGCGGCGGAACTTCCAGGCCTTCGAAGCTGCTTTCCGGCAGGTCGAGATCGGCCGAGAACGGCTGTTCTTCGGCCAGGGCACGCGCCATGCGCTGATGCTTCTCGGCTGCTTGCTGGGCTTTGCGGCGGCGCGCCAGCAACAGCAGCAAGAGCAGCAGAACGACAGCACCGCCACCCACCAGGCCCAGCAGCACCGGATTGCTCAGCAACTCATTGAATTTCTGATCGTCGGACGCAGCCGGCGTCGCCTCGACAGGTTGCCCGACCGGAGTCGGAGCTGCCTCGGGCGCCGCGGCCACTGGCGCAGAGTCTGCCGGCGCAGGTGCAGCCGGATTGGGCGCCAGCTCGGCCGACATTGCCGGAGCCGTTGCGGTGCCTGGTGCACCAGTCGCGCCCTCGGCCTGCAACTTGGCCAGTTGATTGTTCTTCAGCTCGATCAGGCGCTGCAGCTTGTCCACCTGGCTTTGCAGGTCGGCCATGCGGCTTTTCAGTTCAGCGTTATCACGACGACTGGAGTCGAGGCTTTCCTGAGTCACCGCCAGCTTGTTGCTGAGGGCCACGGCATCACCAGCAGGCCCTTTGCCACGATTCTTGCCGGACTCGGCAGACACCAGGCTCAGTTTGTCGCCGGCCGCTTGAGCCGGAGCAACATCGCTGCGAGCGCGATTGGTGGCGTCCAGTTGCTGCTGCCCTGCCCCGGGCTTGGCGACATAACGTCGCCCCTGACGCCAGGCCTTGTTCTGCGCAGCCACTTCGGCGATGGCCTTGGGTTGCGGCAGGTTCGTGCTCTGCGCCTGATCCGGCATACGCAGTACCTGGCCGGTTTTCAGGCGGTTGATGTTGCCGTCAATGAAGGCGTCCGGGTTCAGCGCCTGAATGGCCAGCATGGTTTGCTGGATCGAACCGCCATTACGCGCCTTCGCGGCGATTTCCCACAGGGTATCGCGCGGCGTGGTGGTGTATTGCGATGGTTTGGTCGCACCGGTGACCGGTGCAGCGACGGTTGAAGTCGGTGCGGGCTGCGCAGCCGCCTCGGCGGTTTGCGACGAGAATTTCGATGGATCGAGCAGCACACTGTAGTCGCGCAGCAAACGGCCGTTCGGCCACATCACCTGAACCAGGAATTTCACCATCGGCTCGGAGAGTGGCTTGCTGGAGGTCACGCGCAGGATGCTTTTGCCGTTGGCGTTAAGCACCGGGGTGAAGGTCAAGTCATTCAGAAACGCCTGGCGGTCGACACCGGCCTTGGCGAAATCTTCCGGCGAAGCCAGGCTCGGCACCAATTCGGCAGCGGTGAGGTCCTTGACATCGAGCAGCTCGATTTCCGCCACCAGGGGCTGGTTGAGCGTCGATTTCAGGGTCAGTTCCCCGAGCCCGAGGGCATGCGCCATACCGGAGGACAGCGCCGAGGCGGCCGCTATTGCTAACACCAGTTTGCGAACTTGAACCATTAGCTCATCCTTAGTTTGAACATTCCTCGGCCAGCGAGAAGATATTGATAGCCGCCGCCGTAAGGCATTGCGTGCAACGACGAAGGTCGTCGCGCGCGATCATTTGATTGATGCCCCGGAAAGCCCCGCAGAGTGGCTCGCCTTCAGCGCTCCGGCAAGCATAGGCTCGCGCGGAATCATTCGACAAATTGTTGCAAAGTATCTTTTACAGCAGGTCTTTAATCAACAACTCAGCCAGCTGCACAGCGTTGAGCGCGGCGCCTTTGCGTACGTTATCTGACGTCAGCCACAAATTAAGTTCCGACAGGTCGTCGATACCATGGCGAACCCGCCCCACGTAGACCACATCCTGGCCTACCGCGTCACCTACCGGGGTCGGGTAATCGCCCGCCTCGACCAGCTCGATGCCGGGCGCGTCTTCCAACGCAGCATTGACTTTGGCCAAATCAATGTCGCTTGCGCACTGCAGGGTCACGCTATAGCTATCGCCAAAAAACACCGGGGCTTGAATGCAAGTGACGGAAATCTTCAATGCAGGCAGCGCCATGACCTGACGCAGCTCACGCACCAGGCGTTTTTCCAGCAGCGTATGACCTTGTTCGTCCGGCTTGCCGACCTGGGCCAACAGGTTGAAGGCCATTTGCCGGTCAAAGAATTTCGGTTCCAGCGGCCGCACATTCAGCAGTTCAGCGGTTTGCCGGGCGAGCTCGCTCACGGCTTCACGGCCCTGGGCCGATACCGCCAGGCTGGCGGTCAGGCTGACACGCTGCAAATCGAGCACATTCATCAGCGGCGCGAGCACCACCGCCAGCGTGGTAGCCGACGGACTTGGACCACTGACCAGAAACGGCTTTTTCAAGCCCGCCAGCACCTGAGCGTTGGCCTCAGGCACGACCTGCGGCGCCTTATCCGCGGGCAAGGCACCGGACAGATCGATCACCGAGCAACCGGCGTCGTTCGCACGGGAAGCAAAACTCAAGGAAACCGCCGGGCCGGCGGCAAAAAATGCCAACTGCACCTTGCTGAAGTCGAACTCATCGACTTCCCGCACCCGCACGTTCTTGCCGCGAAAGGGCACGGAACTGCCGGCCGACTCGCTGCTGGCCAACAGATGAAGGGTGCCGATCGGGAAATCGCGCTCTTCGAGAATCTGCACGAGCGTTTCGCCGACAGTACCGGTGGCGCCGATCACGGCAATATCGATGGACTGGTTCATGGCTTGGCCTCTGGCGAAACGGGGGGAGCGGCACTTTACCGGGTGGTGGGGATGCAGGCAATTCTGCCGGATATTTACGCTGGCTGTACCGGCCCCTTCGCGGGCAAGCCCGCTCCCACAATGTTCGGTGTCGAGCACAAGGTTTGTGTACACCACTGAAACCTGTGGGAGCGGGCTTGCCCGCGAAGAGGCCGGTACGGGCAACCCATAAACGTCAGACAGTCAGGGATAAAAAAACCCGCACCTCTTTCAAGGCGCGGGTTCTTTCATTGCATCAGTCGATCAACGCTCGAGCAGGATCCGCAGCATGCGACGCAGCGGTTCGGCCGCGCCCCACAGCAGCTGGTCGCCGACGGTGAACGCGCCAACGAACTGCGAGCCCATGTTCAGCTTGCGCAGACGGCCAACCGGGATGTTCAGGGTGCCGGTGACCTTGTTCGGGCTCAGCTCCTGAATGCTGGTCTCACGGCTGTTCGGCACCAGTTTGACCCAAGGGTTGTGCTGGCTGATCAACCCTTCGATGTCGGCGATCGGCACGTCTTTGTTCAGCTTGATGGTCAGCGCCTGGCTGTGGCAGCGCATGGCGCCGATGCGCACGCAGATGCCATCGACCGGGATCGGGCTCTTGAAGCGACCGAGGATCTTGTTGGTCTCGGCCTGGGCCTTCCACTCTTCACGGCTTTGACCGTTCGGCAGTTCCTTGTCGATCCAAGGGATCAGGCTGCCCGCCAGCGGTACGCCGAAGTTTTCGGTCGGGTACGCGTCGCTGCGCATGGCTTCGGCCACACGACGGTCGATGTCGAGGATCGCGCTGGCCGGATCGGCCAGTTGATCGGCGACAGCAGCGTGGGTCGCGCCCATCTGCTTGATCAGTTCACGCATGTTCTGCGCGCCGGCACCGGAGGCCGCCTGATAGGTCATGGCGCTCATCCACTCGACCAGACCGGCTTCGAACAGGCCACCAAGGCCCATCAGCATCAGGCTGACGGTGCAGTTGCCGCCGATGTAGTTCTTGGTGCCCGCATCGAGCTGCTGGTCGATGACCTTGCGGTTCACCGGATCCAGAACGATCACCGCGTCATCCTGCATGCGCAGGCTGGAAGCGGCGTCGATCCAGTAACCCTGCCAGCCGGCTTCGCGCAGCTTGGGGAAGACTTCGCTGGTGTAGTCGCCACCCTGGCAGGTCAAAATCACGTCGAGGGTTTTCAGCTCTTCAATGCTGTAAGCGTCCTTGAGCGGAGCAATGTCCTTGCCCACGGACGGGCCTTGGCCACCGACATTGGAAGTGGTGAAAAACACCGGCTCGATAAGATCGAAATCCTGCTCTTCCAGCATCCGCTGCATGAGCACGGAACCGACCATACCGCGCCAACCGATCAGACCTACACGTTTCATCGCAACTACACCTTCTTGAAATGTGGGCCGCTGCCTTGTCTTGAATTTGGCAGCGGGCCCGAGAGATTACAGATTCCGCAGCGCGGCGACTACTGCGTCACCCATTTCCTGCGTACCGACTTTAGTGCAACCGGCCGACCAGATGTCACCCGTGCGCAAGCCCTGGTCGAGCACCAGGCTCACGGCTTTCTCGATGGCGTCGGCGGCAGCCTGCTGATTGAAGCTGTAACGCAGCATCATCGACACCGACAAAATGGTCGCCAGCGGGTTGGCAATGCCCTTGCCCGCGATGTCCGGCGCCGAACCGTGGCACGGCTCGTACATGCCTTTGTTGTTGGTGTCCAGGGACGCCGACGGCAGCATGCCGATGGAACCGGTGAGCATCGAAGCCTGGTCGGACAGGATGTCGCCGAACATGTTGTCGGTAACGATCACGTCGAACTGCTTCGGTGCACGCACCAGTTGCATGGCGGCGTTGTCGACGTACATGTGGCTCAGTTCGACTTCAGGATAATCCTTGGCCACCTGCTCGACCACTTCACGCCACAGCTGGCTGGAAGCCAGTACGTTGGCCTTGTCCACCGAGCACAGCTTCTTGCCGCGGACCATGGCCATGTCGAAGCCGACACGGGCGATACGGCGGATTTCGCTTTCGCTGTACGGCAGGGTGTCGTAGGACTGACGCTCGCCGTTTTCCAGGGTACGGGTGCCACGCGGTGCACCGAAATAGATGCCGCCGGTCAGTTCGCGAACGATCAGGATGTCCAGCCCGGCAACGATTTCCGGCTTCAGGCTGGAAGCCTCGGCCAGTTGCGGGTACAGGATCGCCGGACGCAGGTTGCCGAACAGGCCCAGTTGCGCACGGATTTTCAACAGGCCGCGCTCAGGGCGGATGTCACGCTCGATGGCGTCCCATTTCGGGCCGCCGACTGCACCCAGCAACACGGCATCGGCCGCGCGGGCACGCTCCAGGGTTTCATCGGCCAAAGGCACGCCGTGTTTGTCGATGGCCGCGCCACCGATCACGTCGTGGCTCAGCTCGAAGCCCAGAGAGAACTTGTCACTGGCCAGCTCCAGCACCTTGACCGCTTCGGCCATGATTTCCGGGCCAATACCGTCACCTGGGAGAATCAGAATCTGCTTGCTCATGCTTTCCTCATGTCATCAGTCGGTGCACCCTTAGGCGCTCCCGGAAAAATTCTATCGCTCGACACCTATCGTTCTACAAACAGCACCAGCACATCGGTACTGAACGAACCATCGGCCTCAATCTCAAAATATTCGCGCACTTCGTTGCCCATGGACTGCTGCAACTGGCGGATCGCCGCGCGCATCACTTCAGGGGTGCGCATGCGTTCGACCCAGCTGTTGTACTCCAGGCGCAAGCGCTGACGGATGGTACTGCGGGTGTGCAACCCCGCCTCGCTGACCTGGCGCAGCCACTCACCGGCGGAATAATCGCGCACATGGCTGGTGTCGCGCAGCACTTCGACGCTCTGCAGGTAAGTGTCGAACAACGGACTGCCCGGTGACAACACGTCGACAAATGCCGCCACGCCACCCGGTTTCAACACCCGCCGCACTTCCCGCAGGGCCACGCCCAGATCGCTCCAATGGTGCGCCGAATAGCGGCTGAAGACGAAATCGAATTCGCCATCGGCGAACGGCAGGCGCTCGGCGGCACCGAGGACCGTCGATACGTTGCTCAAGCCACGATCAACGGCAGCACCGGCGACCACATCCAGCATTTGCTGCGACAGGTCGTAGGCCACGACTTCCTTGACCAGCGAAGCCACGTGGAAACTCACGTGACCGGCGCCGCAACCCAGGTCCAGGACCCGGGCATCGCCCTGCCCCGCCAGTTCAGCCTGTAGCAGAGCGAATTCGGTGCCTTGAGCGTGAACGGCGCTGCTCAGGTAGGCGGCTGCCTGTTCACCGAATTGCTTTTGGACTACCTGGCTGTGCTGGGCGGTGCTGGTCATGGGGACTTCCTTTTTGGGGGTGAGTCTTGGGGTGTCTGTTCTGGCCTCATCGCGAGCAAGCTCGCTCCCACAGGTTTTGTTTACGCCGCAAATCCAATGTGGGAGCGAGCTTGCTCGCGATGGCGTCATTACGCCTTACGCAAAATCAAGCGTCGCGAAACAACCAAGGCTGGCTCGCACGGTGCTTGGCCTCAAACGCTGCAATCGCATCGCCGTCCTGCAAGGTCAGGCCGATATCGTCCAGGCCGTTGAGCAGGCAATGCTTGCGGAACGCATCGATTTCAAAGCTCAACACCTTGCCGTCAGGGCGGGTCACGGTCTGGGCTTGCAGATCGACCTGCAACTGATAACCCGGATTGGCCTCGACCTGCTGGAACAGTTCGTCGACTTCGGCATCGCTCAAGATGATCGGCAGCAAGCCGTTCTTGAAGCTGTTGTTGAAGAAGATGTCGGCATAGCTCGGCGCGATGATGCTGCGGAAACCGTACTCTTCCAGCGCCCACGGCGCGTGTTCACGACTGGAGCCGCAACCGAAGTTCTCACGGGCCAGCAACACGCTGGCGCCCTGGTAACGCTCGGCATTGAGGACGAAGTCCTTGTTCAGCGGACGCTTGGAGTTGTCCTGGTAAGGCTGGCCCACATCCAGGTAGCGCCATTCATCGAACAGGTTCGGGCCAAAACCGGTGCGCTTGATCGACTTCAAGAACTGCTTCGGGATGATCTGGTCGGTGTCGACGTTGGCACGATCCAAAGGCGCGACAAGTCCAGTGTGCTGGGTAAAAGCTTTCATGCTGCGCTCCTTAAATCAATTCACGGACGTCGACGAAACGACCGTTTACGGCAGCGGCCGCGGCCATGGCCGGGCTGACGAGGTGGGTACGGCCACCGGCGCCCTGACGGCCTTCGAAGTTACGGTTGGAGGTCGAGGCGCAATGCTCGCCACTTTCCAAACGGTCCGGGTTCATCGCCAGGCACATCGAGCAACCCGGCTCACGCCATTCGAAACCGGCTTCGATGAAAATCTTGTCCAGGCCTTCCGATTCGGCCTGTGCCTTCACCAGGCCCGAGCCTGGAACCACGATGGCCTGCTTGATGGTCGAGGCCACTTTGCGGCCCTTGGCAATCACGGCCGCCGCACGCAGGTCTTCGATCCGCGAGTTGGTGCAGGAACCGATGAACACGCGGTCGAGCTGGATGTCGGTGATCGCCTGGTTGGCGGTCAAACCCATGTATTTCAAGGCACGGACGATGGAATCACGCTTGACCAGGTCCATTTCCTTCGCAGGATCCGGCACGTTCTGGTCGACCGCCAACACCATTTCCGGCGAGGTGCCCCAGCTGACTTGCGGCTTGATTTGCGTTGCGTCGAGCTCGACCACGGTGTCGAAACTGGCGTCGGCGTCAGACACCAGGTCTTTCCAGGCTTCGACGGCCAGGTCCCACTCCGCGCCTTTCGGTGCGAACGGACGACCCTTGACGTATTCCACGGTCTTTTCGTCTGCAGCCACCAGGCCTACACGAGCGCCGGCTTCGATGGCCATGTTGCAGATGGTCATGCGGCCTTCCACGGACAGGTCGCGAATCGCACTGCCGGCGAATTCGATGGCATGGCCGTTACCGCCGGCGGTGCCGATCTTGCCGATCACGGCGAGCACGATGTCCTTGGCGGTCACGCCGAACGGCAATTGGCCTTCGACGCGCACCAGCATGTTCTTCATTTTCTTGGCGACCAGGCACTGGGTGGCGAGCACATGCTCGACCTCGGAAGTGCCGATACCGTGTGCCAATGCGCCGAATGCGCCGTGGGTCGAGGTATGGGAGTCGCCGCAGACCACGGTCATGCCCGGCAAGGTGGCGCCCTGCTCCGGGCCGATGACGTGGACGATGCCCTGGCGAACGTCGTTCATCTTGAATTCGACAATGCCGTATTCATCGCAGTTGTCATCGAGGGTCTGGACTTGCAGGCGCGAGACCTGGTCAACGATGGCGTCGATGCCGCCCTTGCGCTCCGGCGTGGTCGGTACGTTGTGGTCCGGGGTCGCGATGTTGGCATCGATGCGCCATGGCTTGCGCCCGGCCAGACGCAGGCCTTCAAAGGCTTGCGGCGAAGTCACTTCGTGGATGATGTGACGGTCGATGTAGATCAGCGCAGAACCATCGTCGCGCTGCTTGACCAAATGCGAATCCCAGAGCTTGTCGTAGAGCGTTTTGCCGGCCATCAGACGGTTTCCTCATCAGCTTGTTTCTATGCCCTGGGTCTTGAGCGATTCAATAACCCCTTGGCTTGTGAGGTCGATCCTATGGGGTTACATTAAATAACTCAAATTCATATTTTTTATGCTTTGGATAACCAACTGGAATGCGAACATGGACCTGGCCAACCTCAATGCTTTTATTGCCATTGCCGAGACCGGAAGTTTCTCCGGCGCAGGTGAACGGCTGCACCTGACCCAGCCGGCCATCAGCAAGCGCATCGCCGGACTGGAGCAGCAATTGAAGGTGCGGCTGTTCGATCGCCTGGGCCGTGAAGTGGGCTTGACCGAGGCCGGGCGCGCCCTGCTGCCGCGGGCCTATCAGATTCTCAATGTGCTGGATGATACGCGCCGCGCCTTGACCAACCTCACCGGCGAAGTGACCGGCCGCCTGACCCTGGCCACCAGTCACCACATCGGCCTGCACCGTCTGCCTCCCTTATTAAGGGAGTTCACCCGACGCTACCCGCAAGTGGCGCTGGATATTCAGTTCCTCGATTCGGAAGTGGCCTACGAGGAAATTCTCCATGGCCGCGCCGAACTGGCAGTCATCACCCTCGCACCGGAGCCCCACACGCTGGTCAAGGCCACGCCTGTGTGGGACGACCCGCTGGATTTCGTGGTCGCCCCGGAGCACTCACTGCTCAACAACGGCAAGGTCAGCCTGGCGGACATCGCCCGACACCCGGCGGTGTTCCCCGGCGGCAACACCTTTACCCACCACATCGTGCAACGACTGTTTGAAGCCCAGGGCCTGACGCCCAACATCGCCATGAGCACCAACTACCTGGAAACCATCAAGATGATGGTCTCGATCGGCCTGGCCTGGAGTGTCTTGCCACGCACCATGCTCGATGACCAGGTGGCGCGCATACCTTTGCCGGGCATACAGCTCACTCGCCAGCTAGGCTATATCCTGCACACGGAAAGGACGCTGTCGAATGCTGCGCGGGCCTTCATGGCCTTGCTGGACGCTCAACTCGATCCGCCAGGGACTCAAGGCTAAGTTGTGCTACTCCTATAGAGCCGCGAATACCTGCAACAAATGCCCAACACCAGCCCAAGGCTTGCCAATGCCGAAATCTGTAGACCGTATTCCGCCGATGCCGCGTATCCAGGCAATTGATCCGAAAAGCTCCGAACAGAGCTGGGAAAGCGCCTCGCAATTGCTGGCCGCGCTCAACGGTGCGCGCCTGGGCGCCTGGTATTGGGACATCGAACGCGGCCAGATCAGCTGGTCCCGGGGCACGCAGGCGCTGTTCGGCTTCGATCCACGGCAACCGCTGCCCCATGACCTGGAATACCTCGACCTTCTACCCCCAGAGGATCGCGCCAAAACCGTACGCGCCTTTCACGCGGTCATTGGCGGCGCGCCACTGGAGCAGGCCATGCACCACCGCATCCGCTGGCCCGACGGCAGCCTGCACTGGCTGGAAATCAGCGGCAGCCTGTTGCCGGACAAGCATGGCCGGCCACGGATGATTGGCGTGATCCGCGAGATTACTCACCAGCGCCAGCGTGAACAGGCGTTGAGCAGTTCGGAAAAACGCTTTGCCACCCTGTTTCACCTGTGCCCGAACATGGTTCTGCTGACCCGCCAGGAAGACGGCCTGATTACCGAAGCCAACCAATATTTCGAAAGCCTGTTCGGTTGGCCGGTGCAAGACGCGATCGGCCGCACCACCCTGGAACTGGGGCTGTGGGTACACCCCGAGCAACGGGCCGATCTGGTCAAGGCCACTAAAGCCAAAGGCGACCTGGTCAGCATGGAAGTGCAGTTCCGCGCCAGCAACGGCCAGATCCATGACGGCATCCTCAGTGCGCAAAAAGTCGAGCTCGAAGGCCAGCCCTATCTACTGAGCACCTTCCTCGACACCACCGAACGCAAAGCCGCCGAACACGCCCTCAAGGACAGCCAGGAACGCCTCGACCTGGCCCTGGATTCGGCGCAACTCGGTACCTGGGACTGGCACATTCCCAGCGGCATGCTCTACGGATCGGCACGGGCCGCCCAACTGCACGGTCTGGAAGCCAAACCCTTTCACGAATCCTTCGACGCATTTTTCGAGGGCGTGCCCGGCGAAGAGCGCGACACCATGCGCGACGCCTATCGCAGCCTGCGCGAAGGCCCGGCCGGCAACTATCAATTGACCTACCGAGTGCAATTGCCCGACGGCAGCTCACGCTACCTGGAAAGCCGCGCCCGCCTCTACCGCGATGACAACGGCGTGCCGGTGCGCATGGCCGGCACCTTGCTCGACATCACCGACCAGGTTGAGCGTGAACAACGGCTGGTGGCCTCCGAAGAAAAATTCGCCACGCTGTTCCAGGTCAGCCCCGATCCGATCTGCGTCACCCACCAGGACAGCGGCCAGTTCATCGAAATCAACTCCAGCTTCACCCAGACCTTCGGCTGGAGCGCCGCCGATGTGATCGGCCGAAGTGCCGACGAAATCGGCTTGTGGGACGCTTCAGCGAAAAGCCTGCGGCGGATCGAACAAGTGATCCGCGAACAAGGCCTGAACAACGTCGCCATTCTGGTCCAACACAAGGACGGACAGGCCCTGACCTGCGTAATTTCCAGCCGCCAGATCAGCGTCGGCGACCAGGCCTGCATCGTCACCACGCTGCGCGATATCACCCAGCAACAACGCTCGGAAGCGGCGCTCAAGGCCAGTGAAGAGAAATTCGCCAAGGCCTTCCACTCCAGCCCCGACGCCATCACCATCACCGAGCGCGACACCGGACGCTATCTGGAGGTCAACGACGGTTTCTGCCGCCTGACCGGCTACCGCGCCGAGGAAGTGGTGGGCCGTACGGTGTACCAGGTCGGGATCTGGGCGGAAGAAAAACAACGCTCGGCGCTGCTGGCCGAATTGCAGATCAAGGGCCGGGTTCATCACCAGGAAATGCTCGGGCGCAACAAGCGCGGCGAACTGCTCACCGTCGAAGTCTCGGTGGAGCCGATCACCCTCAACGAAACGGCCTGCCTGCTGTTGACCGCGCGGGACGTGAGCCTGCTGAAAAACGCCGAAGCGCAGATTCGCCACCTGGCCTACCACGACCCACTGACCAACCTGCCCAACCGTGCCTTGCTGATGGACCGCCTGAGCCAGCAGATCGCCCTGCTCAAACGGCATAACCTGCGCGGCGCGCTGATGTTCCTCGACCTCGACCACTTCAAGCACATCAACGACTCCCTCGGGCATCCAGTGGGCGATACCGTGCTGAAAATCATCACCGCGCGCCTGGAGGCCAGCGTGCGCATGGAGGACACGGTTGCGCGCCTGGGTGGCGATGAGTTCGTGGTGCTGCTCAGCGGTCTCGAAGGCTCGCGTAGCGAGGTCAGCGATCAGGTTCGCGAACTGGCCGACACCCTCCGCGAGCTGCTGTCCGAACCGATGTTCCTCGACGGCCAGCGCCTGCAAGTGACGCCAAGTATCGGCATTGCGCTGATCCCCGATCACGGCTCGACCCCGACCGACCTGCTCAAGCGCGCCGACATCGCGCTCTATCGCGCCAAGGACTCGGGACGCAATACCGCGCAGATGTACCACAACACCATGCAGAAGGCCGCGAGCGAACGCCTGCGCATGGAAACCGACTTGCGCCTGGCCCTGTCCCGGGGCGAATTTCACGTGCATTACCAACCCCAGGTCGACGCCCGGGGCGACCGCATCGTCGGCGCCGAGGCCCTGGTACGCTGGAATCACCCGGAACTCGGGGCACAATCACCGACAGAGTTCATCAAGGTGCTGGAAGACAGCGGACTGATCCTGGAGGTCGGCACCTGGATCCTCGACGAAGCCTGCCAGGCCTTCAAGCAACTGATCGACCGAGGCCTGGTGAACCCTTACAAATTCAGCCTGTGCGTGAACATCAGCCCGCGCCAGTTCCGCCAGAACGATTTCGTTGAACGCGTTGAAAACAGCCTCGCCACTTATGGGCTGCCCTGCTCGTTGCTGAAACTGGAAATCACCGAAGGCATCGTGATCCAGAACCTGGAAGACACCATCGGCAAAATGCGCCGCCTGAAAAAACTCGGTGTGAGCTTCGCCATGGACGACTTCGGCACCGGCTATTCCTCACTGACCTACCTCAAGCGCCTGCCGGTCGACACCCTGAAAATCGACCAGTCGTTCATCCGCGACGCCACCAGCGACCCGAACGACGCCGAGATCATCCGCGCCATCGTCGCCATGGCCCGCAGCCTGGATTTGAAAGTGATTGCCGAAGGGGTGGAAACAGCGGAGCAGCTTGAGTTCCTGCTGGGGCTGGAGTGCCACTTCTACCAAGGGTATTTGCACAGCCCGCCGTTGCCGGTGGAAGAGTTCCAAAAACTCCTGAAATAACGCAAACCCTGCGGCAGCTCCTACAAATGGTACAGGCACAAAAAAGGGCGCCAATGGCGCCCTTCTTCCTGCCCTGACTCAGTGTTGCAGAGCCGGCTTTTGCACCCCGTTGATCGGGATGCGCTTGGCTTTCGCCTCTTCCGGAATCACCCGCAGCAGGTCGATGCTCAACAGACCGTTGCTCAGGCCGGCCGCCTTGATCTCGATGTGGTCCGCCAGACGGAAGGACAGCTTGAACGCACGTTGCGCTATGCCCTGATACAGATAAGTAACGTCTTCGTTTGCGTCGCGTTTACCGCCACTGATGGTCAGCACACCCTTCTCGACTTCGAGCTCCAGGTCTTCTTCCTGGAAACCAGCCGCTGCGATGACAATGCGGTACTGGTCGTCGCCATGTTTTTCCACGTTATAGGGTGGATAGCTGCTGCCTGGCTCATTGCGCAGGGCGGTTTCGAACAGGTCGTTGAAACGGTCGAAACCTACCGAGGAACGGAACAGTGGGGCCATGGAAAATGTAGTAGCCATGATTCAAATCTCCTGAAAACAATCAGCAAGGTTTTTTGTCTCCGCGACCCGAATTCGGCATCGCGTAACCCTTAGATAGGGACCGCCGATTGCATTTCAAGAGCTTATTTTCTACTTTTTTTAAAAGAGCCTCAGGCGGCTTCAGCCACCGGCAGCCCCAACAAACGCGAGACGTTATCCAGTTCGGTCTCACGACGCAGGACGGTGAACAGCTCTACCGCCTCGGGATAATTGCGGGTCAGCATCGCCAGCCATTGCTTCAGGCGACCCGGCGATTGGCGTGGCGTCATCTGCGCCTTGGCTTGCAGCCAGAAGTCCTGGATCAGCGGCAGCAGTTCGCTCCAGGTCATCTCCACGACCTCTTCACCGGCCCGGGCAGCGGCAATCTGCTTCGCCAGATCGGGGCGCGAGACCAGGCCGCGACCGAGCATGATGTCTTCCACGCCACTGATCTCGCGGCAACGACGCCAGTCTTCGACGCTCCAGATATCACCATTGGCGAACACCGGCACCTTGACCACGTCCTGCACCCGTGGAATCCACTCCCAATGCGCCGGCGGCTTGTAGCCATCGACCTTGGTTCGCGCGTGCACCACGATGTGTTCCGCACCGCCTTCGGCCAGGGCCGTGGCACACACCAGCGAACCGTCCGGGCTGTCGAAGCCCAGGCGCATCTTAGCGGTGACCGGAATGTGCGCGGGGACGGCACGGCGGACGTGCTCGACGATCTGGTTGAGCAACTCGGGTTCCTTGAGCAGGACCGCGCCACCACGGGATTTGTTGACGGTCTTGGCCGGGCAGCCAAAGTTCAGGTCGATCACTTCGGAACCCAGCTCGCACGCCAGCGCGGCATTTTCTGCCAGGCACACTGGATCGGAACCGAGCAGTTGCACACGCAGCGGCACGCCGGAGGCCGTCCGGGCACCGTTGAGCAGCTCCGGGCCGAACTTGTGGAAATAGGCAGGCGTCAGCAACTGGTCGTTGACCCGAATGAACTCGGTCACGCACCAGTCAATACCACCCACGCGGGTCAACACATCGCGCAGGATGTCGTCGACCAACCCCTCCATGGGCGCCAAAGCAATTTGCATGAAAAACACACTCGAGGAAAAACGTGCGGCAGTTTACTGGATTACGCGAGAAGCTGCAGATCCTGTGGGAGCGAGCCTGCTCGCGAAAGCACACTGTCAGATACATTGATGTTGGATTTGCCGCCGCCTTCGCGAGCAGGCTCGCTCCCACATTAGATTTTTGCTGATTCCAAAGCATGCAACGCCGGACCATAGCCTTCGATGAACTCCGTCGGCATGCGCTTGGGTTTGCCGGTGGACAGCTCGATACAGACGAACGTGGTTTGCGCGCGCAGCAACGTTGCATTGTCGCTGGGGCGGATCAGCTGGAAGTGCCGGGTCATTTTCAGGCGCTGGTCCCAGTCGACGATCCAGGTCGCCAATTGCAGCTCATCGCCTTCGTAGGCCGCTGCCAGGTAATCAATCTCGTGGCGCACCACCGCCATCGCCCGGTCCAGCCGCCGGTATTCGACCAGATCCAGGCCAAGGCGTTGGGAGTGGCGCCAGGCGCAGCGCTCGAGCCAGGTTACGTAGACCGCGTTGTTCGCGTGCCCCAACCCGTCGATGTCCTCGGCGTCCACTTGCAGATCAATGATAAATGGCGTTTCCCGATCCCAGCCCATGCCCCACTCCCGGTCAGATGATTTCGACCGGGGCAGTGTAACGGAAGCTCAAGCGGATTGGCGTGATTGCAGACTGCGTCCGGCCAGCAGTGATAACACGCCATCAATCACTCGGGGGTCGGCCAATACGCGCTGATGACCACCCTCCTTCAAGCGCAGCAGGCGACTGTCGAACCACGCCTCGTGGATCAATTGCGACTCGCTGACCGGGACGAAGGTGTCATCTTCGGCGTGAACGATCAGGCCGGGCATATCGAGTTGATAGTGCGCGACATCCAGCATCGCGGCGCGCATGCCGACATCATTCTCCACCTGACGAATGAACGCCGAGCGAGCCTTCGGCGGCAGCCCCACATAACGGGCAAAACCACGCAGTACGCCGAGAATCCGTGCCGGAGCGGCAATGCTCACCAGGGTTTCAGTGCGCAAACCCAACTGGACCGCGAGCATGGCACTGGCGCCGCCCATGGAGTGGCCGATGACCGCTTGCAGCGGAGGCAATTCGGAAGCGGCTTCAAGCATGGCGCGAGCAAACAGCACCACATTCGCTTCTCTGCCCGGTGAGCGGCCATGGGCCGGACCATCCAGGGCGACGACCGAGTAACCGGCATCGACCAGCGCGGTGATGAGGCTGGCAAACTGCGTCGGCCGACCTTCCCAGCCGTGCATCAGCAGCACGGCCGGTCCCTGCCCCCAGCGCAGCGCCGAAAGACCAAACCGCAGGGTAATGCGCTCGGATCGCGCCAACAGCGGCAGTTCCCAGTCACGGGGCGGCAGGTCCCGCGGAGTCATGAAGGCCAGTCGCATTTTGCTAGCGACCAGTTTCGGGGCAAACCAGCCCAAGGTGCCATTAACGCCACGAACCCACTTTAACGCGCTCATCGCATTCTCCTCAGGCCGCAGCCTTCAGGGTCAACGCACTGCCGATTTGGCGGCGCGCAGTAATCGATCGGACAACTCTCCCGGCCCCAGCGCCCGCGCCAGAGCCAGCCCACCCACCATCAAGGCCATATCGGCCAGGGCTTTTTCGGTTTCTTCAGGACTGGCCGCCAACTGCGCGACCATCAATTCCACATGCTCATTCAGGGCGACACGAAACGCGTCCGGCAGCCGCCCCAGTTCGCCGACCGATGCCGGGATCGGACAGGCCGATTCAGAGGAATCACGGTGCTTGCGCGACAGATAGAACGCAGCCACCAGCGCGCGGCGCTCTTCACCGGTCAACTGCGCGTCCATGTCGGCAATCAGGTCGCGGCGGTGACCGAGCAATTGCTTGAACGCCTCGAGCATCATCGCGTCCTTGCTTTCGAAGTGGGCGTAGAAGCCGCCGACCGTCAGGCCCGCCGCCCCCATCACTTCGCCCACACTTGGCTCGGCCGGGCCGCGCTGAATCAGCGCTGCGCTGGCAGCCTTGAGGATGCGCTCGCGGGTTTGAGCTTTTTTATCGTTCATCGTTGCCTCCGAATATTACGATTGAAATATTATTCTCATAATAAATTTTAGCAAGTCATGGGCATGACCGCTGGTCTGAAGAACAGTTTTTTTGGAAATGGAGGAATTTGGCCAAACGCCAGACAAACAAAAGGGCCATTCAATAATTGAATGACCCTTATAAATCCCGCAGAGCGGGTAATCGTGGCGTCCCCTAGGGGACTCGAACCCCTGTTACCGCCGTGAAAGGGCGGTGTCCTAGGCCACTAGACGAAGGGGACACAAACCCTTCTATACAACTGATCAGTGCTGAGAGCTGATCGATTCAAGGCCGGTGTGGCCAGACCTTGAACTGTAAAATTGGTGGAGCTAAGCGGGATCGAACCGCTGACCTCCTGCATGCCATGCAGGCGCTCTCCCAGCTGAGCTATAGCCCCGGATTTTTCGCCTCGCGGCGGAGCGACATCTTGCAACATCGCTTCTGTAAAACTGGCGTCCCCTAGGGGACTCGAACCCCTGTTACCGCCGTGAAAGGGCGGTGTCCTAGGCCACTAGACGAAGGGGACGCAAACCCTTCTATACAACTGATCAACGCTGAGTGTTGATCGCTTCAAGGCCGGTGTGGCCAGGCCTTGAAGTGTAAATTGGTGGAGCTAGACGGGATCGAACCGTCGACCTCTTGCATGCCATGCAAGCGCTCTCCCAGCTGAGCTATAGCCCCTCATCGTTGATGTCATCGCTGAGGACGGGGCGAATCTTAAGGGCGTATCGAAAGCCTGTCAAACTTATTTTTGAAATTTTTCAAAATTTTTTGTCGGCATAACAACCACTTACCGCCCTCCCCCCGGAAATTCGGGGGAAAACGCCGGAGGACAGGAACAAAAGATCCCGGCCTCCGACGGCTACCGCAGAGTCAGACGTGCTCAGGCGATGGCGCCCAACAGCTTTTCCCACTCTTTGTTTTCTTTCTTCGACACACCGCCCAGCAGGTCGATGGCCTGGCGCAGACGGAATCGGGTCAGGTCCGGACCGAGGATTTCCATCGCATCGAGCACCGACACCGAACTCGCCTGGCCGGTGATCGCGGCAAACATCAGCGGCATGGCATCACGCAGCTTCAACTCCAGGGATTCGACCACGGCCTGGATCGTCGCAGTGATGCTGTCCTTCTCCCACTGACGCAGGCTTTCGAGCTTCCACAGGATCAACTGCATCAACTGACGGACCTGATCACCCGACAGTTTCTTGGATTCGAACAGCTTGGCGTCCGGATTCACGCCACCGGCAAAGAAGAACCCGGCCAGCGGTGCCACCTGGCTGAAGGTTTCGACCCGGCCCTGCACGTGCGGTGCGATCTTCATCATGTATTCGGAATTGAACGCCCACTTCTGCACGCGCGCGGCGAACTCTTCCACCGGCAGGTCACGCAGCCACTGGCCATTCAGCCAGGACAGCTTCTCGATGTCGAAGATCGGCCCGCCGAGGGACACGCGCTTCAGGTCGAAGTGGTCGACCATTTCCTGCAACGAGAATTTCTCGCGCTCGTCCGGCATCGACCAGCCCATACGGCCCAGGTAATTGAGCATCGCTTCCGGCATGAAGCCCATGCGCTCGTAGAACGTCACCGAGGTCGGGTTCTTGCGTTTGGACAGCTTGCTCTTGTCCGGGTTACGCAGCAGCGGCATGTAGCACAGCTCCGGTTGTTCCCAGCCGAAGTACTCGTAAAGCAGGATCAGCTTCGGTGCCGATGGCAGCCACTCTTCGCCGCGCAATACATGGGTGATGCCCATCAGGTGATCGTCGACCACGTTGGCCAGGAAGTACGTCGGCAGGCCGTCGGTCTTCATCAGGACTTGCATGTCCATGCGGTCCCACGGGATCTCGACGTCGCCACGCAGCATGTCCGGCACCACGCAGACGCCTTCGCTCGGCACCTTCATGCGGATCACATGGGGTTCGCCAGCGGCCAGGCGACGGGCGACTTCTTCCTTGGACAGCAGCAGCGCGCGGCCGTCGTAACGCGGGGTTTCACCGCGAGCAATTTGCTCGGCGCGCATCTGGTCCAGCTCTTCGGCGGTGCAGAAGCACGGGAAGGCATGCCCCATGTCGACCAGTTGCTGGCAATACTTCTGATAGATATCGCCGCGCTCGCTTTGCCGATACGGACCGTGCGGGCCGCCGACGTCCGGGCCTTCGCTCCAGTCGATCCCCAGCCAGCGCAAGGCGTCGAAAATCTGCTGCTCGGACTCACGGGTCGAACGCAATTGGTCGGTGTCTTCGATCCGCAGGATGAACTCACCGCCGTGCTGCTTGGCAAAGCAGTAGTTGAACAAGGCGATGTAGGCGGTACCTACGTGGGGATCCCCGGTAGGCGATGGCGCGATGCGAGTGCGGACGGTGGTCATGGCATGTCTCGAAAAGAAAAAAAAGCGAAGTTCAAACTAGGCGCGAATGGTAACAGGCGACACCCGCCCGGCTCCAGCGAACAGGGCATTTAAGCCAAGGTTGCGTCTGTAACGCCCCTATGACGCGGTGAATGGCCGAATATCCGCCCATGGCATTTACCACTTATCGGCTGTATGCCAGATTTGCCTGCTGATAACTTCCCTTACAATTTCTCGACTACAGTTTGCCTCATGCCTGCCCAACTCAAGCGTCGCCTCTTTACATTCCTGCTGATGGTCCTGTTGATTGCCGGGGGCCTGTTTGCCCAGTGGTTCTTCAAGGGGCGCTTTTATGAAAGCACCGACAACGCTTATGTCCAGGGCGAGATCACCCGTGTGTCGAGCCAGTTGGGCGCGCGCATCGATCAGGTGCTGGTGCAGGACAACCAGCATGTCGAGAAAGGCCAGTTGCTGATCAAACTCGAAGGCGACGACTTCCGCCTCGCTGTCGACCGCGCCAATGCCGCCCTGGCCACCCGCCAGGCCGAACGCCTGCAAGCCCAGAGTAAGCTGACCCAGCAGGCCAGTCTGATTGCCGCCAGCGAAGCACAAGTCGCGTCCAGCCAGGCCAGCCTGGGCCGCTCGCAGATCGACCTGACCCGCGCCGAGACCTTGCGCAAACCCGGTTATGTCTCGGAAGAGCGGGTGACCACCCTCTCCGCCGAATCCCACATTGCCCGCTCGCAAGTGGCCAAGGCCCAGGCCGATGCGCAAAGTCAGCGCCAGCAAGTCAACGCACTGACCGCCGAGATCAAACGCCTCGACGCGCAGATCGCCAACGCAAAAACCGACCTGGCCCAGGCCGAACTGAACCTGACCCGCAGCGAAGTCCACGCCCCCATCAGCGGCCTGATCGGCCAGCGTGCCGCCCGCGAAGGCCAATACGTGCAGGCCGGCGCTTACCTGCTGTCGATCGTGCCGGACGAAGACATCTGGATTCAGGCCAACTTCAAGGAAACCCAGATCGGCCACATGCAGCCCGGCCAGAAAGCCGAACTGACCTTCGACGCCTACAGCGACACGCCGATCGAAGCCCGCGTCGACAGCCTGTTCGCCGCCTCGGGCGCGCAGTTCAGCCTGTTGCCGCCAGACAATGCCACGGGCAACTTCACCAAAGTCGTGCAACGGATTCCGGTAAAACTGACCTTCGCCGCGGACAATCCGCTGCGTGGCAAGATCCGTCCGGGCATGTCGGTGACCGCCAAGGTGAACATCAAGGACGCCCCTGCAGACGTCACCCCCAAAGTGAGCAGCAAAGACGCCGCCGACGATGGCCGGTGATCAACTGATCCGCCCGGTCGGCGAGCCGACCCGGCGGGACTGGATTGCGGTGATGAGCGTGATGCTCGGTGCCTTCATGGCGGTGCTGGACATCCAGATCACCAATTCCTCGCTCAAGGATATCCAGGGCGCGCTGTCGGCGACCCTGGAGGAAGGCTCGTGGATTTCCACCTCCTACCTGGTGGCGGAGATCATCATGATCCCGCTCACCGCCTGGCTCGTGCAGTTGCTGTCGGCGCGACGCCTGGCGGTGTGGGTGTCCCTCGGGTTTCTCGCGGCCTCCCTGCTCTGCTCCATGGCCTGGAGCCTGGAGAGCATGATCGTGTTCCGCGCCCTGCAGGGGTTTACCGGCGGCGCGCTGATTCCGCTGGCGTTCACCCTGACCCTGATCAAGCTCCCGGAACACCACCGCGCCAAAGGCATGGCCATGTTTGCCATGACGGCCACGTTCGCGCCCTCCATCGGCCCGACCCTCGGCGGCTGGCTGACGGAGAACTGGGGCTGGGAATACATCTTCTACATCAACATCCCGCCCGGCCTGATCATGATCGCCGGCCTGATGTACGGCCTGGAGAAGAAAGAAGCGCACTGGGAATTGCTGAAAAGCACCGACTACGCCGGGATTCTCACCCTCGGCGTCGGGCTCGGTTGTCTGCAGGTATTCCTGGAGGAAGGCCATCGCAAGGACTGGCTGGAGTCCAGCCTGATCGTGACCCTGGGCAGCATCGCGCTGGTCAGCCTGATCACCTTTGTCATCGTGCAGTTTTCCAAACCCAATCCGTTGATCAACCTCGGCATCCTCGGCAACCGCAACTTCGGCTTGTCCAGCATTTCCAGCGTCGGCATGGGGGTCGGGTTGTACGGCTCGATCTACCTGCTGCCGCTGTACCTGGCGCAGATCCAGAACTACAACGCCCTGCAGATCGGTGAAGTGATCATGTGGATGGGGGTGCCGCAGCTGTTTCTGATCCCGCTGGTGCCCAAACTGATGAAGTTCGTCTCGCCGAAATGGCTGTGCACATTGGGCTTCGGACTATTCGGGTTGGCGAGCTTCTCTTCGGGCGTGCTGAACCCGGACTTTGCCGGGCCGCAGTTCAATCAGATCCAGATCATCCGCGCCCTGGGCCAGCCGCTGATCATGGTCACCATCTCGCTGATCGCGACGTCCTACATCCTGCCCCAGGATGCAGGGTCGGCCTCGAGCCTGTTCAACATCCTGCGCAACCTCGGCGGGGCCATCGGCATCGCCCTGCTCGCCACGCTGCTGGATGCGCGGACCAAGGTTTATTTTGATTACCTGCGTGAGTCCATCGTGCCGAGCAATCCGCAGGTGGCCGAGCGCATTGCCTCGCTGACCGACCGGTTAGGCAGTGAAACGGCGGCATTGGGCAAACTCAGCGAGATCGCGCATCAACAGGCGTCGATCATGGCCTACAACGATGCGTTTCATTTTGTCGGGATCGCGCTGGGGATCAGCATGCTGGCGGTGTTGCTGACCCGGAAATTGCCGGCGGGGTTGAAGGCTGGGGAAGCACACTAATTGATACTTGCAGTGCCCTGACCGACCTCATCGCGAGCAAGCTCGCTCCCACATTGGACCGCGTTCGCTGGGCCAACCCGATCAACTGTGGGAGCGAGCTTGCTCGCGATGGCGGCCTGACAGGCACTGCAAATCTCAAACAGTGATCAACCGCTCGCGCAACTTGCCAATCTCATCGCGCATCTGCGCCGCAGCTTCAAACTCCAGATCACGCGCCAACGCATACATCTTCTCTTCCAGGGCCTTGATGCGCTTGGCGATCTCGCCCGGGGAGCGCAATTCGGCTTCGTACCTGGCGTTTTCCTCGGCGGCCTTGGCCATGCCTTTGCGCTTCTTACTGCGCGAACCGGGCACTGTGGCGCCTTCCATGATGTCGGCGACGTCCTTGAACACGCCTTTGGGCGTGATGCCATTGGCCAGGTTAAAGGCAATCTGCTTGTCGCGACGACGCTCGGTTTCGCCGATCGCCCGCTCCATGGAGCCCGTGATGCGGTCGGCATACAGAATCGCCCGGCCATTGAGGTTACGCGCCGCACGGCCGATGGTCTGGATCAGCGAGCGCTCGGAACGCAGGAAGCCTTCCTTGTCGGCATCGAGGATCGCCACCAGCGATACTTCCGGCATGTCCAGGCCTTCGCGCAACAGGTTGATGCCCACCAGCACATCGAAGGTGCCCAGGCGCAAGTCGCGGATGATTTCGACCCGCTCCACGGTGTCGATGTCCGAGTGCAGGTAGCGCACGCGCACGCCGTGGTCGGCCAGATAGTCGGTCAAGTCTTCGGCCATGCGCTTGGTCAGCGTCGTGACCAGCACCCGCTCTTCCAGAGCGACACGCTTGGTGATTTCCGACAGCAAGTCGTCGACCTGGGTCAGTGCCGGGCGGATCTCGATTTGCGGATCTACCAGCCCGGTTGGGCGCACCACCATGTCAATCACGCGCCCGGCGTGCTCGGCTTCATAGTTGCCCGGCGTCGCCGAGACGAAAATCGTCTGCGGGCTGATGCTTTCCCATTCATCGAAACGCATCGGCCGGTTGTCCAGGGCCGAGGGCAGGCGGAAACCGTATTCGACCAGGGTTTCCTTGCGCGAGCGGTCGCCCTTGTACATGGCCCCCACCTGCGGAACGCTGACGTGGGATTCGTCGATCACCAGCAAGGCATCGGCCGGCAGGTAATCGTAAAGGGTTGGTGGCGCCGCGCCAGCTTCGCGACCGGACAGATAGCGCGAGTAGTTTTCGATGCCGTTGCAGTAACCCAGTTCGAGGATCATTTCCAGATCGAAACGGGTGCGCTGCTCCAGGCGCTGGGCTTCCACCAGTTTGTTGTTGGAGCGCAGGTATTCCAGGCGTTCCTGCAACTCGACCTTGATGCCTTCGACCGCGCCCATCAGGGTTTCCCGGGGCGTGACGTAGTGGCTCTTCGGGTAGAAAGTGAAGCGCGGCAGCTTGCGGATCACTTCGCCGGTCAATGGATCGAAGGCCGACAGGCTTTCCACTTCATCGTCGAAGAGTTCGATGCGGATCGCTTCGAAATCCGATTCCGCCGGGTGGATATCGATCACGTCGCCGCGCACACGGAAGGTCGCGCGGGCGAATTCCATGTCGTTGCGGGTGTATTGCAGGTCGGCCAGGCGCCGCAGCAACTCACGCTGGTCGAGCTTGTCGCCGCGATCCACGTGCAACACCATCTTCAAATAGGTTTCCGGGCTGCCCAGGCCGTAGATGCACGACACCGTGGTGACGATGATCGCGTCCTTGCGCTCGAGCAATGCCTTGGTCGCCGACAGCCGCATCTGCTCGATGTGGTCGTTGATCGAAGCATCTTTCTCGATGAAGGTGTCCGAGGACGGCACGTAGGCTTCGGGTTGGTAGTAGTCGTAGTAGGAAACGAAATACTCCACCGCGTTGTTCGGGAAAAACGCCTTGAACTCGCCGTACAACTGCGCCGCCAGGGTCTTGTTCGGCGCCAGCACCAGCGTCGGGCGCTGCACCTGGGCGATCACGTTGGCGATGCTGAAGGTCTTGCCCGAGCCGGTCACACCGAGCAGCGTCTGGTGCGCCAGCCCGGCCTTGATGCCCTCGACCATCAGGCGGATGGCTTCCGGCTGGTCGCCGGCGGGCTCGAAACGGGTGACTAGCTGGAATTCGGACATGAAATACCTCTGGTTCACTCTTGCCGGTCAAACCGGCACGAACGAGAAAGACCGCAAACGACCGATGTCGCCCGAGGAAAAAACTGGATTGTGCTCAATGTGGAGCCGATTGCCAGCGCTTTCAAGGCAAACGCCCTGCATCACGCAAAACCTTTGCCGACACCATTCGACTGACGGTCGATAAATAATCGGAAAAACTTGCCTTAAAAGGTCAATCGCCTGTCGCCAGCCATCGCCGATGGCCTCTATACTAGCTCCCCGTTTGTGCACCGCTCTAGTGCATTCGGCTGGAGCGCGACACGTCCCTCCACTCTCCATTCAGAGCCGCCGCAATAATGAGCCTGTTCTCCGCTGTCGAAATGGCACCACGCGATCCAATCCTGGGCCTCAACGAAGCATTCAACGCCGATACCCGTACCAACAAGGTCAACCTGGGGGTCGGTGTTTACTGCAACGAGGAGGGGCGAATTCCACTCCTGCGCGCCGTTGTCGAAGCCGAAACGATTCGCGCCGCTCAACACGTTTCCCGCGGCTACCTGCCAATCGACGGCATCGCCGCCTACGACCAGGCTGTGCAAAAGCTGCTGTTCGGCAATGATTCGCCACTGCTCGCCGCTGGCCGCGTCATCACCACCCAGGCCGTTGGCGGTACTGGCGCTCTGAAAATCGGTGCCGATTTCCTCAAGCAACTGCTGCCGAACGCCGTCGTGGCGATCAGCGACCCGAGCTGGGAAAACCACCGCGCCCTGTTCGAAACCGCCGGTTTCCCGGTGCAGAACTACCGCTACTACGACGCCGCGACCCACGACGTGAACCGTACCGGCATGCTGGAAGACCTGAACGCGCTGCCAAACGGCTCGATCATTGTGCTGCACGCCTGCTGCCACAACCCGACCGGCGTGGACCTGAGCCCGGCCGACTGGAAAAACGTCCTGGAAGTCGTCAAAGCCAAAGGCCACGTGCCGTTCCTCGACATGGCGTATCAAGGTTTCGGCGATGGCATCGACGAAGACGCCGCTGCCGTGCGCCTGTTCGCCGAGTCGGGCCTGACTTTCTTCGCTTCCAGCTCGTTCTCCAAGTCGTTCTCGCTGTATGGCGAGCGCGTCGGTGCCCTGTCGATCGTCAGCGAATCGAAAGAAGAAAGCGCGCGCGTGCTGTCGCAGGTCAAACGCGTAATCCGTACCAACTACTCCAACCCGCCGACCCACGGTGCCAGCGTTGTCGCTGCCGTGTTGAACAGCCCGGAACTGCGCGCTCAGTGGGAAGCCGAACTCGCCGAAATGCGCCTGCGCATTCGTGGCATGCGCACCCAGATGGTCGACCTGCTGGCCAAAAAAGCGCCTCAGCGCGATTTCAGCTTCGTCGGTCGTCAGTGCGGCATGTTCTCCTACTCCGGCTTGAGCGTTGAGCAAGTTCATCGCCTGCGCAACGAGTTCGGCATCTACGCCCTGGACACAGGCCGCATTTGTGTGGCTGCGCTGAACCAGAGCAACATCGAGGTGGTGACGGACGCGATTGTCCAGGTCATCTGATTCAGCCTTGAAATGAAAAACGGGAAGCCTGTGGCTTCCCGTTTTTTATGGACCATCGATATTCCCCTAGACTGAGTCAGATCAACGTGTGGGAGCGGGCTTGCTCGCGAAAGGGCCAGCAGCTCCAACACCGATGTCTCAGTCAGATCGCATTCGCGAGCAAGCCCGCTCCCACAGGTTTGCGTACACCTGAATGACCTACGAGATCCCACATGAAAAACGATGACCTGCGCGCCGACCGCGATGACCTGGATGACCTGGATCGCTTCACCCCCCGCGCTCCGGCCAAACGCGGCAACAACCTGGTAATGCAAGTCGCTGCCGGTGTATTCCTCGGCGGCCTGGCCCTGTGGCTGGTGCAACTGGGCGCCACGATGCTGTATGCCAAACTGATGCTTGGCACCATTACCTTCGGCGGTTAAGCCAGTTCGGACGCACGCTGGCTGGCAGCGTCGTCGTAGGCGACATACAGCGACTCGGCGATCTGACTCTTGATCGCCTTGGTACTTTCCAGCCCCAGGACGAAACCTTCGGCCTTGCCACCCGCGCGGTTCAATGCTTCAGCGGTGCCGGCCTGAGTGATGGCGTCGAACAACTTTTCGGCATGGGGGCCGACACCCTTGGGCAGGCTGATCTGAGAGATGCTCATGGGTGCACCCCGTGGTGTCGAGGTGGGAGGATCAGATGATTCATGGCGCGTACCTTTTCGGCGAATGGCCGGCAGCGCGTGTCACCACTTCCGGGCGGCCATGGTAGACCTCTGGGGCGATCCTGGTAACCGTCAATCGCCGCTAAACCACCGCCCGTCCCGATAGTTCGCTGCAATTGTTATTCGATGCTTGACTTCTCTTTTTGAATCAGTAAGATACGCGCCATTCCGCGATAGCTCAGTTGGTAGAGCAAGTGACTGTTAATCACTGGGTCCCTGGTTCGAGTCCAGGTCGTGGAGCCAGACAGCAATACCGAAAAGCCCCTGAATCGAAAGATTCAGGGGCTTTTTTGTGGCCGATGTAAATATCAAAAGATCGCAGCCTGCGGCAGCTCCTACACAGGCTGCGATCTTTTGATCCATAAAAAAAGCCGATCTGTCCATTCAACAGATCGGCCCTTTTTTTCAGTCGCCGCGAACGTCAGACATGCTCACTGCTTTTGACGTGCACCGCCCGCGGTTCTGCCCCGCCGTGTTCCGATTCCAGCACCGGAATCTCCTTGCCGTCGCAATCGTGCAGCTTACCGTCGCTGAAGTAGTCCCCTTCGCGCAACGCCGCCAGATCCTGATAACGCAGCACCCGCTCGGTACCGGCCGCAAACACCGATTGCTGGTCGGAGTTACCGGCAGTGAGGTGGTTGAAGGTCAGGTTCAACACGATGGCCATGATCGCCGACGAACTGATGCCCGAATGGAAAATGGTCGCGAACCAGCTTGGGAAGTGATCGTAGAAGCTCGGCGCCGCGATCGGGATCATGCCGAAGCCGATCGAGGTGGCGACGATGATCAGGTTGACGTTGTTGCGGTAGTCGACCTTGGACAAGGTCCGGATGCCGCTGGCCGCGACGGTGCCGAACAGCACGATGCCGGCACCACCCAGTACCGAGGTCGGCACGGCGGCGATGACCCGGCCCATGAAGGGCAGCAGGCCGAGGAGCACCAGGAACAGACCGCCAGTGGCCACCACGTAGCGGCTCTTGATGCCGGTGACCGCCACCAGCCCGACGTTCTGGGCAAAGGCGCTCTGGGTGAAGGATCCGAAGATCGGCGCGAACATGCTCGACAGCATGTCGGCGCGCAGGCCGTTGCCCAGGCGCTTGGAGTCAACCTTGGTGCCGATGATCTCACCGACGGCCAGGATGTCGGCCGAGGTCTCCACCAGCGTCACCATCACCACGATGCACATCGACAGGATCGCAGCGAAGTGGAAGGTCGGCATGCCGAAGTGGAACGGCGTCGGGAAGCCGAACATCGGGCCCTGGGTCACGGACGAGAAATCCGCCATGCCGAGGAACACCGCGATCACTGTACCGACGACCATGGCCAGCAGGATCGACAGGCGGGAGATGGTCGCACTGCCGATTTTGCTCAGCAGCAGCACCAGCACCAGCGTCACCGCCGCCAGACCGATATTCGCCATGCTGCCGAAATCCGGTGCGTGGCTGTTGCCGCCCATGGCCCAGCGCGCGGCTACCGGCATCAGCGTCAGGCCGATGGTGGTAATCACGATGCCGGTCACCAGCGGCGGGAAGAACTTGGTGATACGCGAGAACACCGGGGTTATCAGCAATCCGATCAGGGACGCCGCTATCACCGCCCCCAACACCGACTGGAACCCGCCCTCCCCGCCACTGCTGACAATCGCCACCATGGTCGCAACGCCGGAGAAGGATACGCCCTGCACCAGCGGCAACTGACAACCAAAAAACGGTAGACCCAGGGTTTGCAGCAGCGTTGCCAGCCCCCCTGCAAACAATGAAGCAGCAATCAACAAACCGATGTCCGCTGGCGAGAGCCCGGCCGCCTGGCCGATGATCAATGGCACAGCGACGATACCGCCATACATGGTCAGAACATGTTGCAGGCCATAAGCCATATTCGCGCCGATCCCTAGGTTTTCGTCCTCGGGCCGTTGGTGTGAAACATGGGGCGTTTTCATGGTAGGGGGTTCCCTGGTTTTTGTTATGCGCACACTGTATGCAAGACATAGGACAAATGTCTATAGAGTTGTATACAACTTATCAGTCACAAAATGGATACTTGTCCATTCCCGCCTGATAACCACCCTCCTGTCCCCGCCAAAAACCTTGAAATACTTCCCTCGCTGCCTCCCCCCCGGCTGCTGACTAGTCTTTCGAATTCCTGGCGACCATCGGTATGACCCGCCTCTTTTTTATACATATAAAGTATGCATGATGAAGCCATTCGAGATTCAGTTCCACAGGGCAAAGAACGCAGCCAACAAACTCAAGCACCAAGGCATCAGCCTTGCCGAGACTGAAGCGGTATTCCATGACGAACGAGCGCTGACCATCGAGGACAACCACCACGATGAACAACGCTGGATCACCCTGGGGCTGGATGCCAAAGGCCGTTTGCTGGTCGTCGCGTACACTTACCGCGATCCGAATTTCGTTCGAATCATTTCCGCGCGCATCGCCACCAAAAGCGAGCGCCGTCAGTATCTGGAGACATGACCGATGAAAGACGAATACGACTTCAGTGACGCCAGGCGCGGGGCCGTGGCGCCCGCCAAAGGCAAGACCCGCATTACCATCATGCTCGATGACGCCGTCATCGAAGCGGCCCGCGCACTGGCAGAACACGAGGGGTATGGCTACCAGACGGCGATCAACAATACGTTGCGCCGGGCCCTGCTCAACGAAGGCAAGACGGCAAAACTGAAACAATCCCTCACGCCAGCCGAACTCAAGGGCCTGGAGCAAAAACTGGCAGAGGCCTTGCGCGAAATCCAACGGGTGATGGCGCCGGGTGTTCAGCCCTGAAACTCAAAGGGCCGATCAATCCGACCCGCCCTTTGTGATGTCTGCGATCAACCCGCTATTGCGGCGCTGCGATCAATCGCTCCAGCGTCTTCACCAATTGCGCCTGCTCCGGTACGCGGATGCCGAACTCACTGCCCAGCAGCCCAATCAGTTCCTGCACATCCGTCACCTCCCGCCGCTCGCTGTCATGGCCGATCCGGTGAATGGCGAAGCTGCCGTTATTGAGCGTACGGCGCCAGCCCTCCCCGGTGCGCGCCACCATCAACTGCCTGGCGAAAGTCGACTCGGGGTGGGTCGAGACGTACCAGTTGCCCACAGCAAAATCGATACCTTCCTGGCGTTGCAGGTCGAAGATGTACATCGCTCGCCATTCACCAGCTACGTTGGCGCGCAGGGTAAAACCGTCGACGTGCAGGTCGATGCGATACGATTCGTGCGGGGTAAGTTGTTCGGCGCGGGAATCGAGCAGCAGTGGCGCAGTCGGCACCATGCCGCCGAAGCCGACGTCGGTGATGTAGCGTACGTCGTCAATGATGACCAGGCTCAGGCGATGGGTCCGGGCCGTCCAGGCGCCCTCCGGCTGCCCCATCACCACCCGACCGCTGATGGCACGGGCGTCGAAACCCAACTCCTGAAGCAAGGCCAGAAACAGCTTGTTGAGTTCGTAGCAGTAACCGCCACGACCCGCGTGCAAGACCTTCTGCTCGATGGACGGCAGGTCGATCAGCACCGGTTCGCCGGATAACGTGGTGAGGTTTTCAAACGGGAAAACCCCGGTATGACGCAGCTGCAGCTGGCGCAAGGTTTCCAGGGTCGGTGCCGGGGGTACATCGAACCCCAGGCGTTGCAGATACAAAGCACGGTCAGTCAGGCGTGGCTCGCTCATCGTTCAATCCTTTTGCACGCAAGCGGCGGATTGCTCCGCCAGTGGCCGCTATGTATACGGGAACAGGCACGGCCACCGACAATTGATTTAGCCAATCACTCGTCATGAAACACTCAACGCCGCTTGCGCGAGCCCAATTGAATCCAGGTCGGCGCATGGTCGCTGGCGTGGGGTTCATTGCGCACCCAGGCATCTACCCCGGCGTCTTGCAGATACGGACTCAAGGCCGGGTTGAGCAGCAGATGATCAATGCGCAGGCCGGAGTTTTTCTGCCAGTGCTGGCGGAAGTAATCCCAGAACGTGTAGAGCCGATCCTGCGGATGCAGGTGCCGCAATGAATCGGTCCAGCCCTGCTCCAGCAACCGCTGGTAGCACTCGCGACTCTCCGGTTGCAGCAAGGCATCCTTGAGCCATGAGCGCGGGTTATAGATGTCCAGGTCGGTGGGCACCACGTTGTAGTCGCCCGCCAGCACCACCGGATGCTCACTGCCTTGAAGCGCCTGCGCATGACGGATAAGCCGTTCGAACCACGCCAGCTTGTACTCGAATTTCGGCCCCGGCTGCGGGTTGCCGTTGGGTAGATACAGGCACCCCACCAGAACCCCGTGGACCGCGGCCTCCAGATAACGACTGTGCTTGTCGCTGTCATCGCCGGGCAACCCGCGCCGGCTCTCCAGCGGCTGCGCATCCCGCGCCAGGATCGCCACGCCGTTCCATGACGCCTGCCCCTGCCAGATAGCGCCGTAGCCGAGCGCTTCAAGCTCGGCAGCCGGAAATGCGCTGTCCACTGCCTTCAACTCCTGCAAGCAGGCGATGTCCGGTTTTTCCCGTTCAAGCCAGGCCAGCAGGTTGGGCAGCCGGGCGCGCAGGCCATTGACGTTGAACGTGGCGATCCGCAGCTTCTTCACGACCGGACACTCCTGAGGACTAGGTGCCTGAACTGTGACACCTGCCCATTTCGGTGGTTGCATCCGTGGTCCCGGGGGCGGCAGCACCTTGAGCGCAAGCTGGTCGATTTGATGGGTGTCCGCAATTTCCCGTCCAGCCCAGTTCAAATGTGGGAGCGAGCTTGCTCGCGAATGCGCAGTGTCAGCCAACATCAATGCTGAATGAGCCGACGTCATCGCGGGCAAGCCCGCTCCCACAGGGTTCGAGGGTGTCCGCAATTTCCCGTCCGGCCCAGATCAAATGTGGGAGCGAGCTTGCTCGCGAAGGCGCAGTGTCAGCCAACATCAATATTGAATGGGCCGACGCCTTCGCGAGCAAGCCCGCTCCCACAGGGTTCGAGGGTGTCCGCAATTTCCCGTCCGGCCCAGTTCAAATGTGGGAGCGAGCTTGCTCGCGAATGCGCAGTGTCAGCCAACATCAATATTGAATGGGCCGACGCCTTCGCGAGCAAGCCCGCTCCCACAGGGTTCGAGGGTGTCCGCAATTTCCCGTCCGGCACAGATCAAATGTGGGAGCGAGCTTGCTCGCGAATGCGCAGTGTCAGCCAACATCAATGCTGAATGAGCCGACGTCATCGCGGGCAAGCCCGCTCCCACAAGATTTTCGCTTGACCATGGATCGGTGGCCCACCAGGGTCCCGCGCCACTCGTCAACCGGATCGGCACCCACCACGTGCCCTGTCACACTAACACCAGGTAATGACTCATCCTGGAGACGACCATGATGAACATAAAAATGACTTCGCTGCTCATGGCCGCATGGTTGGCGGCTACGTCCGTGGCCATCTTTGCTGCGTCCGGCGAGGGGCCTGGTACGACCAGTACGGCACCCGGCGCCACCCGCAGTTCAACCATGCTGCCAGACAGCAACAGGCCCAGCGATCCCTCGGGTAACAACGGGCGCGCAAAGAGCCCCGGCTCGTCAATGGGCAGCACCGGCGTCAATGGTCCGGGCAGTGGCGCGGGCGGAGGCACCGGTGCCCCCGGAGGTGGAACAGGCGGCGCTGGCGGCGGGACGGGCAGTTGGACAAACAAAAGCAGCCAATGACATGACGTCGTTGGCTGCTTTTTTCGTCCTGGGCTTACAGCTGCTTGATCGCCGGCGGGTTCCACTTGCCATTCAGCGCCTCGGCTTTCGGGCCGTACAAGCGCATGGTCAGATTGAATGAGCCTTTGGGCGCCGGCAGCCAGTTGGCCTCCAGATCCTTACCGGGGCTTTCGTTCTGGAAATAGAGGTCCAGTGAGCCATCGGCGTTGCTCTTGAACGGCATCCAGCTACTGACCGCAAAACGGTTGAGTGAATTGCCGACCTGGAAACCTTGCGGGTCATACAGGGTAACCGACCAGAAGGCGTTCACCGGCGGTGTCTCGCCCTTGCTGAAATGCAACACGTATTTGTTCGCGCCATCGAGTGGCTTGCCGTTGCTGTCGCCGATGTTCAACGGATAAATCGCGTCCTCGGGCAGGTTGGCGCCGAGCCCCACCTGCGTAACGATGGCACGCTTGAGGTAGTAGTTGCCGTACACGCCCATGGTGTCGGTGTTCATCGACCAGCCATTGACCTCCCGCGCCAGGGTCGGCACTTTCCAGCTCATCAAGGCCTGCGCATCCTGGGGCACCCTTTGCAGCGCGGCCTGGATTTGCGGGTCCAGCGCGTCCATGTTGAACGACTTACCGACTTCGATTCCAAGGCGCTTGATCTGCGCCAGCATTGGCTGGTCGGTGCTGTGCGGCGGGTTCACCTTCAGCAACTCGGCAGCGTAAGTGAAGTAATCGGCCGCCGACATGGAGTCGACCTGAATCTTCGGTGGCGTTTTCATGTCCACTGCCGGATCGATTTTTACGGTGACGGCTTCTGGCTCCTTGCCCAACCGGGACAACGGCGTCACCGTGTAGCCGGCCTGGATCTTGTGCACCGCCGCGTAATCCGCCGCGCCGTCAGTTTTGGTACGGCCGATGACCCACACAAATGGGGTTGGCGCCGGCAGATGACTCATCCCGGCGGGCACCGTGCCGGTCCACCCCGGCGGCGTCACCAGAAATTGTCCGGCCTCGGTGCCCGTGGTGCGCCAGCCCGGCGACGCGAACACGTCGGTCCACATATCGAGCATTGGCAGCAGGTAGAAACGCCCGTCGGTATCCGGCGCGGCGACCACCAGCGGCTCCTTGGTCAAATCCAGCCAGGCAATCGAATACAAGGTGTCGAAGTTGGAGCGCACCACCCCTTTGAAATCGGCTGGCGGGTACTGCGGCACACTGACAAACATGTTCATCGGGCCCTTGCCGAATTCCTTGCCCGGCTCGATGTTGGTGAATTGCTTGCGGGTGATGTCCATGCTCAGCAGCGGGTAAAAATAGATGTAAGCATCCACGCCGATGGTATGCGCTTCTTCGGCGGTGATTTTCGGTTGCGCTTGGCTGACCAGCGGAAAAATGGCAGCGGCTGCGACGGTCAGAGCAACGGCTGTCAACGTTTGAAGTAGCAACATGTTGGCGATCGTCCGTACGTGGGGGAGCCTGCCGGGTTCGACAGCGCTAACGGAACTCTAGACGATCAATTCTGACTGACCCGGAAGACGGACCACCGGCAGCAAAAGCACCTCAACGGTCGGAGCGCATCAACGACTCGCCAGCACCGGCCATCGACAACGTAGCCACGCGGTTCCGCCCCGAATGCTTGGCCTGATACAACGCCGCATCCGCCCGCTGGACAAACACGTCCATGCTGTCCCGGCCCGAGGGCACGAACGAATAGCAACCGAGACTGACCGTCACGCAGCCATTGGGTGAGCCGGTGTGAGTGATGCTCTTGTCGATGACACTGCGACGGATCTGCTCGGCAATCGTCATGGCGCCGTGGATGTCGGTGTCGGGCAGCAGCACCGCAAACTCTTCACCGCCGTAACGCACCGCCAGATCGGCCTTGCGGTGGCAGCAACTCTTCAGCGCACGCGCCACTTCGGCCAGGCAGTGATCCCCCACCACGTGGCCGTAGGTGTCGTTGTAGCGCTTGAAGTAATCGATATCGAGCATGATCAGGCTCAAGGGGCTTGCCTGCCGGGCACCGCGCCCGAACTCGATGTCCATCGCCCGTTCGAACAACCGGCGGTTGGCCAGGCCGGTCAGGCTGTCATGCGTGGCGATCAGCTCCAGTGCTTGCTGGGCCCTGCGCAAATCCGACTCGACCCGCTCGCCAACACGCACCTGATGCACGAACACCCACCCGAACAGCCCCACGCCCAGCAGCACCAGGGCAACGATGAGGCTGGAGCGGAACGCCGTGTCGTACCAGTCCGCGAGAATGGTCTGCGTGGACGACGCCGCGGCGACCACCAGCGGATACGCCTCCAGCTGGCGGTAAGCGTACAGGCGTGTCACGCCATCGATGATGGACGTGAACATCGCATTGCCAGAGTTGGCCAGTGGCAGGAACTTCTGGAAAATCTCGCCCTGGGCCAGCGACACGCCGATCTGCGCTTCTACAAAAGGTCGACGCGCCAACAAGGTGCCATCGGTCAGGCCGAGAAACATCGAGCCGTTGTCGTCGAGGCTGAAGCTTTTGAAGAACTGGTCGAAGTACGACATCTTGATGCCGGCCAGCAATACGCCCTGGAAATGCCCGTTCCTGTCGTTGACCCGTTTGGAAATCGGGATGATCCACTCGCCGTTTTCCCGGCTGCGGATGGCCGGGCCGATATGCGCCACCGACGATACGTTCTGCTGGTGATACTTGAAGTACTCGCGATCCGCGACCCCGGCACCCCGGGGCAGGTTTTCAAACGAGGTCACCACCCACTGGCCCTTCTGGTCGAACAACAGGATGCCGTGCAATTGATCCAGTGCCAGCACCCGCCGGGCAAAGGTCTGTTGCAAGCGGGGTCGCATGTCCTGGCCGAAACCGTCGACCTGAATCCAGTCCACCAGGCTGGTCAGCACCAGGTCAGCCTTCATGAAGGCGTCTTCGGCTTGCTGCGCCATGGCCCGCGTCAGGTTCGAAGACGCCACTTGCGCCAGGCTCAGATCATGGCGACGGGACTGTTCCAGTTGCAGGTACAGCAAACCGCACAGGCACAGGCACACCGTGGCAATGAACAACACCGCGGCCTTGCGCAGCGGTATGCGTTTCAATGCAACGCCAGGGGCGTGGTCCGGGTTGTTAAAGCGCGTGGGCAAACGTTCATCCTGTCGGGGGCAAGGCATGGGCAACGGCCCAAAGCCCTCAGTTTTTGTGGGCCGTAGTTTACGGGGTTATCCACGACAAAGGGGCAACCACGTGCCCGGTGGTGCTGCAAACCTGACCCAGGGCAGCACTGCCTGCGCATCAACGAGCTACGATTAGACTGACCTTCATACAGGGAATCGACATGAGTAAGGCAGACGAGCTCGCTGCAAAATTGAAACAGACACGGCTTACCGGCGCGGATCAGGCGATCGATGTCTGGCCAGGCCAAGTCTACGAACTGTATCAACGGATAGAACACTGGCTGCTGCCCTTGACCGAAGCGGGCCTGGTCCTGCGGCGCAACGCCACCCACGTGATCGAAAGTCATGCCGATGGTGACGCCTACGATTACGCCATCGACCAGTTGGTCATCTCCGGCAATGAGCACAGCATTACCTTTGACCCGGTTGCACGCTTCACCGCCGATGGCGAGGGACGCGTCGAGATTCACTCCCCGGGTAACGAGTTCGCCCTGTTGCGCACCGTGGACGAACACGGCGAAACACACTGGTGGCTACAAACGATCGAGCAAGCCACGGCACAGCTGGATGCGGTGGCGCTGACAGAAAGCGATCTGCTTGTCGTGGTGCAACAAGGGTTGGCGCTTTAGGAAGGTTGCCTAAGGGCTGGGGAAACTGTTGGAGCCAGCCTGCTGGCGATGGACTCGAGGGCGCCGCGTTCATCCAGTTCATACGCGTAATCGTTAACGACCATCGCTGGCAAGCCAGCTCCCACAAGGGGCCGTGCCCACGCTAAAACTGTAGGAGCCAGCCTGCTGGCGATGGACTCAAGTGCGCCGCGTTTATCCAGCTCACCCGCGTTATCGTTCACGACCATCGCTGGCAAGCCAGCTCCCACAAGGGACCGTGGCCACGCTGAAACTGTGGGAGCCAGCCTGCTGGCGATGCACTCCAGTGCGCCGCGTTCATCCAGATTACACGCGTTATCGTTAACGACCATCGCTGGCAGGCCAGCTCCTACAGGGGACCGTGCCTGCGCTCCAAACCAGTGAAAACCCCAAAAATGGCGCTCCCGAGGCGTCTTTTCAATCTTTGGTTACTGTTGGCCCTGCCCCGTCACCACCAACGGGATCTCTGCCCGACGCAAGTCTAGCGGCGGCAATTTCGTCGGCTGGCTCAAGCCCTGCAACACCCGGGCATCGTAATCATAAATGTCCGGCTTGAACGTCACCCGCCCGTCATTGCTCAGGTCCACGGTCCAATAGGCCAGCAGCACCGGCACCTTCACCGGCAGCTGGATATTCTCGGTCCTGCCATTGGCCAACTGCTTTTGAATCCCGGCACTGTTCCAGCGCACCGGGTCGTTGAACAACAACTCGACCAGTTGCAGCGGGTTTTCCACGCGGATGCAGCCCGAGCTGGTGGCCCGGACCGTCTTGGCAAACAGCTCGCGGTGCGGCGTGTCATGCAGGTAAATCGCGTAGTCGTTGGGGAAGCGGATCACCACCTGCCCCAATGAACTGTCGGGGCCGGCATCCTGACGCAGGTGGATGCCTCGCGGGTTGCTCCAGTCAACGTCCGACGGATCGAGCACATTGCCTTCGCGATCAAGCACGCGAATCCGGTTGGCCGCCAGATAGCCCGGATCGTTCTGGATTTTCGGAATCACGTCCTGCTTGAGGATGGTCGGCGGCACTGTCCAGGTCGGGTTGAACGTGATGTAGGTGATTTCGGCCTGGAACACCGGCGTACTGCGCACCGGCTTGCCGACCTGCACCCGCGAACGCCAGATCGGCAGACCGTCGCGGTACATCGCCACCTTGTAGCCGGCGATATCGACGATCACGAACGTGCCCTGAAGTTTGTACAACAGCCAGCGGGCGCGCTCCATGTTGACCCGCACCTGATCGATCCGTGCCTCGACCGGCACGTTCAGCGCCGCCAGCGTCGCCGCCCCCGCCACGCCGTCGGCCCCCAGGTATTGCTCGGTCTGATACTTCTTCACCGCGGCAATGACCTTGTCGTCGTAACCGGCTTTTTTCGCCAGGTGCGGCTCCAGGTACCCACCCGCCACCAGGCGCGCACGCAATTGTCCGACCGCCACACCGTCCATGCCGGGCTTGAGCGATTGGCCTTCGGTGACTTTCGGCCAGCCGCCCGCATCCCGCACCTGGCGCAACCGGGCCAGGCCTTCGCGCAAGTTGCGGTAAATCTCTTCCTGAGGAGGCGCCTCGGCGAACGCACGAGCCACGTCATGGGCATCGAGGGCGGCGAACAGATTGTTCATGTCCTCGCGGGCACCGCCGCCGGCAGGATCGAAATTCCAGTGAATGTCCAGCCGCGACGGATCGACCTTGCCCCGGCGCAGTTGCAGCAGCGCGGTGATGAAGGTGCGGGTGGCCGCCATGTCGAACATCGCCCGCTGCGCCGTGGAAGGCATGGCGGCCATCAGCGATTCATGAGCCTGGGCCAGTTCGGTAATACGGAAATCCGTCGGGGTCAGGCCGTCGATCCGGGTGTCTTCGAGGCTCTTGAGCAACTGCACCACATCACGATCATCCGTCCACGCGGCGCGATAGTTGCGATGCATATAGAAATCCAGCACCACCCGGCTGACGTCCACACGCTGATGGCGCCTTGACGTGAGCAATGGTGGAAACGCCGAGCGCAGCGGTTCCAGCGTTGCCTGAATCGCCTGGCCAACCGCATCGTCGGGCGCCGCGGCATCAATTGTGCTGCTCGCTGCAGATACCGACTCAATCGGCGAAGTTTGCGCAAATGCTGCACCGCTGATCAGAAAGCCCATAAAAAACATGCGGCTTATGACGAATGACCTTGTTAATTGCACCATGGATAATCCTTAATCCCCTGATTCAACGGCGCCAGCTTTGCGCTCGCTGCTAGACTCGAAATTATCATGATGAGACCCGACTATGGCGCTAAACCGCTTTGGCCTTTTATTTGCCATTTTACTGACGTGCCTTTCAGTAACGTCAGCCTACGCCGATTCGCTTGAAAACGCGCTGGTCAAAGCAGCACCAGGCGCCGACGCCAAAGTGATCGCCCTGGCCGTTCGCGCCACCCAATGCAGCCGTGCCCAAGGCGTCGCCCCAGCCCAAAGACTGGCGGTGATCGATTATTCCCTGCCTTCGACTGAACAACGCCTGTGGGTCTTCGACCTTAAACGGCGCAAGTTGCTGTTTCACGAACTGGTCGCCCATGGCCGCAACAGCGGCGAAAACATGGCCACGCTGTTCTCCAACCAGAATGAAAGCCACGCCACCAGCCTCGGTCTGTTCCGCACCCAGCAAAGCTATCTCGGCCAGAACGGTTACTCGCTGCGCATGGAAGGCCTGGAGCCCGGTTTCAACGATAACGCCTTTGACCGGGCCATCGTCATTCACGGCGCACCCTACGTCAGCCCGGTGCTGGCCCGCGCCAATGGCCGCATCGGCCGCAGCCTGGGTTGCCCGGCCGTCAGACCGGCGATTGCCCATCGGCTGATTGATTCGATGAAGGACGGCCAGTTGTTGTTTTCCTACTACCCGGACCAGCGCTGGTTGAAGTCGTCCTCCTACATCAACTGCGGCGGCGACACCGTGGCCTCAAGGGAAAAATCCACTTCAAGCCAGAAAGCGACGTCCAACCTGTCAAAACTGTAATCTTCGCCTCAGCCTGCTGAAAGGCACCGCCCGCTAGCCTCGTCGACAAGTTCAACAGGCTGACGGGCGGAACACACGGCATGCACTCCCACACTTCAAGACGCACCTTCGTCAAAGGCCTGGCCATCGGCGGGCTCTTCGGCGGCCTCGGGTTATGGCGCACGCCGGTCTGGGCGATCAGCAGTCCCGGCGAACCGCAAGTGTTGGCCGGCAATGATTTCGACCTGTTCATCGGCGAGTCCCCGGTCAACTTCACCGGCACCCCGCGCACTGCACTGACCATCAACGGTGGCATTCCCGGCCCGCTGCTGCGCTGGCGTGAAGGCGATACGGTGACGCTGCGGGTGCGCAACAGACTCAAGGACAGCACCTCCATTCACTGGCACGGCATCTTGCTGCCGGCCAACATGGACGGCGTGCCTGGCCTGAGTTTCAAGGGCATCGAGCCGGGCGGTGTGTACGTCTACCAGTTCACCGTGCGGCAGAACGGCACCTACTGGTATCACAGCCATTCGGGGCTGCAGGAACAATCCGGCGTCTACGGCCCGCTGGTGATCGACGCCAAGGACCCGGAGCCGTTCCAGTACGACCGCGACTACGTGGTGATGCTCAGCGACTGGACCGACGAAGACCCGGTCGACCTGATGAAGACGCTGAAAAAACAGTCCGATTACTACAACTTCAACAAGCGCACCGTGGGCGACTTCATCCACGACGTCAGCGAAAAAGGCTGGGGGGCGACCGTCGCCGATCGCAAGATGTGGGCCGAGATGAAGATGAACCCCACTGACCTCGCGGACGTCGGCGGCGCCACTTACACCTACCTGTTGAACGGCCAGGCGCCGGACATGAACTGGACCGGGGTGTTCCGCTCAGGGGAAAAGCTGCGGCTGCGCTTCATCAACGGCTCGGCCATGAGTTACTTCGACGTGCGCATCCCCGGCCTGAAAATGACCGTGGTCGCCGCCGATGGCCTGCACGTCAAACCGGTGAGCGTCGACGAGTTTCGCATTGCCGTGGCAGAAACCTTCGACGTTATCGTTGAACCGACCGAGGCGGCCTACACCCTGTTCGCCCAGGCGATGGATCGCACCGGCTACGCACGCGGCACCCTGGCAGTGAAGGCGGGACTGGTAGCGCCGCTGCCGGCACTGGACCCACGCCCCCTGGTGACCATGGATGACATGGGCATGGCCGGCATGGACCACGGCAGCATGGCGGGCATGGATCACAGCAACATGGCCATGGGCGACATGCCCGGCATGCAGTCCCACCCCGCCTCGGAAACCGACAACCCGCTGGTGGACATGCAAGCCATGTCCACTGCACCGAAACTCGACGACCCCGGTATGGGCCTGCGCAACAACGGGCGCCGCGTGCTCACCTACTCCGACCTGCGCAGCACCTTCGAAGACCCGGACGGCCGCGAGCCTGGCCGCACCCTTGAGCTGCACCTGACCGGCCACATGGAAAAGTTCGCCTGGTCGTTCAATGGCGTGAAGTTCTCTGATGCAGAGCCCCTGCGTCTCAAGTACGGTGAGCGGCTGCGGATCGTACTGGTCAACGACACGATGATGATGCACCCCATCCACCTGCACGGCATGTGGAGCGACCTCGAAGACGAGAACGGCGAGTTCATGGTGCGCAAACACACCATCGACATGCCTCCGGGCTCCCGGCGCAGCTATCGAGTCACTGCCGACGCACTCGGCCGCTGGGCCTATCACTGCCATCTCCTGTACCACATGGAAATGGGCATGTTCCGTGAAGTTCGCGTGGAAGAATGAGGCGCACCCCATGATTCGATTCACCCCGGTTTTTTTTGCATTCGTGACTTCGACGGCGATGGCCGCCAGCGACGGCATGCAAGGCATGGATCACAGCCAGATGGACCATGGCCAGATGCAAGGCATGGATCATAACCAGATGGACCACAGCCAGATGCAGAGCATGGACGAGGGCCAGATGCAGCCCGCCGCCCCCAGCGAAAGCCGTACGCCGATCCCGGTGCTGACCGATGCCGATCGCGCGGCGGTGTATGTCGATCCCGCCGGCCACCATGTGCACGACAACACGCTCAATTCGTTTTTCCTCGCCGACAAACTCGAGTGGCAGGACGCCGATGACGGCAGCACCCTGGCCTGGGATTTGTCCGGCTGGGTCGGCGGCGACATCGATCGCCTGTGGCTGCGCTCCGAAGGCGAGCGCACCAATGGCGTGACCGAGGACGCGGAAATCCAGGCCCTGTGGGGCCACGCCATTTCCCCGTGGTGGGACGTGGTCAGCGGCGTGCGCCAGGATTTCAAACCCGGCGCCCCGCAAACCTGGGCCGCCTTCGGCGTGCAAGGCATGGCGCTGTACAACTTCGAGGCCCAAGCCACGGCCTTCATCGGCGAAGGCGGCCAGAGCGCCGTGCGGCTGGAGGGCGATTACGACATCCTGCTGACCAACCGGCTGATCCTGCAGCCGACCGTCGAACTCAACGCCTACGGCAAAAACGATCCGCAACGGGGCATCGGCGCGGGGCTGTCCAACACCGAGACCGGCTTGCGCCTGCGCTACGAAATCCGCCGGGAATTCGCGCCCTACCTGGGCGTGACCTGGAACCGCACCTACGGCAACACCGCCGACTACGCTAACGACGAAGGCGAGGACCACAGCGAAACCCGCCTCGTGCTCGGTGTTCGGATGTGGTTCTGAACAGACTCACCCAAAACCAACAACAACCGCTTCGAGCGGTAAAGGACCTTGCATGCGCATCATCAAACCCACCGCCGTCGTTATCGCGTTACTCAGCGGCCTGCTCATGAGCACCCTCGCTCAGGCGCACCCCAAACTGCTCGCTTCCACCCCTGCGGAAGGCGCAGAAGGTGCGCCGCCCGACAAGATCGAACTGCATTTTTCCGAAAACCTTGTCACCCAGTTTTCCGGCGCGAAATTGCTGATGACCGAAATGGCCGGCATGGCCCACGCCCCGATGCCGGTCAAGGCCAAGGTCAGCGGCGGCAGTGATCCGAAAACCATGTTCATCACCCCGACAGCCCCTCTGGTTGCCGGCACCTACAAGGTCGAATGGCGCGCGGTGTCGTCGGACACCCACCCGATCACCGGCAACGTCACCTTCAAAGTGAAATGATCGATGAGCGACTCGGCCAACGTCGTTCTGCGGTTTGTGTTGTATGTGGATTTGATGCTGTTGTTTGGCGTGGCGCTGTTCGGGCTCTACAGCTTTAAAGGACAGGAACGACGATCCGGGACGGTGCTGCCCTTTCGCCGATGGCTGACGGGAACTGCCGGGTTCGGTGCACTGCTGTCCATCGCCGGCATGGTGCTGATGGTCCGCGCCATGAGCGGCGAATCAGACGTTGCCGAGCTACGCCCTCACCTCGAGATGATGCTGTTCGAGACAGACGTCGGGATGGCCTGGGCCGTGCGGATGATTGCGTTGGCGGTCGCGGGTCTGGCAGTGATGCTAAACCCACGCGCCCCCGGCATCAGCCTCGTGATCGCCAGCACTGCCGGCGGCATCGCCCTCGCCAGCCTGGCCTGGAGCGGCCATGGCGCCATGGACGAAGGCAGCCGTCGTTACTGGCACTTCACCACAGACATCCTGCACCTGCTGGTGGCGGGCGCGTGGCTCGGCGCGTTGCTGGCGTTTGCGCTAATGGCGCAACCCCGGGCCCTGCAAACCGAAGCACACATTCGTTTGCTGGCTCACGCCGTCAAGCGATTCGAGCTTGTCGGTGCGCTGGTCGTCGTGATCATCACCGTGACAGGCGTGGTGAACTACCTGTTCATCGTCGGGCCAAGACTCGATGAGGTTTTACTCAGCCACTACGGAATTCTGCTGGCGATCAAAGTGCTGCTGTTTGCCGGGATGCTGGTGTTGGCGGCGCTGAACCGCTTTCATCTTGGGCCCTTGCTGGAGCGGTCATTGCGAGAGGGCCAGTATCGCGTGGCAGCCCATGCACTTCGACGCAGTGTGGTCGTGGAAATGGCCGCGGCCGTTTTGATTGTGGGGTTGGTGGCGTGGCTGGGGACGTTGAGCCCGGAAGTGGAATGAGGCATCTTCAGGGGGAAATCTCTGACACTGACGTACCGATTTAAACTTGGGTCAGCCAAGCCAGGGTAATGGCCCAGACGATGGGATCATTGCCGGGCGACGCTTTCATCTTCCCGAGTACGAACTTTCTCTAAATTAGCCGTACGTCTCGGCGGACTTGCCAAGGAGGAACTCTTGATCCAATGTAATGACAAATGTCATTACATGAGAACCTGTCCCATGGCATCTATCAACATCCGTATCGAGGACGACCTCAAAGCTCGCGCCTTTCTCGAACTGGAAAAACTCGGCGTCACGCCTTCCGAACTGATTCGCCAGACCCTGCAGTATGTGGCGGATCGTGGTCAGTTGCCTTTCAAGCCTGTCTTGATGACTGAAGACGATGAGGCGCTATTGGCTACTGTGCGGGAACGGCTTGCATCTCCTCAACGAGTCAAGGTTTCCATAGATGACCTATAGCCTTGAGTTTGATGCCCGTGCATTGAAGGAATGGTCGGTTGAGTCACGCTTCTGACGTAATCCAACCACCAGGCAACGTTCTACCCCTGAGCGGAAAATCAGCCGTAATTTATCAAGGCCGAGTGAGCGCGATACTGACGCAAGGTTGAAGCCATCTTCAGGGGGCATTGATTTTTCACACCGGTGAAAGTTTCACTACACTCCCCCTTTCAAAACCACTCCAGCACAAAAGCCCGATATCAATGACGAAAATCAACAGAGCAATGATGCTCGGCGGCTTGCTCGCACTCTCCCTTGGCGCCCAGGCAGAACCTTCGCATCTGGACAGCGTCATGCAACAGGGACAACTGCGCGTCTGCACCACCGGCGACTACAAGCCCTACACTCTCAAGGCCGAGGACGGCACATATTCCGGCATCGACATCGCCATGGCCCACGCCCTGGCCGGCAGCCTGGGCGCCAAGGTCGAATGGGTGCCCACCACCTGGAAAACCCTGATGCCCGACATGCTCGCCGGCAAGTGCGACATCGCCATGGGCGGCATCTCGGTCACCCTGGAACGGCAGAAAAAAGCCTTCTTCAGCAACATCCTCGACGTCGACGGCAAAATCCCGCTGGTGCGCTGCGAAGACCAGGCGCTGTACCAGACTGTCGAACAGATCAACCGACCCTCGGTTCGCCTGGTCGAACCCGCCGGCGGCACCAACGAAGCGTTCGTCCACGCCTACCTGCCCCAGGCACAACTGCAGTTGCGCGATAACCTGAGCATCTTCCAGGAACTGCTGGATAAAAAGGCTGACGTGATGATCACCGATGCGTCGGAAGCGCTGTATCAGCAGAAGCTCAAACCGGGCCTGTGCGCCGTCAACCCCACGCACCACATGCAATACGGCGAAAAGGCCTACCTGCTGCCCCGTGACGACATCACCTGGAAGCTGTACGTCGATCAGTGGCTGCACCTGGCCAAGGCAACGGGCAATTATCAGAAGATTCGACGGCAGTGGCTGGCGGTGCCTGAGGGCAAATAACGGCATGCCAAGGCGCCGGGTCATGACTTGTTAAATCGCGTTACATCCTTGAAACTACTTTCGCACCGGTAACAGGCCGGTCACAGCAAAACGCGTTGATAGGCGCGCCGAACGATAACCCGGTCGATGCCTCGACCGAGCAGAACCCTCAAATAAGGACAGATAATGAGCAGCACGGATGAATTGCAAACCTACAATGTCAGCCCGAAATGGCAGGAACGTTTCGCTTTTTTTGATCAGTACGGCGGCCCCAAAAGCCCTGGCTTCAAATTGGGCTTCAAACAGCTGCCAGCGCGCAAGCGCATCCTGATCAACCTGAACTTCATCGCATTCTTTTTCGGGCCGATCTATTTCTTCGTGCTTGGACTGTGGAAAAAGAACCTGGCGATCATCGCGATCATCATTGCCCTGTCCTTTGTCCTAGCATTGATTTTCACCCTGCTGGGTTATGAAGAAGCCCCCAAGGCCCTCAACAGCGGTATGAATATCGTCTTTGCACTGATGTACGGATTGAGCGCCAACTACGCCTACTACCTGAAACAGGTAAAAGGCTCGCAAGGCTGGAATCCTTTTGAAGGCTTGAGGATGGTCTGAGCCTCGCCCGGATAGCAAAACGGTGGAAATCACTCCACCGTTTTGCGTCACCGATCAATCCTCATGCAACAACCCCGCACCATACTCGCCAAAGCTATTGCCCAACGCACTGCCATGGAAATTCATCTGGTTGGCATTGCTGTGGGTGGGTCCCGGACCAAAGCCGGCCGGCTGCACCGAGTCACCCGAATAATCGTGATGGGCACTCACACCCGAACAGGCGCTCAACAGCACGGCACTTGCGATTAGCGAGACCTTGATCAGGTTTGCGAACATTTTTTTTATTCCTGTGGATTGAGACGCGGGGACATGACCTTTGGCGGTCATCCTATGCCTCACATCAACGAAACATCATGAAACTTTTCGGCAAGTCAGCGTTGGTTCAGGAACCGTGCGCACCTGGAGATCTGTCATCCCAATTACCTTGGGGATCAACATTATCCAACGCCCGATTCACCAACAACTCCCCCACCACCGCCAACTGCTGAATCGACAGCGCCAGACTGCGTGGCGAGCCTTCGAGCTTGCAGGCCAGATCGGTCGTGAGGACGTTCAGCGACGCGAGGGTTTCGCAGGCGTGGCACAGCAAGGTTTCGGTGTCGACGTCGGGAAGGATGGTAAAGACGTGGCAGATGGGGTCGGCGTGATTGGGGTTGCGCAGGCGTTTACTGACGATGCGATGGCTGGCTTCGGATAGCTGGTCGAGATCAGGTGAGTCGCAAGCTGCTGAAGCAACCGGAGGATCAGGCGTGATTTTTTTCATTGTTGTCGTTCCTAGAATTGAATAAAGGAACTGCCAGCATCACTTCCACATGATGGGGTGGCAGCTGTGCGCAGGTGTGGAAGACCGGGGATCTAGGAACCCGGCGCACCCGAAAGTGCCCCGCGCACAGCCGCCATAATTTAACAGCAGACATGAAAAAAGCGCCTGCCTAAATTCAGGTGGCGCCTGTGCGCCCAGATCTTGTGAAGGGCTTCCACACCCTTGTCGCTGAAGGTGCAGCGACGCAAAAAAGGCTATCCGGCTGGCTGAGGGAGTGCAATGTGGGCGATGGGGACGTGTGTTGCGGGAAATCTCCGACATTTTCGTGCTGAATTAAACAGACCTGATTGCCGGTATTCGGACTCCTGAGCCCCGTCATCCCATTCCTGATAAACTCCCCCACCTCCCAGCCTCACCGATTCCAGATTGCCAATGTCCGCAGCCAACGCTTCACCCGCCCCGCTCTCCCGCCGTTTCTCCGTCGCGCCCATGATGGACTGGACCGACCGCCACTGCCGCTTCTTCCTGCGCCTGCTGTCGAAAAATGCCCTGCTCTACACCGAAATGGTCACCACCGGTGCCCTGCTCAACGGCGATCACGAGCGTTTTCTGCGCCACAACGAGGCTGAGCATCCGCTGGCCCTGCAGCTTGGCGGCAGTGTGCCGCTGGACCTGGCGGCGTGTGCGCGCATGGCGCAGGAGCATGGTTACGACGAGGTGAACCTGAATGTCGGCTGCCCGAGCGATCGGGTGCAGAACAACATGATCGGCGCGTGCCTGATGGGGCATCCGCAGTTGGTGGCCGATTGTGTGAAGGCGATGCGGGATGCGGTGTCGATTCCGGTGACGGTCAAGCACCGCATCGGGATCAATGGCCGGGACAGTTACGATCAGTTGTGTGATTTCGTCGGCACGGTGCGGGATGCCGGGTGCACCAGTTTTACCGTGCACGCGCGGATTGCGATTCTGGAGGGGTTGTCGCCGAAGGAGAACCGTGACATCCCGCCCCTGCGTTATGACGTGGCGGCGCGGTTGAAGGCGGATTTTCCTGAGCTGGAGATCATTCTCAACGGCGGCATCAAGACCCTGGAGGCCTGCCACGAGCATTTGCAGACGTTCGACGGCGTGATGCTGGGCCGCGAGGCGTATCACAACCCTTATGTGATGGCCGAGGTGGATCAGCAGCTGTTCGGCAGTACGGCGCCGGTGATCACCCGTGCCGAAGCACTGGCGCAGTTGCGGCCGTATATCGCGGCGCACATCGATGCCGGCGGTTCGATGCACCACATCACGCGGCATGTATTGGGGCTGGGCACCGGGTTCCCCGGGGCGCGCAAGTTTCGGCAGTTGTTGTCGGTGGATATTCACAAGGCCAAGGAGCCCCTGGCCTTGCTGGATCAAGCGGCCGGGTTGCTTGAAGGGCGTTGATGCGCGGTTGTTCTCGCCATTAAGCCAGGCGGTTTGATCCGCCTGGCTCGCCTGTCAGCTGGCGGCCGCCGCCGTCCAGTTCACCCATCCGAATGTCCAGGTCGCCAGGATCAACAATCCGAACACAATCCGGTACCACGCGAAGGCGGCATAGCTGTGGTTCGCAATGAACTTGAGCAAGCCGCGCACGGCGATCATGGCGAAAAAGAACGCTGTGACGAAGCCCAGGGCGAAAACCGCCAGGTCGCCGGCCTGGAACAGCTCCCGGTACTTGTAGCCTGAATACACCGCCGCACCGACCATGGTGGGCATCGCCAGGAAGAACGAGTACTCGGTGGCGGCCTTGCGCGACAAGCCAAACAGCAACCCGCCGATAATGGTCGATCCGGAACGGGAAGTGCCCGGGATCATCGCCAGGCATTGCGCGAAGCCTACCTTCAACGCATCCGGCCAGCGCATGTCGTCGACATGGTCGACGTGCACCACGTGGTCCCTCTGCTCCGCCCACAACATGACAATGCCGCCTACGACCAATGCGACTGCCACGGTGATCGGGTTGAACAGGTAGTGATGAATCTGGTCGGCGAACAAGACACCCAGAACGACGGCCGGAAGAAAGCCGATCAGCACGTTCAGGGTGAAGCGTTGTGCGTTGCGTTGGGTCGGCAGTCCTTTGACGATCTCTGTAATCTTGCGACGAAACTCCCAGACTACGGCAAGAATGGCACCCAGTTGAATAATGATATTGAACGCCATGGCGCGTTCACCGCCAAACTCCAGCAAGTCCGCAACAATTATCTGGTGGCCCGTACTGGAGATGGGCAAGAACTCAGTCAGGCCCTCTACCGCGCCCAGGATCAACACTTTGAAAAGGGTCCAGAAATCCATCCATCCTCCGTCAGACCGTTCTTTGGGAACGATCCGTCAACTGCACTCAGATATTGAGTAGCTCAAGCAAAACAATCGAGACATCCACACCCATTACCTGATGTAGCGAGGGAGAATATGTCTTATCAAAAGACACACTCAAGCCATGTTAATAATCGTCCGAGTACGAACAGCTCGGTAAATATTTAGGTAATTAGTAGAAAAAAGTCTCGCCACTCAATAAAGTGTGATCGTTCTCACAGTATTTGTGTTCTTACTGGATTCAGCACCCGGGCATGAATGGTGGCACTTAGTGGGCCAAACAGTGGCAAAAGGACATAAAAATAAATCGCCATCGTTTCAAAATAGTGGCACAATTCCATATTGCCACCATCTAAGGTCGAAATCTCACTAGTTCAGCCCGCCGAGAAAATCAACTAAAAGCTTGAAAAGCTTAACTATTGTTAGAAAACTCGGGAGCCACGTCTAAAATTGGCGTAAATGTTACCAATTGTCAGTCACAGATGAGAACCGGTGCTTTAACATCCCGATGTCAGCACCTATTCGAGTCAATGCATGATGCTTACAGGGAACTTAGCGACTAGAAGCCTGCGCCAGACTAACGATGAACCCGGAGTTCTCACTCTGGGTCGTACCCGTGGCGTGGCTGAACATTTTAGAGCGCTAGTCGCAAGGCATGTGCGGACCGATATGGCACTAGAGGCCAACGCCTACACTAGTTCATTCAAGAAGAATGAACGCTCTGGTTCGTACCGCGCCATCTTCATCATCATCGACAGCCCCCAGGCCCTCGAGGAAAGCCTCGCGCTAGTGGAAAACCTGCGCGCCGGCAACTTGAAACCCATCATTTGCGCAGTGATCACGGGCCGTGGCAACTACAACAAGATCAAGTACTATCTTGCGGGGGCCGACTACTGTATCAAGTTCAATACCCTTTCCGAAGAAAGCTCTGAGTTGCTCGCCGAGTTCTTCAGCAGTGAAGAATGGCAAAGAGATATCAATTTGATATTGGACCCCACCCGTATTTGTCTACTGGGCACCAGCAAGAAGCTGGACATTTCCTTTGCAGAAATGAAGATCCTGGAAGCCTTTGCGCAAACCAGTAACCACATACTAAGCCACGATCAAATCGCCAATATCATGGGGCTCAACACCAACTTTTATGACCCCAGGGCGCTGGAAAAATCGATCAGTCGCCTTCGTGGAAAAATCAAGGACATGTACGGTACAAACGCCATCCAGAGCATCCGGGGGCATGGATACCGGTTGATGAGGGGGCTGATCTCGACCCCCTGACGAATAGCAGGGATGGCGCTTTAATATCAATTCAACAGGCGATTCTCCTCAACGATACAAAGGTCTCGACTTCATCGTTTTTTTTGTATTTCATACTGACGTCACTTATCGATTCAATCACCGAGGCAACATCGGACCATAACAATAAGAGTTTATTCTGCAGCTGTAGATCGAGTGGAACCTATCGAGGGCCAATTTTGGGCCCAGACCCTGCCTTTCGATTACTTCCAAGGGAGTCTTTACTCCCCTGCCGATCATCTTTTTTCGCCAAATTTGGTGTGTACTTCAGGAGAGAGACATGGAAACTAGTACAACCCTCCCAAGGAAATACTTTGTCGTCGTGACCCACAGCACTACGTCGCAGCGTGAACTTGAGACCATCCTGTCCAGTGAGCGTTTCAACTCGTTTGGCACCTCCCAGGCACAAATGTTTGTTGAAGGTGTTGCTTCGCCCTCTTCCGCTCCCGTGCTGATGGAGTTCAGCTACCCCAACGTTTCAAGGAAAAACGTTGCGCGCAGTATCGAACACGATACACAGCGACTATTGGCCACTCTGGAATCCGAATGGCTGGCAGCGCAATCGACGAATCCATTCCACAGCATGCCGGCAACTGCCGGGGCAGCCAACGATATCTCGCGAACAATAGAGGGCGACACGCCTTACAGCGAAGCCTGGCAACTCGACAAGGATCAAAGCGTATTGGCAAAAGAGGGCGTCGAGATCAGCCTGACCGGATTGGAAGCCGCGCTGGTAAAGAAGATGCTGCACCATGAAGAGCGCGTCGTCAGTCGCGACGAATTGATCCTCAGCATCGGCAGGGAGCCGGAGCAGTATCGCGGCCTGGAAATGTGCCTGAGCCGGTTGCAAGACAAATTCAAATTGGCCAGTAAGGGTGAACGACTGTTTCGCGCAGTCAGAAATCGTGGCTATTGCCTGATCCAGGAAGTCGTGGCGTAAACACCTCAACCTTTAGCAATTAAAACAAACAGAAACAGTGCGACTACAACAATAAAAAAAGCACTCTGTTTGGTTTCAACCTCCGCGCTGGCAAAATCCTCTTATCCCCACCCCTCCTACAATACCAAAGACCGCTCTAATTATTCACCCTCTTCCATTCGACCTTTTCTAACGCTCGATCTTTTCTACAATCCTGATAGTTGGCACTTGGCCATCTTGTTAGAACTCGTCAGACAGTATCTCCGCCAATAACTTAGTCTATTGACTGACGACAGTTCGGCATATCGACGTTGTTACCTCAGGACACTCACTCTAACAACAATAACAAGTCTGCTTAACAACTCGGATTTCAACTGTCGAAACCTGAATGGACGTCTTTTGGGGATATGGTATGGATCTTACTCTTAGTATCAATCGAAACACTGGCCTCAAGGGACTTACCTTTTGGGGACAATGGGCGCTGGCACAGGGCTTTGTAGTTTCTCTGTTGTTCATACTTGCTGAACGGCACACCGGATCGGTCGAGTTCTATTACCGGATGTGCGCAACGCTCGCCGTCCTGGCCTCGGTTCCGGCTTATACGTTCAGCGGTGTGTACCGCAAAAGAGACAACTATCTGTCAGGGCTCGGGCGCCTGTTCATGGGCTGGTCCATGACGATGGCGGCGCTGGCCTGCATCGCGTTTATCTGCAAGGCCGATGAGTTGTTTTCCCGACAAGTCATCCTGGGTTGGGCGGTGTACGGTTTCCTCGGACAGGCGTTGCTGTATGCGCCGCTGCATGCGTTTTCGAAGTTCTACCAGCGGTCACGCAAAAGCGAGCATAAAACCCTGATCGTCGGCACCGGTGAACTGGCACTGGGATTGGCGAACAAGCTGAGCGACCTCGAGAACCTGCCATTGGTGGGCCTGGTCAGCAACGGCACCCTTCCCTCCCTGGAACCCGGCGCACCCCGCATCGTCGGCGACCAGGAAGACCTGCTGGATCTGATCAAGACCCATGACATCCGTCGTTTGTACATCACGCTGCCCCTGTCGGAAGCGGCACAAATCGAAGCCATGTACGTCGATTTGCTGGATGCCAACGTTGACGTGGTCTGGGTGCCGGACTTGAACAGCCTGACGCTGCTCAATCACTCGGTGAAAGTCGTGGACGGCTTGCCGGCGATCTACCTGAACGAAAGTCCGCTGACCAGCCGGCCCACTGCCGCGCTGAGTAAAAGCCTCGCGGAAAAAAGCGTGGCCCTGCTGGCCATTATCCTGCTGAGCCCGGTGTTGCTGCTCATTGCACTGGCCGTCAAACTCAATTCGCCCGGCCCGGTGTTCTTCAAGCAGGACCGCCATGGCTGGAACGGCAAGGTGATCCAGGTGTGGAAGTTCCGCTCCATGCGGGTGCACGACGATCATGAGGTCAAGCAGGCCAGCCGTAACGACTCGCGCATCACCGCCGTCGGACGCTTCATCCGCCGCACTTCGCTGGACGAGTTGCCGCAACTGTTCAACGTGCTGCAAGGACACATGGCACTGGTCGGCCCTCGCCCTCACGCCATCGCACACAACAATTACTACTCCGGGAAAATTCTCGCCTACATGGCACGCCATCGAATCAAACCGGGCATTACGGGCCTGGCGCAAATCAATGGTTGCCGTGGCGAGACGGACACCATCGACAAGATGCAGAAGCGTGTCGAGATCGACCTCAAGTACATCAACAACTGGTCGTTGTGGCTGGACCTGAAGATTCTGGTGAAGACGCCGTTCACCTTGTTGTCGAAAGACATCTATTGATGGTTTAGGGCTGCACAAGGCAACACCGCAAGGGGACGCAAGTCCCCTTTTTTGTGGCTGTGATTCGGGAGTTGGGCGGCTGCCCGGATCTCCGGTTCACCAAAAAGCCCCCCCCTGTGGGAGCCTGCTCGCGAAAGCGTCGGGTCAGCCAACATGGATGCTGGATGTGCCGACGCCATCGCGAGCAAGCTCGCTCCCACAGGGGATTGGCGGTGTGCCTGGATATACGGGTCGCCAAGTAACTACTGTGGGAGCGGGCTTGCCCGCGATAGCGTCGGATCAGCCAACATGGATGCTGGATGTGCCGACGCCATCGCGAGCAAGCTCGCTCCCACAGGAATCGGGTGTGTAGCCAGATTTCCGAGTCACCAATAGCCCCCTGTGGGAGCGCGGCTTGCCTGCGATGGCGTCGGGTCAGGCAATATGGATGCTGGCTATGCCGACACCATCGCGAGCAAGCTCGCTCCCACAGGTTACTCGGTGATCTTCTCGAAGTTGCGATAGAACATGTCGTCGTCGCGGCTGTCGGTCATGGAGTGCAGCTGGAAGCTGCGATTGAGCCGTGCACCGCCGTCCCGGGTCAGTGGCGACCAGACGAGGTTGGCGCGGCGCATGGTCGACATGCTCATCAGTTCGTCGAACGGAATGGACAGATAGATGCCTTTGTCGAAACTACCTTCGCCATATTCAGCACCGGTGGCAGTGGTGATCGTTGCCCAGGCGCCAAACCGTACGCCGTTGGAAAACTCCCGCGAGATATCCAGTGTGCCGCCCCAGTCACCCGCCAGGTACCGCCCGACGCTGACGGCTGCCAGCGTATCGTAGGGCAAGTCGGTGTAGCCGGTGATGTGGCCGGTCACCACTGAATAATCACGCAAGCCAAACCCCTGGTCGAACTCCCGCTGGCGGACGTAGTTCAGGTCCGCGCCCACCGACCAGCGCTCGCCGGTCGGACGGAACAGCACCTCGCCCCCGACGCCGGCAAACATCGACTCCAGGTAGCCACCGTAGACCATGCCATACAGGTCCTTGTCCAACTGCTCGGCATGGCTGACCTGGAACAACGGCATGGTGACATCGGACGTGGTCATGTACTGGCGCAAGTCCGTGCGCACGCGGGGCAAGCCACTGGGTGCGTCATAGGTGAACTTGTCGAAGTTGTTGATCAGGTTGGCACTGAGCAAGCCACTCCACCAGGTGTTGCGGTTGAAGCGGTACTCGGCGTCCGCGTCGGCGCTGAACTGATAGAGCAAGCCATCGGGGCCGCCGACGTTCTGCTTGAAGCCCAGCCCGACACCATAAGCGAATGGCTGCATCGCTTCGGTGTAGAGGGTTTTCTCGTTGTGCGGCATCGCCGGGTTGATCTCGGTGGTGCGGTGCAGCGATTGCAGCGGCTCCTCGTTGTTGATCACTTCGCGGAAGGTTTGCCGAGGCACGCTGGTTTCTTCAAGCGGCAGGCCGTAGCGCTTGTTCACCACGGTGAACCAGTCGATATCGTCGTTGACGCTGTTGTCCAGAATGCGGCTCGCGCGCCCTACGGCCTTGGCCGAATGGAAGTAGCGCTGCTGCTCGCCGTACACGAACAATTCGGAATCGCGCTGGCTGATGCGCTCGACCTTGTACCCGGCATTTTGCTGCAGGCGCCGGGACACATCGGCCCAGTCGACCTGATCCATCCCGGTGCTCGGCGCCTTCGCCGGCAAGGGTTCAGCCGGCGGATCGAACGTCTTGGCCGGCGCCTTGCGGCTGGCGAAGTTGGTGTGAAAGGTGACGCCGAACATCGCCGTGTTGCCGCGCTCCCAGGCCGCGCTGACGTCGATCGAGTCAGTCAGCTTGAACACCGCGCCAAGGTTGATCGGCGTGTCCTGCTTGATCACGTTGTCCTTCGGCTCGTGCTTGTAATCGTTGCCTTCGTACTCGAGTTTCAGGCTGAGCCGATCCCAGGGTGTCTGGTAGCTCACGCCGCCGAAAAAGGAAGGACTACCGCGAAAATAAGCCCCGGCGTTGACATCACCGGTGCCTTCGTTGTTTGGCCGTGTCTTGAATCGATCACTGAGGTAGCCCAGCGGGTTTTCGAAGTCGCCGCGGTTGCCCAGGTAGCCCCAGGCAATACCGGCACTGAAATCAAAATTGTCGTAGCGCTTGTTGGCCACCACGAACTCACTGGAGAACAGGCCTGTACCACCGATGTCCCGGAAACCCAAGGCCACCTCGGGCGCCCAATGGGTTTCTTCCCACAGGCGGGCCTTGAGGTCGACCGCCTTGTCCTTATAGCTCTGGTTGCCGCTCAACGATTCGGGGCCGTAAGGGCGGTTGGTGATCGCGGTGTAGCGAAACGAACCTTCCAGCCACTCAAGCGGCTGAAGTGAAACGCTGTAGCGACTATAGGGGTCGGTGCGGTTGGCATTCAGGCTCAACTCACCGGCCGGCGCCATGCGCGCCGTCGGCGTTTGCAACAAGCCCGCGCCACCGAAATCATTCTGGGTAATGCGTGGTTCTGCATAAGCCAGACCACACGGCAATAACAATACGGCTGCAAAACGTAAATTCAACGAACCACCTCAGCCAGCTGCGTGGCAATAAATTCGGCCAACTGCTGATTCAGTTCAGGGACAGGCGGATCAAGGTCATCGGTTTTGACCGGGACCAGAATCCTGCTGCCGGCGACAGGTATCTGCCCGCTCTCACGATTCCAGTGCGCAATGCCCACGCGCCGGGTGACGCCGTTGGGCTGGATCAACCACAGGTAATCGGCGTCCGCATCGACCAGCGGCGTGCAACCCTGCAGGTAATCGCGGGCCTCTTGCAGTGGCTGATAGGTCAACCGGCACGACTCGGCGACAGCGCCGAGCACCTCGACTTCGTCGACCCGCATCGGGTAGATGAGGCGATCGCCGTCGTCCAGGCGGATGTTGCGGGCAAACCCGACTTCCACGGCGACCGGGTCCAGAACCGCCACCTGGCGCCCGGTGACCGGCATGCGCCGGACTTGCTCGGCCAAGCGCACCGCCAGGGCAGCCCGGCTCGGCCTGTCGAAAAGCACGGCCATGCGTTGCAACACATCCAGATCGAACAGCACCCCGGCCTTGAGCCGGGCCTGTTGCTCGACCAGGGACTGACGCAGCAATACGCCCGCCAACCAGTAACTCTCGGCATTGGGCTGGGCCACGTTGATCACGTCCAGCAACCGCCCGCCCGCTGGCAGGTCGACCGGCCCCGGGTTGGCCACGTCACCGGTGACGGTGACCGCCCCATGGCTGAGGCTGGTGAGCAACAGCAGGCACGCCGATAGAGCCCTGACCCGCATCACCGGGCATGCCTGCGGTCAGGGGTCAGTTGCACGATCTTGACCCGCAGTTGCGAGGTCAGTTGCTGCTCACTCTGCACAATGAAACCGTCAACGGGGTCGACCCAGTAACGATTGGTCGCACGCAGGCCGATGGCCGGCGCGTCAATCTGCTCATCGACACGTAGCACGGCGTATTCCTTGTTGAGGATTTCCAGGGTTTCCATGGATTTGCGCGAGAAGCGACTGTTCAAGGTCACCCCGACTTCCTGGCCCTGGTAGAGATCGATCCAGCGCTGGCTGGTGTAGCCATCGGGCACTTTGTGGAGGCCTTGCTTGAAGGGCGAGACGTCAGCAAGGCGCGTCCCGTCCAGATCGCCGCCCAGGCCCAGGCCGATGCTGCGCACCGCCAGGCCATCGCGCATGAGCAGAACCTGTTTGCCGGACGCGACCCAGAACTGCAGGTCGTCGCGCTCACGCACCAGCGCCAGCACGCCGGAACCGGACGGTGTGGTCAGCTTGAGCTGGGGATAGCGGACATCCGCCACCTGGGCCGCCGTCACGTCCAGCTCATCCGGCCCTGACACCGCGGATTTGAGGTTGGTCAACGAAGCGACCATCAGCGGGTTACAGCCACACAACATCAAGGCCGCTATCAAGCAGACGCCAACTTTCAACGTTCTCACGATCGGACCCGGCCTTAATTGCTGTTGCTGCTGACTTCACTCATGTTCTTCGCCGCGGAAGCGCCCGTACCGACAATCGATGCCGACGGCACCAACTGGCTGATGAAGCGATTCCAGCGAGTCACGTTGGCAGGACCTACGTAGACGACGTCCTGGGGACGTACTTCAAAGTGCGTGGCCAGCGCCATGGCGGTCGGTGATTCGGCTTGCAACTGGTAGACCTTCGCCGGTTCCACATCGAGGTTTTCAACACCCCTGATCACGTACACGGCATTACCGTTGGAGGTGGTCTGACTCAAGCCGCCGACCGAGCCCAGCACATCGGACAGGTTCATGGTGGCGGTCTTGAAGCTCAGTGCGCGCGGCTGGTTGACCTCACCCATGACGTAGATGCGCTTCTTGTCGTTGTACGGCAGATACAACTGGTCGCCACCCTTGAGATAGACGTTCTGCAACTCGGAATCCGACTGATTGAGCGTGTCGAGATTGAGCGTATAGACCCGCCCGTTTCGCGTCAGCAACAGTCCGGACAAGTCGGCGCTCGCCGTATCGATACCGGCTGAACCAAGGGCCTCGACCACACTGAGCGGATTGGTGGAAATCGCTTGCGGACCAGCCTTCGAAACGGCGCCCGTCACCACGACTTTCTGGCTGGAAAAGCGCAACACGGCGACATCCACTTGCGGCTCCGCGATGAAGGCCGACAGCCTGGCTTCGATGTCCGCCCGCAGTTGCTGGACGGTTTTACCGGCCGCCTGGACCTCTTTGATAAACGGGTAGTAGAGCGTGCCATCGGCACGTACCAGGCGACCGTTGGCGTCAATCTGCTGTTGCGCGCCGGAGGGTGCCGTCAGCTCCGGGTGGTCCCAGACCGTGATGTACAGCACATCGTTACTGCCGATGCGGTACTCGGCCGGGGCCGCCAGCAATTCCGCCGGCACGGACTCACGCTTTTGCGTGGCCCTGTTCATGGAGATGAGCTTGGGTGTGATCGGAATGAGCTCGACCCGGCTGCTCTCACTGGCGCCCTGGCGTGTGATATCACTGGTGCTCAGGTATTGGCCGGGGGAAAACATGCAACCTTGTAAAGCGATGCTTGCCAACATTAAAAGAGAAAAACTACGAGTCATAATGGCACTACGCTATTCAAGGGCGAATCTAAAAACAAAGTCACCCGATTTGCATCGGGCGACCTTGTACTGCACCAACAGGTGTATCAGTTAGTTGTGCGTGCCGGTTGTACCCGTGGTACCTGTCGTACCCGTCGTACCGCCGTTTGCACTTCCACCACTGTTGGACGCCGCTACAGCACTGGCGACCATTGCAGTACTGGCTGCAGTGGCTTGAGTCGCCGCCACGTTACCCAATACATTGGTCGCAGTTGTAAGCGGCGCTTCTACCGCGGACGCCCAGTTGCTCAACATCGTCAACAGGGCAATTGCCATCGCTTTCTTCATATCAACTCCTTTCTAACATTCAACCTGATAGAAATCGGGCATTACGTTAGAGGTGGTAGAGTTCAAGTCCGCAAAAATGCGAACAAGATCCGTTGTTCTTTCACAGTCTTACCCAACTGATAAAAGTCGAACGGCAGGTTTATATCTACGGACTTGCAAAAGGCATGGCCAGTGTATTTTCCCGACGATATCTAACAACCTGACCGGAAATAACATTGGGCTAAAACGCCATCATCCCAGGTAGCCTTTGGGGTGATTGGATTGCCAGCGCCAGGTATCGACGACCATGTCCTGCAAGTTGCGCGTGGCTTTCCAGCCCAGTTCCTTCTGCGCCTTGGAAGGGTCGGCCCAGCTCTCGGCGATATCACCCGAGCGACGCGGCATCATCCGATAGGGCACCGGCTGGCCACATGCCTGCTCAAACGCTCGCAGTACTTGCAACACGCTGTAGCCATCGCCCGTGCCCAGGTTCCAGGTATGGATGCCAGTGCGCCCGGCGATGGACTGCAAGGCCTTCAGATGCCCGTCCGCCAGGTCCACGACGTGGATGTAGTCGCGCACCCCGGTACCGTCGACCGTGGGGTAATCGTTGCCGAAGATCGACAACTCCTGCAGGCTGCCCACCGCCACCTGGCTGATGTAGGGCACCAGGTTATTCGGTATGCCACTGGGGTCTTCGCCCAGATGACCGCTGTCATGCGCGCCGATCGGGTTGAAGTAACGCAACAGCGCGATGCTCCAGCGCGGTTCGGCCAGGCTCAGGTCGCGCAGCACATTTTCGACGATCAGCTTGGATTGACCGTAGGGATTGGTGGGGTTGCCCGTGGGGAAATCCTCGCGGATCGGCATCTGCTCCGGCTCGCCGTATACCGTGGCCGATGAACTGAACACCAGGCGAAACACCCCGGCAGCGGCCATCGCCTGACACAGCGTGATGCTGCCGCTGACGTTGGTCTCGTAATACTCTAGCGGCTTGCGCACGCTCTCGCCCACGGCCTTGAGACCGGCAAAGTGCAGGACGGCATCGATGGCGTGCTGCTGGAAAATCCGGTCCAGCAAGGCCCGGTCGCACACATCGCCGCGAATCATCAGCGCACTCTTGCCGCAAATGGCTTCCACCGCGTGCAATGCCGCGTCGCTGCTGTTGCAAAGATTATCCAGCACAACAACTTCATAGCCTGCCTCAAGCAGCGCGAGCGTGGTGTGCGAACCGATATATCCAGCTCCACCCGTTACCAGAATTTTCATAGCGCGGTCCATAGTGGGAAAAGTGCGAAGTTGCGTGTCAAGCCCCTCTTGTTAAAGCTGTGTGCTGAACCACACAAATAAGAGCGACAACAACCCAAAACAAAATTAGTTCAACGACTGGCAATAAATATTTTTTCAGGCCAAACTGTATTGCGGAATACTTATTAGCATTCCGACGCACTCACCACTATCAACAGATACCGACTAAAAATAACTAACAACTATCAACCCGACATCTCATAACATTGTCGCGTTATCCGCACATTGCTATTTGCCACTAGTGGCCAGTCTCAGGTATTAAAGTAAGCCTTCAATAATCATTGAAACTTGCAATCACTCGTTATTGCGCGCACCCGTTGGCTGTGTTCCATGACTGTCCAGGATACTTTTATGATTCGTAAATGTTTGTTCCCCGCTGCCGGCTATGGCACTCGTTTCTTGCCGGCGACCAAAGCCATGCCCAAGGAAATGCTGCCGATCGTCAACAAGCCATTGATCGAGTACGCCGTCGAAGAAGCACGGGACGCCGGCCTGCAACACATGGCGATCGTCACCGGTCGGGGCAAGCGCGCGCTGGAAGACCACTTCGACATCAGCTATGAGCTGGAGCACCAGATTCGCGGCACCGAGAAAGAGAAGTTCCTCGCCGGAACCCGCGAGCTCATCGACACCTGCACCTTCTCCTACACCCGCCAGGTGGAAATGAAGGGCCTGGGCCACGCGATTCTCAGTGGCCGTCCGTTGATCGGCGACGAACCCTTCGCCGTGGTACTGGCCGATGACCTGTGCCTGAACCTGGAAGGTGATGGCGTCCTCACGCAAATGATCGAGCTGTACAAGAAATTCCGCTGCTCGATCGTGGCGATCCAGGAAGTCCCCCGCGACCAGACCCACAAGTACGGCGTGATTGCCGGCGAGCCGATCTCCGACGGGATTTACCGGGTCAACAACATGGTGGAAAAACCGGCCCCGCAGGACGCCCCGTCGAACCTGGCGATCATCGGTCGCTACATTCTGACGCCGGATATCTTCGACCTGATCGCCGACACCGAACCGGGTAAAGGCGGGGAAATCCAGATCACCGACGCGCTGATGAAACAGGCGCAGAACGGCTGTGTGCTGGCCTACAAGTTCAAGGGTTTGCGCTTCGATTGCGGCGATGCCGAGGGTTACCTGCAGGCGACCAACTTCTGCTACGAGAACGTTTACTTGAAGGGCCGCTAAGACGGCTCCAACACCCGACGCCCACTCTTCATTCAGGCAGGCCAACCATGAACATTGCACAGCTCTCGGCATACATTGAAATGGAGGTGGGCAACCTCGGGGTGATGTCCTCGTTGTCACGCCATCAGCGGTTGCCGAGCGCCAACGAATCCTGGCTCGGCCCCACTCTGCTGGTGGAGCGAATCGGTATGTTTCCCTCTTCCGGAGACATCCGCCGGCCGATGCTCGACCCTTATCCCCTCCTGGCCCACCTGAAAAAGCTTTACCGCGGGCAGGCGCTGGAAATCGACGACCGCGATGGACTGAAAGTGATTTTCAGCGACTGGCGGTTCAGGGTGCGCATTTGCTGCAACGACCCGGCCATCATCATCAACGTGGAAACCCGTTGTGCGACGCAACTGATGCCGCTTAAAACCGCAGAGCTGCTCGCTCATCTGGAGCACTTCGAATCGGCTGCCCTGTAGGAGCGAGCTTGCTCGCGAAAAACTCAATGACACCGCAGCTCTTCAGGATTCGCGCGTTATCGTTGACGACCATCGCGAGCAAGCTCGCTCCTACAGGTATCCTGTGCTGATTCCCCGGTATTGCCACCGACAATAAGACGATAGAAGTAATCGGCAATCACTCGCCCACCCGTGGCCGGAACCGGATGAATCTTGTCCGGGCCGATCATGGTGGCGGCATAGCGCTTGAAGTCGGTGCCGAACGCACACTGCAGATTGGCGTAACCGAGGTGTTCCTTGCGTGCCCAGGGTTCCAGGACTTGCGCATAGGCCGACATCGGGTAAGCACTGGAACGTGTGGTGTCCTGACGCAGGATCAGGTTGATGCTCGCCGCCGGTTGAATCTCGCGGACCATCCCCACCAAGCCCTGGATGTTCTTCAGGTACTGCTCGGGTTTCACGCCAAAACCCTGATCGTTGCCACCCAGCATGATCAGGTAGATGTCGGCAGGAATCTTCGACACCACCGTCTTCCACTGCGCCTGCCAACGGCCATCGCTGTGGTAGAAGTCAGCGGACGCCGCGCCGGACGCCGCGAGTTTGGACACCCTCACGCCGTCCTGTTGGTTGCTCATCCACAGCCCAAAGAGCGTTGGCGCGCCTTTCACCACTTCCAGCCGAAACGCCCAGTCTTTCGCTACCGATGTGCCTGGCAGTGGCACTTCCTGAACCCCTGAACCTGCGAGCGTCAATGGCTGCCAGGATTGCGACGGTGCCCAGCGGTAGCGAACCTCATTGGGTTCGCCATTGCCGAGGTAGAGCAATTTCGCCTGGGTGACAGCCGTGTTGATGGTCGGTGTCGGATCGGCATCGATCTCCAGCCAGGCACCGGGCCGACCGGCAAGGGTACGACTGTCGGGGCTGGCCTGGCCGAGGGCGGACACTTGCCAGTCACCGCCGAAGTACTTCTCACTGCTGCGGGTGTATTTGAAGTGCGTGCCGCCCAGTGCAGCGCCGTGGTTGAAGCCGACATAGCCGGGACCGGCGAAACCCGCCTCCCCGGCCAGCCGCTGCACCAGTTTGTTCAGATAGAAATCCTGCCCGGCACTGTAGCTGTCGCCGATCACCGAGATGGACAGGACCTTCCCACCCTTCCCTTCGCGCCACTGGCCAAACCGTTCGCGAGCGTCGCCGACCTCGACCACTGACGCCGCAACAGGCTGGACGTCATCAACTGCCAACATGCATCTCTTCCTTCACTCGGACACTCATCAGGTCTGGGGCACCGGGGCGACGTTTGCCGGCGGTTTTTTCGCCGCCGCACGCTCACCCAGGAACAGCACGGAGGTGAAGTTGAATCGACTGAACACCATAGATAGCACCACCGGCCCCAGCAAGCCACACGTCAGGCCACCGAACACCAGAAGGCTTTCGTCCTTCACGCCCAACCGCCCCAGGACAAACCGCGAAGTGGCGGCAAACAACACATGGAACAAGAAGATCGCGTAGGAGTACCCGCCGAGCCAGGTCAGCCACTTCGAGCGCATGTCACTCGACAGCAACGCCATGCAGGACACGCAACCCACGGTCAGACCGATCAGGCTGCGGCGATCAACGATCAACTCGCGATCCACCGCCGCCACGTACAGCAGCGTCAGCGAGATCAACACAAACACCAACGGCCCGATCACCTTGAACCGTTGTTTCAATCCATCAACATTTTCCTGGCCAATCATGCCCGCCACAAAAAACGGTAGCAGGTAGATCGCGCCGTTGATGCCGAACGCATCGAACTTGAACGGCGGTAGCAAGAACAGCACCGCCGCAAAGGCAAACAGCAGATACAGGCGCGTCGCCGAGCGCAGCCAGCCACGCCACTCCAGCAGGCCGACGAACATGAAAATGATGAACACCGCCTGCAAGAACCAGAAGTGGTTGATCGGCACCCAGAACGACAACAACGCATCGATCACGCCGACGTCCTTGTTCACGCCCGGGCCCACCGCCTGCAATACGGAGAACGGCACGCCCACGCAGAACAGCGGCACGATCAATCGTCGCACCTTGCCGGAGAAGAACGCCGAAAAGTCATTCCCACGGATTTTGTAGATGGAATAGATGTAGCCGGAAATGAAGGTGAACAGCGGCATGCGCACATACACCATCGAGTCGGCGATCACCCGGAACGGCGAGCCCAGGTCGATTTTCAAGCCGCCGCCCAACGGGCCGATGACGTGATAGAGCACCAGCAGCAGGCACGCCAGGCCGCGCAGGGTTTCGATCTCCAGGGACTTTTTCTTGCTCGACATAAAGCACCTGCCTCAATTCAGAATTCTTGATTCAACCTGCACCGGCTTGTTCGCCCGCAACATCAACCCCAGGCCCACGAACAGCACCGGCACCACCATCGAGAAGTGCCGGGCGAAGGAACCGAAGTCCGGCTCGAACAGGCCTTGAACCAGCAAAAATGCCAGCGGAATCGCGATCAGTTCCTTGGGTTTGGTCTGGATCGGCGCGCCTTTGTAATCGGTCGAAGTGATGACTTTGAACAGCAGCAACGCGGTCATGATCATCAACGCCACGAAGATCACCTGCCCTGGTCCCGACAGCAGAATCAGCTCCACCGGGAACGACAACCGGAAGAAGATGATCATCGAGTCCAGTGCCTGCGAGACAAAGTCGCTGCCGCTGAGCCACGAGACGATCAACGACTTGGAGCCCTCCTCGCCCGCCGTGCGCAGTTCGTTGTTACTGGCGCGAATCGACGACACCGGAAACCCGAGTGCCACCTGGATCGCCATGGCGACCGCCAGGTAGAACAGGAACAGCATCAGGAAGAAGGTGAAGCGCGAGACATACTTCTTCATCACGCAGACGCCGACCCAGGACAGTGAAAACAGAATCCAGTAGGGTCGGATCAGCACGCCGTAGATCACCGCCGAGAGGAAAAAGCCGCCGCGATATTTGCGCGTCAGGGCGCTGAGCAAAATGCTCAACACCGCCACCGACACAATGATTTCCTTGGTCAGGTTTTCCAGGAAAAATGAGCGAACGATGCCCCACAGACACAGCGTGCCGAAAATCGCCAGCGGCATGCGCCGGAAGACCACCACGGGAATCGCCGTGAGGAAAAAATTGCAGAACATGCCGTAGGCCCAGGCATTGGTTAGATTGATCCCGGTGGGCCGCAGCAGAAACGCCGAACACTCATAGGAAGAGCGGTCCGGCGAGAACGGGTTCCAGAAATTGCAGTTGTCGGCACGGGCGTAGGACGACCACAAGGTCATGGCATCCGGGCCAGGATCGCGGGGGACCAACAGCGGCATGGCCACCGACAGAAACAACCCGGTGAAGAGGATCAGGAACGAAATCGAGGAATCGAGTCTCTTGCCGCGAAACTCGATGCACGGCAGCTTCAACCCCATGCCAAAGCCCCTTTCGGCCGGGTCACACGGGTCAACACGGCAATCACGCCAAGCTGCACGATGATCGCCAGGACATTGCCCCAGGCAGCGCCGTAGATCGAGTAGTGCTTGATCAGCACGTAGCTGACCGGCACCGAAACCAACATGCAGATCGCCGCACTGGCCAGTGACACCCGGCTGTTCTTCGAGGCAATCAGCCCGCCCCAGACGATGTCGCCAATGGCGCGCAACGCGAAGGAAAAAATCAGCACGCCAAGGATCGCATTGTCCGGACGCGGAACACTCGTGGCGACGTAATCGAGCACAACGTTGAAGAACAGATAAATCAGCACCGCCACCGCAGCGGAGACCAGCAGCGAGCGCATGACCCATTTGTTCACGAACAGTTGCCGGACCGTGAACGGCTGTTGATCAGCCTGAAAACGCTTGGCGAGCACTGGAATGCCGACCACCGCCACCACCGCATAGGACAGCGCCTGCAAGGTATTGGCCGCCGACCAGGCGTACACGTATTTACCGAGGCTGGCGTAGGGTTCCAGATCGACGATCAGAAAGCGTTCGGCGTACTGACTCAACGCGATCAAGCCTGTGCCGAGATAGAACGGCAGCCCGGCCTTCCACACGGTTGCCGTGGCCAGCGTCCCGCTCACCCGGCCTTTGTGCACCTTCACCACAATCAGGTAGCCGGCCACGATCACCAGCACGTTGGCCGCCACCCACAACCACAGCACACTGGCGACCCCGGACACCCAGCCAAGCATCATCCCGCCAACGGCCAACAGCGCCCAGAGGCCGGTCTTGATGAAAAACAGCAGCGCACCGGCCGTGGCTTTCTGCGCGGAAAACACGAAGGAGTTGATTTCGAACGACAGGTGTTCGGTGAGCAAAACCAGGGTCACGCAGAGGATCAGCGCCGTCGTCGCCTCGACTGCCTGGAACAGCGAATACACCAGCACCGTCGCCACAGACAACAACAACCCCACGGCCAGGTACAGCAGCAGGACCTTGTCGACAACCCGTCGCGAACTGCCGCCGACGCTGATCAGCCGATTGATTTCGGAACTGAAGCCGACGCTGTAGAACTTCGACGCAATCAACGAGGCAGCGACCACCACGCCGTAAAAACCCAGCGCCTCATAACCGAGGAAATGGGTGATCGCCAGCACCAGCAAAAACTTCGCGCCCAATGCCCCGCCGCGAAGCAGTAGCCGAAATATCATCGAACGATACCTTTGATGATGTCGTCCATGGCTACGGTTTTTGCCTCGATCTCGCGGCAGGTATCGGTCAGGCGCTGGCCGAAATTCGACAGCGCATTCGGTGCGTAGACCGTGTCGATGATGGTGTCGACGTTGATGTCGCCACCGTTGATCACCCAGTCTTCAACGCCCATGTCCTGATAGGCGCCGAAACCTTTGCGCTCATAGCTGATGTGGTACGCCGGGACGCCGGACAGCAGCGATTCGATGGCGCCGTGCAGGCGCACGGAAATCACCAGGTCCGGCTGATATTTAGCCAACGTTGCTTTCAATGGCAGCAGGTCTTCGGTAATGCCCAGTTCGCGATAGAACGCACCGTCATCGTTACCGCGCACGGCGCTCTGCACCGCGCAAACCACTTTGCTTTTGTTCTTCAAGCGCTGCAGTAGCAACTTCAGATTGGCCACGTAGGCGACCTTCTTCTCCTTGCTCCACTCTGGCGGTTTGCGCAGCACGACGCACACCGTTGCCGGCGATGAGGCGCAACGGGTGAACTTGGGCTGCATGAGGATTTTGCTGGCCAATGACTGGACCGCCAGATCCGGTGCGCGGTAGACATTTTCACAGGCATCGAAAATCGCCGATGAGCGATTGTCGCGCACGAACACCGCATCGGCGCTGGCGTAATGCTCGACGATCTTGCTGCTCTCGCCGTGGAACGGCCCGATGCTTTGCGGCAGGTACACCGACGGCACTTTGCTGAGGATCGCCGTTTCCAGTTGCTTGGCGTGGCCCAGCTTCAACTTGATGTGTTCGAAGGCGCTTTTGGAGCGCATGTAGCCGCCACCGACGCCGACGATCAAATCGGTTTTCTTCAACAGATCCGCGAGACCGGCATAGGACTGGTTGAGGAACACCGCTTGCTTGACCCGCCCCAGCCCCTTGGCCGCCATGACCGGCGCGTCAAAACGCGGGTGCGGCAAGTAACTGAAGGACTCTGGATCGGAGGCCACGACACTGATCGAGGTGTCGTCACCAAAGTTTCGCTGCACCAGGGCAATGGCCAGATCCACGAGCAGGCCGTCACCGGAGTTGGACGCACTGTAGCCATGCAAAATCGTTACGTTCATATGCTTGAGTTCTACTTAAAAAGTGGGGGCGCGATACAGGTCATAGGTCTGGCGAATCATCAACGCGGCGCTGAAGCGCTCGCGGACGATGCTGCGTCCTTCGCTGCCAAGGTCGAGCAACCGCGGTTTCTGGATTTTCGTCAGCACATCGGCCAGCGCCTGGTGGTCGCCGCTGGGGAAGACGTAGCCCGACACTTCGTTAGTGACCAGTTCGGGCAGCGACGTGCAGTTGCTGGCAATCACCGGCAAGCCCATGGCCATGCCCTCGAGCGGCACCATGGCAAAGCCTTCCCAGCGACTCGGGACGATCAGCGCATCGGCTTTGCGGTACAGCGCCTGGACTTCGCTCGGCGTCACCCATGGCAGGTATTCAACCCCGTCCATCGGTGGGCACTCGACCGAATCTTCGTTGACCGCACTGCCGACTACCGTCAGCTTCAGGTCACTGCGCTGGACGTTGGCGAAAGCCTTGAGCAACACGTCGAAGCCTTTCTGATAGTCGAGACGGCCGACAAAGAGCAGATGAATGGGCGCGGGGCTGCTGGCTTTCGGCGCGTCATCCTTGTGATGAATGCCGTTGTAGATCAGCTTCATGCGTTTGCGCTGAATGCCGAAGCGCGCGGCTTTGTCGAGCTCGTACTGACTGACGCAGATGATCACGTCAGTGACCTTCTGCAATACCCGCTCGATCCACGCGTAGGCTTTCTGCTTGGTCGGCGAACTTTCCATCAGGAACGAAAAGGCATGGGGGCAGTAGACGACTTTCGGCTTGCGCCAAGGTCGCAACAGCACGCACACGCAACGCCCGATAACCCCGGAAAAGGTGCTGTGCAAATGCACGACATCGGGTTTTTCCTTGAGCATCACCTGGGTCAAGCGCCAGGCGAAGCGCAGCAACGACGGCACATTGCGTCCGGTCCGGGCGAAGGTGCGGATCTGTTGCCCGGCAATCCCGTGCAGTTCCTTTTCCTGATCCTGCGGGACCAGATAGACCAGCTCATAGTTTGCCGCGTCGCCTTCGGGCGAAGCCGAAATCGTGCGAATCACCGTCGCGACGCCACCTTTGATCGTCTCTGCCACGTGCAGTATTTTTTTCACAACTCACCCACTTCAAACATGAAAGGACAACCGCTGACACTCAGGATTTGTCGGACGCGTATTCGTAGTTGTAATAGCCGTAGCCGCCGTTGCCGTAGTAGCTGGCCGCGCGCTTCTCGACACCGTTGAACACGGCGCCCTTCAACTCGATGCCGTTCTGGGCGAAGCGCCGAATCGTCAGTTCGATCTCTTTGGCCGGGTTCACCCCGAAGCGCGTGACAATCAGGCTGATCCCCGCTTCGCGACCGACAATCGCCGCATCCGTGACCGCCAGCAGCGGTGGCGTGTCGATGATCACCACGTCATACAGCTCGCTGAGTTGCGCCAGCAGCTCACGAAAGTTGGCGTGCATCAGCAGCTCGGAAGGATTGGGCGGGACCTGCCCGCGACTGATGAAATGCAGGTTGTCGACTTCGACTTTATGGATCGCCTGCTCGAGGCTGCAGCGCTTGACCAAGAGGTCCGACAAACCGTTGTCGATCGGAGTGTTCAGCGTCTTGTGCAGATGGCCTTTGCGCATGTCGGCATCGATCAGCACCACTCGCTGCCCGCTCTGCGCCATGACCGCCGCCAGGTTGGAAGAGACGAAGGTCTTGCCGACCTGCGGGCTCGGGCCGGAAATCATGATCCGGTTGCTGGTCGAATCCAGCCCGGCAAAGTGCAGGCAGGTGCGCAAACTGCGGATCGACTCGATGGACAGGTCCGTCGGATTACGCAGGGCCAACAGGTAAGCCGGCTTGTCCGCCCCGTCCTTGACGCGAACTTTTTTACTGTCTTCTTCCTGTTGCAGTGCGCTGTATGGAATCGATGCGTACACCGGCAAGCCGAGTTGCTCGATGGCCTCCGGACCTTCCAGGCCCCGGCTCAGGGACTTGCGCAGCAACACCAGCGCGACCCCGAAAAAGGCACCGAGGAAGGTTGCAATCAGAACGATCAAGGCTTTTTTCGGTTTGACCGGGCTGGTCAGGTCGACATCCGCGGAGTCGACCAAGCGCACATTGCCCACCGCCCCTGCCCGGACGATGTCCAGCTCCTGGGATTTGTTCAGCAATTGCGTGTAGATCTGCGACGCCACTTCCACATCGCGGGTCAGGTTCAACAGTTCCTGTTGCGTCGCAGGCAGGTCTTGGGCTTTGCTCTCCAGCGCCTTCTGCTGCTGGGTCAATTCGCCGATCTGGGTCATCAGCGCGCGATACGCCGGATGCTGCCTGGTGAACTTGCGATCCATCTCCGCCTGTTGCATTTTCAGTTCGGAGATACGGGTGTCCAGACTGACGACCTGTTCCAGCACCGATTGGGTTTCGAGGGAAATGTTGACCGTCTTGCCACGGGTCTGATAACCGTTGAGCGCATCGCTGGCCTTGGCCAGGTCGCGTTTGACCTGCGGCAGCTGGCCTTGCAGGAACGCCAGGCTCTGCGCCGCTTCCGCCGACGTGCGCTGCACGTTCTGCTGCACATACAACGAAGCGATCTTATTGAGGATTTTCACCGCCTCGGCGGCGTCGGTGCTGGCCAGGGCCAAACGAATAATCCCCGACTCCTTGCCTTGCTCGGCAATATCCAGCGCATCCTGGTAACTCTGGATGGTCACGATTCGTGGATTGCGCACCACCTCGAAGCGGGTGCCCGGGTTCGCCGACAACTGAGCGATCTGCCCCTCTATACCGTCTTTCGCGAACGCCTCGCCAGCGACACCTTCGACCAGCAGGTTGTCGTTTTCATCGAACAACTGGAATTGATGCTGTTCACCGGCAATCAGCGTGAGTTTCTTGCCCAGCAGCTCCTTCGGCAGATTCAGCCGGTTGATTTCCAGGCGCTCACCGCCCCAGGCGTAGCTGTTCAGGCCGAAGCGCGGCGCCGCAACGCTGGACTCGGTCTCGCCGCGATAACGTCGGGCGAGAAAACCGCCAATGACCGGAAAGGTGTTGGGGGTGACGTCGATATCAAGGCGCAGATCATCGACCGTTTTGCCGATCACCGCGCGGGACTTGATGATGCCGATTTCGGTCACCGACGGCGATTGCCCGCCGAGCATGCTGTTGAGATCGGAAAACCCGAGCATGTCGTTCTTCTTCGGTTCGACCTGCACCAGCGCGTTCGCCAGGTACACGGGCGTTGCCAAAACCGCATAGGCAACGCCGGTCGCCATGAAGGCACCGGTGAGCGCGCCGATCAACCATTTCTGGTCAACCAGGGAGCCAAATATGCCGAGAAGATCAATGCTGTCTTGATCGTTGTCACGGGTGCCGATTACTGACGGTAACTGCATAAGTTTGTTCTTACCATTCACTGATCTGAAGAATATTCATCAATGTCCGAGGCGCTGCGCCCATGAGCTAACAGCATCTTCAATCAATGCATGGGCATGAATAAAAGCGGCCTTTCCTTGACGATACGGATCCTGTATTTCTCGCTCGCTCTGCCACTTTCCGAGCAGAAACACTTTGCCCCTGGCATGAGAGGCAATCTTCAGTACTTGTTTTACATGCTCTTTTTCCATGACCAGAATCAGGTCTGATTCATTAACGATGTCCGGTGTAATTTGCCGCGCCTTAAACCCCTGGGCACTGTGCCCATGGTCTTCCAGAACCTGGAGAGCCGACGGCTCCATGGCCTCGCCAACCCGTGCGGCAAGGCCCGCCGAGGTGACCGTGATCGTTGAAGGGGCCAGCGCGTTACGCAGCAAAGTTTCTGCTGTCGGACTTCGGCAGATATTGCCCACGCAAACGACAAGGATCTTTCTGAACAAGGTTACTTTCCCGTGTAATATCAATAGGCCAATATGCCAGTGGGCTTTAGTGAACCCACAAGACCTCGCGGCACTGAGAAATAGATTCGCCCTGTTAATACAAGTGCATTAAGTACCACAGCCCCCAAAAGTCACCCAACCAGAATTACCGGACCAAAAATAACTGTGATTTTCCGAAACTGATTGCCTGACAAAAAATAACATTCGCGCACTTCGCACCCTCGCGAGTATCGAAATGAAAGTAACGCGTCAACGATTGGAAAATGTCATTACCCGCCAGGAGTGCAGGCATGAAAGCAGTACGTTTCAAACGGCTTAGCGCCTCAACCCTGTTAATGCTGGGTGCAGCCAGTCAGGTTTACGCCAGTGACTTGTTCCCGGTACTGGCCGCCAACAAGACCATCGGTGTCCAGGTAAAGATCCAGACCTTCTCCCCCGCCGACGCCGAGCAGATCAAAGCCGCCGGCTTCGGATTCGTGCGTTTTGGCGTGTGGACCAACAGCCTGGGCGGCCCGGCGTATCAAAAGCAGATAAGCGACGCCTTTGCCGCAGCCAGGTCCGCCGATCTGCCGGTACTGATGACCGTACGCTCGACCAAGGCGCTGACTTCCGCGCCCGACAACACCAGCGAACTCGTTGCGGCGGGCGAATCGTTCGCCAGTTCGGTGAAGGGGCTGGAAAAGTCATACGGCACGCAGCTCGTCGCGATTGAAATATGGAACGAACCGGATCTGGCGAAATACTGGCCAACCCGGAAGCTCGACACGACCTTCGTGCCGTTCATGAGTGCCCTGTGCAAGTCGCTGCAGGACCAACCGCCATCGACGCCGCTGATCGGCTTTGGCTTCGCCCGGCCACCGAGTGCCGGCACGACGTCAGCCTTGGCGCTGAAGAAAATCGTCGGTGAATACCCCCGATGCCTGAGTGCGATCTCCTATCACCCCTATGGCATGTCCGGCGAGCAGATCAGCAAGGCCCAGGCGTTCATTCAGCAGAACTACCATCTGCCGGGCGTCATCAGTGAATGGGGCGTGCCCTCCCTCAGCTCAAATGGCGGGATTGAAGCCCAGGCCAGCAAAATCAGCACCTTCATCGCCGACGTCAAGAAGCTCGACATCCCGCTGACATCGATTTACGAGTGGAAAAACAGTGAAACGGGCAGCAACGACCGGGAGCGGAATTTTGGTTTCCTGACCTCCGACGGCCAGGCGAAACCGGCGAAAATGGCCGTCTCTACCCAGCTGAAAACGCAGTAGGACGTACGTCCACGGGGCGCTGACGGTCAGTTGCTTTGAACCTGTGCCGCGTTTCGGCATCGTATTCATCGATACCACGCCCCGCCTTTCAAACAATCGTTTTCAGGTTGTTGCCACAGGGGCCGTCTATACACGTACACGCCCTTGAGTGGCTGTCAGCGCTCGGGTAATGTCATCAGACCCATAGGACAGAGCACGCCCATGACTTCCAAGCTGGAACAACTCAAACAAATGACCACCGTGGTTGCCGACACCGGCGACTTCGAAGCGATCGCTCGCGTTAAACCGGTGGACGCCACCACCAACCCTTCCCTGCTGCTCAAGGCCGCGGCCATTCCTGCGTATGCCGAGCTGCTGAACGCCAGCGTCAACGACTGCAAGGGCGATGTGGGCCTGGCCAGCGACCGTTTCGGCGTGGCCGTGGGTCAGGAAATCCTGAAAGTGATCCCGGGCCGCATTTCCACCGAAGTGGATGCGCGCCTGTCGTTCGATAGCGATGCCATGTTGAAGCGCGCCCATCGCCTGATCGAGCTGTACGACAAGGCCGGCATTGGCCGCGACCGCGTACTGATCAAGATCGCCTCCACCTGGGAAGGCATCCGCGCCGCCGAGATCCTGGAAAAGGAAGGCATCCAGACCAACCTGACCCTGCTGTTCTCCTTCGCCCAGGCAGCCGCCTGTGCCGATGCCGGTGTGTTCCTGATTTCGCCGTTCGTGGGCCGTATCTACGACTGGTACAAGAAAGCCAACGGCAACGATTACACCGGTGCGGATGATCCGGGCGTGCAGTCGGTGACGCGCATCTACAACTACTACAAGGCCAATGACTACAAGACCGTGGTCATGGGAGCGAGCTTCCGCAATCTGGGCCAGATCGAACAACTGGCCGGCTGCGACCGCCTGACCATCAGCCCGGACCTGATCGACAAGCTGGCAGCGGATACCGGCAAGCTGGAGCGCAAACTGGCGCCAGGCCACGCCGGCGAAGCGCGCCTGAGCCTCAATGAATCGCAGTTCCGCTGGTTGTCCAACGAAGATGCGATGGCCACCGAGAAGCTGGCTGAAGGTATTCGTCAGTTCGCGCGGGATCAGGAGAAGCTTGAGGCGCTGTTGCAGGCCAAGCTGTGATCTGAGCGGGAGTCATGCAAAAAGGGCGAACCCTGGTGGGTTCGCCCTTTTTTGTGTCGCTCGATTATGTGCCAGATGATGGTTTAGAGAAAATGATCATTTGTGGCGAGGGGGCTTGTCGGATCGCCGCACCGCCCCGTTCGGCTGCGCAGCAGCCGCGAAGTCTGCAACCTGGTATCTCAGAAGGAATGTAGTTACATGGTTCAGGGCTGCTTCGCAGCCCAACGGGGGCAAGCCCCCTCACCACAGAAGCCCCACTCTCTGCGAAATCAGTGCCGCTCCAGCGCATTCACCAGGTCATGGAAGGCTTCACGATTGGTGTCGTTCAGGCCCATGAGGATCTTGTGCGCTTCGAGCACCTTGATCCGCACCACTTCTTCGGACTGATCCTGGTCTGGCAGGTCGTCCAGGCATTCCGGGCAGGGCACCGGCTTGTCGACGATGTTGAAGACCTGCTCGAAGCCCATGGACTGCAACAGCCGCGTGATGTCTTCGTGGGTGGTGACGACGGTCGGCAGAAGGCCGACTTTCTGCCGCGACAGGATCGACAGCTTGGCCAGCAGGCCAAGCGTGGTGCTGTCGATGCTGCGGGTTTCGGTCAGATCGATCACGATCGCGTTGAAATTCAACGCGCTGAAGATCCGCTCAATAGTCGCATCCAACGCCGAACACAGGGTCAGGCGAACTTCACCGACGAACTTCAGGACGAAAGTGCCGTCCTGCTCGGCGAACTGGATTCTACCGGTACTCATCAAAGATTCCTGCTCAACACCAACAGGGCGATATCATCCGGCATCTCCCCTAGCGTGGCCAATCCAAAAACCTGCCGCAGCCCATCCAGGGTGCCGCCCGCCGCCTTGACCCTTTGGGGCAACGCCGCTTCTTTTTCTTTGAGTGTGGGTTCTGGCAAAAGGTCCAGAATGCCATCAGACATCAGCGTCAGGCTGAACGTCGGTGGCAATTCCAGCACGTGGTCTTCATAGGTGGCTTCGTTGAAGAGGCCCACCGGCAGGCCACGCCCTTCCAGATAACGAACACTGTCTGGCGTGTACAACACTGGCAACGGCAAATGACCGCCGATGCTATAGGTCAACAAACCGGTCTCCTCGTCGATGACTCCACCGACCATTGTGACGTGTTTGCCCAGCTTACAACTGATCAGGCCCCGGTTGATATGACCAAGAACCTCTGAAGGCTTGAATTCCGGCAAGGTGCCGCTGCGCTTGGATTCGAACAGCAAGCGCGTGGTCATGAACTTCAACAGCACGGTGACGAAGGCTGAAGAGGCGCCATGCCCGGAAACGTCCGCCAGGTAAAACGCTACCCGACGCTCGTCGACGCGAAAGTAGTCGACGAAATCACCCGACAGGTACAGCGACGGGATGATCTGGTGAGCAAATTTGAACTCGTCGATGGTCCACGGGCTGACCGGCAGCATGTTCATCTGCACCTGGCGACCGGCGTTCTGGTCTTCCTGGAGCAGGTTCAGGCTGGCTTCAAGCTCACGGTTGGCCTTCTCCAGCTTCTCGCGGTAGCGCTGGTTCTCCAGCAGCAGGCGCGCGCGATCCAGGGCCCGGCGCACAGAGTGCTCGAGCACGGCCAGATCTTCGAGAGGCTTGATCAGGTAGTCCGCCGCGCCCAGGCGCAGGGCCTCGACCGCGTCGTTCATCACGCCGGCACCCGACACCACGATCACTGGCGTTTGCGGCGACAGCTCGGTGACCTGGCGGATGAGTTCGAGTCCGCCCATCTGCGGCATGCGCAGATCGCAGATGACCAAGTCGGGCTTGTCTTGCTCGAATACCTGAAGACCCTGCTGGCCATTGCTGGCCTGCAAGACGCTGAAACCACTGTCTTCCAAATAGGCGGCGAGGCTCGCGCGCACTACTTCGTCATCATCGATTATCAGCAGCGTGGCACTGGTTTTTGGCATGTGGGCAAACGGCGCCAGAATTAGGTTGGCGTAGCAGGCGGGGAATTTGACCCGGCACTCACTACTGGATTCGCTTTCTAGCCTCTCTGTCGCACCGCTTTCGGGCATTTGCCCTACACACGTGTACACCAGAGGTGCCCTTCTAAGGCGCAGACGGTACTCCCATCCGCGGGGCGTTTCAAGCTCACGCCGATGGTCGCTTGACGTCTTTGCTTGTCAAATCACCGAGAGTTATAAGAACAGTCAAATCCGTAACCCAATGGAAGGTTCGAACCCGCGAGTCAAACCGGTCGGGACGCCAGTGAAAAGCGCGATTTCATTCGCATGCGGGTCTTCGCAAACAAAAAAGGCGACCTTGATGGCCGCCTTTTTTCACTTTACCGGTCGAAATCAGAAATCGTCTTCGACCTGACCGTCTTTCACCTTGAATTCCCGGTTCTGCAGGTACGCATTACGGATGAAGGTGTACTTGTCGCCACTGATCAGCTTCTCGCTCGACAGCAGGTTGGCACGCGTATCGATGATGTCCAGGGCGAAGAACGAGTTACGCACGGGAACGTCGTTCACGTAGCGATAGGCGCCCGTGTAGCTGTCGACGTACTTGGACGGTGCATCGCGCAAGGTGCTTGGGCCCAGCAGCGGCAGCATCACGTAAGGGCCGCTGCCGACACCCCAGTAACCCAGCGTCTGGCCGAAATCTTCGTCATTGCGCTGCAGGCCCATTTTGGTGCCGACATCAATCACGCCCAGCAAGCCGAAGGTGGTGTTGAAAATGATGCGTGCGGTATCAACGCCGGCGGCACGAGGCTTGGCCTGCAGGATATCGTTGGCGAGGTTGCGCACGTCGCCGATGTTCCGGAAAAAGTTGTGAACGCCGTCTTCGACAAACTGCGGAGTTATGTACTGGTAGCCCTGGGCCAAGGGCTTCAGCGCGTAGGTGTCGATTACGTCGTTGAACTTGTAGATCGGGCGGTTGACGCTTTCCCAAGGATCATCTTCCGAGGCTGCCTGGGCAACGAACGGAACCAGCATCACACTGGCGCATACACAAATCCTGGCTAGATGATTGCTCCAGCGCATAGAAAAAAACTCCTTGGTTTGTACCGGCTCGGGCGCCTGGCCCGGGCAATAAGTGGGCAAGTATAAGACGTAAACGCCGTTTAAGGCACTTTGCACGCATCCCGCGCCGAAGGAATCATGCCAAATGTGAGCGATTCACATCCATGTCACTCAACTGTCACCCTTGCCCGCTAACCTTCAGGCTATTTCAGGGACGTCCACATGCCGCTCGCCGAAGCCTTGCCCCAAACCGCACCCCGCCTGACCGCCGTCCTCTTCGGCCTCAGTGGCTGCCTGGTGGATTTCGGCGCGCACACCCATCGCCACGACAGCCACTCGGCCGAGCAGGCAGAGTCCACACCCGGCGCACTGGACAGCCTGCTCAGTTTGCAGCGCCAGCAAATCCCCTGTGCCTGGCTCGATGAACTGCCCTCGGACCTCAGCCAGTTTCTGGCCGCTGCACTGCCGGAATGGATCAAACCATCGCAACATCCAGCAACAATTAGCCCATGGCCTGCACCGGATGCCTGCTGGCAAGCCCTGATGACCCTGAACGTCGACCGACTCGACGGCTGTGTACTGGTGAGCGGTGAACCGCGCCTCCTGCAAGCAGGGCTTAATGCCGGGCTGTGGACCATCGGCCTGGCGTCCTGCGGTTCGCTGTGCGGGTTGACGCCCCGGCAATGGCAAGCGTTGACCCAGCAGGAGCGCGACATCAAACGCGGCAAGGCCACGATGCAATTGTTCGGCCTGGGCGTGCATTCGGTGATCGATCACCTCGGTGAACTCGACACCTGCCTGGCAGACATCCAGTTGCGCCGGTTCAAAGGCGAAAAGCCCTGATCGAGATCATGCAGGTTAGACAGGAGTGGATTAATCTAAAGGTCAGCCATAGACCTTTGGCGGACCGCTGCGGTCTATGCCAGTGCCAATCGAGAGAAGGAAGAACGCCATGCCTGCCCGCGAACTGCAAGAACAGCTCAATGCCCTGCGCGAGCAATTGGAACAGAATCCTCCACTGTCCGATGTTGAACGGGAAGATCTGCACGCGCTGATGCAACAGATCGAACTTGAGCTTGAACTCGAAACCAAGACCAAGGATTCCAGTATCGCCGACAACGTCAACCTCGCCGTCGAACGCTTCGAGCTCGAACATCCGACCCTTGCCGGGACCCTGCGCAACATCGGGCAGGCCTTGGTCAATATGGGAATCTGAACCCTCCTGATGCAAAAAACCCCGCTGGCGATGGCGGGGTTTTTTAATTTCCACGATCTGAAACGCAATCTCCTGTGGGAGCGGGCTTGCTCGCGAAGGCGGAGTGTCAGTCGACAACTTCATTGGCTGACAGTACGCCTTCGCGAGCAAGCCCGCTCCCACAGGGTTACGTTATTGGCGGACCAGGCGATGGTTCGGCAGTTGCACCGCTTCAGTGCTGCGATACGGGTTGATATCCAGGCCGCCACGACGCACATAACGCGCGTACACCGTCAGTTTCTCCGGTTTCAGCAACCGCTGCAGGTCGAGGAAGATCCGCTCCACGCACTGCTCATGGAAGTCCGAATGCTGACGGAAGCTGACGATGTACTCGAGCAGACTCGCATGATCCAGCGCCGCACCACGGTACTCCACCGCCACGCTGCCCCAGTCCGGCTGGCTGGTGACCGGGCAGTTGGACTTGAGCAAATGACTGTGCACACTCTCCTCGACCATGCGCGAATCATCGCAACGCAGCAGTTCCGGCCGTGGATGCTCGTAGTTGCTGACGCTGATATCCAGTTCGTCGATGCACACGCCCGGCAAAGCCACGACGCCTTCGCGCTCGACATCCTTGAGACTGCGAATGCGCACCCCCACCGGCTTGCCGGCAGCCGCCGACAAGTCCTTGGCCAGCGTCGCCTCGAGGCTCGCGGTGTCGGCAAACGGCGTCTGGTTCAGGGAGTTGAGGTAGAGCTTGAACGATTTCGACTCGATGATGTTCGGCGAGTCCGCCGGAATGCTGAATTCGCCGATCGCCACCACCGGCTTGCCCGACGGCAGCAGCCAGGACAGTTCGAAGCAGTTCCAGAAGTCCACGCCTTTGTACGGCAGGGTTTCAGCCGTCAGGCCCAGCTCCGCCCACTTCGCGGTGCGCGGGATCGGGAACAGCAGGGACGGCGTGTAGGTGGCGATGTATTCGCTGGACTTGCCCAGCGGCGAGTGTTCGGCTGCGGGATGCATGGCGGAAACCTGACTGAAGAATCAGCGGATTCTATCAGCCTTTGCTCTCGCCTTTGAGTGCTTACTGACTGACAGTCAGTTTGCCGACCATGCCGGCCTGATAATGACCGGGGATGTTGCAGGCAAACTCAAGGCCGGTGGCCTCACTGAAGGTCCAGGTCAGCTCGGCGGTCTTGCCCGGCTCCACCAGCACGCTGTTGGGGTCGTCGTGCTTCATGCCGTGATCCATTTTGCCGTGATCCATGCCGGCCATGCTGCCGTGGTCCATGGCCTTCATGCCGGTTGGCGTCAGCATGCCGCCCTGTTGCATCTGCAACATTTCCTGCTGGTGCCTGGCGTGCATCGCCGCATCCCCCAGATTGAACTCATGCAGCAACTGGCCCTTATTGACCAGCACGAAGCGCACGGTTTCCCCGGCCTTGATGTCGATGGCCTTCGGCGTGAAGGACATGTCCCCCATGACCAGTTCGACACTGCGAGTCGCCTTGGCCGCCGGAGCCGGCTGGCCGAAATCGTAGGCATGTCCGCCAGCCGCCCACACCGGTGAGCTCAGCGCCAGCAAACAGAGGATTTGCGCCAGGGATTTGCGTGAAAACATCGTCGTACTCCAACAAGATAAGGCTAAGCATGAGGAAAACTCTAAACTGCTGCCACTGCCCGTAACCTGACAGCCGGATTACAACTTTGTCAGGTTGACCTGAATGAACGCTGCCCACGGTATAAAGCGTTCGTTCCATTTGCCATGAGTCGCCCATGAAACTGCTGATTGTCGAAGACCAACCAAAGACCGGCCACTACCTGCGTCAGGGTCTGGCCGAGGCCGGGTTCAACACGGAACTGGTGGCCGATGGCAACACCGGCCAGCAACTGGCCCTCACTGGCGAGTATGCCCTGCTGATTCTCGATGTGATGCTGCCCGGCCGCGATGGCTGGCAGATCCTGCAAGCCGTGCGCAGCGCCGGCCTGGATACGCCGGTACTTTTTCTGACAGCGCGTGACGCCGTGGAGGACAGGGTTCACGGCCTCGAACTGGGCGCCGATGACTATCTGGTCAAGCCGTTTGCTTTTTCCGAACTGCTGGCCCGGGTCCGCAGCCTGTTGCGTCGCGGTAGCGCCACGCCTCAAGAGACCAGCCTGCAACTGGCCGATTTGCGCCTGGACCTGATCCGGCGCCGGGTCGAACGCAGCGGCCAGCGGATCGACCTGACCGCCAAGGAGTTCGCCCTGCTGGAAATGCTCCTGCGCCGCCAGGGCGAAGTCCTGCCCAAGTCGCTGATTGCGTCCCAGGTCTGGGACATGAATTTCGACAGCGACACCAATGTCATCGAGGTGGCGATCCGCCGCCTGCGCCTGAAGATCGACGACGAATTCCCCAACAAGCTGATCCACACCGTGCGAGGCATGGGCTACGTGCTTGAAGAGCGCCCTGCCTGATGCGTCGTCTCTCCTTGAGCAGCCGCCTGGCGCTGTTGTTTGCCGCCTGCACCGCCGTGGTGTCGCTGTTCGCCGGGGTGCTGTTCAGCCGCGCCAGTGAGGCGCACTTTGTTGAGCTCGACCAGCAATTGCTGGACGCCAAGCTGATGGGCTTGCGTCGGGCCCTAAACGACTTCCAATCGAGTGACAGCGAAGTGAAGCTGACGGAGGAACTGAGCCGGCAGGCTGATCTGTCACTGCGCATCACCGGCAGCGACGGTCAGCGCCGGTATGACAGCTCGGCAAACCTTCCGCAGCTGTTGCCGCGCCAGCCCGGATTGTCGACGGTGAGCCATGAAGGCACGGATTACCGCGTGCTGAATGCGCCGCTTGTTGCGGACAAACCCGACTCACCGCAACTGACCCTGCTGCTGGACATCACCCACCACCAGCACTTTCTGCAACGCATGCAGCATCTGATCTGGCTGACCGTCGGCCTGTCGGCCCTGGCCACCGCACTGCTGGGGGCCTGGGCGGCGCGCAGCGGCTTGCGCCCGTTGCGACGCATCAGTGCGGTAGCCAGCGGTGTTTCCGCGCAATCACTGAACATGCGGTTGCCAGAAGAAAACATGCCACCGGAACTGGCGGACATGGCCCACAACTTCAACGCCATGCTCGGACGCCTCGACGACTCTTTTCAGCGCCTGTCCGCGTTCTCTGCCGACATCGCCCATGAATTGCGTACGCCATTATCGAACCTGCTGACCCACACCCAGGTCACCCTCACCCGCCTCCGCCCCATCGAGGACTACCGCGAAGCCTTGCACAGTAACCTCGAAGAACTGCAATGGATGGCGCAACTGGTCAACGACATGCTGTATCTGGCCAAGGCGGACCATGGCCTGTTGATGCCCAAGCGCGAGCCCTTGGAGCTGGGGCAGGAAGCGGATCTGCTGCTGGAGTTTTTTGCGCCGCTGGCAGAGGACGCCCAGGTGAAATTGAGCCGTGACGGTAACGCGCGCATGGAAGGCGATCGCAGCATGTTGCGTCGGGCGCTGTCCAATCTGCTGGACAATGCATTGCGGTTTACACCGGCCGAGGGCGAGGTCCGGGTGCGGATTGTCGAGCAGCCCAAGGGGTTGAGCCTGACGGTCGAGAACAGCGGCGAAGGCATTGACGGGGCGTTGCTGCCGCGTTTGTTTGATCGCTTCTACCGGGCCGATCCGGCGCGGCAGGAAGGCAGCAGTGAGCATGCCGGGTTGGGCCTGGCGATAACCCAGTCGATCATCCGCGCCCATGGCGGGCAGATTCGTTGCGAATCGGAGAATGGGTGGACGCGGTTTGTGATTGAGTTGCCAAAAGGAGACTGAGGCCAGTAGTTCCGGCCTCATCGCGAGCAAGCTCGCTCCCACAGTTGACCGAGTAGACTCAGATCTAATGTGGGAGCGAGCTTGCTCGCGATGGCGGTGTTACTGGTTACGAATATCTCAGTGCGTGAGCCGGCTCGATCTTCGCCGCCCGCCATGCCGGGTAAACCGTGGCCAGGAAGCTCAGGACAAAGCCCGCCGTGCAGATCAACGCCACATCGCCGCCTTGCAGCTCCGACGGCAGGTTGCTGACGAAATACACGTCCGAACTGAAGATGTGCTGCCCGCTGACACGTTCGATCCAGCCCACGATCTGGCTGACGTTCAGCGCGGCAATCACGCCCAGCACACCGCCAATCAAGGTGCCGACAATACCGATCACCGTGCCCTGCACCATGAAGATCGCCATGATCTGCCGTGGCGTGGCACCGATGGTGCGCAGGATCGCGATGTCCGCGCCCTTGTCGTTCACCACCATGATCAGGGTCGCGATGATGTTGAACGCCGCTACCGCGACGATCATCAGCAACAGCAGGCCGATCATGGTTTTTTCCATCTTCATCGCACTGAACAGGCTGCCCTGGGTGTGGGTCCAGTCGTCAGCCTTGTAGGCGGCGCCCAGCCCCGTGGCGATGTCGCTCGACACTTGCGGCGCGGCGTACAGGTCCTTCACCGCCAGGCGCACGCTCTGCACCTGATCCGGTTCCCAGTGCTGCATCTGCGCGGCATCGGCCATGTGGATCAGGGCCATGGTGCCATCCAGCTCGGCACCGACCTTGAACACACCGACCACATTGAGCCGTTGCATACGCGGGGTGATGCCGCCCGGCGCATTGCTGACTTCCGGCACGATCAGGGTGATCTTGTCGCCGACGTTCAAGCGGAAGCGCCGCGCCGTGATCTCGCCGATCACCACGCCGAATTCGCCCGGCTTCAGGGCCTCGAGACTACCCTGGACGATATGCTTGGCGACAATCGACACCTGGCCTTCCAGCGCCGGGTCGACACCGCTGACCTGGATGGGCTGCATCGTACCCTTGTAGGACAGCATGCCTTCCATCTCGGTGAACGGCACCGCCGCCGTCACTTCCGGGTTTTTCATCGCCGCCGCTGCCACGGGCTTCCAGTCGTCAATCGGGTTGACGCCGACGATGGTGGCATGCGGCACCATGCCGAGGATGCGCGAGCTCATTTCGCGCTGGAAGCCGTTCATCACCGACAACACCACGATCATGGAGAGCACGCCCAGGGCGAGGCCTATCATCGAGGTCATCGAAATGAAGGAAACAAAGCGATTACGACGCTTGGCGCGGGTATAGCGCGTGCCGATAAAGATCGATAACGGTCTGAACATTCGCTGGGGCACCGTATAAAAATAAAAGACCCGACGCCTTTCCAGGCATCGGGTTGCAGCCAATCAGATGGGCGTGAGGCAACCTTCCTGCAGGTGCAGGACTCGGTCCATCTGGCGGGCCAGGTTCATGTCGTGGGTCACCACCAGGAACGCCGTGCGCATCGAGGTGCTGAGTTCCAGCATCAAGTCCTGAATGCCCTGGGCGGTGTGGGCGTCGAGGTTGCCGGTCGGCTCGTCGAGCATCACCAGGCCTGGTGTGTTGACCAGGGCGCGGGCGATGGCCACGCGCTGGCGCTCACCACCGGACAATTCGGCCGGTTTGTGTTCCAGCCGGTGGCCCAGCCCTACCCGCTCCAGCAGCGCCGTGGCACGCTGGCGCGCTTCCGGGATCGCGGTCTTGCCAATCAGCAGCGGCATGCAGACGTTTTCCAGCGCGGTGAATTCCGGCAGCAGGTGGTGGAACTGGTACACGAAGCCCAGGGCTCGGTTACGCAGCAGGCCGCGTTTCTTCTCGCTCAGCGCCGACAGTTCTTCGCCATCGAGCCAGACGCTGCCCTTGGTCGGCGTATCGAGGCCGCCCAACAGGTTGAGCAAGGTGCTTTTGCCCGAGCCCGACTTGCCGACAATCGCCACACGCTCGCCCGGATGCATTTCCAGTTGCAGCCCGGCCAGGACCTCTACCGACTCCGGACCTTCCTCGTAGGATTTGCCCAGGTTGCGGCAGCTCAAGATTGCTTTTTCACTCATGCCCGACTCACTCATAACGTAGCGCCTCCGCAGGCTGGGTGCGCGCGGCACGCCAGGCTGGATACAGGGTGGCGAGGAAACTCAGGATCAACGCGGCGGCGCAGACCATGACAACGTCCTGGCTCTGCACTTGCGACGGCAGGTAATCGATGAAGTACACGTCGGCGTTGAGGAATTTGTGGCCGATCAGGCCTTCGAGGGCCGAGATTGCGGCACTGACGTTCAATGCGGCGAAGATCCCGACCACGGCGCCAATGGCCGTGCCGACCACACCAATGACCGTACCCTGCACCATGAAGGTGCGCATGATCGTGCCCGGCGTAGCGCCCAGTGTGCGCAGGATCGCAATGTCGCCCTTCTTGTCGTTCACCACCATCACCAGCGTGGAAATGATGTTGAATGCCGCGACGGCAACGATCAGCAGCAGCAACAGGCCGATCATGGCTTTTTCCATGCGGATCGCCTGGTACAGGTTGCCGTGGGTGCGGGTCCAGTCGCGGGCGTAGAAACGGTCTTCGCCGAGATCGCGGGCAATGCTCCACGCAGTGCGCGGCGCCTGGAACAAGTCGTCGAACTTCAGGCGCAGGCCCTGGACCTGATCCGGTTTCCAGCGATGCAGCCGGGCCAGATCCTGCAGGTTGGTGACGCCGAGGTAGCCATCGAGCTCACCGGCGCCGACATGGAAAATGCCGACCACGGTAAAGCGTTTCATGCGCGGGAACATCCCGGCCGGGGTCACGGTGACCTCCGGCGCGACGAAGGTCAGCTTGTCGCCGATGACCGCACCGAGCTTGGCTGCGGCCTTGTCGCCGATGACGATGCCGAACTCGCCCGGCACCAAATCGTCGAGTTTACCCTGGGTCATGAAGTGATCGATGATCGACACCTGGCGCTCTTGCGCCGGGTCGATGGCATTGAGCAGGACCTTCGAGACCTTGCCGTTATTGGTCAGCAACCCCTGCATTTGCGTAAACGGCGCCACGGCCGTCACTTGCGGGTTCTGCCTGACCTTGGCCGCCAGGCTTTGCCAATCACTGATCGGCTCGCCGGACTCGATGGTCGCGTGGGGCACCATGCCCAGCACGCGGGTGCGCATCTCATGATCGAAGCCGTTCATCACCGACAGCACCACGATCATCACGACCACGCCAAGGGCGAGCCCGATCATCGAAGTCAGGGAAATGAATGACACAAAATGATTGCGACGCTTTGCACGGGTGTAACGCGTGCCGATAAATACGAAGAGAGGTCTGAACATGTCGGGGCTTGTTCGGAGGGAAAAGGAACGTCCTTGTGGCGGGGGTCGATAACCAGCTTTACACTCAGACCACCGCCGCTACCATGGGTTCGCCATGTCGACATTAGATGAAGAAGATCGCCGCGAATACTACCGTATCGAGGATACGATCGCACTGGAAATTCGGCCCCTGTCCGCTTCTGAAGCCGCAGGCCAGGAAGTGTTGCAGGATGCTTCCCCACTCTTCAACTTGCTCAGCGAACTGCACCTCAGTGAATTCGAGTCGCAGCACCTGTTGCGCCAGATCAATGAGCGCGACCGCAACATTGCGGCATTCTTGAAATCACAGAACAAACGCATCGATCTGCTGAGCCAGGTGATCGCCATCACCGTGCTCGGGCAGATTGGCGAACCACAGCCGGTGATCATCTCCGAAGGCGGCATCGACTTTCAGCACCCATCGCCCATCGCCGCCGGCGCACACCTGTCGGTCAAGCTGGTGCTGATGCCGCAAGCCCTGGGCCTGCTGCTGCGCGCCCGCGTCACCCATTGCGACCGCAAGGGCGATGGCTATGACGTCGGCACCGAGTTCGAACACCTGACCGACGCCCAGCGCCAACTGTTGGCCCGCCACATCTTGCAGAAGCAGGCCCAGGAACGACGCCTGGCCCGCGAACAACTCGAATCAGGCAATTAATTTAAGGAAGAACCGTGACCCTCATCTACGGCCATCGCGGCGCCAAGGGCGAAGCACCGGAAAACACCCTGACCAGCTTTCAGGAATGTCTCAAGCACGGCGTGCGTCGCTGCGAACTGGACCTGCACCTGTCCAGGGACGGCGAGTTGATGGTCATCCACGACCCGACCCTCAAGCGCACCACGGACCGTCGCGGCAAGGTCGTCGAACACACGGCGGCCGAGCTTGTGACCTATGACGCGCGCAAGGGTGGCCCGGGCTGGATCAAGCCGTGCCCGATTCCGACGCTGGAAGAGCTGTTCGAGAAGTGCGACTTCGATCACTGGCAGCTGGAAGTCAAGAGCGCATCACGGATGCGTGCCGCGACCACCGTGCTGGCGATTCGCGAAATGGCCCAGCGTCATGGCCTGATGGACAAGGTGACCATCACCTCGAGCTCCCGTGAAGTGCTCAAGGCTGCGCTGGAACTGGTGCCGGACGTGTCCCGCGGACTGGTGGCGGAGTACGCCTGGCTCGACCCGCTGAAGGTCGCGGCCAGTTATGGCTGTGAGATTCTGGCGCTGAACTGGACCCTGTGTACGCCGGAACGCCTGCAAAAGGCGCAGCGTCAGGGGTTGCATGTGTCGGTGTGGACCGTCAACGAGCCTGCGCTGATGCGCAGACTCGCCGACTTCGGCGTTGACAGCCTGATTACAGACTTTCCCGGTTTGGCCAGCGCCACGCTCGAGAATTGCTGAAATCGGTCTCCCCGGCCGGCTCAGGCCACCGGCCGGAGCCGCTCAAAAAAGCCGGTTGAGGCCGTCGTACGCCGCGACCCGATAGGCTTCGGCCATGGTCGGGTAGTTGAACGTGGTGTTGACGAAATACTTCAGCGTGTTCTGTTCGCCCGGCTGGTTCATGATCGCCTGACCGATGTGCACGATCTCCGACGCCTGATAACCGAAGCAGTGAACGCCCAGCACTTCCAGGGTTTCACGGTGGAACAGGATCTTCAGCATGCCTTGCGGCTCACCGGCAATCTGCGCCCGCGCCATGCTCTTGAAGAACGCCTTGCCGACTTCGTACGGCACCTTGGCCTGGGTCAGCTCCTGCTCGTTCTTGCCGATCGAGCTGATCTCCGGAATGGTGTAGATGCCGGTCGGCACGTCATTCACGAAACGCCAGCTGCCGTTGTCGACAATGCTGCCAGCGGCCGAACGGCCCTGGTCGTGGGCGGCACTGGCCAGGCTCGGCCAACCGATCACGTCACCGGCGCCATAGATGTTCGGCACGCAGGTGCGATACGCCTCGTCGACTTCGATCTGGCCACGGCTGTTGACCTTCACGCCGATGTTTTCCAGACCCAACTGATCGGTGTTGCCGGTACGGCCGTTGCACCAGAGCAAGGCGTCGGCCTTGATCTTCTTGCCGGACTTGAGGTGCAGGATCACGCCGTTGTCCACGCCTTCGACGCGGTCATACTCTTCGTTGTGGCGAACCGTGATGTTGTTGTTGCTGAAGTGATAGCTCAGGGCCTGGGAGATTTCCGAGTCCAGGAAGCTCAGCAACTGGCCACGGTTGTCCACCAGCTCGACCAGCACACCCAGGCCGCTGAAGATCGAGGCGTATTCGCACCCGATCACGCCTGCGCCGTAAACGATGAGCTTGCGCGGGGTGTGGCCGAGGCTGAGGATGGTGTCGCTATCGTAGATACGCGGGTGGTGGAAATCGATGTCCGCCGGGCGATACGGACGCGAACCGGTGGCGATGATGATGTGCTTGGCCACCAGTTTCTCGACCACGCCGTTGGCGCAGACCACTTCGATGGTTTGCTCGTCGGCGAAGCTGCCGGTGCCGAAGAACACGTCGACGCGGTTGCGGGCATAGTAGCCGGTACGCGAAGCGACTTGCTTGGAGATGACTTTCTCGGCGCTTTTCAGTACGTCCGGGAACGAGAACCAGCGCGGTTCACCAATGGCCCGGAACATCGGGTTGGTGTTGAACTGCATGATCTGCCGCACCGAGTGACGCAGTGCCTTGGAGGGGATGGTGCCCAAGTGAGTGCAGTTGCCGCCGACCTGGCGACGGCTATCGACCATCGCCACCTTGCGCCCTGCCTTGGCGGCGTTCATTGCCGCGCCTTCCCCCGCCGGGCCGGAACCCAACACCACCACGTCGTAGTTGTAGACAGCCATGCGTACTCCTCAGAACAGGCCGCGGCACCCTCGGCACCTGCGGCTAAATCACGCCAATCTGTGGCATGAAGGAACAATTTGGGGCCAGTACAGAACCCGGACACAGTCTATAGAAGCGTCAACGCCGGGCACATTAACCCTTGGTCGCGTCGTAGGCTACTTTTGCCTGCGCTACAACGCCAGTTTTCAATGCTCAAATCGCCGAAATCATTCGGTTTTTTTGCCACTGAGGCGCTCAAAAGCGTGACTACTGCGTGTGACGAAACCTGTATCGGCGCGAATCACAAAAAATGCGCCGATATCGTGTTTTTCCGCGTAGTCCCAACCGCGTTCCGGCCCAAGAATCAGCAACAGCGTCGACAAGCCATCGGCCATCAACGCTGAAGGATGAATCACCGTGACGGACGCCAGGGCGTGTGAGACGGGCGCACCGATGCGGGCATCGAAGGTGTGGGAAAAACGCTGCCCGCCTTGCTCGAAATAATTCCGGTAGTCGCCGGAAGTTGAAAGGCCATAACCGTCGACCGCAACGATGCGCTCGGCCACCTGTTGGTCATCGCGCGGCTCTTCCAGGGCAATGCGCCATGGCGAACCATCGGCTTTCTTACCGGCTGCCTTGAGCTCGCCCGTCGCCTCCACGAGGTAGTCGTGGATGCCCATCGCCTCGAGTTTTTCGGCAATCGTGTCCACCGCATAACCGGCGGCGATGCTGTTGAAATCGACCTCGACGGCGGCGTCCTTGCACAAATTGTCGCCATCGATGCGCAAGTGCTGATGGCCGACACGCCGGCGGGCTTCAGCGAGCGCTTCGGCGGCCGGGACCTTCTCCTCCCGGGCCTGCGGACCAAATCCCCAGAGGTTCAGCAACGGCTCCACCGTCAGATCGTAGGAACCCTCGCTTTGCACGGACAGTTGCTCGCCCACGCGGACCAACTCGAGGATCGACGCCGGCATTGCCTGACAGTCGTTGGCCGGCAATGCATTGAAGCGTTCGATGTCCGAGTCGCTGCGGTAAGTTGACATTTGCCGGTCCACGTCAGCGAGGATTTGCTCGACCTGGACACGGACTTCGCCAGGTGCCGGAAGGCCGGCATGGCGTACGTACTTGATCGAATAAGTGCTGCCCATGGTCGGGCCGCCGAAGCTTTCGAGGGCGTCGCTGTTGCCACAGCCTGATAGTGCGCCGAGCAGCAAAAATGCCACCCCCTGCCACCTGATCAACAATTCCCGAGCTCCCCAATACATACCCTGACACGCCGCCAGGGCCAGCCATTATGCGATAGAACTGTGGGAGCGGGCTTGCTCGCGAAGAGGCCGGCACATTCAACAGAGATGTCGACTGGTCCACCGCTTTCGCGAGCAAGCCCGCTCCCACAATTTTGATCTTCAGTGACCGCCAATCCCACGGTCGGCCACAATCCCTGTGGGAGCGGGCTTGGTCCGGGCGGCGATCCGACGAAGAGGCCGGCCGAACAACACCCCCCCTCAACGAACAAAAGCAGCCCAAACAAAAACGCCCCGACCAAAGTCGGGGCGTTTTCATGTGCAGCTAAGGCTTAACGCGGGAATGCTGGCGGGTTTACACCGGCCATGTCTTCCATCACGCGAACCACCTGGCAGCTGTAACCGAACTCGTTGTCGTACCAGACGTACAGAACAACGCGGTTATCCTGGGTGATGGTCGCTTCAGCGTCCACTACGCCTGCGTGGCGCGAGCCAACGAAGTCGGTGGAAACCACTTCCTGAGAGCTCACGTAGTCGATCTGCTTGTGCAGATCCGAGTGCATGGCCATCTGGCGCAGGTACTCGTTGATCTCTTCGCGAGTGGTGGCCTTTTCCAGGTTCAGGTTCAGGATGGCCATCGACACGTTCGGCGTAGGAACGCGAATCGCGTTGCCGGTCAGCTTGCCCTTGAGCACTGGCAGCGCCTTGGCGGCTGCGGTGGCGGCACCGGTCTCGGTGATCACCATGTTCAGCGGCGCGGCGCGGCCACGACGGCTGCCCTTGTGGAAGTTGTCGATCAGGTTCTGGTCGTTGGTGAACGAGTGAACGGTTTCGACGTGGCCGTTGACGATGCCGTACTTGTCGTTGACTGCCTTGAGCACCGGCACGATGGCGTTGGTGGTGCAGGACGCCGCCGAGATGATCTTGTCGTCAGGGGTGATGTCGCCGTGGTTGATGCCGTGCACGATGTTCTTCAGCGCGCCCTTGCCAGGTGCGGTGAGGATCACGCGGGCAGCGCCCGGGCAGGCCAGGTGCTGGCCCAGGCCGTCGGCGTCACGCCATACACCGGTGTTGTCGACGATCAGAGCGTTTTCGATGCCGTACTGGGTGTAGTCGACTTCGGCCGGGCTCTTGGCGTAGATAACTTGGATCAGGTTGCCGTTGGCGGTGATGGTGTTGTTGGCTTCATCGATGGTGATGGTGCCATCGAACGGACCATGCACCGAGTCACGACGCAGCAGGCTGGCGCGCTTGACCAGGTCGTTCTCGGCGCCCTTGCGGACAACGATGGCACGCAGGCGCAGGCCGTCGCCGCCACCGGTTTTCTCGATCAGGATGCGCGCCAGCAGACGGCCGATACGACCGAAGCCGTAGAGGACTACGTCGGTGCCTTTGCGGGCCGATGCGTTTTGCTGGCCAACCACGTCAGCCAGTTCTTCACGGACGAACTGCTCGGCAGTACGACCATTGCCTTCGGCCTTGAATTTGGCCGCCAGCTTGCCCAGGTCCACCGAAGCGGCGCCAAGCTTGAGTTCGCTCATCGCCTTGATCAGCGGGAATGTTTCGTGGACGGACAGCTCGCACTCGTCGGACTGACGGTGACGAGCAAAGCGGTGAGCTTTGAGAATCGCAATGACTGAACGATTGATCAGGCTGCGGCCATAGATCGAGCTCACCACGTTGTTATTGCGGTAGAGCTGACCGATAAGCGGAATCATCGCTTCTGCGAGTGCTTCACGGTCGATCCATTCACCAAGACACTGGTCGGGCTTCTGAGTCACGGGAACCTTCCACATGTAGGGGCAGAAAAAAGGGGCTACATTATGCCGCCGAGTGACAGCGGTAGCAATGCGCGCCCGTCGTGCTTTACGTAACAATTCGTCGTTCAAAAAAATTGCGCCTCGCGCAAACCCAATAAAACCGGGGCTTTCAGCGTAGTCAATTTTTTGGAGGTCACGCCTCGTTATCCGTAACCCTCCGTAACACTCGTTGCTTTTGCCACTACATATTCAATAATTTTTGGCAAAAAACCGTAGAATTTTGTCTTTACCACTACATTTCACCAAACCCGTGCTTTAGACGCAGTCAGCAACTGACAGGCGGCATCGTAGACCGCTACAATTACCGACTTTGTCGCAACGCTTGGAGCTCAACCTTCCGTGCCCGTTCTGCGTCTACCGCTTCTCCCTGCCGCGGCAGGTAAACAGCACTGGGGCAACCTGCCCGGTGCAGCCCTGAGCCTGGCCATCGCCGAGGCCGCCAGCGCTGCCAAGCGCTTTACCCTGCTGCTGACCGCCGACAGCCAAAGTGCCGAACGGCTGGAACAGGAGCTGGGTTTCTTCGCCCCGGATTTGCCCGTACTGCACTTTCCCGACTGGGAAACCCTGCCCTACGACCTGTTCTCGCCGCACCAGGACATCATTTCCCAGCGCATCGCCAGCCTGTACCGGTTGCCGGAACTGAGCCATGGCGTACTGGTGGTGCCGATCACCACCGCCCTGCATCGCCTGGCACCGACCAGATTCCTGCTCGGCAGCAGCCTGGTGCTGGACATCGGCCAGAAACTCGACGTCGAGCAGATGCGCACCCGGCTTGAAGCCACGGGTTATCGCTACGTCGATACGGTGTATGAACACGGCGAGTTCACGGTTCGCGGCTCGTTGATCGATCTGTTCCCGATGGGCAGCAAGCTGCCGTATCGCATCGACCTGTTCGACGACGAAATCGAAACCCTGCGCACCTTCGACCCGGAGAACCAGCGTTCCATCGACAAAGTCGACTCGGTCAAGCTGTTGCCGGCCAAGGAGTTCCCGCTACAGAAAGAAGCGGTCACCCGTTTCAAGGCGCGCTTCCGTGAGCGTTTTGACGTCGACTTCCGCCGCTGCCCGATCTTCCAGGACCTGAGCAGCGGGATTACCCCGGCCGGCATCGAGTACTACCTGCCGCTGTTCTTCGAAGAAACCTCGACGCTGTTCGATTACCTGCCCCAGGACACGCAAGTGTTTTCCCTGCCGGGCATCGAGCAAGCCGCGGAAAACTTCTGGAACGACGTGCGCAATCGCTATGAAGAACGCCGTGTCGACCCGTCCCGTCCTTTATTGCCGCCCGCCGAACTGTTCCTGCCGGTGGAAGATTGCTTCGCACGCCTGAAGAACTGGCCGCGCGTGGTGGCCAGTCAACAGGATGTGGAAAGCGGTGTCGGTCGCGAGCGCTTCCCGGCTCGCGAGTTGCCGAACCTGGCCATCGAAGCCAAGGCTACCCAGCCGTTGGCGGCATTGGCGGACTTCCTCGACCAGTTCCCCGGTCGCGTGCTGTTCACCGCCGAATCCGCAGGCCGTCGCGAAGTGCTGCTGGAGCTGCTGGAACGCCTGAAGCTGCGACCGAAAACCGTCGACAGCTGGCCGGATTTCGTCGCCGGCAAAGACCGCCTGGCGATCACCATCGCGCCGCTGGATGAAGGCCTGGTGCTGGACGATCCAGCCCTGGCCCTGGTTGCCGAAAGCCCGTTGTTCGGTCAGCGCGTGATGCAGCGCCGGCGCCGGGAAAAACGCGCCGATGCCAACAACGATGCCGTCATCAAGAACCTCACCGAGTTGCGCGAAGGTGCGCCGGTGGTGCACATCGACCACGGTGTCGGCCGTTACCTGGGCCTGGCAACCCTGGAAATCGACAACCAGACCGCCGAATTCCTTGCCCTGGAATATGCCGAAGGCGCCAAGCTCTACGTGCCGGTGGCCAACCTGCACCTGATCGCCCGCTACACCGGCAGCGATGACGCGCTGGCCCCGCTGCACCGCCTCGGTTCCGAGACCTGGCAGAAAGCCAAGCGCAAAGCCGCCGAACAGGTGCGCGACGTGGCCGCCGAGTTGCTCGACATCTATGCACGCCGCGCCGCCCGCGAAGGCTACGCTTTCGCCGATCCGAAAGCCGATTACGCCACCTTCAGCGCCGGTTTCCCGTTCGAAGAAACCCCGGACCAGCAGACCACCATTGAGGCGGTGCGCGAAGACATGCTCGCGCCCAAGCCGATGGATCGCCTGGTGTGCGGCGACGTCGGCTTCGGCAAGACCGAAGTGGCGATGCGCGCCGCGTTCATCGCCGTGCACGGTGGTCGCCAGGTGGCGATCCTGGTGCCGACCACCCTGCTCGCCCAGCAGCATTACAACAGCTTCCGCGACCGCTTCGCCGACTGGCCGGTGACCGTGGAAGTGATGAGCCGCTTCAAGTCGGCCAAGGAAGTGAATGCCGCCGTCGCCGATCTGGCCGAAGGCAAGATCGACATCGTCATCGGCACGCACAAGCTGCTGCAGGATGATGTGAAGATCAAAAACCTCGGCCTGGTGATCATCGACGAGGAACACCGTTTCGGCGTGCGCCAGAAAGAACAGCTCAAGGCCCTGCGCAGCGAAGTCGACATCCTGACACTGACCGCCACGCCGATTCCGCGCACGCTGAACATGGCGGTGTCGGGCATGCGCGACCTGTCGATCATCGCCACCCCGCCAGCCCGCCGCCTGTCGGTACGCACCTTCGTCATGGAGCAGAACAAGAGCACGGTCAAAGAGGCCTTGCTGCGTGAGTTGCTGCGTGGCGGCCAGGTCTATTACCTGCATAACGACGTGAAGACCATCGAGAAATGCGCCGCCGACCTCGCCGAGCTGGTACCGGAAGCACGGATCGCTATCGGTCACGGGCAGATGCGCGAGCGCGAACTCGAACAGGTGATGAGCGACTTCTACCACAAGCGCTTCAACGTGCTGATCGCCTCGACCATCATCGAGACCGGCATCGACGTACCGAGCGCCAACACCATCATCATCGAGCGTGCGGACAAGTTCGGCCTGGCCCAGTTGCACCAGCTGCGCGGCCGGGTCGGACGCAGTCACCACCAGGCCTATGCCTACCTGCTGACGCCACCGCGCCAGCAAATCACGCCGGACGCGGAAAAGCGCCTGGAAGCGATCGCCAACACCCAGGACCTCGGCGCGGGCTTCGTGCTCGCCACCAACGACCTGGAAATCCGTGGTGCCGGCGAACTGCTCGGTGACGGTCAGAGCGGGCAGATCCAGGCGGTCGGCTTTACGCTGTACATGGAAATGCTCGAGCGCGCGGTGAAGTCGATCCGCAAGGGCGAGCAGCCGAACCTCGATCAACCGCTCGGCGGTGGTCCTGAAGTCAACTTGCGGGTACCGGCGCTGATTCCGGAAGACTACCTGCCGGATGTCCACGCCCGCCTGATTCTCTACAAGCGCATTGCCTCGGCCACCGATGAGGACGGTCTCAAGGATTTGCAGGTGGAGATGATCGATCGTTTCGGCCTGTTGCCGGAACCGACCAAGAACCTGATCCGCATCACTGCATTGAAGTTGCAGGCCGAGCAACTGGGCATCAAGAAAGTCGACGGCGGCCCGCAAGGCGGTCGCGTCGAGTTCGCTACGCAGACGCCGGTCGACCCGCTGACCCTGATCAAGCTGATCCAGAGCCAGCCAAAACGCTACAAATTCGAAGGGGCCACGATGTTCAAGTTCATGGTTCCGATGGAGCGCCCGGAAGAGCGCTTTAATACTGTAGAGGCGCTGTTCGAGCGCCTCGTTCCGAAAACTGCTTGAAGGACGCCGCATGCGCCTGTTCCGCTCACTGACCCTGCTGACCCTTTTGATGCCAGCGCTGGCCGCCCCCACGGCATTTGCCGATGACCTGTATCAGGTCGAAATGATTCTGGTCCGGCAAAACGCCGTGCCGGCGATTGTCAGCCGCGCCGCACCGGAAGACTGGGCCGCTGGCGCCCAACCCGTCAGCCCCGACAGCCTGCGTACGCCAAGCCTGAATGGCGAGGTGGAAAAACTCACCAGCAGCGCCGACTACACGGTGTTGCTGCACAAGGCCTGGCAACAGACGCTCGGCGAAAACGCCAGCAAAGTGGCGATCAGCGACGGCAAGGAACAATATGGTCAGTTCCCGATCGAGGGCACGCTGAGCATGAAACTGGGACGCTTTACCGACGTCGACGCCGACTTCTGGGTCAATCAGATCGATGCCAATGGCATGGTGACTGCCAGCGAGCGCTTGAAACAGGAAAGCCACACCAAGAACGGCCAGCTGAACTTCCTCGACAACGGCCACCTCGGCCTGCTGATCAAGATCACTTCGCTGACCGCCCCCGCCCCCCGAGCAGCTCCCGAAGAAATTCCGGACTGATTCCCTATGTCCGCGACCCTGAGCAAACCCCTGGCACCATCCTGGGTCAGCCGATTCAAGGAACAGAGCCTGGAGCGTGGTCGCCGTTACGCGCTGGAGAATCGAGTCAGGATCGTCGAGGCCGGCGACGCAACCATCGTCGCCGCGTGCGAAGGCTCGGGCGGTAACGTTTACCGTCAGACCATTCGCCTGCGCGAGTCAGCCAAAGGCACGCTGCTGATGGTCGATGCCACCTGCTCCTGCCCGGTCCACAGCAACTGCAAACATTGCGCAGCGGTGCTCCTGCAAGTGCAGGAAACCCTCGACTACCCCGCTGCCGCCAAAGACGCCGAACTCCTGGAAAAACTCCAGGCTGTCCTGGAAAACCGCAGCCCGAAAGCCCCGCCGCAAGTGCTGGTGGACAATGTGCAACCGGTACCGCGCCTGTGGCTGGCCAGCATCGAGTTCAGCGCCTTCGAACCGCGCAACGGCCGAATGCAGCGTTACATCCAGCATCGGGCGGCGCTGTCTTTCAGCTATCTGGACGAATACGTTAGCGGACAGAAAAACACCGACATCCTGATTCGCCAGGAAACCCAGACACTGCGGATAAAACGCCACCCGGACGTGGAACAGTCCTACCGGGAACAGCTGCGAATCCTCGGTTTCAAAGTCGCCACCCGGCAAAGCAAGGCTTTGCCGGAAAGTGCTGGCGAGCTGTTCGAAATGGTCAATGACAGCGCCTGGCTGACCTTTACCCTCAATGAACTGCCGAAGTTGCGCACCCAGGGCTGGGAATTGCAGATCGACGAGGACTTCGGTTTCGACCTGACAGCGGTAGACGACTGGTACGCCACCGTCGAACAGGCACCGGAGCGCGACTGGTTCGACCTCGAACTGGGGATCATCGTCAACGGCGAGCGCCTGAGCCTGTTGCCGATCCTGCTCAACCTGATGCGCTCCCACACCGAAATCCTCAACCCGGAGCGCCTTGCCCGACGCCGCGACGACGAGTTGATCCTGGTCAACATCCCTCATCGCCCGAACTCCGAGCACGGCCCGCTGCAAGTCGCCCTGCCCTTCGGCCGCCTGAAACCGGTGCTGGCCACCCTCGGCGAGTTCTACCTGCAGGAGCCCGGCGACACCACGCTGCGCCTGAGCAAGGCCGATGCCACGCGCCTGAACCCGCTGGAAGACATGCCACTGCTCTGGGAGGGCGGCGAACAGATCCGCACCTTTGCCCAGCGCCTGCGCGACATCAAGGACCACACGGCTGCCGCCCCGGAAGGTTTGAATGCGACGCTGCGCCCGTATCAGCTTGAGGGCTTGAGCTGGATGCAATCACTGCGACAGCTGGAAGTGGGTGGCATTCTCGCGGACGACATGGGCCTGGGCAAAACCCTGCAGACACTGGCGCACGTGCTGAGCGAGAAAAACGCCGGCCGTCTCGATCGGCCGTGCATGGTCGTGATGCCGACCAGCCTGATCCCCAACTGGCTCGACGAAGCGGCGCACTTTACGCCACAGCTCAAGGTACTGGCGCTGTACGGCGCCAGCCGCAAAAAACACTTCGACAAGCTGGCCGACTACGACCTGATCCTGACCACCTACGCGCTGCTGCCCAAAGACGTCGAGCGCCTGGCGGCGCAGCCCTTGCACATTCTGGTGCTGGATGAAGCGCAGTACATCAAGAACCCGACCAGCAAGGCCGCCCAGGCTGCCCGCGAGCTCAATGCCCGGCAGCGCCTGTGCCTGAGCGGCACACCGCTGGAAAACCATCTTGGCGAACTCTGGTCACTGTTTCACTTCCTCTTGCCCGGCTGGCTCGGCGACGTCAAAAGCTTCAACCGCGATTACCGCGTACCGATTGAAAAACGCACCAGCGAGGTCAGGCTTCAGCACCTCAACGGCCGGATCAAGCCCTTCCTGCTGCGCCGCACCAAGGAACAGGTGGCCACCGAGTTGCCGCCGAAAACCGAGATCATCCACTGGGTCGAACTCAACGAGGCCCAGCGTGACGTTTACGAAACCATGCGCCTGGCCATGGACAAGAAAGTCCGCGACGAAATCACCCGCAAAGGCGTGGCCCGCAGCCAGATCATCATTCTCGAAGCGCTGCTGAAACTGCGCCAGGTGTGCTGCGATTTGCGCCTGGTCAATGAGGCGACCCTGCCAAGCCGTGGCAGCACCTCGGGCAAACTCGACAGCCTGATGGAAATGCTCGAGGAATTGTTCGAGGAGGGTCGGCGGATCCTGCTGTTCTCGCAGTTCACTTCAATGTTGTCGCTGATTGAGGATGAGCTGAACAAGCGTGGAATCGCCTACGCCCTGCTAACCGGCCAGACCCGCGACCGCCGCACACCGGTGAAGGAATTCCAGAGCGGCAAGCGTCAGATATTTCTGATCAGCCTGAAGGCCGGCGGCGTTGGCCTGAACCTGACCGAAGCGGACACGGTGATTCACTACGACCCGTGGTGGAACCCGGCGACGGAAAACCAGGCGACCGACCGGGCGTATCGCATCGGCCAGGAGAAGCCCGTGTTCGTTTACAAACTGATTGCGCGCGGCACGGTGGAAGAGAAGATCCAGCACCTGCAGAAGGAAAAGTCCGACCTCGCGGCCGGCGTGCTGGATGGGCGCAAGGCCGGGGACTGGAAACTGCAGAACGATGATATCGAGGCGTTGTTTGCGCCGTTGCCGGAAAATCTCGGAAAGCGCTGAGATTTGCGGTGCTTGAACCGGCCCCTTCGCTGGCAAGCCAGCTCCCACAGTGACCGCGCCGAACACAAATTCTGCGAACACCACTAAACCTGTGGGAGCGGGCTTGCCCGCGAAGGGAGCAACTCGGCACCAAGGCTGACTCAGCCCTTGAGCACCCGCGCCAACGTCGATTTCACCTTGCCCATGCCGTCATGCAACGCCTGCTCGATCTCGGCCATGGTAATCACCGCCGTCGACTTGCCCGCCGCCGGGTTCACCACCAGCGCCAGACAGGCGTAATCCAGTTCCAGCTCGCGGGCCAGGGCCGCTTCCGGCATACCGGTCATGCCGACGATGTCGCAACCATCACGCTCCAGCCGGGCGATTTCAGCCACCGTCTCCAGGCGCGGCCCTTGAGTGCAGGCATACACGCCATGACTGCTGTAGCCCACACCTTCCGCCGCCAGCGCCGCGATCAATTGCTGGCGCAACGGCTCGCTGTAGGGGTAGCTGAAGTCGATATGGGTAACGTGTTCCAGATCATCGGCAAAGTAGGTGTGCTCGCGACCGCTGGTGTAGTCGATCAACTGATGCGGCACGCAAAAGTGCCCGGTGCCCATGGCGGCGTGAATTCCGCCCACGGCATTGACCGCCAGAATGGCTTCGGCACCGGCCTGCTTAAGCGCCCAGAGGTTGGCGCGATAGTTGACCTGATGCGGCGGAAAACGATGGGGATGGCCATGACGTGCAAGGAACAGCACTTCCTTGCCGGCATACTCGCCGATCTGAACATCGGCCGAAGGTGCGCCATAAGGCGTATCCACTGCCAGTGACTGGCGAATGCTCAGGCCTTCGAGTTGAGTCAGGCCGGTGCCACCGATAATCGCGTAAACCGTCATAACGAACAGTCCTTAATCAATCAATTGAGCTTCTTTGAGCGCGTTGACAGCGGCCAGCCAGCGCGGATCTTGACGGTATTCGGTGCTGGCAAACGACTGGCCGCGCATCCGCGCAATGCGCCCGGAAGGCTTGACCTTCAGGCGTTGCGCAGCGCTCAGGGCCAGTTCGGCGGCAGCGCGATCGTTGCACACCAGGCCCATGTCGCAACCGGCCGTCAGCGCCGCTTCGATACGGCTGGCGGCATCGCCGACCACGTGGGCGCCTGCCATGGACAGGTCGTCACTGAAGATCACGCCATCGAACTGCAACTCGCCGCGCAGGATGTCCTGCAACCAGCGGCGGGAGAAGCCTGCGGGCTGGGAATCGACCTGTGGATAAATAACGTGGGCCGGCATGATCGCGGCCAGTTGCTTGCTCAACTTGGAAAACGGCACCAGGTCGTTGGCGCGGATCTCATCGAGACTGCGCTCATCATTCGGGATCGCGACGTGGGAATCGGCTTCGGCCCAGCCATGGCCAGGGAAATGCTTGCCGGTAGCGGCCATCCCGGCGCTGTTCATGCCGCGGATGAATGCACCCGCGAGCAAGGCAGCGCGCTCGGGATCACCTTCGAACGAACGGGTGCCGACAACGGCGCTGCGCTGGTAATCAAGGTCGAGCACCGGGGCGAAACTCAGGTCCAGGCCAACGGCCAGCACTTCGGTCGCCATGATCCAGCCGCACTGCTCGGCCAGGTATTCGGCGTTCGGGTTGTCGGCAATGGCGCGCATGGCGGGCAGGCGCACGAAACCCTGGCGCAGGCGCTGCACGCGGCCGCCCTCTTGGTCCACCGCCAACAGCAGATCGGGGCGAATGGCGCGAATCGCTGCACTCAGCTCACGCACCTGGCGTGGATGCTCAATGTTACGGGCAAAGATGATCAGGCCACCCACCTCGGGCTGGCGCAACAATTGGCGATCTTCAGCCGTCAGCCAGGTACCGGCGACGTCCACCATCAACGAGCCTTGCAAGCCAGCAGTCATAAAAATTCCTTGATAACAGAAAACCCGGCCCAAGCGAATTCGCCGCCAGGGGCAAGGCCTGGCAGATTGGCGAGTTCGATGGGAAGCGGGTTCAGAACGAGAGTCGGCATGGGCGGCTAGCTTAGCGGATGTCAGCTGCCGCGCCCACCCGTGTGCGGTTAAACCTTGGCGGCAACCGGTGTCGATTTGCTGCGCGGACGCAACTGGGCAGTGGCCATGGCGGTATCGGTCACACCGGATTCGGCACGCATGCCGGCGGCCAGGAACGGCACCATCAGGCGCATGACCTGCTCGATCGAGGTGTTCACGCCGAAGTCGGTTTCGGCAATCGCGCGCAAGGCCTTGATACCGGACATGCTGAACGCCGCGGCACCGAGCATGAAGTGCACGCGCCAGAACAGTTCGATAGGGGGAATACGCGGCGCCGCTTCGTTGACCAGCATCATGTAGCGGCGGAACACCTTGCCGTACATGTCCTCCAGATAACGACGCAAGTGCCCCTGGCTCTGACTGAACGCCAGCCCCAGCAAACGCATGAAGATGGACAGGTCGTTGCCGCTGCGCGGCTGCACCACAAGGGCCTGCTCGACGAGGATTTCCAGCAACTCTTCGAGGGTCGGCTTGATTTCAGGCTTGGCCTGACGCCGCTCCAGTTCTTTATCGAGGCTGATGCAGAACGGCCCGAGGAACCGCGAGAAAACCGCCTGGATCAACGCCTTCTTCGAACCGAAGTGATAGTTCACCGCCGCCAGGTTGACACCGGCCTTGCTGGTGATCAGGCGCAACGAGGTTTCGGCGAAACCTTTTTCCGCGAACAACTGCTCGGCTGCATCAAGAATGCGTTCAACGGTTTCCGACTGGGCCATGGCTACTCCGCCTGACAAACACTTGTTTGAAACATACGTTTCAGCCTGTGCCTTGTCAAGTCTGGCAGTTCGTTTCGGGAATGGTCGGTCAGATATTTAACCACACAACGGCGAAGCTTGAATCCACTGACTGATTGACCGTCTGGCGGCGACTGAAAAATGGAGCATTGCCAAGACCGACTTACTGTATATAATCCCAGTCACTGTATAAAAAAACAGAGCGATCAATATGCTAAAGCTGACGCCACGACAAGCAGAGATTCTGGCTTTCATCAAACGCTGCCTGGAAGACAACGGATACCCCCCCACCCGTGCGGAAATCGCTCAGGAACTGGGTTTCAAGTCACCCAATGCGGCGGAAGAGCACCTCAAGGCGCTGGCCCGCAAAGGTGCCATCGAGATGACGCCTGGCGCCTCCCGTGGCATTCGCATCCCCGGCTTCGAAGCCAAGGCCGACGATTCCACCCTGCCAATCATTGGCCGGGTCGCAGCCGGCGCCCCGATTCTAGCGCAGCAACACATCGAAGAGTCCTGCAACATCAATCCTGCCTTCTTCCATCCGCGCGCCGACTACCTGCTGCGCGTCCACGGGATGAGCATGAAGGATGTCGGCATTTTCGACGGCGACCTGCTGGCCGTCCACACTACCCGCGAAGCCCGTAACGGCCAGATCGTGGTTGCACGAATCGGCGACGAAGTGACCGTCAAGCGCTTCAAGCGTGACGGCAGCAAAGTCTGGCTGATCGCCGAGAACCCCGAGTTCGCCCCTATCGAAGTGAACCTTCAAGATCAGGAACTGGTGATCGAAGGCTTGAGTGTCGGCGTGATTCGCCGCTAAAGGAGGCTCCATGCAGTTCCCACAGCCATCACCACAGCAAACCCAACTGCCGTTGTTCGAAGCGTTCATGGCACAGCCATTGGCGCCGATCCTGAAAGACGTAGTCGAGTCCCCCTGGAGCGCCGAACCTGACGTTTTCAGCGAGCTGTCACTGCGTGGTGCAGCCGGGAACTGCCTGAACCTTCTGGCACCGATCCTCAGGGAATTGAGCCAGGAGCAGGACGCACGCTGGCTGACACTGATCGCGCCGCCCGCCAGCCTGACTCAAGCCTGGCTGCGAGATGCCGGCCTCAACCGCGAGCGCATTCTGTTGCTGCACCCCCGAGGCACCCAAAGTGCTCAGCAACTGACCTGCGAAGCCCTGCGTCTTGGGCGCAGCCATACGGTTGTCAGCTGGCTCAATCCGCTGAGCAGCCAATCCCGGCAACAGCTGATCAGCGCCGCCCGGACCGGGGACGCTCAGAGCCTGAACATTCGTTTGGGATAACTGACAGCCGGGGCGCGAGCTTAACCGCGCGAGGCTTCTCCAGGGAGAGAGAAGCCGATGTGTAGCAACATCAGGAAAACCGACGGACGGGGATCAATGAAGAACCCGTGGCCCCTCGTCCTTGTCGAATTCGCCTTCAACCAGGCGACCTGCCATCTGGACTCCCACGCTCAACATCGCCTTGGCGACTTCCACGTGTTGCCCTTGCAGGAACGCTTTGGCGTCCTCGGAGAAATCCAAAGTAACCAGAGAACCCTCGTCCTCGGCCCTGCGCAGCTCGATACGGCCGTCTGGTAACTCGACAATTTCTAGAAAGGACGTTGGCATAAAGGACTGTTCTCCACGAAAGGCGGGGATTATATAGGCATCGGCCAGGCTTCGCTCGGGATCTTGATCAGATGCCACCCCAAAACTGTTTCTGTCAGCACTCGTTCAGGCCTTCGCGAAAGCGGATCGCCAATCCTTTCAGATTCTGGCGCCAGCTCTCCAGCTCTTCCCGACTCAGTTCCTCTGGCTCATCCACTTCATCCAGATTGACAGCCTGAATCAGTGGCTGGGTCACGTCCCCTTTTGACTTGTGGGGCGCGCGCGGCGGCTGAAACAACGCAGCATGGGCAGCCAACAACTTGGCCAGCCAGGTCTCCGGGTTATTGGCCAGTTCGACCAGCTCAGCCATTTCCGGAATGGCGATGGTTTCCAGCACTTCGCGAGTCAGCAGCAGCTCCGCACGGGGTGCATTGGCCTGAGGCAGGCGATAGAAGCCGGCGATTTCATGACACAGGCCCAACAGCGCGCCGTACAGGTGAAACAGCGCTGATTCGCGTCCGGCCTGGATCAGCGCCAGCGAATTCATCGCCCGACCCTCTTCAGTGCGCGCCAGTGCTTCCAGCGACAAGCCGGCGAAGTAAATCTTCTGATTGGTGCGGGTATAAAGTTCGTGGGCCATGACGGCAGCCTCCACAACGAATTAATTGCTTCACGCAGGTCCTGTGTAGGAGCGAGCCTGCTCGCGATGGACGTCAACGATGACGCGGGAAGCCTGGCACCCCGCGGTGGTCTCCGGTTCATCGCGAGCAAGCTCGCTCCTACAAGGGTCTTGCGATTCTACGCCTTCGCAGTTCCCATGCGGCCTTTTGTAGGAGCAAGCTCGCTCCTACAGTTTCAAGCCTTCGCAGCCGGACGCTTGTCTTCAACCGTCCACTTGCCACCGTCGTAGAACGCTTTCCAGCCAGTCGGCTTACCGTCAACTTCGGTCTGCACGTACTGTTCCTTGGTCTTGCGGCTGTAACGAATCACAGCCGGGAGGCCGTCCGGATCTTTCTTTGGCGCTTCGCAGAGGAAGTGATACTTCGGATCGATCTCATCCTTGTGCGGCACGATCTCGATAACCAGCGGAGCACGCGTCTCACGGTTTTTCGGGAACTGGCTGGCCGCCAGGAACAGGCCGGATGCACCGTCGCGCAGGATATAGGTGTCGTTGACCTTTTCGCATTTCAGCTCAGGCATCTTCACCGGGTCCATCTTCGGCGGCGCCGCATCACCGCTCTTCAGCAGTTTGCGGGTATTCTTGCAGGTCGCGTTGGTGCAACCGAAGAACTTGCCGAAACGGCCGGTCTTGAGCTGCATCTCGCTGCCGCACTTGTCGCATTCCAGGCTCGGACCTTCATAGCCCTTGATGCGATAGGTGCCCTCTTCGATTTCGTAGCCGTCGCAATCCGGGTTGTTACCGCAAATGTGCAGCTTGCGCTTCTCGTCCAGCAGGTAGGCATCCATCGCCGTGCTGCAGATCGGGCAGCGATGCTTGCCACGCAATACCAGCGACTCCGACTCACCTTCGTCGTCCGCGGCGATTTCGTCGCCCGGCACCAGGTTGACGGTGGCCTTGCAGCGCTCTTTCGGCGGCAGGCTGTAACCTGAGCAACCGAGGAACACGCCGGTCGACGCGGTACGAATCTGCATCGGACGACCGCAGGTCGTGCACGGAATGTCGGTCATCACCGGCTGGTTGGCACGCATGCCGTTTTCCGGGCTTTCGGCTACTTCGAGCTTCTTCTTGAAGTCGCCGTAGAACTCGTCGAGCACGTTTTTCCAGTCGCGTTCGCCCTGGGCCACATCATCGAGATGCTCTTCCATGCCGGCGGTGAAACCGTAGTCCATCAGGTTCGAGAAGCTCTCGGCCAGGCGCTCGGTGACGATGTCGCCCATCTTTTCCGAGTAGAAGCGACGGTTGTGCAACGCCACGTAACCACGGTCCTGAATGGTCGAAATGATCGCTGCGTAGGTCGAAGGACGACCGATGCCGCGTTTTTCCATTTCCTTGACCAGGCTGGCTTCCGAGTAACGCGCCGGTGGCTTGGTGAAGTGCTGGGTCGGATCAAGCTTGATCAGCTTCATCGCATCGCCCTGGGCCATGTCCGGCAGCACATCGTCGTCGCCTGGCTTGGCGATTTGCGGCATGACACGGGTGTAACCGTCGAACTTCAGGATGCGGCCCTTGGCACGCAGCTCGAAGTCGCCAGCGCCCACAGTCACGGTCGTCGACAGGTATTGCGCCGGCAGCATCTGGCAAGCCAGGAACTGGCGCCAGATCAGCTCGTAGAGGCGCTCAGCGTCACGCTCCATGCCCGACAGCTTGCTTGGCTCAGTGTTGGCGTCGGACGGACGAATCGCTTCGTGAGCCTCTTGTGCGCCTTCCTTGCTGCTGTAGACGTTCGGGGTTTCCGGCAGGTACTTCTTGCCGAACTCGCCTTCAATATAAGTACGCGCCATCGCCACGGCATCAACCGAGAGGTTGGTCGAGTCGGTACGCATGTAAGTGATGTAGCCGGCTTCGTACAGACGCTGGGCCATCATCATGGTTTTCTTCACCCCGAAGCCCAGGCGGTTGCTCGCGGCCTGCTGCAGTGTGGAGGTGATGAACGGCGCCGACGGCTTGCTGCTGGTCGGTTTGTCTTCGCGCTTGACGATGCTGTAGCTGGAAGCCTTGAGCTTCTCCAGCGCGGCCATGGCCTGGGCTTCGTTGAGCGGCTTGAAGGCTTCGCCTTTCTCGCGGGCCACGTCGAAACGCACGGTCGCGCCTTTTGCGGTGCCGAGGTCGGCGTGGACTTCCCAGTACTCTTCCGGGATGAACGCACGGATTTCACGTTCGCGCTCAACCACCAGCTTCACGGCAACCGATTGCACGCGACCGGCGGACAGACCGCGCGCGATCTTGGCCCACAGCAGTGGCGACACCATGTAGCCCACGACGCGGTCGAGGAAGCGACGGGCCTGCTGGGCGTTGACGCGGTCGATATCCAGCTCGCCCGGCTGGGAGAAGGCTTCCTGGATCGCCTTCTTGGTGATTTCGTTGAACACCACGCGCTTGTAGCGGCTGTCGTCACCACCGATGGCTTCGCGCAGGTGCCAGGCAATGGCTTCCCCCTCGCGGTCCAAGTCGGTTGCGAGATAGATGGTGTCAGCATCCTTGGCGAGCCGGCGCAGCTCTTCGATGACTTTTTCCTTGCCCGGGAGGATCTCGTACTTGGCTTTCCAGCCATGATCCGGATCGACCCCCATGCGTGCGACCAGCTGCTTGCGCGCTTTTTCTTTAGGCGACAGTGCCGGCGCTTCACCCGCAGCAGCCTTGCCGCGCTTGGCGGCTGGCTCTTTGCTGGCGCTAGCCGAACCGCTGGTGGGCAGGTCTCGGATATGGCCGATACTCGACTTCACCACGTATTCGTTGCCCAAATACTTGTTGATGGTCTTGGCCTTAGCCGGGGATTCCACAATGACCAGCGATTTGCCCATGGATCAGAAAATTCCTGAATTCGAGAAGTGAAAGGCGATTGGCGCCTGACGCGGCACCGCTATATATAGTGGCTACAAGGTGAGGTCAAGCGCAGGGTATTGCGCGCACTCAGCTTATGGCTTGGTAAAAGGGCACTCTTCGGCCTGCACCAAAGCAAAGCGTGGCACCTGTTCGCCGTCAACCTCGACGGACTCCAGGAACATGCTCAAGGGACGCACCCAAAAGCCGTAATCGCCATACAGGGCTTGATAGAAGACCACTTCTTCTTCGGTTTCCGAATGCCGCGCAACACTGAACACGCGGTACTGCGGACCTTTGTAATGTTGGTAGAGCCCAGGTTGTATCGGCATGCTTTGGCCCTCACTCAAATTTTTTAAAAATAAAAACAAAATAAATCCGGAAAAACAAAAACCGGGGCACTTGGCCCCGGCTTCCATCAACGAAACGCTTAAACGCGTTCGAAGACGGTGGAGATGCCTTGGCCGAGACCAATGCACATGGTGGCTACCCCGAAGGTGCCGCCATTCTGCTTCATCACATTGAGCAAAGTGCCGGAGATACGCGCACCGGAGCAACCGAACGGGTGGCCCAGGGCGATCGCGCCGCCGTGCAGGTTAACCTTCTCGTTCATCTTGTCGAGCACTTTCAGATCTTTCAGCACTGGCAGGGCCTGTGCGGCGAAAGCTTCGTTGAGCTCGAAGAAGTCGATGTCGGAGATGCCCAGACCCGCGCGCTTCAGTGCTTTTTGTGTGGCCGGTACTGGACCATAGCCCATGATTGCCGGGTCCACACCTGCCACTGCCATCGAACGAATCACCGCCATAGGCTGGATGCCCAGGTCCTGTGCGCGCTGCGCCGACATCACGATCATGCACGAAGCACCATCGGTGATCTGCGACGAAGTACCCGCTGTCACGGTGCCGCCCTTCGGATTGAACGCCGGCTTGAGAGCCGCCAGGCTTTCCAGGGTGGTTTCCGGACGAATGGTTTCGTCGTAGTCGAAGGTTTTCAGGAAACCGTTCTCGTCGTAGCCCTGCATCGGGATGATTTCGTCTTTGAACTTGCCTTCCACGGTCGCCTTGTGGGCGAGTTGGTGGGAGCGCACGCCGAAAGCATCTTGCTGCTCGCGGGTAATGCCGTGCATTTTGCCCAGCATTTCCGCGGTCAGGCCCATCATGCCCGAGGCTTTTGCCGCGTACAGCGACATGTGCGGGTTCGGATCGACACCGTGCATCATGCTCACGTGGCCCATATGCTCGACGCCACCAACGACGAACACGTCACCGTTACCGGTCATGATCGCTTGCGCAGCAGTGTGCAAAGCGCTCATGGACGAGCCGCACAGACGGCTGACGGTCTGGCCGGCCGAGGTGTGCGGGATCTGGGTCATCAGCGACGCCATGCGCGCGATGTTCCAGCCCTGCTCCAGGGTCTGGTTCACACAGCCCCAGATCACGTCCTCGACTTCGCTCGGGTCGACCTTGACGTTGCGTTCCAGCAGTTTGCTGATCAGGTGCGCCGACATGTCTTCGGCGCGGGTGTTGCGGTGCATGCCGCCCTTGGAGCGGCCCATCGGAGTACGACCGAAGTCGACAATCACGACGTCTCTAGGATTCAAGCTCATAAGTTCACTCTCACTCTAGTTGGGGGCGCTTAACCGAAGAAGCTCTGGCCGTTCTTGGCCATTTCGCGCAGCTTCGCGGTCGGGTGGTACAGCGCGCCCAAATCAGCGTACTGGTCAGCCAGGGCAACGAACTCAGCCACACCGATCGAATCGATGTAACGCAGCGCACCGCCACGGAATGGAGGGAAACCAATGCCGTAGACCAGACCCATGTCGGCTTCGGCAGCGGTTTCGACGATGCCGTCTTCCAGGCAACGCACGGTTTCCAGGCACAGCGGGATCATCATCCAGTTGATGATGTCTTCGTCAGTGACTTCGCGCTGCTCGTAAACGATCGGCTTGAGCACTTCCAGTACCGACGGGTCGGCGACTTTCTTCTGCTTGCCCTTCTTGTCGGTCTCGTAGGCGTAGAAGCCCTTGCCGTTCTTCTGGCCCAGGCGCTTGGCTTCGTAGAGCACGTCGACGGCCGAGCGACGGTCGTCCTTCATGCGGTCCGGGAAGCCGTCAGCCATCACGTCACGGCCGTGGTGGCCGGTGTCGATGCCGACCACGTCCATCAGGTAGGCCGGGCCCATTGGCCAGCCGAATTTTTCCATGATCTTGTCGATACGGACGAAGTCCACACCGGCGCTGACCAGCTTGGCGAAACCGCCGAAGTACGGGAACAGTACGCGGTTGACCAGGAAGCCCGGGCAGTCGTTGACGACGATCGGGTTCTTGCCCATTTTCTTGGCGTAGGCAACGGTGGTGGCAACAGCCAGCTCGCTGGACTTCTCGCCACGGATCACTTCCACCAGCGGCATCATGTGCACCGGGTTAAAGAAGTGCATGCCGACGAAGTTTTCCGGACGCTTGAGGGCCTTGGCCAGCAAGGTGATGGAAATGGTCGAGGTGTTGGACGCGAGGATGGTGTCCTCTTTGACCTGACCTTCAACTTCAGCCAGTACGGCTTGCTTGACCTTCGGGTTCTCGACGACCGCTTCCACCACCAGGTCCACGTGACCGAAATCACCGTAGGACAAGGTCGGACGGATGCCGTTGAGCACTTCAGCCATTTTCGCGGCGGTCATGCGACCTTTTTCAACGCGGCCAACCAGCAGCTTGGCGGCTTCGGCCAGACCCTGCTCGATGCCGTGCTCGTTGATGTCCTTCATCAGGATCGGCGTGCCTTTGGAAGCCGACTGATAGGCGATACCGCCACCCATGATGCCGGCGCCCAGTACGGCGGCCTGCTTCACGTCCTTGGCGATTTCGTCATAGGCCTTGGCCTTTTTCTTCAGTTCCTGGTCATTCAGGAACAGACCGATCAGGCTCTGCGCGGCAGAGGTCTTGGCCAGTTTGACGAAACCTGCGGCTTCAATTTCCAGGGCCTTGTCGCGACCGAAGTTCGCGGCTTTCTGGATGGTCTTGATCGCTTCAACCGGCGCCGGATAGTTCGGGCCAGCCTGACCGGCCACGAAACCCTTGGCGGTTTCGAAAGCCATCATTTGCTCGATGGCGTTCAGCTTCAGCTTTTCCAGCTTCGGCTGGCGCTTGGCCTTGTAGTCGAACTCGCCGGAGATGGCGCGCTTGATCAGTTCCAGCGCGGCCTCTTGCAGCTTCTCTGGAGCAACCACGGCATCGACAGCGCCAACTTTCAGCGCGTCTTCAGGACGGTTTTCCTTGCCGGCGGCAATCCACTCGATGGCGTTGTCGGCACCGATCAGACGCGGCAGACGAACGGTACCGCCGAAGCCCGGGTAGATGCCCAGCTTGACTTCCGGCAGGCCGATCTTGGCCTTGGTGGACATGACGCGGTAGTCCGCCGCCAGGCACATTTCCAGACCGCCACCCAGCGCGATGCCATTGATCGCGGCAACGGTCGGAACGTTGAGGTCTTCGAAATCGCTGAAAATCTTGTTGGCTTCGAGGTTGCCAGCAACAAGCTCTGCATCCGGCAGCTTGAAGTTGTCGACAAATTCGGTGATGTCGGCGCCGACGATGAACACGTCCTTGCCACTGCTGACGATCACGCCCTTGATCGAAGCATCTGCCTTGATGGTGTCTACGGCCTGACGCAGTTCGTTCAGGGTTAGACGGTTGAACTTGTTGACGGACTCACCCTTGAGGTCGAACTTCAGTTCGACGATGCCACTTTCAAGAGCCTTAACCGTGATGGCTTTACCTTCGTAAATCATCAACTGATCTCCACGATATGGAAGCTGAACAGTACACGTCGGACGCAGGCGAATGGCTTGGCAGGGACGTTGATCGTCAATGCTACGCCCATTCCCCCGGCACACCCGCCAACGCGATAGTCGGGATTCTGTAGGAGCGGTCTGAAATACAAACGCTCAATTCATACGCCCGTTTGATTTGGGTACGTCACCTTCACGGAATTTCCGACAATTGTCAATCGCCCGAAACACGGGTTGAAACGCGACTTTCCGGTCATATCCGTACTGCGAAGACCTTAAACACGCCGCAGCATGCAGGGTCATTCATAGAATCAATTGTTAGAAAATGCGCCCTAATTCGCCGCAGCCCGTGTTTAACAAGCTACGCTGGCGGAACCAAGGGGAAAATTGTGAACGCTTTTGGCGAATGCCCAGCGTAAGATCAGCCAACACCGATTTACCGGCCTGCCTGGCCAACCCGCCCGATGATTTTGTCGGGCTTTTTATTGCCTGCGAAAAACATCTGCAGGAGCGAGCCTGCTCGCGATGGACGTCAACGATGGCGCTGGAAGCCTGGCACCCCACGGCGCTATCAGGTTCATCGCGAGCAGGCTCGCTCCTACAAAGGGACGGGGTTCAGGCGAGTGCTTTCAGGGTCGCATTGATGTGCTGCAACACCTCAGCCTCGCCCTTCTCGCCCCAATACAAGGCGATGATTTGCTTGTCGGCCTCAACCTTGTAGACATTACCCGGCAATTTTTCGAAATGATTGAGCAGCGCCTGATCTTCGCAGGCTTCCTGCCACTGATTGACCCAGACACCCGGTGATTTTTGCCAGTAACTCCAGCATGCTGGCTGACTGCCACGCCGTGGACGATGGTACTGGGCGCACGGGCTCGGCGGCTCCTGGCTGAGCCAGTGTGGCCACTCCTGGGGCGCCAGTTGCATGGCCAGCCCGATGCGCCGGGCCTCCATGCGCAGGGCGATGCGCCCGCTCTGGGCACGCGATGGGCGCAACCATGCCAGCGGGCTGAGTACCACCAGCAGGATTGACACCACTATCCACACCGTCATATCTGTACTCCCGATTCTTGATGAGCCCATTGTGTCACTTTGGAACCAATGCGCTTGAAACCAGCCATACTTACCAATATTGCAATCCTCAGGAGGAGCACCTCATGCCCTACAACCATATTCTGGTCGCTGTAGATCTGACCGAAGAGTGCGACCCTGTGATCCACCGCGCTCGCGAGCTGTCGGTGAGCAACGGCGCGAAATTGTCACTGGTGCACATTGTCGAACCGATGGCGATGGCCTTCGGCGGCGACGTGCCGATGGACCTGTCACAACTGCAACAGCAGCAGTTCGATCAGGCCAAGGAGCGCCTTGACCGGTTGATCCTCAAATACCCGGAGCTCTCCAGGGAATACAGCCACCTGACCTATGGCCAGCCACGCCAGGAAATCCACCACCTGGCCAAGGAGCAAACCTGCGACCTGATCGTGGTGGGCAGCCACGGCCGGCACGGCCTGGCACTGCTGCTCGGCTCCACCGCCAATGACGTGTTGCATGGCGCGCCTTGCGATGTGCTTGCGGTGCGCCTGCAAACCAAAAGCTGACAACACCTGCCCCTGTAGGAGCGAGCCTGCTCGCGATGAACCTGAGAGCGCCACGGGGTGTCAGGCTCCCCGTGTCATCGTTGACGACCATCGCGAGCGAGCTCCTACAGGGGATTGCATTGCATATGAAAAGCCCGGCGTTCACGTGTGTGAAGCCGGGCTTTTTTATTGCAGGATCAATCAGGCATCCAGTTCGGCCCAGCGCTCGACCATGACGTCGAGTTCAGCCTGCAACTGCGCCAGCTGAGCGATCACTGCAGCCGTCTCGGCAGCCGGGCGCAGGTAGAAACCCGCGTCGGCCATCTGCGCTTCAACGGCAACGATCTGCTGCTCCATGGCTTCGATCTCGCCGGGCAACGCTTCCAGCTCACGCTGCAGCTTGTAGCTGAGTTTCTTCTTCGCCACTGGCGCTTCGACTGCCGCCGCAACCGGTGCAGGCTCGGCCTTCACCACTGCAGAGTTCAGGTCGGCCTTGCCGGACTTGCTCTCGGTCACGCCCAGCAGACGCGGCGAGCCGCCCTGACGCAGCCAGTCCTGATAACCGCCGACGTATTCACGCACCTTGCCTTCACCTTCGAAGACCAGGGTGCTGGTCACCACGTTGTCGAGGAATGCCCGGTCGTGACTGACCATCAGTACGGTGCCGTTGAAGGTCAGCAGGACCTCTTCGAGCAATTCGAGGGTTTCGACGTCGAGGTCGTTGGTCGGTTCGTCGAGTACCAGCAGGTTCGCCGGCTTGCTGAACAGCTTGGCCAGCAACAGACGGGCACGTTCACCACCGGACAGCGCCTTGACCGGCGTGCGCGCACGCTGCGGGCTGAACAGGAAGTCGCCCAGGTAGCTCAGTACGTGGCGGCTCTGGCCGTCGATATCGATGAAGTCGCGACCTTCGGCGACGTTGTCGATCACGGTCTTTTCCAGATCCAGCTGATGGCGCAACTGGTCGAAGTAGGCCACATCGATCCTGGTGCCCTCTTCCACCTTGCCGCTGGTTGGCTGCAAGCCGCTGAGCATCAGCTTCAGCAGCGTGGTCTTGCCGGTACCGTTGGCGCCAAGCAGACCGATACGGTCGCCGCGCTGCAGCACCATGGAGAAGTCCTTGATCAGGAACGGACCGTCCGGGTGAGCAAAGCTCACGTTATCGAGGACCATGACCTGTTTGCCGGACTTGTCGGCGGTTTCCAGCTGGATGTTGGCCTTGCCGGTCCGCTCGCGACGTTCGCTGCGCTCGACGCGCAAGGCTTTGAGCGCGCGTACGCGGCCCTCGTTACGGGTGCGACGGGCCTTGATGCCCTGGCGAATCCACACTTCTTCCTGGGCCAGGCGCTTGTCGAACAGCGCGTTGGCGGTTTCTTCGGCCGCCAGCGCGGCTTCCTTGTGCACGAGGAAACTGGCGTAGTCGCCGTTCCAGTCGATCAGGCCACCACGATCCAGTTCGAGGATGCGGGTTGCCAGGTTCTGCAGGAAAGAACGGTCGTGCGTGATGAACAGCACGGCGCCCTGGAAATCCTTCAGCGCCTCTTCAAGCCAGGCGATGGCACCGATGTCCAGGTGGTTGGTCGGTTCGTCGAGCAGCAGCAGGTCCGGCTCGGACACCAGGGCCTGGGCCAGCAGGACGCGACGACGCCAGCCGCCGGACAATTCGGCGAGGGTCTTGTCGGCCGGCAGTTGCAGGCGACTCAGGGTGCTGTCGACCAGCGTCTGCAAGCGCCAGCCATCGCGGGCTTCGAGGTCGTGCTGGACGTGCATCAGCTTGTCCAGATCGGCATCGGTAACGATGTTCTGGCTCAGGTGGTGATACTCGGCGAGCAACGCACCGACGCCGTCCAGGCCTTCGGCCACCACGTCGAACACTGTCCGCTCGTCGGCCACCGGCAATTCTTGCGGCAATTCGCCGATCTTGAGGCCGGGTGCGCGCCAAACGGAACCGTCATCGGGCTTCTGGTCGCCCTTGACGAGCTTCATCATGCTGGACTTGCCAGTGCCGTTGCGGCCGATGATGCACACCCGCTCACCACGGGCGATCTGCCAGGACACCTTGTCCAACAACGGCATAGCGCCGAAAGCAAGGGACACATCGCTGAATTTGAGCAGGGTCATGAGCTTCTCCAAAAACCGGGCGCGCATTCTACCTGACTTGAGGCTTCAGAAGGCCGGCAATTTCACTCTCGTAGCACTCTGAACGACAAATGTTGCGAACTGATGCGGGAAGACCCGCAAAGCTTTCGCCGGCTGCTGGCAAAAGGCTAAGCTACAGACAATTCAGTGCGGGCCTGACCCGCACTTGTCATGTTTTCTCTGCCTGGACGTCTCATGCGCAGTCGCCTTTTCAATCTTTTGTCGTGCTTTTTACTTTCAGCCGCAGCGTTTCAATCCGCCCAGGCGGTGGACCTGTCCACCCAGCGCCAATATTACGATGAAGCCAAGCGCGCCCTGGCCAAGGGTGATACCGGTCCGTATTTCCGTTACAGCCAGGCCCTCGCCGATTATCCGCTGGAACCGTACCTGGCCTACGACGAACTGACCGCGCGCCTGAAAACCGCGAGCAACGCCGAAATCGAGAAATTCCTCGCCGAACACGGCGACCTGCCCCAGGCCAACTGGATGAAACTGCGCTGGTTGCGCTGGCTGGCGGACCGGGGCGACTGGGCGACCTTCGTCAAGTATTACGACCCGAAAATGAACTTCACCGAACTGGACTGCCTGAATGCGCAGTACCAGATCAGTCACAACCTCAAGGCCGAAGGTTACGCCAACACCGAAAAGCTCTGGCTGACCGGCAAATCCCAGCCCGAAGCCTGCGATGCCCTGTTCGGCATGTGGGCCGCCGATGGCCAGCTGACCGAGCAAAAACGCTGGGAACGCGCGAAACTCGCCGCCCAGGCGCGCAACTACCCGCTGGCCAACAGCCTGGTCAACGGCTTGACCACCCTCGCCCCGCGCGGTCGCTTGCTGGTGGACGTCGCGCAGAAACCGGAACTGCTCAACCAGCCGTCACGCTTCACCCCGGCCGATGAAGCCATGTCCGACGTGGTCAGCCTCGGCCTGCGCCGCCTGGCTCGCCAGGACCCGGACAGGGCCATGAACCTGCTCGATGGCTACGCCAGCAGCATGCACTTCTCCCGGGACGAAAAAGTCGCAATCGCCCGGGAAATCGGGTTGACCCTCGCCAAACGTTTCGACGGCCGAGCCCTGGACGTCATGACCAAATACGATCCGGAACTGCGCGACAACACGGTTTCCGAATGGCGCCTGCGCCTGCTCCTGCGCCTGGCGCGCTGGGACGATGCCTACCAGTTGACCCGCCGCCTGCCCCAGGACCTGGCCACCACCAACCGCTGGCGCTACTGGCAGGCCCGCAGTCTGGAACTGGCGCAACCGCAGAATCCGGAAGCGCAGACGCTCTATAAAAACCTGGCCCGCGAACGCGACTTCTATGGTTTCCTCGCCGCCGATCGCTCGCAGTCACCCTACTCGCTGAACAACAAGCCGCTGGTGATGAGCCAGGCGCTGATCAACAAAGTGCGCAATACCCCCGGCATACGTCGCGCCCTGGAGTTCCACGCTCGCGGGCAAATCGTCGACGGTCGCCGCGAGTGGTACCACGTCAGCCGTCACTTCAGCCGTGACGAGATGGTTGCCCAGGCCAAACTGGCCTACGACCTGAAATGGTACTTCCCGGCCATTCGTACCATCAGCCAGGCTCAGTATTGGGACGATCTGGATATCCGTTTCCCGATGGCCCACCGCAACACGCTGGTGCGTGAAGCGAAGAATCGCGGCCTGCATCCGAGCTGGGCGTTCGCCATCACTCGCCAGGAAAGCGCCTTCATGGAAGATGCCCGCTCCGGGGTCGGCGCCTCGGGCCTGATGCAACTGATGCCCGCCACTGCAAAGGAAACCGCACGCAAGTTCAGCATTCCCTATAGCTCGCCACAGCAACTGTTCGATCCGGACAAGAACATCCAGCTCGGCGCCGCTTACCTGAGCCAGGTGCACAGCCAGTTCAACGGCAACCGCGTCCTCGCCTCCGCCGCCTACAACGCCGGCCCGGGTCGCGTGCGCCAATGGTTGCGCGGTGCCGACCACCTGAGTTTCGATGTGTGGGTGGAAAGCATCCCGTTCGACGAAACCCGCCAGTACGTGCAAAACGTGCTGTCGTACTCAGTGATCTACGGCCAGAAGCTCAACTCGCCACAGCCGATCGTGGATTGGCATGAGCGGTATTTCGATGATCAATGACCGGTGATGCCGGTCATGTAGGAGCTGCCGCAGGCTGCGATCTTTTGATCCTGCTCTAAAAAATGCCCGCATCAAACGATGCGGGCATTTTTTTGTCAGGGGTCTTCAAGATCAAAAGATCGCAACCTGCGGCAGCTCCTACAGTTCGGCGGTAGCCTTGCCGTCACTGAACTGCAACGCCGCCAGGCGTGCATACAAGGCATTGCTGGCGATCAGTTCCTGGTGCGTCCCTACCGCCACCAGTTTCCCCTGATCCATCACCGCGATCCGGTCGGCGTTTTTAACCGTGGCCAGGCGATGGGCGATCACCAGAGTGGTTCGATTCTTCATCAAGCTCGGCAGCGCCTGCTGGATCAGGTGCTCACTCTGGGCATCGAGGGCGCTGGTGGCTTCGTCGAGGAGCAGGATCGGGGCGTCCACCAGCAACGCGCGGGCGATGGCCAGGCGTTGGCGCTGGCCGCCGGACAGGCCGAGACCGCCATCCCCCAGATGAGTCTGGTAACCGTTGGGCATGGCTTCGATAAAGTCATGGGCGTAAGCGATCTTTGCCGCTTCCTGTACCTCGGCCAGCGTCGCCTGCGGATTGCCGTAGCGAATGTTGTCTTCAATGCTGCCGAAAAACAGCGCCGGGGTCTGTGACACCAGGGCGAAGCAGCGGCGCAGATCCAGCGGATCGAGTTGAGTCAACGGCACGCCATCGAGCAGGATGCGCCCCTCGGCCGGGTCGTAGAAACGCAGAAGCAAGTCATACACCGTCGACTTGCCGGCCCCGGATGGCCCGACCAGCGCCAGCGTTTCACCGGCATTGACCGTCAGGCTCAAGTCGTCGACGGCATAGCTTTCCGGCCGCGACGGGTAGGAAAAACGCACATTTTGCAGTTGCAGGCGGCCGTCGACCCGTTCCGGCAGCGTCACCGCGCCTGCGACCGGTGGCAGGATGATGTTTTCCGAACGCAGCAACTCGGCAATCCGCTCCGCCGCGCCGGCTGCCCGCTGCAGCTCCCCGATCACCTCGCTCAAGGTGCCGAATGCACTGCCGACGATCAGACTGTAGAACACGAACGCCGCCAGCTCGCCGGCGGAAATTCGCCCGGCGATGACGTCCATCCCGCCGACCCAGAGCATCACCCCGACCGCACCCAGCACCAGCACGATCACCAGGGTAATCAGCCACGCCCGCTGGAAGATGCGCTTGCGTGCGGTGTTGAACGCCTCCTCCACGGTCACGGCAAACCGTTGCTCGTCCTGGACCTGATGGTTGTAGGCCTGCACGGTCTTGATCTGCCCCAGGGTTTCGGAAACATAGCTGCCGATGTCGGCAATCCGGTCCTGGCTCAGGCGCGAGAGGTTACGCACCCGGCGACCGAAGATCAGGATCGGCGCGATCACCAGGGGCAAGGCCACCACTACGATACTAGTGAGCTTGGGGTTGGTGATAAACAACAGGACGATCCCGCCGATCACCATCAACAGGTTGCGCAGGAACAACGACAGCGAAGACCCGATGACCGATTGCAGCAGCGTGGTGTCGGCGGTCAGGCGGGACTGGATTTCGGAGCTGCGATTGTCTTCGTAGAAACCCGGGTGCAGGTAAATCAAGTGATTGAACACATCACGCCGGATATCGGCGACGCAGCGCTCGCCGATCCACGACACCAGGTAAAACCGTGCAAAGGTTCCGATCGCCAGCCCCACGACCAGCAACATGAACAGGCCGATGGACTGATTGAGCAGGTGTGGCGACTGGGTCATGAACCCCTTGTCCACCAGCAGGCGGATACCCTGCCCCATGGACAAGGTGATGCCGGCGGTGGCGATCAACGCCAGCAAGGCGCCGAAGGCCTGCCAGCGATACGGCGCAATGAAACGACTGGCCAGGCGAACAGCACGGCGGTGACGGGCAGAGAGCATCGCAAACATCCGGGACAAGACAATCATTAGGGTCAGCCTACACCGCTCAATGGGGTGGCTCGCTGCAAATCACAATGAGTCAGGTTAATTATGTCCACCAACACTAGAGGCTAGACGCTATTGGTCTAAAGTTCGGCTAGCCACGCGAAGGCATTTCTGCTGCACTGGTTCTGCCCCCCCGGAAAGATCGCAGGGAGTTGTCATAGCCCGGTCACCTGGCGGTTCTAGAGTAAGCACACAACCTGAAGAGGAGACAGGCCATGTCCTTGCAACACAGCAGCGATGACAAGATTCAAGTGATCCGCACGCAACCAGACCAGTCTCTGGGCTGCTCGATTATCGACGAGCAGGGCCGCGAAGTACCGATCACTGAAGAAATGATCCAGAAAGCTTGCAGCGAACTGGAAAAGCGATTGGTCAAGCCTGCCGAACAAGAGTGATATAGCCACCGTCTTCTTGACCCGGCCCATTGTTGGCCGGGTTTTTTATGCCTGCTGATCCAATCCAGAACTGTGGCGCGCCCTTCGCGAGCAGGCTCGCTCCTACAGGGGATTTGCGGTGCATGAAGATCCAGTGTGGGAGCGGGCTTGCTCGCGAAGGGGCCGCTGCGGTCTATCAGATTGCCGCCGCCCCCAACGCCGCCACAATCCTCTGCAACTCAGGTGCATCCCCCTCGATCCGCACCTGCAACCCGTCGATCTCACGGCGCGAAGGATAATTCTTGCGCAGCACATCGAATGCCGCGCGCTGCTCGCTGACACTGCCGACAAGGCTGCGACGGAAATCCGCATCGTCACGACGCGGGTCATACACCCCGCGGCACAGCATCGCCAAGGCCCAGGCCGGATCGCTTTGCGCATTCAGGGTCACGTACGACAGCCAGGGTGCCGGCAGCAAATCGCTCAGGCTGACGCGGGCCGGTTGCCCGAGGAAATCGCAATAGGCCTGATAAACCTGCGCGGTGCCCCGCTGCTTGCCGTCGAGGCTGTAACCGGCAATGTGCGGCGTGGCCAGCACGCATAGTTCGGCCAGCGCCACGTCGACCTCAGGCTCGCCTTCCCAGACATCGAGCACTGCTTGCAGGTCTTCGCGCTCCAGCAGTACATCGCGCAGTGCCGCGTTGTTGACCACCGGTCCGCGGCTGGCATTGATCAGCCAGGTACCGGACCTGAGCTGGTTAAGGCGTTTTTCATCGAACAGATGCCAGGTCGATTGAGGCCCCTGCTTGGTCAGCGGCGTGTGCAGGCTGATGACGTCGCACTCGTCGATGATCCGCTCAAGGCTGACGTAGTCACCGCCTTCAGTCGCCTGCCGTGGTGGATCGCACACCAGCACCTTCCAGCCCAGGCCCTGCAGGACCTTGACCAGTCGGCCACCCACCTCGCCGGCGCCGACCACGCCGTAGGTACGCCGGGTCAGGTCGGCCCCTTCGATTTCGGCCAGGGTCAGCAAGCTGCCGAGCACATAGTCGACCACGCCGCGGGCATTGCAGCCCGGTGCGCTGGACCAGGTGATACCGGCCTGCTGAAAGTAATCCAGGTCCAGATGATCGGTGCCGATGGTGCACGTACCGACAAAGCGCACCTTGCTGCCTTCGAGCAGCGCGCGGTTGACGTTGGTCACCGAGCGCACCAGCAGCACATCGGCCTGCTCGACCGCGGCACGGTCGATGGCGCGACCCGGCACCCGGCGGATTTCACCGAAGCCTCCAAAGAAGGCATCGAGCAGGGGGATATTTTCGTCGGCAACAATCAGCATGGCAGGCTCCTTTGGCGGATCGGCAGTGTAGGCGTAGATGACGCATCGCGCCTAGACGCATCTCTCTGTAGGAGCGAGCTTGCTCGCGATGGACGCAAGGATGCCACGTTCATTCAGGCACCCCGCGTCATCGTTGACGCTCATCGCGAGCAAGCTCGCTCCTACAGAGGGGTGATTACAAATCGGTAACACGAGCCTTTTCCTGACTACCGCGTCAACGCGTAGAATGCGCGGCTGTGCATCAAAACCTCTTGGACGTTTCGCTATTGAATCCTGTTATTGAAAGTACCGTCGCCACTGCGCCCGCGCGGACGACACCCGTTCGCCTGGAACTCAAGGGCCTGCTCGGCCTGGCCCTGCCCATCATGATCGCGCAACTGGCCACCACGGCCATGGGCTTCGTCGATGCGGTGATGGCCGGCCGCGTCAGCCCACGGGACCTGGCCTCGGTGGCCCTGGGCAACTCGATCTGGATTCCGGTCTACCTGTTGATGTCCGGCGTTCTGCTGGCAACCACACCCAAGGTCGCGCAACGCTTTGGCGCCGCGCAGTTCGACGAGATCGGCCCGCTGGTGCGCCAGGCACTGTGGCTGGCCTTGTGTGTCGGCTTGATCGGTAGCGGCCTGCTGCTCGGCGCCGAGCCGATCCTGCACTGGATGAAAGTCGATCCGCAATTGATCGAGCCGAGCATGGGGTACCTGCACGGGATCGCTTTCGGGTTCCCCGGCATGGCGTTCTATTACGTATTGCGCTGCTACAGCGATGGCATGGGGCGTACCCGCCCGAGCATGGTCATCGGCTTGTGCGGCCTGCTGCTGAACATCCCGCTGAACTATGCGTTGATCTACGGCCATTTCGGCGCACCGGCCCTGGGCGGCGTCGGTTGCGGCTGGGCCAGCGGCATCGTGATGTGGTTCATGGCGTTGAGCATGGCCGGCTGGACTTTCTGGGCCCCCTTCTATGCCCGCACCCGGGTGCTGGTGCGCTTCGACCGCCCACAATGGGCCGTGATCAAGCGCCTGGTCGGCATTGGCCTGCCGATTGGTATCGCCGTCTTCGCCGAGTCCAGCATCTTCGCGGTCATCGCGCTGTTGATCGGCAGTCTCGGCTCGACCGTGGTGGCCGGGCATCAGATCGCCCTCAATATCAGCTCGTTGCTGTTCATGATTCCTTATTCGCTGGGCATGGCGGTGACCGTGCGCGTCGGTCAGGCACTGGGGGCCGGCAATCCCTGGCAGGCGCGCTTCGCGGCGAAAGTCGGGCTCGGCGCGGCACTGGTGTTCGCGGCGTTTTCGGCGGCCCTGATCCTGCTCCTGCGCGAACCGATTGCCTCGATCTACACGCCTGACAAGGCCGTGATCCAGATTGCGTCGATGTTGATTGTCTATGCTGCCCTGTACCAGTTTTCCGATGCCATCCAGGTGATTTGCGCGGGCGCGTTGCGTGGATACCAGGATACCCGGGTGACCATGATCCTGACCTTGTTCGCCTATTGGGGCATCGGCCTGCCGGTCGGCTACGTGTTGGGACTGACTGACTGGTTCGGTCCGGCCAGTGGCCCGAGCGGGCTGTGGGAAGGGCTGATTGCCGGCTTGAGCTGTGCGGCGCTGATGTTGTCGATCCGCCTGACGCTCAGTGCGCGCCGGCGAATTCGTAACAGCCGCTCGGCGGGCTGACTGCACAAACAAAAAGACCTGCGTTTGCAGGTCTTTTTTTGGGGAGTGCCGTCAGCCGGACTTCTTGCGAATCCAGTAGAGGTAGGTGCCCTCCTCCTCGTGCTGCGCCACCAGTTCGTGGTCGAGAAACACACAGAACTTGGGAATGTCACGACGGGTCGACGGGTCTGTGGCGATGACCTTGAGCAGGCCGCCGGGCACCAGGTCACGGATGTGCTGGTGCAGCATCATCACCGGCTCGGGGCAGTTGAGACCGGTGGCATCGAGGGTGCCGTCTACCGGCGTATCAAGCATTTCACTCATGATTCACTCCTGAAACTGACCGGCATTGTCGCGCATTGCCGGGTGTTCGGTCACCTGTGGCATTACGCCGCCCTTGTGGGATGACCACTGACCTGTGGGAGCGGGCTTGCTCGCGAAGGCGGTGTGTCAGCAGCGTTGACGTCGACTGACACGACGCCTTCGCGAGCAAGCCCGCTCCCACATTGGTCCCCGTATGTCAGCGGGACTTGGGCTTCTTCACATCAATCCGGCGCAAATGGCAGGTCACTTCCTCGCGGTCGTGGTACAGCTGCTTGCAGCCGATCTCGACCTTGATGCCCCGCGCCTTGAAACCATCGGCAATGCGCTCGAGCAGACGCTTCACTTCGGCATAGCGCTGTTTCATCGGCAGCTTGAGGTTGACCACTGCCTCGCGGCAATGGCCGTCACCGATCCACTCTTCCAGCATCGCCGCATTGCGCGCCGGCTTCTCGACGATGTCGCAGACCATCCAGTCCACCGGCTGCTTGGGCTTGAAGGTGAAACCGTCGGCCATCAGGTGTTGCACCAGACCGGTGTCCATCAGGCTTTCGGCCATCGGGCCGTTGTCGATGGCCGTCACCAGCATGCCGCGGTTGACCAGTTGCCAGGTCCAGCCACCCGGAGCGGCCCCGAGGTCGACGCCGGTCATGTCGCTGTGCAGGCGCTCGTCCCACTGGTCGCGCGGGATGAAGTGGTGCCAGGCCTCTTCCAGCTTCAGGGTCGAGCGGCTCGGCGCCTCCCGAGGAAACTTCAAACGGGGAATGCCCATTGGCCACATCGCCGAGTTGTTCGACTCGGCCAGCCCCATGAACACCTCACGACCACTTTTGAAGGTCAGCAACAGCCGCGGTTTGTGCGCGTCTTCCACCAGTTTGCCGGCGGCCATCAGCGCCTTGCGCAGGTGCACTTCGAACTTTTTGCAGAAGTTCGACAGTTCCTTGCCATCATTGGTGTCGACCATTTCCAGCCACAGGCTGCCGCACAGCGGAAAGTCCGCCATATGGGCGAGGATCACGCTGATGCGGTCGGTTTCCGGCAGATCGATGAAAATCCCCCGGGCCCACTGGCGCGGGAAGATCAGCTCGGCGAAACGCTGCCCGCGCATCAGGCGCTCGGCGCCGTCTTCTTCGGTGCAGACGAATTCGGCGCAAGCGGTGGCGGCTTTGGCCTTGGCGTAGCCGGCCACGTTCAAGCGCGCGGCGAGGTCGGAAATCTCGGAACAGACTTCGCCTTCGAAGCCCGGCCGGCAATGCATGAATAGGGTGTTCATTCTTACTCCTGGGCAATGGCGATGAATTTCGGCCACTGCACGATGCCCAGGCTTGCCCTGAAGCAAAGCCTGTCACGAAAACCGGCGCATGATAGCCGAGATCGGAACCCAGGGTCTGTTAACGCTTGCTGTCGACCGCGACGCCGCCCCATTTTCCGCTGGGCAAGGCGCGAGGAACGCAGTTTGGTTGCTCCAAATAAGTTCCGAGCAACGCCGCCCAGCGGTAAATGGGGCGCGTCCCTTCGGGTTGCGCGCCAAAGTGTGCGAGGCTGCGTTGCGGGATTTGCCAAGGGAACAACCATTGGCGGCATCCCGCGCCTTGCCTCGCACACTTTGGCATCGCAACGCGGTTCGACAGCAAGCGTTAACAGACCCTGGGTCTGTCCATAGAGTCCAGTTATTAGCCAGCTACCGAAAACAGGGCTAGGTTTAAGGCTCTGTCCGTCCCCTCAGTCCGTAGCCGTGCGGACTTCAAGGAGTGATCGCAATGCCGTCCCTCGATAGCCTGAAGACGTTGAAAACCCTGCAAGTCGGCAACAAGACCTACCACTACTTCAGCCTGCCCGACGCAGCCAGGAGCCTGGGCGAGCTGGACAGGTTGCCGATGTCGCTGAAAGTCCTGCTGGAAAACCTGCTGCGCTGGGAGGACGAAAAAACCGTCACCGGCGCCGACCTCAAGGCACTGGCCGCGTGGCTCAAGGAGCGCCGCTCCGACCGCGAAATCCAGTACCGCCCGGCGCGTGTGCTGATGCAGGACTTCACCGGCGTGCCCGCCGTGGTCGACCTGGCCGCCATGCGCGCGGCGATGGCCAAGGCCGGCGGCGATCCACAGCGCATCAACCCGCTGTCGCCGGTGGACCTGGTGATCGACCACTCGGTGATGGTCGACAAGTTCGCCAGCAGCAGCGCCTTCGAGCAGAACGTCGACATTGAAATGCAGCGCAATGGCGAGCGATATGCGTTCCTGCGCTGGGGCCAGAGTGCCTTCGACAACTTCAGTGTGGTGCCGCCGGGCACCGGGATCTGCCACCAGGTGAATCTTGAATACCTCGGTCGTACGGTCTGGACCAAGGACGAGGACGGCCGCACCTATGCCTTCCCCGACACCCTGGTGGGCACCGACTCCCACACCACCATGATCAACGGCCTCGGCGTGCTCGGCTGGGGCGTCGGTGGCATCGAGGCGGAAGCGGCGATGCTCGGGCAACCGGTGTCGATGCTGATTCCCGAAGTCATCGGTTTCAAACTCACCGGCAAGCTCAAGGAAGGCATCACCGCCACCGACCTGGTGCTGACCGTCACCCAGATGCTGCGCAAGAAAGGCGTGGTGGGCAAATTCGTCGAATTCTACGGCGACGGCCTTGCCGACCTGCCGCTGGCCGACCGCGCAACCATCGCCAACATGGCGCCGGAATACGGCGCTACCTGCGGTTTCTTCCCCGTGGACGACATCACGCTGGAGTACCTGCGCCTGTCCGGCCGTCCCCTTGAAACAGTGCAATTGGTCGAGGCATACAGCAAGGCCCAGGGCCTGTGGCGCCTGCCCGGCCAGGAGCCGGTGTTCACCGACACCCTGGCGCTGGACATGGGCAGCGTCGAGGCCAGCCTCGCGGGACCAAAACGCCCGCAGGACCGGGTGTCGCTGCCGGATGTCGCGCAAGCCTTCAGCGACTTCGTCGACCTGCAATTCAAACCTACCAGCAAGGAAGAAGGCCGCCTGGAAAGTGAGGGCGGCGGTGGCGTCGCCGTCGGCAACGCCGATCTCGCCGGAGAGGCGGATTACCATTACGAAGGCCAGACCTATCGCCTGAAAAATGGCGCCGTGGTCATCGCGGCCATCACCTCCTGCACCAATACCTCCAACCCGAGCGTGATGATGGCGGCCGGACTGGTGGCGAAGAAGGCCGTGGAAAAAGGCCTGAAACGCAAACCCTGGGTGAAGAGTTCGCTGGCCCCCGGCTCGAAGGTGGTCACCGACTATTACAAGGCAGCCGACCTGACCCGTTACCTCGATGAATTGGGCTTTGCCCTGGTCGGCTACGGCTGCACCACCTGCATCGGCAACTCCGGACCGCTGCCGGAGCCCATCGAGAAGGCCATCCAGCAAGCCGACCTCACCGTGGCATCGGTACTCTCGGGCAATCGCAACTTCGAAGGCCGGGTGCATCCGTTGGTGAAAACCAACTGGCTGGCTTCCCCCCCACTGGTGGTCGCCTATGCGTTGGCGGGCACGGTACGCACCGACCTCAGCCGCGAGCCGCTGGGCGAAGACAAGGACGGCAAACCGGTTTACCTGCGGGACATCTGGCCCAGCAGCAAAGAAATCGCCGATGCGGTGAGCCAGGTCAACACCGCCATGTTCCACAAGGAATACGCCGAAGTGTTTGCCGGAGACGAACAATGGCAGGCGATCGAGGTTCCGCAAGCGGCGACCTATGTCTGGCAGGACGACTCGACCTACATCCAGCACCCACCCTTCTTCGACGATATCGGCGGCCCGCCGCCCGTGGTCAAGGATGTCAGCGCAGCGAACATTCTCGCCCTGCTCGGCGACTCGGTGACCACTGATCACATCTCCCCCGCCGGCAACATCAAGGCGGACAGCCCGGCAGGGCAGTACCTGCGCGACAAAGGCGTGGAACCGCGGGACTTCAACTCCTACGGTTCGCGGCGCGGCAACCATGAAGTGATGATGCGCGGCACCTTTGCCAACATCCGCATACGCAACGAAATGCTTGGCGGCGAGGAAGGCGGTAACACCCGCTACATTCCCACCGGGGAAAAAATGCCGATCTACGACGCCGCCATGCGCTATCAGGCATCGGGCACACCGCTGGTGGTGATTGCCGGCCAGGAATACGGCACCGGATCGAGCCGCGACTGGGCGGCCAAAGGTACCAATCTGCTGGGCGTCAAAGCGGTCATCGCCGAAAGTTTCGAACGCATCCACCGCTCCAACCTGGTGGGCATGGGCGTGCTGCCGTTGCAGTTCAAGCTGGATCAGAACCGCAAGAGCCTGAACCTCAACGGCAGTGAAACCCTGGACATCCTCGGCTTGAGCGGTGTCGAGCTGACGCCACGGATGAACCTGACACTGGTCATCACTCGCGAAGACGGCAGCCGCGAGAAGGTCGAGGTGCTGTGCCGCATCGATACGCTCAATGAGGTGGAGTACTTCAAGTCCGGAGGGATTCTGCATTACGTGTTGCGGCAGTTGATTGCGTCCTAGCCATGCGCTGATACAAACACCGCCTTCGGGCGGTGTTTTTGTTTGTGACCACATCCTTATAATCTCGCACTGCTTGATGTTGGCCCGACACTAGTCCCTATGGGAGCGAGCTTGCTCGCGATAGCGTAGTGTCATTCAACATCATCTTTGAATGTTTCGCCGTCATCGCGAGCAAGCTCGCTCCCACAGGGGAATGGGGGAATCCACAGAGTTTTCGACACAAGGACTTTCAATGTTTGCCCTGCCATGGACGTTTCTGGCCCTGCTTTCCCTCGGTTACGCTCTGGCGCTGACCTACGGCCACCTCGGTTGGCTCTCGGCATTCTCAGTATTCCTGTTACTGGTAGCCGGTGCAGCGGTTCGCCAGCGTGAGATCCCTTTTGTCCGCTACCTGGGCCATGGCCTGTTCATCATTCTCGCGCTGGCCCTTGCGACGCATTGGTGGCCCGGCTTTCAAAGCGGTCAAGTCATAACCCCGCAGCGTTTCACCAACGACGCCGTGCCGTTCTCCATGTACCTGAACCTTGACAAGCCCCTGATCGGTTTCTGGCTGTTGTTGGTCTGCCCGTGGATTATCGGCCGGCGATCGCTGCGCCTGTTCCTGCCTGTCAGCGCCATTGCGCTGACTTTGAGTGCCGTGCTGGCGCTGGGCGGTGCACTGTTGCTGGGTGTCATCACTTGGGCACCGAAGTGGCCGGATTCTGCCTGGCTGTGGCTACTGAACAATCTGCTGCTGGTGACGCTGGTCGAGGAAGCGCTGTTCCGCGGCTATATCCAGGGTGGCCTGAACCGATGCCTGAAAAACCTGCGCCATGGCGAAAACCTTGCCCTGCTCCTGGCTTCGTTGATCTTCGGCCTGGCGCATGCCGGGGCAGGCTGGCAATGGGTCCTGTTGGCCAGCCTGGCCGGGATCGGCTATGGCCTGGCCTACCGATTCGGCGGGCTGGCGGCCGCCATCGCCACCCACTTCGGCTTGAACCTGCTGCACTTCGGCCTGTTCACCTATCCGATGCTCGCCGGCTGACGCAATGGTCATTTTGCGACGTATTGCCGATTATCAAAAAATAAACTCAACAATCCGCCGACCTTGCCGATACAGCACTTGAAAGCCTTGCGGATTAAAAAGCCATGCGTAACAACCAGCCAATTACACAACGCGAGCGGACCTTCCCGGCTCAGCAACGGTTGATTTCCACCACCGATGCCAAGGGCATGATCACCTACTGCAACGACGCCTTTGTCGAAATCAGCGGGTTTTCCCGAGAGGAGCTGATCCGTGCACCGCACAACCTGGTCCGTCACCCTGACGTCCCGGCCGCGGTGTTCGCACACATGTGGGGCACACTGAAACAAGGCTTGCCATGGATGGGCATTGTGAAGAATCGCTGCAAGAGCGGTGACCACTACTGGGTGAACGCCTATGTGACACCGATCTTCGAAGGCAATCAGGTGACCGGTTACGAGTCGGTGCGGGTCAAGCCCACCGCCGAACAGATCCGCCGTGCCGAAGCGCTCTACCAACGCATCAACCAGGGCAAGTCAGCCATTCCCTCCTCGGACAAATGGCTGCCGATCCTGCAGGACTGGCTGCCGTTCATCCTGGTCAGCCAGTTGAGCTTCATGATCGGTGCATCGCTGAACTCCCATTGGGGTTTTGCCCTGGCCGCCGGTCTTTCGGTGCCGCTGGGCCTGATGGGCCTCCAGTGGCAACAGCGCGGCCTCAAGCGTTTGCTGCGCCTGGCCGAGCAGACCACCTCCGATCCGTTGATCGCACAGATGTACACCGACAGTCGCGGTGCCCAGGCGCGGCTGGAGATGTCCATCCTCAGCCAGGAAGCCCGCTTGAAAACCTGCCTGACGCGACTGCAGGATACCGCCGAGCACTTGACCGACCAGGCCAGACAGTCCGATGCCCTGGCGCACAACAGCTCCAGCGGCCTGGAACGTCAACGGGTCGAGACCGAGCAAGTGGCCACGGCGGTCAACCAGATGGCCGCGACCACCCAGGAAGTCGCCAGCCACGTGCAACGCACCGCCGACGCCACCCAGGAAGCCAATCGGCTGACCGGTCGCGGTCGTGACATCGCCGGGGAAACCCGCGAAGCCATCCAGCGCCTGTCGGTGGTGGTGGGTGAAACCGGCGTCACCGTGACCCAGCTGGCCAAGGACAGCAACGAAATCGGTGGCGTGGTCGACGTGATCAAAGGCATCGCCGACCAGACCAACCTGCTGGCCCTGAACGCCGCCATCGAAGCGGCCCGTGCCGGTGAGATGGGTCGTGGTTTTGCGGTGGTGGCCGACGAAGTCCGTCAGCTGGCGCAACGCACCAGCGAGTCCACCGGGCAGATCCATGCGCTGATCGCCAAGCTCCAGCAAACCGCCGGCACTGCGGTGCAAACCATGGAAGCCGGGCATCGTCAGGCCGAAGAAGGCGTGGCGCGGGTGCTGGAAGCGGACCAGGCACTGGTGGGGATCAGCGAGGCGGTGGCCAACATCACCGACATGACCACCCAGATCGCCGCCGCGACCGAAGAGCAAAGTGCCGTGGCCGAAGAAATCAGCCGTAACATCAGCAACATCTCGGAGCTGGCGGACCAGACCTCGGAACAGGCGCAGAACTCGGCGTTGTTGAGTGAAGAGCTGACCAAGACTGCGAACACCCAGTATTCGTTGGTGGAGCGGTTTAACCGCTGATTGAGGCTGGAATGACAAAAAACCCGGACAGTGGAAGCTTCCGGGTTTTTTATTATCAATTTGAAAAGCATGTTGCCTGTGCGGCCGCCTTCGCGGGCAAGCCCGCTCCCACAGGGTTTTGCATTGATCACACGATCAAGCCACACCACAGATCACTGTGGGAGCGGGCTTGCCCGCGAAGAAGCCATTTGCCACACCACACCTTTCACTGAAGGTATGAAGCCACCCTCTCAGCCGCAGCCGCCAAATGCTGCTCATGGGTAAACCCGGAAGCCTTCAACGGCTTCAAGTCATGATCCCCCGCCGCCAGCCAGAACACCTCAATGCTCGGTGACAAGACGTAAGCCTCAACCGCCTCGTGATTGCCCAGAGCATCCCGCTCGCCCTGCACAATCAGGGTTCGGGTTTTCAAAGAAGCCAAATGCTCGACCCGCGGCTTCTCCGGCTTGCCCACCGCGTAAAACGGATACCCCAGACACACCAACGCATCCGCCCCCAACTCATCGGCCAGCAAACTGGCCATGCGCCCGCCCATGGACTTGCCGCCGATGGCCAGCGGCCCAGTGACATGGCGTCGCACCTGGGCATACACCTCGCGCCAGCATTCGAGCAGTTTCGGCGCCGGATTCGGTGGGCGCTTGCCGCCGTCGAGGCGCCGCTGCGCCATGTAGGGAAATTCAAAGCGCAACACGTTGACGCCTTGTGCGGCGAGGCGTGCAGCCATGTCGCTCATCCAGTCGCTGTCCATCGGTGCGCCGGCGCCGTGGGCGAGGATCAGCGTCGCCGCTGCCTTGCCAGTGGCGGCATTCCACAACCATCCATGATCCCGCACGCACTGCGCCCATTGATCCCCGTCAATACCGGCCTTGTGCCCTTTGTCCATGCTTGCCTCGCTTTTAGTCTGCCTATAACTCCGGCCGAAGGGTGCGCTGCCTTGCGCGAGTGCGCTCACTTCGGCTGAACCGTGGATGGGGAACCATGAACACTTCTATCAGTACCGCCTACAACTACAAGGTGGTCCGCCAATTCGCCATTATGACGGTGGTGTGGGGCATCGTCGGCATGGGGCTCGGGGTTTTTCTCGCTGCCCAGTTGGTCTGGCCCGAACTCAACCTCAATTTGCCCTGGACCAGCTTCGGCCGCTTGCGCCCGCTGCACACCAACGCGGTGATCTTCGCCTTCGGCGGCTGCGCGCTGTTCGCCAGCTCGTTCTATTCGGTGCAACGCACCTGCCAGACGCAATTGTTTGCGCCAAAAATCGCCGCGTTCTGCTTCTGGGGCTGGCAGCTTGTGATCCTGCTGGCAGCCATCAGCCTGCCGCTGGGCTACACCAGCTCCAAGGAATACGCCGAGCTGGAATGGCCGATCGACATCCTGATCACCATTGTCTGGGTCGCCTACGCCATCGTGTTCTTCGGCACGATCATGCAGCGCAAGACCAAACACATCTATGTCGGTAACTGGTTCTTCGGTGCGTTCATCATCACCGTGGCGATCCTGCACATCGTCAACAACATGGAACTGCCGGTCAGCTTCACCAAGTCCTACTCGCTGTACTCCGGTGCCACCGACGCGATGGTGCAATGGTGGTACGGCCACAACGCCGTGGGCTTTTTCCTCACCGCCGGGTTCCTCGGCATGATGTATTACTTCGTGCCGAAACAGGCCGAACGCCCGGTGTATTCCTATCGCTTGTCGATCGTGCACTTCTGGGCGCTGATCACCCTGTACATCTGGGCCGGTCCCCACCACCTGCACTACACCGCGCTGCCGGACTGGGCGCAGTCGCTGGGCATGGTGATGTCGCTGATCCTGCTCGCGCCGAGCTGGGGCGGCATGATCAACGGCATGATGACCCTCTCGGGCGCCTGGCATAAGTTGCGCAGCGACCCGATCCTGCGCTTCCTCGTGGTGTCCCTGGCGTTCTACGGCATGTCGACCTTCGAAGGGCCGATGATGGCGATCAAGACGGTCAACGCCCTCTCCCACTACACCGACTGGACCATCGGCCACGTACACGCCGGTGCCCTCGGCTGGGTGGCGATGATTTCCATCGGCGCGCTGTACCACATGATCCCGAAAGTCTTCGGACGCGAGCAGATGCACAGCATCGGCCTGATCAACGCGCACTTCTGGCTCGCCACTATCGGCACCGTGCTGTACATCGCCTCGATGTGGGTCAACGGCATCGCCCAGGGCCTGATGTGGCGTGCGGTGAACGAGGACGGCACGCTGACCTACTCCTTCGTCGAGACCCTGGTGGCCAGCCACCCTGGCTTCGTCGTGCGGCTGGTGGGCGGTGCGATCTTCCTCAGCGGCATGTTCCTGATGGCCTACAACACCTGGCGCACCGTGCGGGCCTCGCAGCCTGCCGAAGTCGCCGCTGCCGCGCAGATGGCCTGAGGAGTCCGCCATGAAACACGAAACTATCGAGAAAAACGTCGGCCTGTTGCTGCTGTTGATGATCCTGGCCGTGAGCATCGGCGGCCTGACCCAGATCGTCCCGCTGTTCTTCCAGGACGTGACCAACAAGCCGGTGGAAGGCATGAAGCCCTACACCGCGCTGCAACTGGAAGGCCGCGACATCTACATCCGCGAAGGCTGTGTCGGCTGTCACTCACAGATGATCCGTCCGTTCCGCGCCGAGACCGAACGCTACGGGCACTACTCGGTGGCCGGCGAAAGCGTTTGGGACCACCCGTTCCTGTGGGGTTCGAAACGTACCGGGCCGGACCTGGCGCGGGTCGGGGCGCGCTACTCGGATGACTGGCACCGCGCGCACTTGTACAACCCGCGCAACGTCGTGCCGGAGTCGAAGATGCCCGCCTACCCGTGGCTGGTGGCCAATCAACTCGACAGCAGCCACACCGAAACCAAGATCAAGGCCATGCGCACCCTGGGCGTGCCGTACACCGACGAAGACATCTCCGGCGCCGTTGCCTCGCTCAAGGGCAAGAGCGAAATGGATGCACTGGTCGCCTACCTGCAAGTGCTCGGCACTGCCATCAAGAGCAAGAGGTGAGCCATGGTTGTTGAACTCAGTACTGGAATGATCCGCGGCCTGGGCACAGTCGTCGTGTTCGTGGCCTTCGTCGGCCTGACGCTGTGGGTATTCAACAGCAAGCGCGGCCCGGAATTCGCCGAAGCGCGCCTGCTGCCGTTCGCCGACGAGCCACAACCCGACATCACCGAAGATTCAGCAACAAGGAGTACCCGGCCATGACCACCTTCTGGAGTACGTGGATCTGCGTACTGACCATCGGCAGCCTGATCGGCCTGACCTGGCTGCTGATCGGCACCCGCAAGGGCGAGACCAAGGGCAGCGTCGACCAGACCATGGGCCACAGTTTCGATGGCATCGAGGAGTACGACAACCCGCTGCCGCAATGGTGGTTCATGCTGTTCGCCGGCACGCTGGTGTTCGCCGTCGGCTACCTGATCCTTTATCCGGGCCTGGGCAACTGGAAAGGCGTCCTCCCCGGCTATGAGAACGGCTGGACCGGCGCCCACGAGTGGGAAAAGGAAATGGCCAGGGCGGACGCCAAGTTCGGACCGATCTTCGCCAAATTCGCGGCCATGCCAGTGGAAGAAGTCGCCAAAGACCCGCAAGCGCTGAAAATGGGCGGCCGCCTGTTTGCCTCCAACTGCTCGGTGTGCCACGGCTCGGATGCCAAGGGTGCATTCGGTTTCCCCAACCTGACCGACAGCGACTGGCGCTGGGGTGCCAGCGCAGAAACCATCAAGACCACCATCATGGGTGGCCGGATGGCGATGATGCCGGCCTGGGGTGAAGTGCTGGGGGAAGAAGGTGTGAAAAACGTCGCCGCTTATGTGCGTCATGATCTGGCCGGCCTGCCGTTGCCGGAAGGCAGCAAGGCGGACCTGCAGGCCGGACAGCAAGCCTTCGGCACCACCTGCGTCGCTTGCCATGGAGCAAACGGCCAGGGCACCGAAGCCATGGGCGCGCCGAACCTGACGCACCCGGCCGGCTTCATTTACGGCACTAGCCTGACGCAGCTTGAACAGACGATTCGGCATGGTCGCCAAGGCCATATGCCGGCGCAGAACGAACTGCTCGGCAACGACAAGGTGCAACTGCTGGCCGCGTATGTGTACAGCCTGTCCCACGGTTTGAATACCGAGCGCCTGCAGGCTGAAGACAACCGCGAATAAATCCCGACCGCTCTGCTGCCGCATTCTCCCGGATGCGGCAGTTCCCTGCCCCTTTGCGACGCATTGTCGCACCCTCTTTGACTCTTCCTTTCGGTTCCCCGGATTCAGGTCTAAGCTTCCCCCGATGCGGACTGGCCGGTGCCGGTTCCAGGTCGACCCTGAACGATGTGTTCGACGAATCTGCCCGATGACAGGCCGCAAAGGCTGGTAGATACCGGCTGTCGCGCCAGTTGCCTTCGGTCAGCCAAACGTTGCGTTTGAACACACCCCGTTACATCCGACCTGACCCCCTCGCCTGATCAGTCCGCCGGGACGTTTTGCCCGCGGGCAATTTTGTCCCTACGCGGCGCATGGAAAGGCCGCAGAATCAGCATTTGAAAGCATTGACCCAGGTCATGGCGCGTTGCAATGACCCCCTGCTTTCTCCATACTTGCGGCCGATTTTTAATCCTAATAAAACACCCAAACCGTGGAACCTTAGAATGAGCACAGCAATCAGTCCGACTGCTTATAACTATAAGGTAGTCCGCCAGTTCGCCATCATGACGGTGGTCTGGGGGATCCTTGGCATGGGGCTCGGTGTCTTCATCGCCTCGCAACTGGTCTGGCCGGAGTTGAACTTCGGTCTGGCATGGACGAGCTTTGGACGCCTGCGCCCGCTGCACACCAACCTGGTGATTTTCGCCTTCGGTGGATGTGCACTGTTTGCCACTTCTTATTACGTCGTGCAGCGAACCTGCCAAACGCGACTGATTTCCGACAGCCTCGCTGCCTTCACCTTCTGGGGATGGCAAGCGGTGATCGTCGGCGCGATCATTACCTTGCCGATGGGTTTCACCACCACCAAGGAATACGCGGAACTGGAATGGCCCCTGGCTATTCTGCTGGCCATTGTCTGGGTCACCTACGGTCTGGTGTTCTTCGGCACCATCGTCAAGCGCAAGACCAAGCACATCTATGTGGGTAACTGGTTCTACGGCGCCTTCATCGTCGTGACCGCGATGCTGCACATCGTCAACCACATGTCGCTGCCGGTCAGCCTGTTCAAGTCCTACTCGGCCTACTCGGGTGCGACGGACGCGATGATCCAGTGGTGGTACGGCCACAACGCCGTGGGCTTCTTCCTGACCACCGGCTTCCTGGGCATGATGTACTACTTCGTGCCGAAACAGGCCGAGCGTCCGATCTACTCCTATCGCCTGTCGATCGTGCACTTCTGGGCACTGATCACCCTGTACATCTGGGCCGGTCCGCACCACCTGCACTACACCGCACTGCCGGACTGGGCTCAGTCGCTGGGCATGGCGATGTCGATCATCCTGCTGGCACCGAGCTGGGGCGGCATGATCAACGGCATGATGACCCTGTCGGGCGCCTGGCATAAGCTGCGCACCGACCCGATCCTGCGTTTCCTCGTGGTGTCCCTGGCGTTCTACGGCATGTCGACGTTCGAAGGCCCGATGATGGCCATCAAGACCGTCAACTCGCTGTCCCACTACACCGACTGGACCATCGGCCACGTACACGCCGGTGCATTGGGCTGGGTAGCGATGATCTCGATCGGCGCCATCTACCACATGATTCCGAAACTGTTCGGTCGTGCGCAGATGCACAGCACCGGCCTGATCAACACGCACTTCTGGCTCGCAACCATCGGTACCGTGCTCTACATCGCCTCGATGTGGGTCAACGGCATCACCCAGGGCCTGATGTGGCGTGCAATCAACGACGACGGCACCCTCACCTACTCGTTCGTCGAAGCGCTGCAAGCCAGCCACCCGGGCTTCATCGTTCGCGCCCTGGGCGGTGCGTTCTTCGCCACCGGCATGCTGTTCATGGCCTACAACGTCTTCCGTACCGTACGTGCCTCGAACCCGGCTGAAGCCGAAGCCGCCGAACAGATCGTCGTAGTTGGAGCTCACTGATGAAGCATGAAGCAGTCGAGAAGAACATTGGCCTGCTGGCCTTCTTCATGGTCATCGCCGTCAGCGTCGGCGGCCTGACCCAGATCGTTCCGCTGTTTTTCCAGGACGTCACCAACAAGCCGGTCGAGGGCATGAAGCCCCGCACCGCCCTTGAACTGGAAGGCCGGGACGTTTATATCGCCAACGGTTGTGTCGGCTGCCACTCGCAGATGATCCGTCCGTTCCGTGCTGAAACCGAACGCTACGGCCACTACTCGGTCGCCGGTGAAAGCGTCTGGGACCACCCGTTCCTGTGGGGTTCCAAGCGTACCGGTCCGGACCTGGCCCGTGTCGGCGGTCGTTACTCCGATGACTGGCAGCGTGCGCACTTGTACAACCCGCGCAACGTCGTGCCCGAGTCGAAAATGCCGGCCTACCCGTTCCTCGTGGAAAACAAGCTCGACGGCAAAGACACCGCCAAGAAAATGGAAGTGTTGCGCACGCTCGGCGTCCCTTACACCGACGAAGACATCGCCGGCGCCAGGGATGCCGTGAAGGGCAAAACCGAAATGGACGCGCTGGTGGCCTATCTGCAAGGCCTGGGCACCATCATCAAAAGCAAACGGTGAATTAGATGGATATCGGGATGATTCGTGGCCTGGGCACCGTTGTCGTGATGGTGGCCTTCATCGGACTGGCACTGTGGGTGTTCAGTCCCAAGCGCAAGTCGGAGTTTGAAGACGCGACCTTGCTGCCTTTCGCGGATGATCCCGAAGCCATCAAGCACGTCGAGCAAGCTTCTAGGAGTAACAAAGAATGACTACATTCTGGAGTCTGTACGTCACAGTCCTCAGTCTCGGTACGATCTTTTCCCTGACCTGGCTGTTGCTGTCGACCCGCAAGGGCCAGCGCACCGAGCAGACAGACGAGACGGTCGGGCACTCCTTCGACGGGATCGAGGAGTACGACAACCCGCTGCCGAAATGGTGGTTCATGCTGTTCGTGGGCACCATCATCTTCGCACTGGGCTACCTGGCGCTGTATCCGGGCCTGGGTAACTGGAAAGGCCTGCTGCCGGGTTACGGCTACCTCGACAACGAGAAGCAGACCCCGTTCGCCAACGGCCAGACCGGCTGGACCGGCGTCCACGAGTGGGAAAAGGAAATGGCCAAGTCGGACGCCAAGTTCGGTCCGATCTTCGCCAAGTTCGCGGCCATGCCAATCGAAGAAGTGGCCAAGGACCCGCAAGCCCTGAAGATGGGTGGCCGTCTGTTCGCCTCCAACTGCTCGGTCTGCCACGGTTCCGACGCCAAGGGCGCCTATGGCTTCCCTAACCTGACCGACGCCGATTGGCGTTGGGGCGGCGAGCCGGAAACCATCAAGACCACCATCATGGGCGGCCGTCATGCAGTGATGCCTGCCTGGGCTGAAGTGATCGGCGAGCAAGGCGTGGCCGACGTGGCCGCGTTTGTCCTGACCAACCTCGATGGCCGCAAGCTGCCGGAAGGCGCCAAAGCCGACCCGGCTGCCGGGCAGAAACTGTTCGCCGCCAACTGCGTGGCGTGCCACGGTCCGGAAGGCAAAGGCACCCCAGCGATGGGCGCCCCCAACCTGACTCACCCGGCAGCGTTCATCTACGGTTCAAGCTTCGCTCAGCTGCAGCAGACCATCCGTTACGGCCGTCAGGGCCAGATGCCTGCGCAAGAGCAACTGCAAGGTAACGACAAGGTTCACCTGCTGGCCGCTTACGTCTACAGCCTGTCTCACGGTGAAAAAGCTCCGGAAGCCGAGTCTCAGTAAGACCTGCGCTTTCGGTAACAGGAAAGGCCGCGCCAGTCATCTGGCGCGGCCTTTTTTATGGTCAGCCGGCAAAAATCGATTTCACCGGCACCGTCCGGATCAACTGACGAGCCTGCCAGTCGTTGTTCTCCACCAGGCTGACATCCAGTTGCTTGCGATCCTCGGAAAAGCTGGCAATCAGATAAGTCTCCTGGGAAGCGCCACCACTGAGAAACATCGGCACTCCATTCAGGCTGGAGACCTGTCCTCCGTCCTGATGGTAGTGACCCGCAAAGATAGCCGTGACCTCATACTTGGCGACCATTTCCCGGAAACGTTTTACTTGCTCCCAATCCCCCATCATGCCGTCCGGCTTGTGCATGTTGATGATGATCGCGTAGCCCTGAGCCCGGGCAATCCTGAGATCTTTCTCCAGCCAGTCGAGCGAACTGGTGATTTCGAATGTCGTCGGGTTCAACGGACTAGAGATGCGGACACTGTAGGTCGGCTCATTATTGAGTTGTACCATATGAACCTCGCCTATATTTTTCGAGTAAGCGAGACTACCCGCATACAACCTGTTTAGAGCCCCACCAATTATATCCAGGTCAAACTCCTCGACCTTACCCTGGTGATGCTCTTTGAAGTCCACGATACTGCCTGCAGCGCAGCTATTACTAAAACAATCATCCACATTATTTTGATAGTCATGATTGCCCAGACCGTACAGGTAGTCATCACCAAAGTATTTATTCAATACCGAATTAATGTAGGAACGCTGCCACCCATGACCGAACGCCGTCATGTCGCCATTGATCATCAGGGGCACCTGCGACGGCGAGCCATGCTTCATGCGGAAGTCGGCAATGCTCGAGAACTGGCTATCCACCAGCCACTTGGAGCGTTTTTCAAAATCCGCAGCGGACTCAGGCTCGTCACTATCGGATTTTTCCGTCCATGGATATTGCGGATCAGACGCAAAAACCATATGACGAGGCATCCCTTCGACCGCATGCACAACAGTAGATACCGAGAACAACAGCAGACAGGTAAAAACCTTGATACTTTCATGAGAAAACATAGTAAAAACTTCCATCCATAGAATGAATAACGCACGAATAAAAAACTTACCCGCACCCACTTCTTAAACTATAAGACAGAAATCAAAACCTCAAACAATCAAACCGGAACAGTCAAGTTAAGATATTTCCCGCGCATCGACCCACTGATATCCGCGCCCCGCCGAAATGGACTGATTTTTTACACTAACCGCAACAACACAGGCCACGTCATCGTCAACGAATGCGCGCGGCCTTGCTGAAAACCGTCCATACTTCACAAGTCAATTGACTCAGATCACGTTTTGTTACATTCGCTACACCATTCATGATTTTTACCCAACGCGACCAAAGGTCGCACCCGCAGGCTAGAGCGACAGGCGTATCATTGCGCCACTGCAACACCCCTTTTTGACCGCGGTCGGCACGTACTGACCGAGGCACTTTTCCACTGCCGTGGGATGCAATGATGAGCAACCAGATTCCGGTACACGACGTCACTCCACCCACCAAGAACGCGAACAACAGCGTCGACCTCTACGCCTCCAGGGAAAAAATCTACACCCGCGCCTTCACCGGCCTGTTCCGCAACCTGCGGATGACCGGCGGTGCCCTGTTGTTCCTGCTGTATTTCGGTACGGTGTGGCTGGACTGGGGCGGTCATCAGGCAGTCTGGTGGAACCTGCCGGAGCGCAAGTTTTTCATTTTCGGCGCCACCTTCTGGCCCCAGGACTTCATCCTGCTCTCCGGCATGCTGATCATCGCCGCCTTCGGCCTGTTCTTCATCACGGTGTACGCCGGACGGGTCTGGTGCGGTTATACCTGCCCGCAAAGCGTGTGGACCTGGATCTTCATGTGGTGCGAAAAAGTCACCGAAGGTGATCGCAACCAGCGCATCAAGCTCGACAAGGCGCCGATGAGCGCCAACAAGTTCCTGCGCAAATTCAGCAAGCACAGCCTGTGGCTGTTGATCGGTTTCGTCACCGGCATGACCTTCGTCGGTTACTTTTCGCCGATCCGCGAACTGGTGTTCGACTTCTTCACCGGTGAGGCGGATGGCTGGTCTTACTTCTGGGTCGGTTTCTTCACCCTCGCCACTTACGGCAACGCCGGCTGGTTGCGCGAACAGGTGTGCATCTACATGTGCCCGTACGCGCGCTTCCAGAGCGTGATGTTCGACAAGGACACCCTGATCGTTTCCTACGACCCGCGCCGCGGTGAAAGCCGTGGCCCGCGCAAGAAAGGCATCGATTACAAGGCCCAGGGCCTGGGTGACTGCATCGACTGCACCATGTGCGTCCAAGTCTGCCCGACCGGTATCGACATCCGCGACGGCCTGCAAATCGAATGCATCGGCTGCGCTGCCTGCATCGATGCCTGCGACGCCATCATGGACAAAATGGAATACCCTCGCGGGCTGATCAGCTACACCACCGAGCACAACCTGTCCGGGCAGAAAACCCATAAACTGCGTCCACGCCTGATCGGTTATGCCGTGGTACTGCTGGCGATGATCAGTTTGCTGGTGACCGCGTTTTTCATGCGTGCGCTGGTGGGTTTCGATGTCAGCAAGGACCGCGTGCTGTACCGCGAGAACGCCGAAGGCCGGATCGAAAACGTCTACAGCCTGAAAATCATGAACAAGGACCAGCGCGACCATACCTATCTGCTCGAAGCCTCTGGCCTTCCGGATCTCAAATTGCAGGGCCGGCGCGAGATCAAGGTCGCGGCCGGCGAGATCGTCAGCCAGCCTGCCGAGCTGTCCGTCGCACCGGAAAAACTGCCGTCGAGCACCAACGACGTGAAATTCATCCTCAAGGATGCCGATGACGACAGCGTCCACATTGAAGCCAAGAGCCGGTTCATCGGCCCACACAATCGTTGAGAGAACTGAACATGCCCGCAGCAACTGCCGCAAGCCCCTGGTACAAGCACCTCTGGCCGTGGATCATCATCGGGATCCTGGCCTGCTCGGTGACGCTGACCTTGTCCATGGTGACCATCGCGGTGAAGAACCCGGACAACCTGGTCAACGACAACTACTACGAGGCCGGCAAAGGCATCAACCGCTCCCTCGACCGTGAGCTGCTGGCCCAGAACCTGAAAATGCGCGCGAGTATTCATCTCGATGACGTGACCGGCGAAGTTGACCTGCGCCTGAGCGGCGACAGCCATCCGAAAACCCTGGAGCTGAACCTGATCTCGCCGACCCAGCCGGAAAAGGATCGCAAGGTCACCCTGGCCCGCAGCGAAACCGAACAGGGTCGCTATATCGGCCAGTTGAGCGACAAGATCGAAGGCCGGCGCTTTGTCGAATTGCTCGGCACCCAGGACGACCATATCTGGCGAATGTTCGAAGAGGAACTGGTCAACCATGACAAGGATCTGCTGCTCGGTGATGAACCGTTGCAAGGTGCCGAAGACCTGAAGAAATAAAGCAGCGCTTCGCGCATCGCGAGCAAGCTCGCTCCCACAGTTGATCACCGTCGTGCTCAGAACCTGAGTACACCTATGATCCCTGTGGGAGCGAGCTTGCTCGCGATGAGGCCCTATCAGACGCCTGAGATTCAGCAGTACTAGTGAATACTCCATGACCACCACCCCACTCCCCTGCTACCACTGCGCCCTGCCCGTCCCGGCCGGCAGTCGCTTTACCGCCGTCGTACTCGGGGAGTCCCGCGAGTTCTGCTGCCCGGGTTGCCAGGCCGTGGCCGAGGCCATCGTCGCCGGCGGCCTGGATAGCTATTACCAGCACCGCAGCGAAGCCTCGGCCAACCCCGAGGCGCTACCGGTACAACTGGTCGACGAACTGGCGCTGTACGACCGCGCCGATGTGCAGCAGCCCTTTGTCCGCCACGAAGGCGAAATGGCCGAAACCACACTGCTGATGGAAGGCATCAGTTGCGCCGCCTGCGGCTGGTTGATCGAGAAACACCTGCGCACCTTGCCGGCGGTGGCCGAAGCGCGCCTGAACCTGTCCAACCACCGCCTGCACGTGCGCTGGAGCGACGCGCAATTACCCCTGAGCCGAGTCCTCAGCGAACTGCGCCACATCGGGTATGCCGCACACCCCTATCAGGCCGACCGCGCCAGCGAACAACTGGCCAGCGAAAACCGCCTGGCCCTGCGCCAGCTTGGCGTGGCCGGATTGCTGTGGTTCCAGGCGATGATGGCGACCATGGCCACCTGGCCAGAATTCAACATCGACCTCAGTCCCGAACTGCACACCATCCTGCGCTGGGTCGCGCTGTTCCTCACCACCCCGATCGTGTTCTACAGCTGCGCACCGTTTTTCAAAGGCGCCATGCGCGATCTGCGCACCCGCCACCTGACCATGGACGTTTCCGTGTCGCTGGCCATCGGCAGCGCCTACGTCGCCGGGATCTGGACCTCGATCAGCGGGGTCGGCGAACTGTATTTCGATGCCGTCGGCATGTTTGCCTTGTTCCTGCTGGCTGGGCGCTATCTGGAGCGGCGCGCCCGCGAGCGCACGGCCGCCGCCACCGCGCAGCTGGTGAATCTGCTGCCCGCCTCGTGCCTGCGCTTGACGCCTGAAGGCCAGAGCGAACGCATTCTGCTCAGCGAACTGCGCATCGGTGATCAGGTACTGGTTCATCCAGGCGCCATTCTCCCGGCCGACGGCAAGATCCTCGATGGCCAATCGAGTATCGATGAGTCGCTGCTGACCGGTGAATACCTGCCGCACCCTCGCACCCTCGGCGATGCGGTCACCGCCGGCACCCTGAACGTCGAAGGCGCACTGACCGTCGAGGTCCAGGCCCTGGGCCAGGACACGCGCCTCTCAGCCATCGTTCGCCTGCTCGAGCGTGCCCAGGCCGAAAAACCGCGCCTGGCGGAAATCGCCGACCGCGCCGCGCAATGGTTCCTGCTGTTTTCACTGATCGCGGCTGCGGCCATTGGCCTGTTGTGGTGGGAACTGGACTCATCGCGAGCCTTCTGGATCGTGCTGGCGATGCTCGTGGCGACCTGTCCGTGCGCCTTGTCGCTGGCAACGCCGACCGCCCTCACTGCGGCCACCGGCACCTTGCACAAACTTGGCCTGTTGCTGACCCGCGGCCATGTGCTGGAAGGCCTGAACCAGATCGACACGGTGATTTTCGACAAGACCGGCACCCTCACCGAAGGCCGACTGGCGTTGCGCTCGATCCGCCCCCTCGGCGCCCTCGACAGCGACCAATGCCTGGGCCTCGCCGCCGCCCTGGAAAACCGCTCCGAACACCCCATCGCCCGTGCATTCGGTCGTGCGCCGATGGCGGCCGAAGAAGTCCACAGCACCCCGGGTCTTGGCCTGGAGGGGCTGGTTGAAGGGCGGCGCCTGCGCATCGGTCAACCGGGATTCGTCTGCGAACTCAGTGGCGCCGCGGTGCCGCCGATACCCGATGAAGCCGGCCAATGGCTGCTGCTCGGCGACAGCGAAGGGCCGCTGGCCTGGCTGGTCCTCGATGATCGCTTGCGTGACGATGCGCCGGCCTTGCTGGCCGTGTGCAAGGCGCGGGGCTGGCGCACGCTGTTGTTGTCCGGCGACAGCTCGCCGATGGTCGCCAGCGTGGCGGCAGAACTGGGCATCGATGAAGCGCGCGGCGGCTTGCGCCCGGACGACAAACTGCAAGTTCTGCAACAACTGCACAAGGAAGGTCGCAAGGTGTTGATGCTGGGTGACGGCGTCAATGACGTGCCGGTGCTGGCGGCTGCGGATATCAGCGTCGCCATGGGTTCGGCCACTGATCTGGCGAAAACCAATGCCGATGCGGTGCTGCTGTCCAACCGCCTCGACGCGCTGGTGCAAGCCTTCAGTCTGGCGCGGCGCACCCGTCGGGTCATTATCGAGAACCTGTTGTGGGCCGGGTTGTACAATGGCCTCATGTTGCCCTTCGCCGCCCTCGGCTGGATCACTCCGGTCTGGGCGGCGGTAGGCATGTCGATCAGTTCGTTGACCGTGGTGCTGAACGCGCTGCGCCTGACTCGGATGCCGAGCGAGCGCGCCCTCGACACCCCGCCAGAAACCCGCCCGCTGCCGGCCTGAGCCGCGCGGGCATGGAGTCCAGATGCCAGCTCTTTACGTGATGATTCCCGCTGCGCTGCTGATCGTGGCCATCGCCGTCTATATCTTCTTCTGGGCGGTCGACAGTGGGCAGTACGACGACCTCGACGGCCCGGCCCACAGCATCCTGTTCGACGATCAGGACCCGAACCACACCGCCGCCGTCGACGAAGCCAGCGGCCAACCGGCCAAACCGCAAGACAAGGCCCCGCCCCATGCTTGAACTGGCACCACTGCTGGTATCGGCGCTGATCCTCGGCTTGCTCGGCGGCGGTCATTGCCTGGGCATGTGCGGCGGCTTGATGGGCGCGCTGACCCTGGCGATTCCCAAGGAGCAACGCAGTCGGCGCTTTCGCCTGCTGCTGGCCTACAACCTGGGGCGGATTCTGAGTTATGCCTGCGCCGGACTGCTGATCGGCCTGGCCGGATGGGCCGTGGCCAGCAGCCCGGCGGCGATGTTCCTGCGCATCCTCGCCGGCTTGCTGTTGATTGCCATGGGCCTGTACCTGGCCGGCTGGTGGAGCGGCCTGACCCGTATCGAAAGCCTCGGTCGAGGCTTGTGGCGGCACATCCAGCCCGTCGCCAACCGGTTGCTGCCGGTATCGAGCGTTCCGCGCGCACTGCTGCTGGGTGCGCTCTGGGGCTGGCTGCCGTGCGGCCTGGTTTACAGCACCCTGCTATGGTCTGCCAGCCAGGGCAACGCGCTGGACAGTGCACTGTTGATGCTTGCGTTCGGGCTTGGCACCTGGCCGGTATTGCTGGCGACCGGCCTGGCTGCCGAGCGCGTCACCGCGGTGTTGCGCAAGCGCAGTGTGCGCATGGCGGGTGGGATGCTGGTTATGCTGTTTGGCCTCTGGACACTGCCGGGGCCGCATCAGCATTGGCTCATGGGTCATTAAACCGGCGGCGCGCCCATCGCGAGCAAGCTCGCTCCCACAGGTTTTGTGTACACAGCGACTCCCCCTGTGGGAGCGAGCTTGCTCGCGATGAGGCCCTCACAAACGACAAAGATTCTGACCTTGATGCAAATCAAGATGCCCAATCCCGACCTCGCATAAGGTGGCCGACACTGCCAGCCTATCCGGGGAATGCCCGCATGATGCTCGACGCCATTCGTTGGGACACTGATCTGATCCGCCGTTATGACCTGGCGGGACCCCGCTACACCTCGTACCCGACCGCCGTGCAATTCAACAGCCAGGTCGGCACCTTCGACCTGTTCCATGCCCTGCGCGACAGCCGCAAAGCCCAACGTCCATTGTCCCTGTACGTACACGTGCCGTTCTGCGCGAACATTTGCTACTACTGCGCCTGCAACAAGGTCATCACCAAGGATCGCGGCCGGGCGCAGCCGTATTTGCAGCGCCTGGAGCAGGAAATCCAGCTGATCGCCTGCCACCTCGACCCCACGCAGAAAGTCGAGCAACTGCACTTCGGTGGCGGCACGCCGACCTTTCTCAGCCACGACGAACTGCGCCAGTTGATGGCGCACTTGCGCAAACACTTCAATTTGCTGGACGACGATTCCGGCGACTACGGCATCGAGATCGACCCCCGCGAGGCCGATTGGTCGACCATGGGACTGCTGCGCGAACTGGGCTTCAATCGGGTCAGCATCGGCCTGCAAGACCTCGACCCGGCGGTGCAGCGAGCGGTCAATCGCCTGCAAAGCCTGGAAGAAACCCGCGCCGTGATCGACGCCGCCCGCACCTTGCAGTTTCGCTCGATCAATATCGACCTGATCTACGGCCTGCCGAGACAGACACCGGATAACTTCGCCCGCACCGTCGAAGAGGTCATCAACCTGCAACCGGACAGATTATCGGTGTTCAACTACGCCCACCTGCCGGAACGCTTCATGCCGCAGCGGCGCATCAACAGCAATGAACTGCCGACTCCCGCGCAGAAACTGGAAATGCTGCAGCGCACCATCGAGCAACTGATCAGCGCCGGTTACCGCTACATCGGCATGGACCACTTCGCCCTGCCCGACGACGAGCTGGCGATCGCCCAGGAAGAATCGACCCTGCAACGCAACTTCCAGGGCTACACCACCCACGGTCATTGCGATCTGATCGGCCTCGGCGTCTCGGCAATCAGCCAGATCGGCGACCTCTACTGCCAGAACAGCAGCGACCTGAACCACTATCAGAACACCCTGGCCTCAATGCAACTGGCCACCAGCCGCGGCCTGCTGTGCAATGCCGATGACCGGCTGCGGCGCGCGGTCATTCAGCAATTGATCTGCAACTTCAGCCTGGAATTCTCCGACATCGAACAGGCCTTCAACATCGATTTTCAGGGCTACTTCGGCGAACTCTGGCCCCAACTGCAAGGCATGGCCAAAGACGGGCTGCTCGAACTCGATCGCGACAGGATCACTATCCTGCCCGCCGGGCGACTGTTGGTGCGTTCGGTGTGCATGGTGTTCGACGCGTACCTGGAACAACACAGCCGCCAGCGATTTTCACGGGTGATCTAATTCTGCAAGCTAGCGCCCCAGACTGGCCTCGATCTCCTATGGTGAGTTACCCTTACGTCTTATGTGTGATTTCCCACAAGGATTGAAGAAATGTCCGAGCCAGTAAAACAGCGCGCTCATAGTCAAGCCCATTGCAAGGATTGCAGCCTGGCCCCTCTTTGCCTGCCTCTTTCGCTGAATCTGGAAGACATGGACGCGCTGGACGAAATCGTCAAGCGCGGCCGGCCGCTGAAAAAGGGCGAGTTTCTGTTTCGCCAGGGCGATACCTTCGATTCTGTCTACGCCGTCCGTTCCGGCGCGCTCAAGACCTTCAGCCTGAGCGACGGCGGTGAAGAACAGCTCACCGGTTTCCACCTGCCCAGCGAACTGGTCGGCCTGTCGGGTATGGACACCGAAAAGCACCCGGTGTCGGCACAAGCTCTGGAAACCACCTCGGTGTGTGAAATTCCTTTCGAACGCCTCGACGAACTGGCCCTGCAACTGCCGCAGTTGCGCCGTCAGTTGATGCGGGTGATGAGCCGCGAAATCCGTGACGACCAGCAGATGATGCTGCTGTTGTCGAAAAAGACCGCCGACGAACGCATCGCCACCTTCCTGGTCAACCTGTCGGCACGTTTCCGCGCCCGGGGGTTTTCCGCCAATCAGTTCCGCCTGAGCATGTCGCGCAACGAAATCGGCAACTACCTGGGCCTGGCGGTGGAAACCGTGTCCCGGGTCTTTACCCGCTTCCAGCAAAACGAGCTGATTGCCGCAGAAGGCAAGGAAATCCGGATTATCGACCCGATCCAGCTGTGCGCCCTGGCCGGTGGCTCACTGGAAGGCTGAAACAAAACGATGCGGCTGAGCGAAACGGTTCAGCCGCCGTTATACTGCGTCGTTTGCAGCCCTGCCAGGACACCTAGACGATGGTCTTCGACTCCTTCGACATCAAATCCCTCATCCGCCCTGTCATCGACTTCCCGAAACCGGGTGTGATCTTTCGCGACATCACCCCGCTGTTCCAGTCCCCCAAGGCCCTGCGCCTGGTGATGGACAGCTTTGCCCACCGTTACGTCGAGGCTGACTTCACCCACATCGGCGCGATGGACGCCCGTGGCTTCCTGATCGGTTCGGTACTGGCCTATCAGTTGAACAAGCCGCTGGTGCTGTTTCGCAAGCAAGGCAAGCTGCCGGCTGACGTACTGGCCGAGGGTTATGCGACCGAATACGGCGAAGCCTTCCTGGAAGTGCACGCCGACAGCCTGTGCGAAGGGGATTCGGTGGTGATGTTCGATGACCTGATCGCGACCGGCGGCACCCTGATTGCTGCTGCCAACCTGATCCGCCGCATGGGTGCGCGGGTGCATGAAGCGGCGGCGATCATCGACCTGCCGGAGCTGGGTGGTTCGCAGCGCCTGGAGGACATGGGCATTCCGACGTTCTGCCTGACACAGTTTGCGTTGACTGACATGTAAGCGGCGCCTGTCCCGGCGCCATCGCGGGCAAGACCGCTCCCACAGTGATCTCTGTAGTAAACACAATGTGTGTCTACCCATGATCCCCTGTGGGAGCGGGCTTGCCCGCGATGGCGTCAGCGGCAACACCACTGAATTCAAGCTCGGCTCAGAGCCCCATCTGCTTGCTGATGATCTCGTTCATCACTTCCCGCGTCCCGCCGCCAATCGACAGGATCCGGTTGTCGCGGTACAGCCGCTCCACCAGGCTCTCGCGCATGTATCCCTGCCCACCGAGTATCTGCACCGCATCGGTCACGATCCGGTCTGCGGTATCCGTCGCAAAATTCTTGGCCATGGAAATTTCCTTGATCACGCTCTGCCCCGCCGCCATCTTTGCCGCCTGGCGGTAAGTGAATTCCCGGGATACCTCCAGCGCGGTCGCCATCTCGGCGAGGCGATGCTTGATCACCTGAAACTTGCCGATCGGTTTGCCAAAGGCCTCGCGCTGGCGCGCCCACTTCAGGCTCTCCTCCAGCGCCAGCTGTGCGGTCATGTTGGCCATCAGTGCCAGGGCCAGGCGTTCGCTCTGGAAATTGCCCATGATGCAGGCAAAGCCCATGTTCTCGGCGCCGATCAGGTTTCCCACGGGCACCGGGCAATCATCGAAGAACAGTTCGGCCGTGTCTGACGCCCACCAGCCCATTTTCTTCAGTTGCCGTCCTACGGTGAAACCGGGCGTGCCCTTTTCGATCAGCAACAGGCTGATGCCGGAGAACCCCGGCTCACCGGTACGCACCGCGACGGTATAAAAGTCCGCACGCACACCACTGGTGATAAAGGTTTTGCTGCCATTGACCCGGTAAAAGTCGCCATTGCGCACGGCGCGGGTTTGCAGGTTGGCGACATCGGAGCCGCCACCGGGCTCGGTGATGGCCAGGGCGCTGATTTTCTCTCCCGACAACACCTGGGGCAGCACACGATCCCGCACTTCGGGTCGTGCCCACTTGAGAATGGGCGGCAAGCCGATATCCAGCGACCCCAGGCCGGCAACCAGCCCGCCTGAGCCGCAGCGCATCAACTCTTCACTGGCGGCAACCTTGGCGAACAGATCCCCTTCGTGGCTGCCTCCGTAAGCCTCCGGGTACCCAATGCCGAGAATCCCCGCTGCGCCGGCCTTGAGGTAGAGCTCGCGAGGAAAGCTTTCGGCTTCTTCCCACTGCTCGATATCGGGAAGGATCTCGCGTTCGACGAAACGTCTGACGCTGTCACGGACCAATTGGTGGCTGGGGTCGAAGTACTCCTGAAAGGCAGACATCGGCGAGCTCCACTGAAGGGGTCAGTGAAGTTAACCGAGCGCTTGCTTGGTTTACAACAGGATTGTGTCATTCAGACGGACCGCGTCGCCTGCATCGCGAGCAAGCTCGCTCCCACATTGGCTTTATGTACGCCGCACTACCCTGTGGGAGCGAGCTTGCTCGCGATGGCGTCAGCGTGGACGCCACATGAACTCAGAGCGAAATCGGCTTCCGCCCGGCAAACGAATGCGCCAGAGTACCGCCATCCACCAACTCCAGCTCACCACCGAGCGGCACGCCGTGGGCGATACGCGAGGCGATCAGGCCTTTGCTGCTGAGCAACTGGGCGATGTAATGCGCTGTGGCTTCACCTTCCACGGTCGGGTTGGTCGCCAGGATGACTTCGGCGAACGTGCCAGCCTCTTCGATCCGCGCCATCAATTGCGGGATGCCGATGGCTTCCGGCCCCAGACCGTCGAGCGGCGACAGATGCCCCTTGAGCACGAAGTAGCGCCCGCGGAAACCGGTTTGCTCCACCGCATAGACATCCATTGGGCCTTCCACCACGCAGAGCAAGGTGTCGTCGCGACGGGTATCGGCGCATTGCGGGCACAGATCATCTTCGGTCAGCGTACGACACAAGCGGCAGTGACCGACCCCTTCCATGGCCTGGCTCAAGGCCAGCGCCAGGCGCGAGCCGCCGCTGCGGTCACGCTCGAGCAACTGCAACGCCATGCGCTGGGCGGTTTTCTGACCCACGCCAGGCAAAATTCGCAGGGCGTCGATCAGTTGGCGAATCAAAGGGCTGAAGCTCATGGTGGAAAAGTCCGACAAAACAACGAGACGCGGTTTATACCCGCGCCTCGGTTGAGCGTCAAATTGCAGCGTCAATTACTCAGTCCCGGGAAACCCGAACCACCACTTTGCCAAAGTTGCGCCCCTCCAGCATGCCGATGAACGCGTCGGGAGCCTGTTCCAGGCCATCGACCACGTCTTCGCGGAATTTCACTTTGCCATCGCGCACCCAGGGCGCCATGGCACTGAGAAATTCCGGCTGGCGATCACCATAGTCATCGAACACGATGAAGCCCTGGATGCGCACCCGCTTGGTCAACAGGGTGCGCTGCAACAGGGGCAGACGATCCGGCCCGCTCGGCGCTTCATGGGCGTTATAGGAGGCGATCAGGCCGCAGAGTGGAATCCGCGCCTTGGGATTGAGCAACGGCACCACGGCGTCGAAGACCTTGCCGCCGACGTTTTCATAGTAGATGTCGATGCCCTTGCCGCAGGCCTTGGCCAGCTCATCGACAAAATCCGGACTCTTGTGGTCGATGCAGGCGTCGAAGCCCAACTCGTCGACGACATAACGGCACTTGTCCGCTCCGCCGGCCACGCCGACCACGCGCAGTCCCTTGATCTTCGCCACCTGGCCGACCACCGACCCCACTGCGCCTGAGGCCGCTGCAACCACCAGGGTTTCGCCGGCCTGGGGCTGGCCGATGTCCATCAGGCCCATGTACGCGGTCATGCCCGGCATTCCCAGCACCCCAAGGGCCATCGACGCACTGGGCAATCCCGACGGCACCGGGATGATGCTGCGCCCGTCATTGATGCTGTGGCTTTGCCAACCAGTGGCACCGACCACCAGTTCACCTTCCTGAAACTTCGGATTGAGCGAGCGCTCGACCCGGCTGACCGCGCCCCCGGTCATGACTTCACCGATTTCCACCGGTGCGGCGTAGGACGGAGCGTCGCTCATGCGTCCGCGCATGTAGGGATCCAGCGACAGGAAAACGGTCTTGAGCAGCACCTGACCGTCGGCGAGTTCCGGCAACGCCACCCGCTCCATGCGGAAGTTTTCCGGCGTTGGCGCGCCGATCGGGCGTGAAGCCAGGACAATGCGTTGATTGAGGGTCATGGGGTCGGACATGGCAGCGTCTCCTGTGATCGATGGGGTTGGGTGATATAGGGAGCAGACCTTTGTGGCGGTATGGCGTTCGATGTTTATTCAGTTGCACCTAGGCGACTTCATCGCGGGCAAGCCCGCTCCCACAAGATTCGCGGCGTTCGCAATACCTGTGGGAGCTGGCTTGCCAGCGATGGCAATTTCACCGAAACCACACATCTGTCAGCCAAAAAAAATGCCAGGCGCAATGCCTGGCATTTTTTGTAGCTCATCTGCCGCCTGAAGGCGAATCAGAATGGCAGTTTCATGCCCGGCGGCAGTTGCATGCCGGCGGTCATGCTGCCCATCTTGTCCTGGCTGTTGGCTTCGATCTTGCGCACGGCATCGTTGACCGCGGAGGCGATGACCGCTTCCAGCATTTCCTTGTCGTCTTCGCTCATGCCTTCGACCAGGCTCGGGTCGATGGTCACGCTCTTGACGTCATGGCGACCGGTCATCACCACGGTGACCATATCGCCACCGGCCTTACCGGTGACTTCGGCGTTGGCCAGCTCTTCCTGCATCTTGGCCATTTTTTCCTGCATCTGCTGCGCCTGCTTCATCAGGCCGGCCATGCCACCTTTCATCATGGTAATCACCTCAAAAGTACTTGGATCAAAACAGCGCCCGGCGGAATGTAGCCGAGCGCCTTCAGTTATTAGCCCTGAGTGACCAGGGCGTCGACAGGTTCAATAGTATCGTTACGGACCACCGCACCGAACTGCTGCATCATTTGCTGGATGAACGGATCACCATGGATCGATTCCTCCGCCTCACGCTGACGGTTGGCGCGACGGCGCGAAGCCGCTTGTGCCGGGGTTTCCTGCTCGGGCTTGATCAGCTCGATGCTCAGGGTCAGCGTGCGCTGGTGATACTGGTTCAGCGCATCGTTGAGGCGACGCTGCTGAGTGGCGTTGAACAAGGCACTGTGGGCCGGGTCCAGGTGCATCAGCCAATTGTCGCCATCCACCGCGATCAGCGTGCAGTTGGCGGCGATGCTGCCGGTCATGCCGGAAATCGGCAATTTCGGGAACAGCTCCAGCCATTGCAGGGCCAGGCCGGTGGCCGGCATCGCCGCGGGCTCAGGCTCGGGTTCCGGCGCCGGGTCGGCGGCATGCTCGCTGGCCAGTTCGTCGAGGTAACTGTAGGCCGAATCCATGTCCGGCTCGATGTAATCCTCGTCCAGCGGCGGCTCGTCATCCAGGTCCATGCCCGGTGTCGCGGCATCGACCTCGGCCACCGAAGGCTCCGGTATCGGCGCGGCGGCCCACTCAGGAGCATCCGGCACCACGCTGTCCGGCGTCGGCAACGGCATCGGCGGTAATTCGGGTTGTTCGCTGGCGGTTTCCAGCACCGGCTCCACCGCCGGTTGCTGAACGGGAGCAGGCGCGACCGGGTCATTCCACGGCAGGTCGACCACCTCTTCGACCACGGCCGCTTCAACCACAGGCATAGGCGCAGGTTCTGGCACAACGACCGGCGCCACCGGTTCCGCTGCTGGCGCAGGAGCCGCCACTGGCGCAGCCGCTATCGGTGCAACGGCCGCAGCGGCTACCGGCGCAACGACCTGCGCGGCAGCCACTGAGTTTGCGGAATCAACTGTGGCCTGGCTGATCCCCACTGGCTTTAGCGGTTGCCTCGGGGCATCCGCGGTGTCTGCGGGCCGGAACGCCAGCATCCGCAGCAGCACCATTTCAAAACCGCCCCGGGGATCCGGCGCCAGCGGCAAGTCGCGGCGGCCGATCAGGCCCATCTGGTAGTAGAACTGCACGTCTTCGGCCGGCAAGGCCTGGGCCAGTGCCAGCACGCGATCACGGTCGCCGTGACCGTTATCGACACCTTCCGGCAAGGCCTGGGCAATGGCAACGCGGTGCAGCACATTGAGAATTTCCGAGAGCACGCCATTCCAGTCCGGGCCTTGTTCGGCCAGGTGGCGGACGGCTTCGAGCAACGCCTTGGCATCGCCTTCGATCAGCGCATGCAGGACGTCGTAGACCTGCCCGTGATCGAGGGTCCCGAGCATCGCCCGCACATCGGCGGCCAGGACCTTGCCTTCACCGAAGGCAATCGCCTGGTCGGTCAGGCTCATGGCATCACGCATCGAACCGTCGGCAGCACGGCCCAGCAACCACAGTGCATCGTCCTCGAACGGCACGTTCTCGACACCCAGCACGTGGGTCAAGTGCTCGACAACCCGTTCCGGCGTCATGTTCTTCAGGGAGAACTGCAGGCACCGCGACAGAATCGTTGCCGGAAGTTTCTGCGGATCGGTGGTCGCCAGGATGAACTTGACGTAGGGTGGCGGCTCCTCGAGGGTTTTGAGCAGCGCGTTGAAGGAATGGCTGGAGAGCATGTGCACTTCGTCGATCAGGTAGACCTTGAAGCGCCCACGGCTCGGGGCGTACTGCACGTTGTCGAGCAATTCGCGGGTATCTTCGACCTTGGTGCGGCTCGCGGCGTCGATCTCGATCAGGTCGACAAAGCGGCCTTCGTCGATTTCGCGACACACCGAACACTCGCCACAGGGGGTCGAAGTGATACCTGTCTCACAGTTAAGGCATTTGGCAATGATCCGCGCGATGGTGGTCTTGCCGACCCCACGGGTACCGGTGAAGAGGTAGGCGTGGTGCAGCCGCTGGCTGTCCAAGGCATTGATCAGAGCCTTGAGCACATGGGTCTGGCCGACCATTTCGCGGAACGAGCGCGGACGCCATTTACGTGCAAGAACCTGATAACTCATCGAAAACCGTCGCAGCGAAGGAAGCAGAAGCGGCTAATGCTAGCGGAGCAAGGCACAAATTGCATCCGGTGCGCTCGTGTATTGTGGCTAAGCTGCACATCGGAGGCATTTAACGGAGTGTTTATGCGGCTGGCCTTGGGGGCATTGCTGTTGATCAGCCTGGACGGCGCGGCGGCGCCAGCACCGCTGCGCTTCGTGATAACCGACAGCTGGAGCATGCCCATGGTGCAGCTTGAGCGGGGCAAACCGACCCAGGGCATCCTGTATGACATGATGCTCAGCCTCGCGACCCAGGTCGGCGTACCGGCAGAATTCCACGTATTGCCCCGCCGGCGCATACAAGGCGCCATGGAGCAAGGCGAGGTCGATGTCCGCTGTTATGCCGCGCAATCGTGGCTGCCTGAACAGCCTGGCGATTATCTCTGGAGCATCCCGCTCTTCACTCAACCTGACGTGTTGATCACCCGGGATGCAACGCCCGACGCAGCCAAACCCGCCGACTTGCCGCAACAGCCCATAGGCACCGTGCTGGGCTACAGCTACCCGACCCTGCAGCCACTGTTCGACAGCGGCCAACTGCAACGCGACGACGCGCGCAATCAGGAACAAGTGCTGGAAAAACTCCTGGCCGGCCGCAATCGCTATGCCGTCAGCAATCAATGGAGCCTGGACTGGTTCAATCACCGCCTGCTGCCGCAGCAACAACTGCAAAGCGTGGCAGTGCTGCAGGAAAACAGTCTGGGTTGCTATGTTCGCAACGACCCACAGGTTCCGGTGCAGAGCATTCTGCGCACCCTGGTGCGGATGAAGATGTCCGGGGAGATCGATGAAATTGTTCGGCTGTATATCGGTGGCGAGCCTGTGGCTGTGGATAAAGCGCAAACGACAAAAAACCGCCCCGGAGAAGATCCTGGCAGTTAGCGAAAGTCGGTATTCAAGAAGATAACGCGAGAGAGCACTCGCGTGGCGTTAAGGTGGTAACCCTACCAGCCACACCCCGGCACACAATGTCACCGCTGCGGCTGCTCCCTTCCAGTCAAATCCGGCTGGTATGCAAGCAAGCTCGTTGATCGTTGCAAGCCATGAAATACGGGGCGTCCAGCTTGGTTAACCATCTCTTCACCGTGTGAAAACACGTTGTACGATTGGTCAAAAAAACTCGGGGTGTAACCAGCATTGTTCCACTTTGCTGTTCCACTCTGGTGTTCCACTATGACCTATATCGTCCGTCGCCAATCGGTCTATTACCTAAACCTCCGATTGCCCAAGCACCTGTTCCCGAACCGTCATACCTTGCGCGTGTGCTTGAACATTCGCGAACGTCAGCCTGCATTGTTCCTCGCCAGTGCACTGGTCCAACAAGTACACAACCACCTGAACGAACACCCCATGGCAGACCTTCAGACCCTGCGTAGATTGTGTTCGGAGTGGCGAGATAAATGCCCTGCCCCACTCTCTATACATCGCTCACACCACCCCATAGCTAAGCCTGCGAAATCAGTCGCGAACGGCCCGGCTCTGTCTACTTTGTCCAAGCTCTATATAGAAGAAGGGAAACGCGGTGGCACGTGGCGTGAGGTCAGCACGCACGAAGTCGAACGATCATTACGAGATTTGTTCGAACTGATGGGCGACATGCCTATTGCCGAATTCGACGTGCACCAAGCCCGACTATTGAAAGATCGCCTGAGTCGCTGTCCGCAGTACTTCGGCCTACGCCCCGAATATGAAGGTAAGACCCTGAAGCAGGTCGTTGAGTCAGGCGCCACTTACAAGACCATCACCGCCGTGACCGTAAACAACCGCTTACGAAAGCTCTCGGCATTCATGAACTGGTGCAAATCGAATGGTTACGTTACCGACAACCCATTGGTGGGACTCAAGGTCATGACGGGATCAGCCAAGGAAGCACGGCTTTCATTTGAACAACACGACCTGAGCACCCTGCTCGATCTGGATGCACTCAAGGCAGAAGCCCGAAAACATCCGTGGCGTTACTGGCTACCTTTGCTTGGAAGGTTTACCGGCGCTCGTCTGGAAGAACTCTGCCAGTTACATGTTGCCGACTTCATCACGTTGCAAGGAATCGACTGCATACGCATCGACGATGGTAACGAATCTCAAAAGCTGAAGAACAGCAGCAGTCGCCGTACCTTACCAATCCATCCCGCATTGATTCGCCTCGGACTGCTCGACTATGTGAATCATCAGCGTACCCAAAGCTTAGACCGACTGTTTTCAGAACTTGAACCTGTTCGTGGAAAGCTTGGGCACGAACCGTCGAAATGGTTTAGTCGGTATCGGATCAAAATGGGCATCACTGATCCCAAGAAAACCTTTCACAGTTTCCGTCACACAATGATCGATGACCTTAGGGATGCTGGAGTACAAGACTCCCTGATCAAGCGTATCGCTGGTCACGAAGACTCTGCCGTGACGTTCGGTGTTTACGGTAGCCGCATACCAATCAAAGCGATGGTCGAAGCAATCCAACACCTCAACTACGACTTCAAAATCACTTGAAAATAAATGTTGACAAATCAGCTCAACACCTTGACATGCAAATGATTCTCATGTAGAATTGTGCATATATGGAGAGAGAACTCACATATCGCCTTTCATGCGTGCAGCCATTCGCTCAGTCCTCAAACTAACACCAGCCCTTCCTTCTGTTGTTAGTTTGTGAGTTCTCTCTCCTTCATACTCTAAGGCTCTAGGCCACAATCCCCACAGGTTGTGGCCTTTTGCTGCGCGTTAAACAACACATTAAACAACTCTTTATAACCAACTCTCAAATGGAGCAATCCCTTATGTCTGTAGAAAAGCAATGTGCGTCATGCGACAAACTATTCACCTGCAATCGGAGCCACGCCCTTACTTGCGGATCAACCTGCCGGGGCCGCCAGTGGCGTTTAAATAAAGCAACTGTGCCGATCAAACTATCTTTCAGTGTTGCCCACTTTGAAGCAATCAAGAATTCAGCTAATGCTGCTGGCAAGTCAATCAACGACTATGTGCATGATCATGTAATCAGTGAGTGTGCATGATGCGGATATCATTAAACGAAACTGCTGTACAACAACTTCAGCAGATCATGAATGCAACGGGATACACAAACTCTACGCATTGCATTCAGTCAATGCTGACCCAAGTGAACAGCAAGCTACAACTTGCAAACAAAAAAAAGAAAGCTTCAAGTATCTGACCAGTACGTCAGCAATACTAAAACACACACCCATTTCATCCAAATACTTTCAATAAAAAGTCAGAGGATCAACATATCAAATAAAGGAAAATAGAAAATGAATACATACATCGTACTGCATCGTGGTTCAAACTTGATTATCAATGTCAAGAATCAAGTTGAGCAACCAACCGACAACGCAACACACCGATACATTCCCGCCAATGACAAGTCACTTCAACACCTGCTTTCAATGTCACGTAAAAATTCCACACTCATTGACATCGGTGACTTGATGTCGCGTTCTGGTTACATCTCAGATCAAGTGAGTAATGGTAAGACTGGTAAAGTGAAACCAGTACCGGGTAAGAATATACCTACTAGCTACGACAATGAACGTACAACTATACCAACTACCCGGGAATCAACTATTCGTCACTGGGTAGAAAACAATCCAAACGCCGATCATCACGACCTGTCAGAAGTATTCTTTACCGGTTCGTTGGTTGCCAAGTCTTATTTAAGTAGATACCGCTAGAAGCTCCTACAACGCGATTACAGAGGCGGCAATGTGTACCCTGACTACCCTATGTCTCGTCGCTTTAGCAGCTCGGCAAGCCACGGTTTATAAGGGCTGAATTTACCAAAAACGGTATATGTCAGCCTACTTCAATACAAACAATCAAAAGGATACCAATAATGAATACCATCACTGGTGATTCTCTCACCACACCCATGCTTGAACGGCATCTTGCCGTTATTCAACTGAAGCACTTCTTACATCTTAAACACTCTGCTGAGAGTGTTGGTGATCTTCATGAATATCGTCGTGCTACTGACATCGTTGATCAGTTGACGACGATATACGGTGTTGAAGCTTTGCGTCAAGCGCAGGATGAATACATTCAGGAGAAACACCAAGATGTCTAACAAAGATCCTTTCAGTCGTGGACTGGAACGTGCATTCTCACGACGTAAAGAACAAACTAAACAGCAAGTACAACAAACTGTACAAGTGCAGAAGGTTACAGCTGATGTAGTTACCAGTTTGGTTAGAACCAGTGATGCAGTCATCACCGAACAAGATCATGATGAACTGTACAGAACAACCATCATTCAGAAAATGATCAACCACATTAAATCAAAAAGGAAGCCAGTATAATGACCAATAATCGCATTGCAGTATCAGGATCAGCACCACAGTTCGACGAACGAGAATTTAATCAGCATATTGCTGACCGCCGTGCCGAATACTATGCTTCTCAAGAAAGCCATGTACATGTACGCACTCAGTTTTTGTATGACATGATTACAAAGGTGGTTGAGTTAACCGCCGAAGGTTACACTCTCAGCAACAAGTACCCTCTGAATTGTGCTGAATTACAATACGACTGTTTCATGCGTAAACCAGACCAAATGATGGCCGAAGAACTTGCGATCATTGACGCTCAAACAAAGCAGTCATACGTTGCTTGGTTGGAATCAGAACGTGAAAGCTACAAGCAACAACTTACTGCCCAGTTGATCCAGACTGCACAAGAAAAAGAACGCAAACGTGAGGAAGCCAAACAAGCCAAGCTACTTGCCGACATTGCGGCAGAAGTTGATGCGACATTCGCCCCGCTTGTTATACCGGATTGAAACGTACAGGTTGACCAGTGACACACGGTGCAAGGCTCCACAAGCCATTCTGAGACCATTCCTCATGCAACTCACACCATCATGGCCCCGGCAGATTACCCAGTCTGTGCGGGGCTTTTGGTTGCTGAGATTTGCCACTGATGGCGAAAATCAAAAAAAAAGGTTTTAGAAAAGTCCGGATTGTCAAGCTTTTTCTTGACGAGTGGTGACTTTTCCTGTATAAAGCTGCCCTCAACAGACACGCTCAAACCCTCGATCTGATCATTAGTCGATCCCGACTCAGTGCATCATGCGAAGTTTTTGCGCCTGCGATTACCCACACCATCTGGCAATACCCGAGAGGAATGCCTATGACTTGAACTTGAAAAAAAGGAGAAACACCATGCAGCATGCTGTCGCCTCGAATTTTATCCACACCACCCATGCAGCCTTGAAAAAACCTGCCGCCAACTCTGTCAATGATGACTCAATCCGCCCGCCCTCCATGCTGCTCCCCCCTGCAAAATTGGAAGCACTGAATACACGAATCTCCGCGAATGCGGATCAGTGGCTGGTAGATAACGCACCGATAACTAAAGCCAAGCTCACAAGAACGCCGAAAGCTGCAAGTGGTCGAAAGCGCACGATTATTGAGAACCCATTCTTTGGCTTCATCGGCTGTATGAGTTATTGGGGGCGCTACCCTGAGTTTGCAATGGACATTATCGAAGGTGTGGCACGACTGGATTGGCATGATCGTCCTATCGGTAAAGGTGGAAAGTCCGTGCCATTGTCTGTACGCAATCTAGTAGTAGTTCTCGAATACCTCCAAATAGTGACCAACGAAGCCGTAGAAGACTTACTGCAACTGAAGGAAAGACACGCGAGACGTTACGTCAAGGCGATTGAAAAGATTATTCCGCGGATGATGGAGAGTCGCCCTCGTGCTCTTATTTACGAAATGGAAGGCATCAAATCTGAGCCGGAAGCCTGTAAGTGGAATGATTACGATGATCTGATCAAACCAAGTGCAGAAGAACTGGCTAAGCTGCACCATGACCTACGCACCTTTACCCAATTCAAGAGTGCAGAAGAATACGAAGAGGATTGTTTCGGTGAGTTGAGCGGCAAAGCTACGGACAATGTGGTTAGGTTTCCTGCTCGCAAGCAACACCCAAAGAGAGCGGAAGTGATGTCACTGTTGACGCAGGAAATGTCTAAGTCGGAGATCGAACGGACAACAGGCGTACCACGGAAGACCATCCGCAGATGGCAAGCCGAAATACTGGCACTGGCAGCGTAGCAGGGGTGGGTCATATTTCGGCCGCATGTATAAGAGAGCAAAGCGAACGTCTGTTAAAGCGCAAGCTTTGAATAGTATATTCTGTGCTAGTAAGCACAGTGATGTATTAGAGAATAGGTAGGAGAAAGGAGAACGAAGTGAAACAAAAAAGAAGTATAATACTTCCTGTGTGTAACACAGATTAGCCATCTCAAGATTATTTATATTCTGTGTTACACACAGGAATAAGATCAAGAGCTGAGAGGGCTTCGCTCATCCTCTCTTCTGAAAAGCATTCGCCTATCGGCTCACTGCGGACATGTCTTTGCATTTTAGAGTTGACAAACTCTTGAGAGCCATTCCTGATTGACAATCAGATGTCAGCAATCTCCTGTGTGAGAACACACAGAAATACATTTGAAGAACAGTCAGGAAAAGAGAGCAGCAGCGAACAAACCTTTCACACTCCCTTCCACCGTTGACGGCGAATACAACTATCTCCTCAATCATGCTTGATCATAACCTTGCAACAGGGATGAATCAGGTGAGTCAACACGGGTGACAACAGGCTCACCTTGGTCATTGGTGTGACGGTGTATTGCAGCAATAACTGCTACAAGCAGCATTTTCATTGGTGTCTGGTCATTTCAGGTCAAGCACAACCACCACTTTCTCCACAGATTCCCTACACACCAATTTAATTTGGTTGAAAACCGGAACAAATCCGGGAAAAACCAGCGATTGATGTTCACCCATCACAGTTCAGCAGCAATGTCGTCACAGGGTGTTGAACTCGGTTAAGCCTTCTTGGGGCGAAAGCCTCGATACACCCACCGAAGAGTCAAGCCGACCCCATACACAGCCAGACAAACAATCATCCACACTGCGAACAACAGCGCTGCCTGTTTGGCCTGTACCCATGGAAGATTTTTTACTTTCTCTTTGTAAGCATCATCGGCGTGTCGAATCGCTGACTTCACTTCGTCCACCGTGCGAAAATCGTCTGTCGGGTAGTCATAGATACTGTTGGGCACAGCAACTGTGCCGGGGTACTGGAGACTTCTCAGCTTGGTTTGATAAGTTGCTATCTGACTATCGTGCTCCCTGCTGTAATCATCCTCCCTGATGGCATTGCCGAATCCAAAGACAACCATGGCAATTGCTAGAATAACGCTGCCCACCACCCACAACCGTTGCCACCCATTCATACCGTTCTCCTTGTCCGTGTAGTTCAAACCATTATCCATGATGGCATCCAATCCTAGCATTGAGAACGGAAACCCTTACGGCCATTACACGGTCAACCTTGAGCGAACGCACTACGTCGAATGACATGGCTAGCTGACGACAGATGCCACTACACCGTCATTCAGTTGCATGTGAGCCGGATACGATTGATCAGTCATGCTGGTAACGACTCTCCCACTCTTTCAAATGAAACCCACCACACCAGTGACAACCACAGTCAGCCAGTCACTGGTGTGTCATTACGGGTGTACATCAAGCACCACAGATTGGCTGTACATAAAGTAACCACAACAACCCCTAAAAGATCATGAATACATTTATTGACACACCCTGCGTGACACGGCACGATGTGATACATCCTAAATGACACGCTGGGGCTTCAACATGTTTATCCGTGCATACCTTCGCGCTTCAACCTCAGAACAAGATGCCACCCGTGCCAAGTCTGCCCTTGTATCGTTCGCTACTGACCGTGGTCAAAAGATCGCAGCCTTCTACGTCGAGAACGAATCTGGCACAAAGCTGGAACGTCCTGAGTTGTTCCGTCTGCTGGAGGACAGTCATGAAGGCGACGTGCTGCTGATTGAACAAGTCGACAGGCTTTCTCGGTTGTCTCCTGACGATTGGGCAACACTGAAAGCTAAGATCGCATCCAAGAAAGTAACAGTGGTATCCCTCGACTTGTCCACCAGCCACGCAGCATTAAACCCAACCGAAGGTATGGATGACTTCACCAAGGGAATGATTTCAGCGGTCAATGGTATGTTGCTCGACATGCTGGCCGTGGTTGCCCGTAAGGACTATGAGGACCGCCGACGTCGTCAGGCTGAAGGTATTAAGAAGGCAAAGCAGGAAGGCACTTACAAAGGTCGTCAGGTTGACACAAACCTTCGCAAGCGCATCACCACACTGTTGAATGAAAGTAAGAGTATTCGTACAGTTGCTGGACTATTGGAGTGCAGCACAACCACAGTCCAAAAGGTGAAGGCTTCTCTCAATCCAGAGTTATAAGCAAAGCTCACGGGAACAACGACAAAGCCGGGTGGTGCAATGCGTTCCCACTCGGTTAAACCCTCCCATACGCGATCCTACGCAGCCTCATACGTCACCTCAGACACCCTCTCGGATTGCTACATTGTTGGACGGGGGTGGTCTGCCAAAAGAGCTAGGGTGTTAAACCCTTTAGACCTATCTCCAACAACCCATCACCGGATTCTGGTCACTCTACATATGGATTCAACTCTGAAAACCCAATTTCTGTAGAGGGAATTTTGGGTTTTTGGGAAAAAGTGTTGGCTGGCAGTCTGTCAATGTAAAGTCGATGCTAACTATGGACTTAACCACGAGTGGTTGGTGCTGGTTTTGAGCATAAGCAAGACTTTCGAGCGAGATGGATTTTTGTAAAGGGATTGAGTAAAGTGCATGAAGTTTTCGGATGTTGAAAATGAGTTATATAATTTTACTGGAGTAATGCTACGGTGTCGCAACAGTAATCATTTCTCAATAGAAAGGAGTTCGCTTCAATATGGATTTAGGACGCAACGAACCGTGCTGGTGTGGATCAAAGCTAAAATACAAGAAATGCCATCTTGACCGTGACAAGCAACCCGCCGTTAGCCTTGCTGATGCTTACAAGACTTTGAAAAAGTTTAACGTTTCGAAAACTTGCAGCGTGCCGTCAGCATTGCATTCAGAATGCACTAAAAAAATAATCAACGCACATACAGTGTCAAAGAGTTCCTCTCTGAAAGAAATATCAGTCGATGGGCATGTTTTGTCATTTTACTCCAGTGCAATGGAGAATATAAAAGCAGGAAAGCTTAGTCCAAACAAAATAGGGATAAACAAAGCTTCAACATTTTCTGGTTTTTGCTCTCATCACGACAAAACATTGTTTTCTCCTATTGAAGATAATCCTTTTAGTGTTAACTCTGAGCACTGTTTTCTTGTGGCTTATCGTGCCGTTTCAAGAGAGGTATATGTTAAAAATTCTGCGTCGAATGTCTTCCAAGATATTAAAAGCTTTGATAAAGGGTTACCGCTAAATCTGCAAATAGCCTTCCAGCAGTTTGCGGGGAGTGCCTACAACGGAAATGATCTGACAAAAAAAGACCTTGCTTATATAAAAGGCAAGCTAGACATGATGTTTATGGAAAAGACAGTCTCTCAACTCAAGCATGTGGTTTTCGAGCTTGAAAAACCACCATCTGTAATGGGGAGTGCTATTGTTGCACTGAAATTCGGGTTCGATGGGAAGTCGATACAGAGTTTCTCTCAAAACGCTCAAGATATACCAGACTATATAATCATCAATTTTTTTTCGAGTGCGGAGAAAGGTTATATAGTTCTTTCATGGCTACAAGAGCACGCCACTACTGCACAAAAGCTTATTAAGCAAATTGCAGAAAACAACATTACCTCAGATTACCTCGCAATTTTAATGATCAGCTTCATTGAAAATATATATATCGATCCTGCTTGGTGGGATACTTTGGAAAGCAAGCTACAAAATTATGTTTGTGACGTGTTTTCTGGCGGAGTTACTAGGCAATATACTGGCAATTCAATGGTCAACGTACCTGCCCTAAATATTGCCAAAATCACGAGTGTGGACAAATCATTGATGACCTGATTTTGTTGCAGGGATATATTGGAGTCTTGTTAGCATGAATTTTAGGACTGATGAGGTGCAGTATGGGTGATACGGATTCACCAGATTTCAATAAGGCGCGGGGGTATTTGATTGGTTTTTCAGTTACTGTGCTATTGCTTTGGTATTTTGGGGCTGACCTTTCTTCATTCAAGCTTTTAGGAAATGAAATCAAACTAAATGAGAATGTTGAGAATGTTTGGTTGGTTCTCGCGTCAATTAATGGTTATTTATGGTTCAGGTTTTGCCATAGAATGCCAGTTGGGGGTTTGAAGTTTGATATGGCGATGCATGAGCTATATGATAGGTCACTAATAAGTCTTTCTGCGCGCATCTATAAGAAACAAATGAGCGCGTTGGTGTTGGATGATGTGAAAGCTGGGGTGGAGGGTACTCCTGAGATAACAATGTTAAAAATTAGTGCTAGTGGGAGAATGACTTACTTAGACAATATTTCTAGGCAGGATCAGGGTTCAGAAGAAAGCCCTATTGTTAAAATTCGAGAAATGCCATATCCGTATAGAAACCAAATTCGCTTCGCGCTACATACCCAATGTTTAGTCAATGGTGCCGAACATCGTTTTATCGGAAAGCTATACACAAAAATTCCGTACCGAATGCTCGCGTATTTGGTAAAGGGCTATGTCTTTGTTAAGGGCGCACTGTTGTCGCCTTGGTTTGCCGACCATATTGTTCCCTTAATCTTGGGGGCGCTTGCTGTCTGTGTTGCATCTTATAAATGGTGGCAGATTAATCACGCAGTCCACGCCGTGCTTAAAAACTCGTTTAATCAGTTGCTTATTTCACTATAACCGGATTCAACTTACAGTCGCAGTTGTAATGTTTCACTGGAATAGGGTGCTTTATCAGAAGATGTTGACCCTATCGTGGACAAGCTCCTAACTGCCAACTCTGATTTCATGGGGGAAGTGGGAGTGCAACAAACAAGAACCCGCACTTTTGACACAACGAAACATAAGAACTGAAGCAGACTTATAATTTTAATCTTACAGATCGTCAGCACCAATTAAGTTATCCTCTACCACATATGATTCAGAAACTTTATAAAGTCTGGATCGCGTAACTTTTTCGAACCCAAACTTATTCTTGAAGTAAAACTCAAACGCGCTAACCAGCTCTTCTGGAGCTCTAGGGTCAAGAAGAATTCGTTCTATAAAATCATGCGGATCAACTTTGATGGTGATGCCACTCTTTTCAACTTCACGACTTGCTTCCGGCGTAAAGAAGGCAGCTCTCCACTCTGTCTCATGACTAAACGCATCTCGCTTCATATAAAGCACATCTGTTGCCCTACTGATATCAAAATTCTCTCTCAGCTCAACCGCCACTTTTCTTGTTAACTCATCAATCTCCTTCTGTGTTCTGTATTCAACCCTATTGAGCCTTCGTCTGTACCCGTGCAACTTACAGGCTGACTTCATAGCCTCGGTTAGTTTATCTACCGTAGTGGAGATTCTCACCCCCATTCCATGTTGAGAGTAAATCCTCCACATCGCATCTGAGATTGGCGTCTGCCCCCAACACTGAGCGAAAATCGCATGATCCTTAGCGTGCTTTATGCGTTGCTCATACGGGTCGTCCCACGTGCTAGGCTTGGCAAAGTATATTTCCCCTTTTTCGAAGATTTGCACAACGCGACTAAAGTCCATAATTCTATACAAGTATTTTATCTTCGATTTTGAAGTCATGATCCCTCCACGAAAACCGTTCTATTTACTCAAAGCCTTTCTTGAGAAAGTCAACCAGCTTATTAGCCCACTCATCATAGGTGTTATAGTCCACACTCCCCCGCCTCTCCCTTTTCATTGTTATAAGTATGCCTATATTTGCATCGTAGTTTAAAGCGGAGTTCTCATGCCCCACATACAATATTGTGCGTCCATCATTACCGGTTTGCGGATAAGCGACCGTCATAATGTTAGATACATCAACTGAGAACTCAATTCGGACAAATGGATTATCCAAGACAATCCTGTCACCTTCCATTGTCAATGATGTCTCTGGCGGGAGAGTTAATCCATTCCCCATCATGATGCTATTACTTAGTGAGAATCCCTTGGCAAAATTTCCTATTGTTTCATTTATCTCTTCTTTTGAGATAAATGAATCATTGCCGCGACTCTCCTTTGAATTCCTATAGCTTGTGTAGTACGCACCTTTAAAGCTCTTTGTCTCCATTCTCCAGTCTGGGTAACTTTCTAGCCAATGCCCGAAAAGACTATTAAACAAAAAGAACCTAGTAGACGCAGTCAAGGCATCATCATTTTGTTTTTCTGGTGTGCGCTCTGGAATTTGAACCTTGTTGCCATCGCTATATTTACTTAAAGTTTGTATGCAGGCTAAGCTTAACGCTTCACGATTAAATACTATGAAATTTGCCTTGTTTGTACCGGTCGAAAAAACGTCGATCACACAATCCCTGCCTATGACCATATGCATCTTTATCGATTCTTCCCTTTTTTTCTCCTCTAAACTCAAGCATATATTCAAGTAGAACATAACAAAAGCCGCAGCGAGCGCAGCAAATGAAAATGCAATATCTTTTGAACTCAAGTTCTTTATTACTATCTCATAGCACGCCCATACAACCCCTATAAAGATTGAAAGTAGTGGTAACAGAAATGGTGTTGGCGGCAGAAAAATACTCTTCATAATACGGGCTCCATCTGCATTTCTATTGTTTTTCAACTCCGAAAAAACCACTCTCTCACTACATCCTAGGGAACCGCTGGATATTTGCAACCCGTAGCTATCCTCCCGTATCAAAAGTGCTCGCACCATCCGAGAAACGCTTCGTCGTCATGCAGAAAGATGAAGGGCTTCCTATCGCTTTCATCATATTCGTTGATTGTAAGAGCATAGATACTTGAACCGACCCCAGCCCCCTGATCTTTTCGCATAGTTGCTATGACCTTGTAACTATTCTCCGCCGATCCGTAATCAATGACTTGTGGATCGGTGACGTAAGAATTTTTTAAAGCACCTGCCATCAATCCGGTCCGCTTTTCTACAGTGAATTGTTTACCGATGTAGATTCGATTTACCGGCTTTTCTTTTGCAGCTACAGTGTTTTCAATCGTGCAGCGGTAGTCTTCTCCCGCCCATGCATTTGTTGTCACCGCCAGTGTGATCAATACCGCTATCCCTGCCTTCATGGTTTCTCTCTTGGTATGTAATTTGGCGCTGCTAGTCGTCGCTATCACTTACTGCACTGGTATCCATCCTGTGCACTGGTAGGCAGCCCACACTTGGGTTGTGACGTAGCATAGGAGGCCAGCGAACAGAAGACGATTGCGAATGACGTAGTACCTGTGACCCGTTTTGTCGTCTTTAAGCTTATCCACGTAGAACTGCGTTGCCGCCGGATCAGCAAACCCTAACGCGATGGTATTGAGTCGGGCGGTCTTGATTGCCGACTCTAGGCGTTTGAAACCGAAGATCGCGCTAAAGGCGAACACGAACAAGGTTCCGAGTAGGAAAGTCTCCTTGTTCAAACCAATTTTTCCGTATGGGTTTGTCTGGGCGAGATACGCACAGATCGCCAGCGTCACACCAAGGATGAAGTAGTCCAGTTTGCTGGCCGCGTCATTGTGCTGCATCGTCAATTGGTCTATCCGACCTTGCCTGTCTACCACGCCCTGCCCCTTGAACTCACCTGATCGTGCCTAAGAGCTTATCGTCTGGCGTGGCATGCTTCCATCAAACAACCGCACAAATGGGCTGAGGTCGCAATTCAGAGTAGACAGGAAGATAGATAAGGAATGGCCTAGGCTAGGCTCGACTGCAAGCAGCAAAAAATCGACGAAGGCATGGCCCCCTTTCGCAAGAATGCTGAGCATGCGCATAGGAGTCTAAATAGGGTCGAGTGGAATAGCTGAAACAGACGCGCTAGCATGCCGCTTATGGTGCACCACTTAGGTGTCACTAAACGCTGGTCCACTTCGAGTTTTTTGACTGATAAATCCTTGTAGAATCAAGGACTTAGAGATAGGTGGTAACCCTACCAGCCACACCCCGGCACACAATGTCACCGCTGCGGCTGCTCCCTTCCAGGCCTGACCGGGTTCACGGCTGATCGTTGCGGGGGGACCGATAGGGTCACCATAACGATGCTCACCTGTCGGCGAGCCGCGCCATTGTACCTATCTGAGGCGAAGTTACAACCGTTGGTTTCGGATTAAAAACATGAGAGGCTTCAAGCACTTGCTATTGCGCCTCAAGCACCGCATCCGCCCTGCCGCCCGACTGTTGAATCACCAGGTGAATGAAATGCAACTTGGCAATGACAGTAGGCGACAGGACGAAGGGGTAGAAATCCGGCTGCCCCATGCTGCGTGACAGCTCGTTGAGCATACCGGCCAGTTCGATCCAGGCGTTGACGAACGACAGGAAAGCCGCGCCGCCGGGATGCTGCGGATCGTAGAGGGTTTGGGGTGGAAACGGCTGATAGTCGAAGTCCATTTCCCGGGCGCTCATGCCAAACCCCAGCGCGGTGTCCACGGCGTCCATCATGTGCAGGTAATGCGCCCAGGTTTCCGCCCAGTCTTCCCACGGGTGCATGGTCGCGTAGGCGCTGACGCAGTGCTGCTGCCAGTCGAGTGGCGCGCCTTGCTGATAATGCCGTTCGAGGGCATCGGCGTAGCTCGCGCGCTCATCGCCAAACAAGCCGCGAAAAGGCTCAAGCCAATGGCTGTGGGCGATCAATCGGTCCCAGTAGTAATGCCCGACTTCGTGACGAAAATGCCCGAGCAACGTGCGATAGGGCTCGTGCATTTGCACCCGCACCTGCTCGCGGTGCGCGTCGTCGGCCTCCTTGATATCCAGGGTGATCAGGCCATTGGCGTGGCCCGTGGTCGGCGGCTTGCCTTCAAGGTCGACACCGATGAAATCGAAGGCAAGGCCAGTCTCTTCATCGACTGCCTTGGGAATCACCTGCAACCCCAGGCTGACCAGTTGTGCGACCAGGCGCCGCTTGGCGGTTTCCACCTTGCGCCAGCGCTCGTGGTTTTCGGTGATCGACAGGTCGGGAATCGTGCGATTCAAGCTGCAGGCCATGCACAAGGTTTCGTGGGGATTGGCCGCAAGCAGCCAGTTGCACGCAGCCGGTGAATCGAGGTTGGCGCAGCGGCGGAACTCGCCCGCCTGCGGATCGGCGTCGAGCCACCAGGTGTCGGGGCGCTCGCCCGGTTGCAGGGAAGATAAACGACTTTGCTCAGGTTGATACCCAAGGGCCGCTGAACACGCCAGGCACTGGCTGTTGCGGAAAAACAGCGACTGCCCGCAACGACACGGCCACACCTTGCTGTTGCGCGAGCTTTCGCCCATGAACGGTGCGGCGATGCGCGAGCTGAGCTGTTCGAAGAACGGGTGCATGGTGATCTCTCCCTGGGGCTTGCCAAGACTAGATCATTTCCGAGAGTTGATTGTTCCCGCTTTCTGCCGGGGTGCTGAAATCGCCTTCGCGAGCAAGCCCGCTCCCACATTCGATCGGATTCTTACAGGAAGAACTCGGTCAAATGTGGGAGCGGGCTTGCTCGCGAATGGCTTTACACCGAAATATCGTGCTCGCGCAGAAACACGACAAAGGCCTCTTCATCCAGCACCTTCAACCCCAGTTCATTGGCCTTGGTCAACTTCGAACCGGCGCCCGGTCCTGCGACCACGCAATGGGTCTTGGCCGACACGGAGCCGGCGACCTTGGCCCCCAGGCTTTCGAGTTTGTCCTTGGCCACATCGCGGCTCATCAGCTCCAGCGAGCCGGTCAGCACCCAGGTCTGGCCGGCCAGCGGCAAGCCTTCGACGACCTTCTTCTCGCTCTGCCAGTGCATGCCGAAATCGACCAGTTGCTTCTCGGCCGCTTCGGCCAATTGGCGATTCTCTTCGAGTGCAAAAAACTCGCGCACCGAATTGGCCTGTTTCTCCGGCAGAGCCTGACGCATATCCAGCCAGTCAGCATCGATCACCGCCTGCAGCGAGCCGAACTTGTCCGCCAGTTTCTGCGCCCCGCCCGGACCGACCGATGGAATATGCAGCTTGTCGAGGAAACCGCCCAATGTCGTACTCGCGGCAAACTCGGCAGCCAACTCGCCCTGATCCTGGATCTGCAGGCCATGCCTGAGCAAATCAGCGATCACCTGCTGGTTATGTGCGTCTTCAAAGAAGCTGTGGATCTCGTGCGCGACTTCCAGCCCGACATCCGGCAAGTACGTCAGCACCTGGGGCAAAGCCTGCTGCACTCGTTCCAGCGAACCCAGGGAGCGTGCCAGCACCTTGGCCGTCTCTTCGCCGACATCGGGAATCCCGAGGGCGTAGATGAACCGCGCCAACCCCGGCTTCTTGCTGTCTTCGATGGCGCCGAGCAGGTTCTTGCTCGACAGTTCGGCAAAGCCTTCCAGATCGACGATCTGCTCGAACGTCAGGGCATACAGATCGGCCGGCGAGCTCACCAGGCCTTCGTCGACCAGTTGCTCGACGCTCTTCTCGCCCAGGCCTTCGATGTCCATGGCACGACGGGAGACGAAGTGAATGATGGCCTGCTTGAGTTGCGCGCCACAGGCCAGGCGGCCGACGCAGCGGTACACCGCGCCTTCGCTGACCGTCTCGCGGCCCTTGCTGCGCTTGATCAGTTGTGTGCGCTCGACATGGGAGCCACACACCGGACATTTCTCCGGGATCTGCACCGGCCGCGCATTGTCCGGACGACGCTCCATGACCACCTGCACCACCTGCGGAATCACGTCACCGGCACGGCGAATGATCACCGTATCGCCGATCATCAGGCCCAGGCGCGCCACTTCATCCATGTTGTGCAGCGTGGCATTGGCCACCGTGACACCCGCGACCTTCACCGGTTTCAGGCGTGCCACCGGCGTCACTGCACCGGTGCGGCCGACCTGGAATTCCACATCGAGCAGCTCGGTGAGCTCTTCCATCGCCGGGAATTTGTGGGCGATGGCCCAACGCGGCTCACGGGCGCGAAACCCCAGTTCGCGCTGGGAGGCGATGCTGTTGACCTTGAACACCACGCCGTCGATTTCATAGGGCAGTGCGTTGCGCCGCTCACCGATGTCGCGGTAGTAATCCAGGCACTCGGTGATCCCCTGCGCCAGTTTCAGCTCGTGGCTGATCGGCATGCCCCAGGCCTTGAGTTGCTGCAAATTACCGATGTGCGTATCGGCAATGTCCGCCGACACCTGGCCGATGCCGTAGCAGCAGAATTCCAGTGGACGATTGGCGGTGATCTTCGAATCCAGCTGGCGCAAACTGCCCGCCGCTGCGTTGCGCGGGTTGGCGAAAGTCTTGCCGCCGACTTCCAGTTGCGTGGCGTTGAGCCGTTCGAAACCGGCCTTGGACATGAACACTTCGCCGCGCACTTCCAGGGTGGCCGGCCAGCCAGTACCGTGCAGCTTGAGCGGAATGTTGCGCACGGTGCGCACGTTGACACTGATGTCTTCACCTGTCGTACCGTCGCCGCGGGTCGCGCCGCGTACCAGAACGCCATCCTGGTACAACAGGCTGACGGCCAGGCCGTCGAGCTTGGGCTCGCAGCTGTATTCGACTGTTGCGCCGCCACCGAACAGGTCGGCCGCCGGCAAATCCAGCCCCTCGGTCACCCGACGGTCGAACTCACGCATGTCGGTTTCTTCGAAGGCGTTGCCGAGGCTGAGCATCGGCACTTCGTGACGCACCTGGGTAAACGCCGACAGCGCCGCGCTGCCCACTCGCTGGGTAGGCGAGTCGCTGGTGATCAACTCAGGATTGGCCGCTTCCAGCGCCTTGAGCTCGTTGAACAAGCGGTCGTATTCGGCGTCCGGAATACTCGGCTCGTCGAGCACGTGATAGCGATAGTTGTGCTGATCCAGCTCAGCGCGCAGCTCTAAAATACGGTTCTTGGCGGCGGTCATGGGTGTTCTCTCATAAAGCAAAAGAGCAGCCGAGGCTGCTCAATCTTCTAATCACGATAGCCTGATGGCTTGCACTTTGTGGCGAGGGGGCTTGTCGGATCGCCGCATCGCCCCGTTCGGCTGCGAAGCAGTCGTAGATCCAGTGTTCGTATTTTATCTGACGCAACGGGTTGGCTGGTTTTGGGGCCGCTTCGCAGCCCAACGGGGGCAAGCCCCCTCGCCACAAAAGCTCTCCTGACATAGAGAGCTCCGTTTGATTTAGCGCTTCTGGGTCAGGGCGCGGCGTTCGAATTCGACGATGCGCTGACGGTAGTGCTCGATCGTCTGGGCCGTCAGTACGCTGCGCTGATCGTCCTTCAGTTCGCCGTTGAGCTCCTGGGACAACTTACGCGCCGCGGCCACCATCACGTCGAAGGCTTGCTTCGGATGGCGAGGGCCTGGCAGGCCCAGGAAGAAGCTCACCGCCGGGGTGCTGAAGTGGTCGATGTCGTCCAGGTCGAATACGCCCGGCTTGACGGCGTTGGCCATGGAGAACAGCACCTCGCCGTTGCCCGCCATGCTTTCGTGACGGTGGAAAATATCCATCTCGCCGAAACGCAGGCCGCTTTCCAGAATGTTCTGCAACAACGCCGGGCCCTTGAAGCCGGCAGCGTCGCGGCAGATCACGCTGATCACCAGCACTTCTTCAGCTTGCGGCTGATCTTTTTCGCTGTGCGCTGGCGAGGACTTGGTGTCATCCGGGAAATCGTCGTCACGACTGCTGAAGCTCGGGCCGCCATCCAGATCCAGGCTGAGGTTCATGTCGCCCTGGGAAGGCTCGCTGTGGCCACGCTTGCCGCGCTTGGAGCCCGATTCACGAGGCTCGCGGGCCGGCATGCTCACCGACGGCAGGTCCTGCTCGTCCAGTTGCGGCTCTTTATGCGTGTCCAGCACGCGCGGCGGGCCCAGCAGCTCGGCGCTGCTGTCCTCGTCCGGCAGGTTGGACAGACTTCGGTCAAGGCGGAATTTCAGTTTTCCCTTGCCGCCGCGCATACGGCGCCAGCCATCAAAAAGAATACCGGCAATGACAATAATGCCGATGACGATCAGCCACTCGCGCAGACCGATTTCCATGTAATCCCGTGCCTCTATAAAAAATGCTGAAAAATAAGGGGTTTACAACCTGTAAACCGCTTTAAAACGTGGCGCCAACTCTATGTTCTGACAGGCGTTTTGCCCACGTATACGAAAAATTGACATTAAACTAGCACGACCAAAGGCAACTTTACACCGTCTACTACCTTGGCTAGCGCGAATATGTCGATTGGCCAGCAAGTCGAAGCGAGGAAAAGAGTCCTACAACCCATAAACACGCCTTCCTGCAACCAAGACTCAGGCATCCACCATCGCCATCGCCTCCTCGACATCCACTGCCACCAGACGTGAACAACCGGGTTCGTGCATCGTCACCCCCATCAGTTGATCGGCCATTTCCATGGCGATCTTGTTGTGGGTGATATAGATGAACTGCACTGACTGCGACATCTCTTTAACCAATTTTGCGTAGCGTCCAACGTTAGCGTCATCCAGTGGCGCGTCAACTTCATCGAGCATGCAGAACGGCGCCGGATTCAACTTGAAGATCGCAAAAACCAGGGCCAATGCGGTCAGGGCTTTCTCGCCACCGGAGAGCAAATGGATGGTGCTGTTCTTCTTTCCAGGCGGCTGCGCCATGATTGTCACCCCTGTATCGAGTAGATCTTCGCCCGTCAGTTCCAAATACGCGCGGCCTCCACCGAAAACTTTTGGGAAAAGCGCCTGTAAACCGCCATTGATCTGATCAAAGGTATCCTTGAAGCGGTTGCGGGTTTCCTTGTCGATCTTGCGAATCACGTTCTCAAGGGTTTCAAGCGCTTCCACCAGATCGGCGTCCTGGGCATCCAGATAACGTTTACGCTCCGATTGTTGCTGGTACTCATCGATGGCCGCCAGGTTGATCGCGCCCAGGCGCTGAATTCGCGCGGCGATGCGCTCAAGCTCTTCCTCGGCTTCCTTCTCGCTGGCCTCGGCGGTCAATGTCGCGAGTACGCCGTGGAGATCGTAGCCGTCTTCCAGCAACTGGTCCTGCAAAGTCTTGCGGCGCACGGTCAGGGCTTGCCATTCCATGCGCTGGGTTTCGAGCTGGCTGCGAATCAATTGGGATTGCTGTTCGGCCTGGCTGCGGCGCTTTTCGGCGTCGCGCAATTCGCGGTCGGCGTCTTCAAGGGCGATCTGCGCAGTCTTGAGTTCTTCGTCGACCGTCATGCGCTTGTCGAGCAACTCCTCGAGCTTCAGGCGCAGCTCTTCCAGTGGTGCTTCGCCCTCCTCCAGGTTGAGGCTCAGTTGTTCGCGCTTTTCGGTCAGGCGCTCGGACTGCATCTCCAGACGCTCCAGGGCCTGGCGAGTCGAATCGTGCTGCGCCTTGAGCGAACCCAGGCGCACCGCCAACTGATGGGCATGATCCTTGTGTTGCCGCGCTTCCTGACGCACCCGATCCAGGCGCTCACGCAAACTGTCGCGCTGGGCCAACAACAACTCGCGCTGCTCGGTGTCCTGCGCCATGCTGTCGAGGGCTTCCTGCAGTTGCAGGCGCGCTTCACCGATGTTTTCGTGCTCCAGCGCGCGCTGTTCATCCAGCTCGGTGAGCTCTTCGTCGAGGCGAGTGCGGCGCAGGGTCAATTGCTCGGCCTTGGCTTTTCCGGCCGACAACTGGGCTTTCAATTCGCCTTGCTGGCGGGCTTCATCCTGCAGCAAGCGGCGCAAATGCTCGCGGCCATTTTCCTGCTGACGCTGCTGCGCCCGGAGATTCTGCAGTTGGGTTTCCAGGGTTTCGACGGCGGCTTCGCGCTCTTCGCGCTCAAGGCCCAATTGCTGGATTTCCTGGCCACGGGCGAGCACGCCGCTTTCCGCTTCACTGGCCCGACGCACGCGCAGGAAATGCCGACCGACCCAGTAGCCGTCACGGCTGATCAGGCTCTGCCCGGCAGCCAATTGCCCGCGCAAGGCCAGGGCCCGCTCAAGGCTGTCGACCGGCTTGACCTGCCCCAGCCATGGCGACAGATCGATCTGTGCCTCGACCTTGTCCAGCAGGCTGCCCGGTACCCGTACGCCATCGCCGGCCGGGCTGAGCAAGCGCAAGTCGCCCTGGGCAAAACCCGACAGATCGAAATCGTTGAAATCATCCACCAGCACCGCCTGCAGGTCAGCGCCGAGCACGGTTTCCACCGCCAGCTCCCAACCGGCCTCAACCTTCAGGCCTTCGGCCAGGCGCGGGCGATTCGCAAGATTCTGTTCGCGCAGCCATTCGGCTGTGCCGGTGCCCGGATCGAGCGCGGCTTGCTGCAAGGCTTCGAGCGAAGCCAGTCGACCGTTGAGCCGCTGCAAATCGCCCTGGGCCTGTTGCTGCGCCGTCAGCGTTTGCTGTAATTGCTGGCGCAGTTGCTCGAGCTTTTCGACCTGGGCCTCTTCACTGGTCTGCAAATCTTCGAGGGTCGCCTCGGACTCGGCGAGCTGCTCGCTGAGCTCCATGATCGCCGCGTCTTCCGGGTCCGCCGAGAGCAAGGCGCGCTCTTCGCCCAGGCGCTTCTGGCGATCGGCCAGGCGCTCCAGGCTGGTTTCCAGCTGCTGGATCCGCGATTGCTGCACTTCGGCCTGACGGCGCGGTTCGGCGGCGGTGAGGTTGAACGTATCCCACTGCTCCTGCCAGCCATGCATGGTGGTTTCGGAGTCTTCCAGCGCGGCGGCGGCCTCTTCGGCGGCGGCGCTGGTGACTTCCTGTTCCGGGGTCAGCATGTCCAGCTCTTCGCCCAGGGTCAGCAGCAGCGTGCGGTCATGGCCGAGGTGGGACTCGGTTTCGAGGCGCGCGCGCTCGGCTTCCTTCAGGTCGTCCTGCAATTGCCGCAAGCGTTGCTGGCCATGCTGGATGCTCTGCTCGACCCGGGCAATGTCACCGCCGACCGAGTAGAAGCGCCCCTGCACCAGATTGAAGCGTTCCGACAGGTCGTGGTGCCCGTCACGCAGGCGCTCGATGCTCGCGTCGGCGTTGCGCTGTTCGGCCACCAGGGCCTCGAAGGAAACCTCCTGGTTGCCGATGATCACTTCACGCTGGCCGACCTGATCGTTCAACGCCTGCCAGCGCAGGGCCGACAGTTGCGCCTTGAGTTGACGCTCCTCGCCCTTGTATTCCTGGTACTTCTTGGCGGCCTCGGCCTGGCGATGCAAGCGCTCGAGCTGACGCGTCAACTCTTCGCGCAGGTCGGTCAGGCGCTCCAGGTTCTCGTGGGTACGACGGATGCGGTTTTCGGTTTCGCGCCGGCGCTCCTTGTACTTGGAGATGCCCGCCGCTTCTTCGATGAAGTTGCGCAGGTCTTCGGGCTTGGACTCGATCAGCTTGGAGATCATCCCCTGCTCGATGATCGAGTAGCTGCGCGGGCCAAGGCCGGTGCCGAGGAAGATATCGGTGATGTCACGGCGCCGGCACTTGGTGCCGTTGAGGTAATAGGTGGTCTGGCTGTCGCGCGTCACTTTGCGGCGAATGGAAATTTCCGCGTAGGCGGCGTATTCGCCGAGCAGGGTGCCGTCGGAGTTATCGAACACCAGTTCGATGCTCGCCTGGCTCACCGGCTTGCGGCTGGTGGAGCCGTTGAAGATGACGTCGGTCATCGACTCGCCACGGAGGTTCTTCGCCGAACTCTCACCCATTACCCAGCGAACGGCGTCGATGATGTTCGATTTGCCGCAGCCATTGGGCCCGACCACCGCCGCCATGTTGCTGGGGAAGTTCACCGTGGTCGGGTCGACGAAGGACTTGAACCCCGCCAGCTTGATGCACTTGAGCCGCACGCTCAGGCGTCCGTCAGGGCGGAGATCACCAGATCGCAACTGCGCTGGCCATAGGCGGTCAGCACGGTGCGGATCTGCGCAAAGTCACGGGCGATCACGGCCGCGAGCAGGCGTTCGAACAGTTCCAGGTATTCGCTCATCGACGCCTTGCGCTGGTCCAGGGCAAGGAAATAGGCACGGCTCATGGCCGGCTGCAGATTCTCGACGGTTTCCTGCAGGTACGGGTTGTTGGCAAACCCGTAGGTGGCGCGCATCACATTGAAACTGTCGTCGACGAAGGTGTGGATGTCCTGGCGCTCGTAGCTGGCGGTCAGGCGCTGCTGGATTTGCACGAACGGCGCCAGGTCGGCCTGGACTTTCCAGCCGCTGGCCACGGCGTTGGCCAGCAGGATGTACATCTCGCTCATCAGCGTGCACAGGCTCTGCACCTTGTGCGGCGTGAGTTCGGTGACGTGGGCGCCACGTCGCGGCAGGATCGCGATCAGGTGGCGACGCTCGAGGATCAGCAAGGCCTCGCGGACCGAACCGCGACTGACATTGAGGGCCAGCGTGACCTTCTGTTCCTGGATGCGCTCCCCGGGCTTCATTTCGCCGCGAATGATGCGTTCGGCGAGGTGGTGAGCGATTTGCTCGGCGAGGCTGTCCGGCGCCTTGAACGTCATGGTTGTCCTTCAAACTCTTTGATCTGTACAAGCGGCGCAGTGTAGCGCAATTGCTGCGTCAGGGCGGAGTGCCCGCCCGGAGGTTTTTGGCACGATTCAAGCAAAAAAGCAGGCTATCGAACCAACGACAATAATTAAGGAACAAGGGGTTGATCGACAAAATGCAATTTCCTGACCTTTAAGTCAGAAAATCATTGACCGAAAAGTCAGACCTGCTAAATTCGGTTCCTATCGGTTAACAACAATAATGAGTCTGCGAGGCCTTCCGTGATCCAGTTTTTACTAAACCAGGAACTCCGTAGCGAGCACGCCCTGGACCCGAACCTGACCGTGCTCAATTATCTGCGCGACCATGTGGGCAAACCCGGCACCAAAGAAGGCTGCGCCAGCGGTGACTGTGGCGCCTGCACAGTGGTCGTCGGCGAATTGCAGACCGATGACGACGGCCGCGAACACATTCGCTATCGCAGCCTCAACTCATGCCTGACCTTCGTATCGTCCCTGCACGGCAAGCAACTGATCAGCGTTGAAGACCTCAAGCACAAGGGTGAGCTGCACAGCGTGCAGAAAGCCATGGTCGAGTGCCACGGCTCGCAATGCGGCTTCTGCACCCCCGGCTTCGTGATGTCGCTGTTTGCCCTGCAAAAGAACAGCGATGCACCGGATCATGCCAAGGCCCACGAAGCACTGGCTGGCAATCTTTGCCGCTGCACCGGTTACCGGCCGATCCTGGAAGCCGCCGAGCAGTCCTGCTGTGGCAAGCAACCGGACCAGTTCGACGCCCGCGAGGCCGACACCATCGCGCGCCTCAAAGCCATTGCCCCGACCGATATCGGCGAACTCAACAGCGGCGACAAACGCTGCCTGGTGCCGCTGACCGTGGCCGACCTGGCCGACCTCTACGACGCTTATCCACAGGCCCGCCTGCTGGCTGGCGGTACCGACCTGGCGCTGGAAGTCACGCAGTTCCACCGCACCCTGCCGGTGATGATCTACGTCGGCAACGTCGCCGAGATGAAACGCATCGAGCGCTTTGACGATCGCCTGGAAATCGGCGCCGCCACCGCCCTTTCCGATTGCTACGAAGCCCTGAACGCCGAGTACCCGGACTTCGGTGAATTGCTGCACCGCTTCGCCTCCCTGCAGATCCGCAACCAGGGCACCCTGGGCGGCAACATCGGCAACGCCTCGCCGATTGGTGACTCGCCGCCCCTGCTGATCGCCCTCGGCGCGCAAATCGTCCTGTGCAAAGGCGAAACCCGCCGCACCCTGGCGCTGGAAGACTACTTCATCGACTACCGCGTCACGGCACGCCAGGAAAGCGAGTTCATCGAAAAGATCATCGTGCCCCGCGCCAGCGTCGAAAAACTGTTCCGCGCCTACAAGGTTTCCAAGCGCCTGGACGATGACATCTCGGCAGTTTGTGCGGCCTTCAACATTCGCCTGGAAAACGGCGTGGTCGCTGAAGCCCGCGTCGCCTTCGGCGGCATGGCCGCGATCCCGAAACGTGCTGCCGCCTGCGAAGCCGCGTTGCTCGGCTCGCCATTCAATAACGCCACCGTTGAACGCGCCTGCGCTGCCCTGAGCGAAGACTTCACGCCGCTCTCGGACTTCCGCGCCAGCAAGGAATATCGCCTGCTCAGCGCGCAGAACCTGCTGCGCAAATACTTCATCGAACTGCAAACGCCGCACATCGAGACCCGGGTGACCGCTTATGTCTAATCATCACGCCGTAGAGAAGACCCAAGCCGAATTGGCTGAACTGTTCGCCAAGGACCTGACCACCGGTGTCGGTCGCAGCGTCAAGCACGACAGCGCCGCCAAGCATGTGGCCGGTGAAGCGCAGTACATCGACGATCGCCTGGAATTCCCCAACCAGTTGCACGTTTATGCATGCATGTCGGACCGCGCCCACGCCCGCATCATCAGCATCGACACCTCGCCCTGCTACGCCTTCGAAGGCGTGCGCATCGCCATCACCCACGAAGACGTGCCGGGCCTGAAGGACATCGGTCCGTTGCTGCCGGGCGATCCGCTGCTGGCGATCGACACCGTGCAGTTCGTCGGTCAACCGGTGGTCGCCGTGGCGGCGAAAGACCTGGAAACCGCGCGCAAGGCGGCCATGGCCGCGATCATCGAATACGAGGACCTTGAGCCTGTGCTGGACGTGGTCGAAGCCCTGCGCAAACGCCACTTCGTACTCGACAGCCACACCCACAAGCGCGGCGATTCGGCCACGGCGCTGGCCACTGCCGAGCACCGCATCCAGGGCACCCTGCACATCGGCGGCCAGGAGCATTTCTATCTGGAAACCCAGATCTCTTCGGTGATGCCGACCGAAGACGGCGGCATGATCGTCTACTGCTCCACGCAGAACCCCACCGAAGTGCAGAAACTGGTGGCCGAAGTACTGGACGTGTCGATGAACAAGATCGTCGTCGACATGCGCCGCATGGGCGGCGGTTTCGGCGGCAAGGAAACCCAGGCGGCCAGCCCGGCATGCCTGTGCGCGGTGATCGCGCACCTCACCGGCCAGCCGACCAAGATGCGCCTGCCGCGCGTCGAAGACATGCTGATGACCGGCAAGCGTCACCCCTTCTATGTCGAGTACGACGTCGGCTTCGACAGCACCGGTCGCCTGCACGGCATCAACCTGGAACTCGCCGGCAACTGCGGTTGCTCGCCTGACCTGTCGGCGTCGATCGTCGACCGCGCGATGTTCCACTCGGACAACTCGTATTACTTGGGCGACGCGACCATCAACGGTCACCGCTGCAAGACCAACACCGCGTCGAACACCGCCTACCGTGGTTTCGGCGGCCCGCAAGGCATGGTCGCCATCGAAGAAGTGATGGACGCCATCTCCCGCCATCTGGCCCTCGATCCTTTGGCCGTGCGCAAGGCCAACTACTACGGCAAGACCGAGCGCAACGTCACCCACTACTACCAGACCGTCGAGCACAACATGCTCGAGGAGATGACCGCCGAACTGGAAGAAAGCAGCCAGTACGCCGAGCGTCGCGAAGCGATCCGTCGTTACAACGCCAACAGCCCGATCCTGAAAAAAGGCCTGGCGCTGACCCCGGTGAAATTCGGCATTTCCTTCACCGCCAGCTTCCTCAACCAGGCCGGTGCCCTGGTGCACGTCTACACCGACGGCAGCATCCACCTGAACCACGGTGGCACCGAAATGGGCCAGGGCCTGAACACCAAGGTCGCGCAGGTCGTGGCCGAAGTGTTCCAGGTGGAAATGGACCGCGTGCAAATCACCGCGACCAACACCGACAAGGTGCCGAACACCTCGCCGACCGCTGCGTCCAGCGGTGCCGACCTGAACGGCAAGGCTGCGCAGAACGCCGCCGAAACCATCAAGAAGCGTCTGGTGGAATTTGCCGCGCGCCAGTACAAGGTCAGCGAAGAAGACGTGGAGTTCCACAACGGCCACGTGCGGGTCCGCGATCACATCCTGACGTTCGAAGCGTTGATCCAGCAGGCGTACTTCGCCCAGGTGTCGCTGTCGAGCACCGGCTTCTACAAGACCCCGAAAATCTACTACGACCGCAGCCAGGCCCGTGGCCGGCCGTTCTACTACTTCGCCTTTGGCGCGGCCTGCTGCGAAGTGCTGGTCGACACCCTGACCGGCGAATACAAGATGCTGCGCACCGACATCCTCCACGACGTCGGCGCCTCGCTGAACCCGGCCATCGACATCGGTCAGGTCGAGGGCGGCTTCATCCAGGGCATGGGCTGGCTGACCATGGAAGAGCTGGTGTGGAACAACAAGGGCAAGCTGATGACCAACGGCCCGGCCAGTTACAAGATCCCGGCCGTGGCGGACATGCCGCTGGACCTGCGGGTGAAGCTGGTGGAAAACCGCAAGAACCCGGAAGACACGGTGTTCCATTCCAAGGCCGTGGGCGAGCCGCCGTTCATGCTTGGCATCGCTTCGTGGTGTGCGATCAAGGACGCCGTGGCGAGCCTGGGCGACTACAAACATCAACCGAAGATCGACGCACCGGCGACTCCGGAGCGGGTGTTGTGGGGCTGTGAGCAGATGCGCCAGTTGAAGGCGGCCAAGGCTGTCGAGGCGGAGACCGAGTTGGCTTCGCTCTAAGACCGAGGTGCGGCCATCGCTGGCAAGCCAGCTCCCACAGTGTTTTGTGGTGTCCACAGAGTTTGGATTCAACTCAAATCCTGTGGGAGCTGGCTTGCCAGCGATGAGGCCCGAACTGACAACAGAGATGTTGAGGTGAAACATGTACAACTGGATCGACGCCCTCGCCGACCTGCAAAACCGGGGTGAACCCTGCGTGCTGGTGACCATCATCGAAGAGCTCGGCTCTACGCCGCGCAATGCCGGCTCGAAGATGGTCATCAGCGCGAACCAGGCCTTCGACACCATCGGTGGCGGGCACCTGGAATACAAGGCCATGAAGATCGCCCGCGAGATGCTCGTCAGCGGCAAGCAGGACACCCATCTGGAGCGTTTCAGCCTCGGTGCCAGCCTCGGCCAGTGCTGCGGCGGTGCCACCGTTCTGTTGTTCGAACCGATGGGCCAGGTGCAGGCGCAGATCGCCGTGTTCGGTGCCGGCCACGTCGGCCGCGCCCTGGTGCCGCTGCTGGCCAGCCTGCCTTGCCGGGTGCGCTGGATCGACTCGCGGGAAGAGGAATTCCCCGAGCAGATCCCCCACGGCGTGCGCAAGATCGTCAGCGAAGAGCCGGTGGATGAAATCGATGACCTGCCCGCCGGCAGCTATTGCATTGTGATGACCCACAACCACCAGCTCGACCTCGAACTGACCGCCGCGATCCTCAAGCGCAACGACTTCGCCTACTTCGGCCTGATCGGTTCGAAGACCAAGCGCGTGAAGTTCGAACATCGCCTGCGCGACCGCGGTTTCGACAACAGCGTCGTGCAACGCATGCGCTGCCCGATGGGCATCGGCGAAGTCAAAGGCAAGTTGCCTGTGGAAATCGCCATCTCCATCGCCGGCGAAATCATCGCCACCTATAACGCGAACTTCGGCCAGCAGACCTCCAGCGCCGAACCGATTGCCAAACTGCTGCCCGCGTCACGCCGCAGCCAAACCGCAAACTTGAAAGCCTCGAACTGAGAATCTCATGCCTCTGACTCGCAAAGCTTACCGCGCCGCCATCCTGCACAGCATCGCCGACCCAGCCGAAGTCGGTATCGAAGCCTCCTACGAGTATTTCGAAGACGGCTTGCTGGTTGTGGATAACGGACAGATCAGCGCCCTGGGCCACGCCAGCGAATTGCTGCCGACCCTGCCGGCGGATATCGAAATCACCCACTACCAGGACGCACTGATCACCCCCGGCTTCATCGACACCCACATCCACCTGCCGCAAACCGGCATGGTCGGCGCCTATGGCGAGCAATTACTGGACTGGCTCAACACCTACACCTTCCCGTGCGAAAGCCAGTTCGCCGACAAGGCCCACGCTGACCAGGTCGCGGACATTTTCATCAAGGAACTGCTGCGCAACGGCACCACCACCGCACTGGTGTTCGGCAGCGTGCACCCGCAATCGGTGAACTCGTTCTTTGAAGCGGCCAAGCAGCTCGACCTGCGGATGATCGCCGGCAAGGTGATGATGGACCGCAACGCCCCGGACTACCTGACCGACACCGCCGAATCCAGCTACGTCGACAGCAAGGCGCTGATCGAGCGCTGGCACGGCAAGGGTCGCCTGCACTACGCCGTCACCCCGCGCTTCGCACCGACCAGCACCCCGGAACAGCTGACCCTGGCCGGCCAGTTGCTGACCGAATACCCGGATCTGTACATGCAGACCCACATCAGCGAAAACCTCAAGGAAATCGAGTGGGTCAAGGAGCTGTTCCCCGAGCGCAAAGGCTACCTGGACGTCTACGATCACTACCAGTTGCTCGGCGAACGCTCGGTGTTCGCCCACGGTGTGCACCTGTGCGATGACGAGTGCGCGCGCCTGGCAGAAACCGGTTCGGCCATCTCGTTCTGCCCGACCTCGAACTTCTTCCTCGGCAGCGGCCTGTTCAACCTGCCGATGGCCGAGAAGCACAAACTCAATGTCGGCATCGGCACCGATGTCGGCGGCGGCACCAGTTTCTCGCTGCTGCAAACCCTTAACGAAGCCTACAAGGTGATGCAGCTGCAAGGTGCGCGCCTGAGCCCGTTCAAATCGCTGTACCTGGCCACCCTCGGCGGCGCCCGTGCGCTGCGTCTGGAAGACAGGATCGGCACCCTGCAACCGGGCACCGACGCCGACTTCCTGGTGCTGGACTACAACGCCACGCCGCTGCTGGGCTATCGCCTGAAGCAGGCCAATAACATCGCCGAGACGTTGTTTGTGTTGATGACGCTGGGGGATGACCGGACGGTGCTGCAGACCTATGCGGCAGGCAATCTGGTGCATCAGCGCTAAATTTCTTCGGGCATAAAAAATCCCCCGTTGCTTTTCAGCCCGGGGGATTTTTATTGCCTGTCCGATTGCTATCGCTGGCAAGCCAGCTCCCACAGTGATCTCAGTGTTTACACAATTTGCGATTCACATCGGTCCCTGTGGGAGCTGGCTTGCCAGCGATTGGGGCGACCCGGTCCAGCTTATAGCTTGGCGGTCGATCGACCCGGCTTCTTGGTCTGCAGCAAATGCGAGAACACCGCATGCAAATCATCCGACGCACTTTCTTCATCGAGGTTGAGTTTGCTGTCGATGTGATCCATGTGATGCATCATCAGGTTCACCGCCAGTTCAGCGTCGCGCTTCTCGATGGCGTCGATCAACTGGGTGTGCTCGTCGTAGGAACAGTGGGAGCGGTTGCCGCTTTCGTACTGGGCGATGATCAGCGACGTCTGGGACACCAGGCTGCGCTGGAAGCTGATCAACGGGGCGTTTTTCGCCGCTTCAGCCAGTTTCAGGTGGAATTCGCCCGACAGGCGGATGCCGGCCCCACGGTCGCCGCGGGAGAAGCTGTCGCGTTCGTCGTTGACCATCTGGCGCAATTCGGCAATCTGTTCGGCGGTGGCGTGCTGCACCGCCAACTCGGTGATCGCGCGCTCGACCAGACGCCGGGCCATGAACACCTGGCGCGCCTCTTCGACACTCGGGCTGGCAACCACGGCGCCGCGATTCGGACGCAACAGCACCACGCCTTCATGGGCCAGGCGCGACAGGGCGCGGCGAATGATGGTACGGCTGACCCCGAAAATTTCCCCCAGCGCTTCTTCGCTCAACTTGGTGCCGGGCGCCAGACGCTGCTCGAGGATGGCCTCGAAGATATGCGCGTAGACAATATCGTCCTGGGTACCGCTGCGGCCGGCTTTGCCTGCTCGCGGTTGTTTCTTTAGGGGTTGCAACTGTTCGTTCATGGGCACTCGAGTCGGAAGAACTGCGGCGAATTGACCGTGACTGTAATACGGCACAGTGGGTCGCTGGCAAGTATCGCGTAAAAAACACTGCGATTGTACACAATGGATGGTGGCAACACGACTGTACGGCTGAATGTTGCCTCGGCTGTATCGCAACACCTGATTACTTTTGAGTTTAGGCTTTAACCCAGAATCCGCCTTTTGTAATGCAATCCCTGTGGGAGCGAGCTCGCGATGACGGCGTCACATTCAGCATTCCTGTTGGCTGATCCACCGCTATCGCGAGCAAGCTCGCTCCCACAGGGCTCAGTGTTGCAGCGGACATCTTCATTTGTATAAGGAACACCACCGTCATGAACGACGCCACCCACACGCAAATCCGCCCGCTGGCCGACACCTCGCCCTCGGCCATCGTCGCCGGGTTCATCGCCATGATGACCGGCTACACCAGCTCACTGGTGCTGATGTTCCAGGCCGGGCAAGCGGCGGGCCTGAGCAGCGGGCAGATTTCTTCGTGGATCTGGGCGATCTCCATCGGCATGGCGGTGTGCTCCATCGGCCTGTCCCTGCGCTATCGCACGCCGATCACCATTGCCTGGTCGACCCCCGGTGCCGCGCTGCTGATCACCAGCCTGGGCGGCGTGAGTTACGGCGAAGCCATTGGTGCCTATATGACCTGCGCGGTGCTGGTGACGATTTGCGGGCTGACCGGCAGCTTCGAACGGCTGGTGAAAAAAATTCCGGCATCTCTGGCCGCCGCCCTGCTGGCAGGGATCCTGTTCAAGATCGGCAGCGAGATTTTCGTCGCCGCGCAACACCGCACGGCCCTGGTACTGGGGATGTTCGTCACTTATCTGCTGGTCAAGCGCCTGTCGCCGCGCTATGCGGTGCTGGCAGCCTTGCTGATCGGCACGGCATTGTCAGGTTTCATGGGGCTGCTGGACTTCAGCGGTTTCCACCTGGAGGTCGCCACGCCGGTCTGGACCACGCCGCAATTCTCCCTGGCCGCGACCATCAGCATCGGCATCCCGCTGTTTGTCGTTGCCATGACCTCACAGAACATGCCCGGCATCGCCGTATTGCGCGCCGATGGCTACACCGTGCCAGCCTCGCCGCTGATCACCACCACCGGCATCGCCAGTTTGCTGCTGGCACCCTTCGGTTCTCACGGGATCAACCTGGCGGCGATCAGCGCGGCGATCTGCACCGGTCCGCACGCTCATGAAGATCGCAACAAACGCTACACCGCCGCCGTCTGGTGCGGGATTTTCTACGGGATCGCCGGCGTGTTCGGCGCAACGCTCGCGGCATTGTTTGCCGCGCTGCCCAAGGAACTGGTGCTGTCGATTGCCGCACTGGCGCTGTTCGGCTCGATCATCAACGGCTTGAGCATCGCCATGAGCGAAGTGAAGGAGCGTGAAGCGGCGCTGATCACCTTCATGGTCACGGCATCGGGGCTGACGCTGTTTTCCATCGGTTCGGCGTTCTGGGGGATTGTCGCGGGGGTGGTGACGCTGCTGATTCTGAACTGTAGGAGCGAGCCTGCTCGCGATGGTCGTCAACGATAACGCTGGAAGCCTGACACCCCGCGGTGTTCTCAGGTTCATCGCGAGCAAGCTCGCTCCTACAAAAAAAAGCAAAAAAAAACGGCGACCCTTGGGTCGCCGTTTTTTTCAGAACATCAAGCTACCGGATTGATCGGCTTTTCCGGGTACCAGACGTCCAGCAGCGGGCTGACTTCAACGCTGGTCAGCTCGGTGCGGCCTTTGAGCCAGGCTTCAACGGCAGCGCGCTGTTCAGCGCTGACCGAGCCACGCTTCTGCAGGCACACCAGACCGTAGTCGTCGCCGCCAACATAACCCAGGCCGTTGGCTTCCATGGCTTCTTTGAGGAACGCATCGAGGAAAGCATCAATGGCTTCATCAGCCAAATCTTCTTTGAAATCCAGGTTCAGTTCGAAACCCAGCTCTTGAAATTCATCGACGCACAGTTTTTTGCGCAGACGCTGGGAACGGTTAGTCGCCATTGGAACAATCCTCTTAAGTAATAACGGGCGGCACTTTAGCAGTTTAAGCCGCCGATTGCCCGACTCTCTGGGCCACCATGCCTACCGTCGGTAAAAAAATAGCCGATCAGACAGCCCTCGCACGGCACAAGCCGTGACACCTTGGGGCATAATGCCGACACTTTCATGACCATTGAGGGAATTTATCTTCATGCCCTCATCTTTTTTCCCCTCGGCTGTAGGGTTTTATTTCAGATGATCAAATCTTTGCGTCCATTGCTGTTGGCCGGTTTTCTTCTCCCCCTGGCCCTCCCCGTTTCTGCAGCTCCGGTCAATACTGCGCTGTCGCCCAACGTTGAAAAAGCCCTGAAAGCCAGCAAGTTGCAGGACAACGCCCTGTCGCTGGTGATGATCCCGCTCACCGGCCCCGGCACCCCGACGGTGTTCAACGCCGACGTGTCGGTCAACCCGGCGTCGACCATGAAACTGGTCACCACCTACGCGGCCCTGGAAATGCTCGGCCCGAACCACCAGTGGAAAACCGAGTTCTACACCGACGGCACCCTCAGTGGCGGCATCCTCAACGGCAACCTCTACCTCAAGGGTGGCGGCGATCCGAAGCTGAACATGGAAAAACTCTGGCTGCTGATGCGCGACCTGCGTGCCAACGGTGTCACCCAGGTCACCGGCGACCTGGTGCTGGATAAAACCTTCTTCGTGCAACCGCAACTGCCGGAGTTCAATGACGACGGCAACGATGAGAACAAGCCGTTCCTGGTCAAACCCGATTCGCTGCTGGTCAACCTCAAGGCGCTGCGCTTCGTTGCGCGCAATGACTCGGGCAAGGTACTGGTCTCGGTAGAGCCGCCGATTGCGAGCATCCGCATCGACAACCAGGTCAAGGCCCTCAACTCCAAGCAATGCACCGGTGGCGTGCGTTACAACCCGGTGGCGCAAGCCGATGGAACCGTGACCGTTACCGTCGGCGGTCAACTGGGTGAAGGCTGCAGCTCGCAGACTTACCTGTCGCTGCTCGACCACGCGACCTACACCGCCGGCGCCGTCCGCGCGATCTGGAAGGAACTGGGTGGCAGCATCCAGGGCAGGGATGTGCTGGCGCCAACCCCTAAAGACGCCAAGGTTCTGGCCCGGGCGTTCTCGCCGGACCTGGCGGAAATCATCCGCGACATCAACAAGTACAGTAACAACACCATGGCACAGCAGTTGTTCCTGAGCCTGGGCCAACGTTTCCGCACCGATGCCGATGGTGACGACGCCAAGGCTGCCCAGCGTGTCGTGCGTCAGTGGCTGGCGAAAAAGGGCATCACCGCGCCGCACCTGGTGATGGAGAACGGCTCCGGCCTGTCCCGCGCCGAGCGCGTCAGCGCGCGGGAAATGGCCTCGATGCTCGAAGCGGCCTGGCACAGCCCGTATGCCGCCGAGTACATCAGTTCGATGCCGATTGCCGGCACCGACGGCACCATGCGCAAGCGCCTGAAGACCACGGCGATGCGCGGTGAAGCCCACGTCAAGACCGGCACGCTGAACACCGTACGGGCGATCGCCGGCTTCAGTCGCGACGTCAACGGCAACACCTGGGCGGTGGTGGCGATCCTCAACGACAAGGCCCCGTTCGGCGCCTCGTCGGTGCTCGATCAGGTGCTGCTCGACCTGTACCGCCAACCGAAAGCGCCGCAGACGGCTTCGGTGTTGTAACCGAATCGAGAAACTGCAGAGATCCACTGTGGGAGCGAGCTTGCTCGCGATGGCGGCCTGACAGTCAACAATGATGTTGAATGTTATGGCCTCATCGCGAGCAAGCTCGCTCCCACAGGAATTGCATGCCCCCCCTAGTTCATTTCCGCCTCAACCCTATCCCTTCCTGCCTGTTTCGCCGCATAAACCCCCGAGTCCGCGCGCAACAGCAAGGCATCGGCGCCCTCCCCGGCGCGCCAACTGGCAATCCCGAAACTGGCGGTGACTGTACCGACGCCTTCAATGGGTGAACTGCGCAGGCTGTGCCACAATTGCTGGGCCAGCACATAGGCATGTTCGCCGCCGATATCCGGGCACAGCACCATGAACTCCTCACCGCCCAGGCGGCAGAACACATCGGTGCGACGCAGCCGGTGGCCGATCCGCTCGCACACTGCCTGCAACACCCGGTCACCGATGGCGTGGCCATGCAGGTCATTGATGCGTTTGAAATGGTCGATATCGAGCATGATCACCGACAAATCCCCACCGCCACGCTCCACCCGGGCCATTTCGGTGGTCAGGCGCTCCTGGAAATAACGCCGGTTGTGGATACCGGTCAGCGAATCGGTGACCGACAACGCGCGCAATTCTTCTTCCACCCGCTTCATATCGGAAATGTCCGAGATGTAGCCGTGCCAGAGCACGCCGCCACCGGGCAACTCCTCCGGAGTGGCTTCGCCGCGCACCCAACGCACCCCGCGTAGCGGCAGTTGCACGCGGTACTCCTCGCGCCAGGGGCTGAGGGTTTCGGCCGAAGCGCGGATCGAGGCGCGAACACGGGTAGTGTCCTGGGGGTGGATCCGGGTGAAGATCGCTTCGGCATTGAGCAGCAGCACGTCGGGTTCCAGCTCGTAGATATCGCGAATGCCGTCGCTGGCATAGATCACGCTGAAGCGCCCGTCGAATTCCATCTTGAACTGGTAGATGCCACCGGGCACATGGGCGCTGAGTTTCTTCAACAGCAGGTCCCGCGCCGCGAGCGCTTCATGGACCCGCTTGCGCTCGGTGATGTCGATGCACACCGCCAGGTGCCCGACCCACAGGCCTTGCTCGTCGAGCACCGGCGTGGCGAGCATGTTGACCATCAGATGGCTGCCATCGCCGCGCACCAGGGTCCACTCCCGCGCCTCGTGACCGCCCTCCTCGTCGCCTTCGACCAGCATCGCCTGGCAGGTCGGCACCGGCTTGCCATAACGCGCGCTCAACTCGGCCGAACGACCGGCCAGCTCCCGGGGCAGGTGCAGGTTCTCCAGGGTCATATGGCCGACCACTTCGGCACTGGTATAGCCAAGCATCTGCTCGGCACCGGCGTTGAAGGTGCTGATGACGCCGCGCAGGTCGGTGGCGATGATCGCGACCTGGGTGGCGGCATTCAGCACGCCACGCAACTGACCATGGGTGCCACGCAGCTCCTGTTCCCGATCACGCAGCTCCTGGGTACGCTGCTCGACCAGTCTCAACGCCCGCTGCCGCTGACTGACCAGCACATAGAGCAAGGCACTGAGCATCAGGCTGAGCAATCCACCCAACACGACCAGACTGGTCACGGAGGAATGGTTGGCCTGCACAAACGCGTCGCTGGGCTGGATATCGACTTGATAGTCATGGTCGGCCATGCGCAACAGGCGCGTTGCCGACAGCTCGCTGACGGCCGGCGGGTTGGGCGACTCGAACAGCACTTCGTGCTGATCGTCGGTCGACAAATCGAGGATGCGTACCGAGAGATAGTCGCGACTCGCTTCCGGCAGTCCGTCCGCCAGCAATTGGCGCATGCTGATCACGGCCATCACATAACCGTAGGGCTTCGTGGCATTGTGGTCCTGTCCGGTGCGCTGCGTGACCGGCGCGACCAGCAGCACGCCGCGCGCATAGGCCGGTTCGATACTCACCAGATGCATCGGTTGCGACACCGCCATGCCGCCACGCCGATCGGCCCGAGCGAGCGTGGCACGCCGCAGCGGCTGGGCCAGCAAGTCATAACCGAGGGGAGCGCCGAGTTTGCTTTGCGTCTGGCTGTACAACACCGCCACGTACTCATCACGCTCACCGGCCAGTTGCAATTGGCCGTCGGCGTTGAGCTCTCTCAGGGTGAAGCCGTTCAAGCCCTCGTCTCGCACCCGTTGCTCGAACGCCGCCCGCTCGTCACGAGTGACCCGCTGGGCATAGGAATACGCCTGGGTTCGCAGCAGCAAAGGTTGGGTATAGCCGTCGAATTCCGCTCGGGACACTGAACCGGAATTGGCGAAAAACCGGCGCAGGCCATCGAGGCGCTGCTCCTGATCTTCGAAACGTTCTTCGATACGGCTGTAACGCTCACTGGCCAGCAGTTGAAAGCGTTGCCGCAATTGATGGTGAAACAGATTCAGCGTCGACCACGCCAGCAACCCGGTGAGCACCCCGCCGATCAACAAAACCAGCAGCGCGACCAGCCAGGCCGAGGCATCTTCGCTGATTAAACCCAGGATCTTGGGGCGCACGGCGTGCAACGACATAAAACGCAACTCAAAACAAACGCCAGGTGCGGGAAAGCCCTTTGGCCCTGAATGGAGTTATAGCTATTAGCCACTAATTTGACCAGCACCCTGTAGGTGCGAGCCTGCTCGCGATGGACTCAAGAACACCGCGTGCCTTCAGAAAGCTCGCGTTATCGTTGTCGACCATCGCGAGCAGGCTCGCTCCTACAGGGGGGCAACCATCAACGTGCCATGATTTTCCAGGCGCGATGGATCTTGGCGTTGCGCGCAAAATCCGGATCGAGGGTCTGGGCAGTGATGTCCTCGACCGCATAACGCTCGCCGAGATTGGCCTCCAGTTCGAACTTGCGGAAGTTGTTGGAGAAGTACAGCACGCCACCGGGTGCCAGGCGCGCCATGGCCAGGTCGATCAGTTGCACCTGGTCGCGCTGCACGTCGAACACGCCTTCCATGCGCTTGGAGTTGGAGAACGTCGGCGGGTCGATGAAGATCAGGTCGTACTCGTCACGACTGGCTTCGAGCCACGCCATCACATCGCCCTGCTCCAGGCGGTTCTTGTCGGAAAAACCGTTCAGCGACAGGTTGCGACGCGCCCAGTCCAGATAAGTCTTCGACAGGTCGACACTGGTGGTGCTGCGCGCGCCGCCCTTGGCCGCATGCACACTGGCCGTTGCGGTGTAGCAGAACAGATTGAGGAAGCGTTTGCCGGCTGCCTCTTTCTGGATACGCATGCGCATCGGCCGATGGTCGAGGAACAGACCGGTGTCGAGGTAGTCGGTGAGGTTCACCAGCAACTTCACACCGCCTTCATTGACCTCGACAAATTTGCCCTGCGCCGCCTGGCGCTCGTACTGTTTGGTGCCGCTCTGACGCTCGCGGCGCTTGACCACCACACGGTTCTTGTCGATGTTCAGCGCCTGCGGGATGGCTGCCAGGGCATCGAACATGCGGGCCGAGGCTTTTTCCGGATCGATGGATTTCGGCGCGGCGTACTCCTGAACATGGACCCAGTCGTGATACAGGTCGATGGCCATGGAATATTCCGGCATGTCGGCATCGTACACGCGGTAGCAGTCGATACCCTCACGCTTGACCCACTTGCCCAAGGCCTTGAGGTTCTTTTGCAGGCGGTTGGCGAACATCTGCCCGCCTTCGCTCAGGCGCGGCTGCTCGACCACCGGAGCCGGTGCCGGCGTCGGTTTGATCGGGTTGCCGTTTTTGTTGAACTTGCGCTCCTGCGGTTCGTTCGGCGTCTGATCGTAGGCGGCTTGCTCACGCTCGACCTGGCGCTGTTCCGGCGTACGACGCTCGCCGGTGACGAACTGATCGGGCAGCACCTTGATCAGCAGCAGCTTGCACGGCAAGGCGCCGTTCCAGAACGAATACTGCTTGTGGCTGCGGATGCCCATGCGCTTGCCCAGGTCCGGCGCGCCGGTGAACACCGCTGCTTCCCAGTTCAGGCAGGCCTGACGCAGGCGTTCGCCGAGGTTCTGGTAGAGGTAGAGCAGGCTCGCCTCGTCGCCCAGACGCTCGCCGTACGGAGGGTTGCAGATCACCAGGCCTTTCTGGTTCTGGTCCGGGCGCGGCTCGAACGTAGCAACTTCACCCTGGTAGATCTTGATCCACTCGCTCAGGCCGGCCCGCTCGACGTTGTTGCGACCCGGTTGAATCAGGCGCGGATCGGCTTCGTAGCCACGGATCCACAGCGGTGGCTTGGCCAGACCGGCCGCGGCACGTTCGGACGCTTCTTCGTGGAGTTTTTTCCACAACGCCGGGACGTGACCGAGCCAGGCAGTGAAGCCCCACTGCTCACGGCGCAGGTTCGGCGCGATGTCCGCGGCGATCATCGCCGCTTCCACCAGGAACGTACCGACACCGCACATCGGGTCGGCCAGCGCGCCGCCTTCGGCCGCGATACGTGGCCAGCCGGAACGGATGAGGATGGCGGCCGCGAGGTTTTCCTTCAGCGGTGCCGCACCCTGCTGCAGGCGATAGCCGCGCTGGTGCAGGCTGTGGCCGGACAGGTCGAGGGACAGAATGGCTTCGCCACGGTCCAGGCGCAGGTGAATGCGCAGGTCCGGATTGAGCTTGTCGATGGACGGACGGTCGCCTTGCGGGGTGCGCAGTTTGTCGACGATGGCGTCCTTGACCTTCAGCGCGCCGAAGTGGGTGTTGTCGATACCCGAGCCATGGCCGCTGAATTCGACGGCCAGGGTGCCGTCATTGAGCATGTGGTCTTGCCACTCGATATCCAGCACGCCGTGGTACAGGTCTTCGGCGTCCTTCATCGGGAAACGCTTGAGCACCAGCAGCACGCGGTTGGCCAGGCGTGACCACAGGCACAGGCGATAAGCGGTTTCCATGGTGGCCATGCCGCGCACGGCAGAGGTGTGCTCCCGCGCTTCCTCAAGGCCAAGCCCGACGGCTTCCTCGATGAGCAGGCCTTCAAGGCCTTTTGGGCAAGTGAGGAAGAGTTCGAAACGATCGGACATGGGAATTCCAGAACCTTTAGCTGAGTGACCGGGCAACGCATTGCCGGTCCGGTTTTCAATCAGGCGCTTTTCTCGAAGAGCGCCCGCGTGGCACGAAGGTGTGCCGTTCCACCCCTGCTGCTCGGGTTAAATGAGCTTAGATGCAAGGACAGATAAAAAAGTTGATGCAATGAAATGTCATAAGTCGACCCTTCGTCGAATAGTGCCTCCCGGGAACGGGAGCCATTCTCACTAAAGGATTAAGCCCATCATCCAGCGCAGAGCCGATCATACCGGGGTTTGGCTAATAAATACGCTACAAACACTCTGTTACTTATGGCCTTAACACATGAATGGTTACGTCCTTATGACAAAACGATCATTCCCTCGATGTGACGCATTGGTTAGAACTCAACTCAGGTTGGCGCCGCAATGACGCCAACACCTTGGCTCGTCACGCCGGCAACGAGCCCCCAACGGCAGAGTTTTTCTGCCAGACCTCAATAGAGGTCAACGCGATAAATACAGTCAACAAGTGAGGGCAACACCCTATGAGAAGACTTAAGCGTGATCCGTTGGAAAGAGCATTTTTGCGCGGATATCAATATGGCGTTGGTGGCAAATCCCGTGAGCTTTGCCCATTTACTCTACCGTCGGTACGCCAAGCCTGGATCAATGGCTGGCGAGAAGGACGCGGCGACAACTGGGACGGTATGACCGGCACTGCGGGAATCCACAGACTCAACGAACTTCACGCCGTCGGCTAATTACAGGGCACAACACTCCGACACGACAATCTGATTTTGTACTGAATTAACCACGCACGTCCCATCCGGACGGCGGGCTGCGGCCCAGGGGCTCCTTTAAAGGGGCCCTTTTTTATGCCTGCTCCAAACTCAGCGACGATACCCTCGTGGCGAGGGGGCTTGCCCCCGTTCGGCTGCGAAGCAGCCGTGTTTTTTCCTGGCACACCGAGTCGTTTGTTTTCGGGGCCGCTTCGCGACCCAACGGGGGCAAGCCCCCTCGCCACAAAAAGCCCCCAAGCAGGGTTCAGCGCAGGGCGGCGATGGCGTCTACGGACTCGCGAATCAGCGCCGGGCCCTTGTAGATGAAGCCCGAATAGATCTGCACCAGACTCGCGCCTGCGGTGATTTTCTCTGCGGCGTGCTTGCCTTCGGTAATACCGCCGGCCGCGATGATCGGCAGGCGACCACCCAGCTCCGATGCCAGCACCTTCACGGTGTGGGTGCTCTTGTCGCGAACCGGTGCGCCGGACAGACCACCGGCCTCGTCTCCATGTTCCATGCCTTCGACGCCGACGCGGCTCAGGGTGGTGTTGGTGGCGATGACCGCATCCATTCCGGTTTCGATCAGCGCTTGTGCAACCTGTGCGGTTTCTTCGTCGCTCATGTCCGGCGCGATCTTGATCGCCAGCGGTACATGCTTGCCATGACGCAAGGCCAGTTCCGCGCGGCGCTCGGCCAGATCGGCCAGCAACTGCTTGAGCGAGTCGCCGAATTGCAGGCTGCGCAGGCCCGGCGTATTCGGCGAACTGACGTTGACCGTCACATAGCTGGCGTGGGCGTACACTTTGTCCAGGCAGATCAGGTAGTCGTCCACGGCCCGCTCGACCGGCGTATCGAAGTTCTTGCCGATGTTGATGCCCAGCACGCCCTTGTATTTGGCCGCCGCCACGCGGGCCAGCAGGTGATCGACGCCGAGGTTGTTGAAGCCCATGCGATTGATGATCGCCTCGGCTTCCGGCAAACGGAACAGGCGAGGCTTGGGGTTGCCCGGCTGCGGACGCGGGGTGATGGTGCCGATTTCGACAAAGCCGAAACCCAGTTGGGCGAATCCATCGATGGCCGCGCCGTTCTTGTCCAGACCGGCGGCCAGGCCCACCGGGTTCGGGAAGTCCAGGCCCATGACATTCACCGGCTTCTTCGCCGGAGCCTTGCACAGCAAGCCGTTGAGTCCAAGACGCCCGCCCGCGCCGATCAGGTCCAGGGACAGATCGTGGGAGGTTTCCGGGGAGAGTTTGAACAACAGCTGACGGGCCAGGGTGTACATGGGCGGATTTGACTCGATTGGCGGCGAATTGAAGCGGCGATTATAGCCGGGCTACGGGGTGGCAAGCGAGGCGCGCGTTCAAATCAGCGGTTAATGGCATATGCCTTGCACCATTCCGGGCACCAGCACCCCTGCCAGCGTCGGAATGGGTGCAAAGACAATGGCGTCGTCCCCGGCCTGCCCCTGCACGGACCCGGGACGACGTTTTTTTTGCAAGGTGAACGCGCGATGAACGAACCGTCAGCCGGCCCTCTGGCCTGGGTCAATGGCAGCGATGCCCCGGAAAAAACCGAAATCAATCTCGGCTTCATGGCCCTGAGCGACTGCGCCTCGGTGGTGGTCGCCGCCACCCAGGGCTTCGCCCAACCCCACGGCTTGACCCTTAACCTCAAGCGCCAAACGTCCTGGGCCAACCTGCGGGACAAGCTGGTGAGCGGCGAACTCGATGCCGCGCACAGCCTCTACGGCCTGATTTACGCCGTCCACTTGGGCATCGGTGGCGTGGCCGCGACCGACATGGCGGTGTTGATGGGCCTGAATCAAAACGGCCAGAGCATCAATCTGTCCCGCGGCTTGCAGTCGCTTGGGGTGACCAGTCCTGAGGCATTGGATCGGCACGTGCACCAAACTCGCCCAAAACTCACCTTCGCCCAGACGTTTCCTACCGGCACCCACGCCATGTGGTTGTATTACTGGCTGGCCAGCCAGGGTATACACCCGCTGCTGGATGTCGACAGCGTCGTGGTGCCGCCGCCGCAAATGGTCGCCCACCTGCGGGCCGGGCGCATTGACGGGTTCTGTGTCGGCGAACCCTGGTCCGCCAGCGCCGTGCAACAGGACCTCGGTTTCACCCTGGCCACGACCCAGACCCTCTGGCCCGATCACCCGGAAAAGGTCCTCGGTTGCACCCGTGCGTTCGTCGAGCAATACCCCAATACCGCGCGGGTGTTGGTGATGGCGGTGCTGGAAGCCAGCCGCTTCATCGAAGAAAGCCGTGAAAATCGTCGCAGCACCGCGCAATTGCTCAGTGCCGCGCAATACCTCGATGCGCCGCTGGAATGCATCGAGCCGCGCCTGCTAGGCGACTATGTCGATGGCCTGGGCAATCGCTGGCAAGACCCGCATGCCCTGCGCTTCCATGGTGAAGGCGAGGTCAATCTGCCGTACCTGTCCGACGGCATGTGGTTCATGACCCAGTTCCGTCGCTGGGGCTTGTTGCGCGATGACCCGGATTACCTCGCCGTGGCCCGCCAAGTCCATCAACTAGACTTGTATCGTGAAGCGGCCGGCGCTGCAGGTGTCGCGGCACCGGGCAAGGAGATGCGCAGCAGTCAATTGATCGACGGCAAGATCTGGGACGGTTCGGACCCGGCCGGTTATGCCCGCAGTTTCAAACTGCACGCCATGAGCGACAGCTCCCACCGATCCGCCAGCCGCTGACAGGAGACGACGAACATGCTGCGTATCCTGCTGATCAACGACACCGCGAAAAAAGTCGGACGCCTGAAGGCCGCCTTGACCGAGGCCGGGTTCGAAGTAATCGATGAGTCCGGCCTGACCATCGACTTGCCCGAACGCGTCGAAACGGTGCGTCCGGACGTGATTCTGATCGATACTGAGTCACCAGGCCGCGATGTCATGGAACAAGTGGTGCTGGTCACTCGCGACCAGCCGCGACCGATTGTGATGTTCACCGACGAACATGACCCCGATGTGATGCGCCAGGCGATCAAGTCCGGGGTCAGTGCCTACATCGTCGAAGGCATTCACGCCCAGCGCCTGCAGCCGATTCTCGATGTGGCCATGGCACGCTTCGAAAGCGATCAGGCTTTACGTGCCCAGTTGCAGGCCCGCGACCAGCAACTGGCCGAGCGCAAGCGCATCGAGCTGGCCAAAGGGCTGCTGATGAAAATGAAGGACTGTAACGAAGAAGAGGCCTACACACTGATGCGCCGCCAGGCGATGAGCCGCCAGCAGAAGCTGATTCAAGTGGCGGAGCAGATTATTGCCATGAGTGAGTTGCTTGGCTGAAGTGCTGTGGTGCCTGTGAGGACGCCATCGCGAGCAAGCTCGCTCCCACAGGGGAATGGCGTCGAACACAAATCACCTGTGGGAGCGAGCTTGCTCGCGATGGCAGCGACTCGATTTCGAGTGTTGGCACAGATCTGGCAAAGCAATCACCACAGGTAACCAACGGCGGTTGCCCCACCTACGACAAAGACGTCGCTCACCTCATTTGCCCTTGGCGGATCGGGTGGCGGCGTTTTTTCGTTTTGGCCCCACAGCACGGGGCCGGTGGAGCGGCCGTAGCGGCGCCCCACCTGCAAGCTCATGACTCCTTTCGAGACTCTTCACAGCTGAGGTGCGCAATGAATTCAAGCTTCTGGAAATCCGGCCATACCCCCACATTGTTCGCAGCCTTCCTCTATTTCGACCTGAGCTTCATGGTCTGGTACCTGCTCGGCCCTCTGGCGGTGCAGATCGCCGCCGACCTGCACCTGACGACACAGCAACGCGGGCTGGTGGTCGCCACGCCGATTCTGGCCGGGGCGGTCTTGCGTTTTGTCATGGGGATGCTGGCTGATCGCCTGTCGCCCAAAACCGCCGGCCTGATCGGTCAGGTCATCGTGATCTGCGCGCTGTTCGGCGCCTGGAAACTCGGCATCCACAGCTACGAGCAAGCGCTGCTGCTGGGTCTGTTCCTCGGCATGGCCGGTGCGTCCTTTGCCGTTGCCCTGCCACTGGCCTCGCAATGGTATCCGCCGCAACATCAAGGCAAGGCCATGGGCATCGCCGGCGCCGGCAACTCGGGTACGGTATTCGCCGCACTTATCGCCCCGGTACTGGCGGCAGCGTTTGGCTGGAGCAACGTGTTCGGCTTCGCCCTGATTCCGCTGATCCTGACCCTGATCGTCTTTGCCTGGCTGGCGAAAAACGCCCCCGAGCGACCAAAAGCCAAATCCATGGCCGACTACTTCAAGGCCCTGGGCGATCGTGACAGCTGGTGGTTCATGTTTTTCTACAGTGTGACGTTCGGTGGCTTCATCGGCCTGGCCAGCGCCCTGCCCGGCTACTTCAACGACCAGTACGGCCTGAGCCCGGTAACGGCCGGTTACTACACGGCGGCCTGCGTGTTCGGCGGCAGCCTGATGCGCCCCTTGGGTGGCGCGCTGGCTGACCGGTTCGGTGGCATTCGGACCTTGTTGGCGATGTACACCGTCGCGGCGATCTGCATTACCGCGGTCGGTTTCAACCTGCCGAATTCTTACGCCGCACTCGCACTTTTCGTCTGCACCATGCTCGGCCTGGGCGCCGGCAATGGCGCGGTATTCCAGTTGGTGCCGCAGCGGTTTCGTCGGGAGATCGGTGTGATGACCGGCCTGATCGGCATGGCCGGCGGCATCGGTGGTTTTGCCCTCGCGGCCGGCATGGGTGCGATCAAGCAGAGCACCGGCAGCTATCAACTGGCGCTGTGGTTGTTCGCCAGCCTCGGCATTCTGGCCTGGTTCGGCCTGCACGGCGTGAAGCGGCGCTGGAGAACCACTTGGGGTTCGGCGGCCGTGACGGCTGCGCGGGTCTGACGCCTCGATGAGCCTGCAACTGAGTTTCGCCGACGCCAGCGCCATCGGTCCGCGCGAGGAGAACCAGGATGCCCTGCGCCTGGTCACGCCGGCCCCGGCGCTGGCGGCGAGCAAAGGTTATCTGTTCGCCATCGCCGACGGTGTCAGCCAGTGCGCCGATGGCGGCCTGGCGGCCCGTTCGACGCTGCAGGCCCTGGCGCTGGATTACTACGCCACGCCGGAAACCTGGAGCGTGGCGCAGGCACTCGATCGCCTGTTGCTGGCGCAAAACCGCTGGTTGCAGGCCAATGGCGGCGGACAACCGCTGCTGACCACCCTCAGTGCGCTGGTCCTGCGTGGCCGGCGTTTTACCCTGGCCCATGTCGGCGATTGCCGGGTGTACCGCTGGCACGCCGACCGATTGCAGCGAATCAGCGAGGATCACGTCTGGGACCAGCCGGGCATGCAGCATGTGCTGAAACGGGCGCTGGGGCTCGATCAGCACCTGGTGCTGGATTTTCTCGACGGTGAATTGCGCCTCGATGAAAGCTTCGTCCTGCTCAGCGACGGCATCTGGGCGGTCCTGGGCGATACCGCCATTGCGGCGATCCTGCGTGATCAACCGGACTTGCACAGCGCTGCGCAAACCCTGGTCAATGCCGCACACCTGGCAGGCAGCCAGGACAACGCCAGCGCCTTGCTGGTGCGGGTCGACGCCCTCGGCGAAGCGAGCATTGGCGATGCATTGATGCACTTGCAGCAATGGCCGCTGCCACCGGCCCTGAAACCGGGCCAGGTGTTCGAGGGCTGGCAGGTCGAAGGGATCGTCGCACAGAGCCAGCAATCGCTGCTTTATCGCGTGCGCGACACTCAGCAACGACCCTGGCTGCTGAAAACCCTGCCGGGGCGCCTGCACGACGATCATCAGGCCGGGCAAGCGTTGCTGTCGGAAGAGTGGTTTCTCAAACGCGTGGCCGGTCGGCATTTTCCTGAAGTGCATGCCGCCAGTCAGCGTCAGCATTTGTACTACGTGATGCGCGAATATTCGGGCGCTACCCTGGCGCAACGGCATGAGCAAAGCGGACCGTTGCCGCTGCCCCAGTGGCAAGACATCGCCGAACGCTTGCTGCGAGCGGTTGGCCTGTTGCATCGACGGCAGATTCTGCATCGCGATATCAAACCGGAAAACCTGTTGCTGGGGGACGACGGTGAACTGCGCCTGCTGGATTTCGGACTCGCCTACTGCCCCGGTCTCTCGCACGACCTGCCCTGGGCTTTGCCGGGCACACCCAGTTACATCGCGCCGGAAGCCTTTCGTGGCGAAGTGCCGACACCACAGCAGGACCTGTATGCCGTTGGTGTGACCTTGTATTTCCTGCTGACCGGGCACTATCCCTATGGTGAAATCGAAGCGTTCCAGCGCCCGAGATTTGGTCTCCCGGTCAACGCCAGCCGCTACCGGCCCGACCTGCCGGACTGGATCGCCCATCACCTGGAACGCGCCGTGGCGGCGGCCCCCGAACAGCGTTTCGAAACGGCGGAAGAATGGTTGCTGCTGATCGAGCAGGGGGAGCGCCGCAGTTTGAGCGTGCGCCCCAAACCCTTGCTGGAACGCGAGCCGCTGAAAGTCTGGCGGACATTGGCGCTGGTATCGCTGCTGCTCAACCTGGTGCTGCTGGTGGTGGCGCTCCATTAGCGGGCAACGCGCCTTGAATCGGTGCATCCCCTCGCGACCCTGCCCTTGCGAACGGGAGGAACGCCAACAAACACGGGACCTGAGCGACTTGGCACAACCAGTGCATTACCTCTTTCAACAGACATAAAGCGCAGGCTTCAACGACGAAGGCTGCACTTCCCGAGAGAACGGGACCAGGACAAAGGCGTCCTCGCTAGGCAACTAGCGGGACGCCTTTTTTTGTTTGCGCAAAATTTGTCGAGCATGGCCTGAGCCCTGATGAGGCAGGCCTGAGCTCCCCGGAGAACCTGATGAAAAAACTAAAACTGGTGATGATCGGCAACGGCATGGCCGGGGTCCGGACCCTGGAAGAACTGCTCAAGCTGAGCACAGAGCTGTACGACATCACGGTCTTCGGCGCCGAACCGCACACCAACTACAACCGCATTCTGTTGTCGCCGGTGCTGGCGGGCGAACAGACCTTCGAAGAGATCGTGCTCAACGACCTGGACTGGTACCTGGACAACAACATCAAACTGCTGCTCAACCGCAAAGTGGTGGAGATCGACCGGGTCAAGCGCCGGGTCATTGCCGAAGACGGCAGTGAAGCCGAATACGATCGCCTGCTGATCGCCACCGGCTCGACGCCTTTCATCCTGCCCATTCCCGGCAACACCCTTGAAGGCGTGATCGGCTACCGCGACATCGCCGATACCCAGGCCATGATCGACACCGCGAAAACCTACCGGCACGCCGTGGTGATCGGCGGCGGCCTGCTCGGCCTGGAGGCCGCCAACGGCCTGATGCTGCGGGGCATGCACGTCACCGTGGTGCATCTCGGCGAGTGGCTGCTGGAGCGGCAACTGGACAAGACCAGCGGCCAGTTGCTGCAAACCGCCCTGGAGTCTCGCGGCCTGCATTTCCGTCTGTGCGAGCAGACCCAGGCCTTGCACGACGCAGGCAACGGTCGGGTCGGGTCGGTGCAATTCAAGAATGGCGACATCATCCCCGCTGACCTGGTGGTGATGGCTGCCGGCATTCGCCCCAATACCGAACTGGCAGAGAAATCCGGCATTCCGTGCAACCGCGGGATTCTGGTCAACGACACCCTGCAAACCTATGACCCGCGGATCTACGCCATTGGCGAGTGCGCCAGCCACCGCGGCATCGCCTATGGCTTGGTGGCGCCACTGTTCGAACAGGCCAAAGTCTGCGCCAACCACCTCGCCCAACTGGGTTTTGCCACCTACAAGGGGTCGGTGACCTCGACCAAATTGAAGGTCACCGGCATCGACCTGTTTTCCGCCGGCGACTTCATGGGTGGTGAAGGCACCGAGACCATCACCCTCTCCGACCCGATTGGCGGGGTCTACAAGAAACTGGTGATCAAGGACGACGTGCTGGTCGGCGCCTGCCTGTATGGCGATACGGCCGACGGCGGCTGGTACTTCCGGCAGATCCGTGAAAACCACGCCATCAGTGAGATCCGCGATCATCTGATGTTTGGCGAAAACGCTTTGGGTGACGTAGGGCACCAGGGCCAGGACAAAGCCATGAGCATGGCCGACACGGCCGAAGTCTGCGGCTGCAACGGCGTGTGCAAAGGCACCATCGTCAAAGCCATTCAGGAACACGGGCTGTTCAGTGTCGACGAAGTGAAGAAACACACCAAGGCTGCCAGCTCCTGCGGTTCGTGCGCGGGGTTGGTGGAACAGATCCTGATCAACACGGTGGGCGGCGCCGCCGACGTCAAACCGAAAAGCGAAAAGGCCATCTGCGGCTGCAGCGACCTCAACCACGGACAAATCCGCCAGGCCATCCGCGAGCAGCACCTGCTGACCATCGCCGGCACCCTGAGCTACCTGAACTGGCGTACACCCAACGGCTGCGCCACCTGCCGGCCGGCGCTCAACTACTACCTGATTTCCACCTGGCCGGGGGAAGCCAAGGATGATCCGCAATCGCGCCTGATCAACGAACGCGCCCACGCCAACATTCAGAAAGACGGCACCTATTCGGTCGTCCCGCGGATGTGGGGCGGCGTGACCAATCCTTCGGAACTGCGGCGCATTGCCGACGTTGCCGACAAGTACAACGTACCGATGGTCAAGGTCACCGGCGGCCAGCGCATCGACTTGCTGGGGATCAAGAAGCAGGACTTGCCGGGCGTCTGGAAAGACCTCGACATGCCGTCCGGCCATGCCTACGGCAAATCCATCCGCACCGTGAAGACCTGTGTCGGCAGCGAGTTCTGCCGCTTTGGCACGCAGAACTCCACACAACTTGGCATTGAACTGGAACATGACCTGTTCAACATGTGGTCGCCGCACAAAGTGAAACTGGCTGTCTCCGGTTGCCCGCGCAACTGCTCGGAAGCGGGCATCAAGGACGTAGGCATCATCGGCGTCGATTCCGGCTGGGAGATGTACATCGGCGGCAACGGCGGGATCAAGACCGAAGTCGCGGAATTCTTCGTCAAACTGAAAACCGCCGAAGAAGTCCGCGAATACAACGGCGCATTCCTGCAACTCTATCGCGAAGAAGCCTTTTACCTCGAACGCACCGTGCACTACCTGCAACGGGTCGGCATGGACCACATCAAGAAAGCCGTGCTGGAAGACCCAGAGCGGCGCAAGGCGCTCAACGATCGCCTGCAGTTTTCCCTGTCGTTCGAACAGGACCCGTGGAAGGAACGCCTGGAACAGCCGCAACTGAAAAAAGAATTCGACGTCATCCCTGTGAAAAACCTGGAGGTGCTGGCATGAACTGGCTGGATATCTGCGCACTGGATGAAATCAATGCCCTGGGCTCGCGGATCGTTGCCGGCCCTAAAGGCGACATCGCGATTTTTCGTACCAGCGACGATGAAGTGTTCGCCCTCGACGACCGTTGCCCGCACAAGGGCGGACCGCTGTCCCAAGGTTTGATCTACGGCAAACGCGTGGCCTGCCCACTGCACAACTGGCAAATCGATCTGGAAAGCGGCGAAGCCCTGGCCCCGGACGTCGGTTGCGCCCACCACCATCCGGCGCGGGTCGAAAATGGCCGAGTGATGCTGGCCCTGCGGGACGCAGGCTGATGGACCGCCAGATCACCGCGTCCACCTGCTGCTATTGCGGGGTCGGCTGCGGCGTGCTGATCGAGCATGACGGCGAGCGCATCCTCGGCGTCAGCGGCGATCCGGCGCACCCGGCCAATTTCGGCAAGTTGTGCAGCAAGGGATCAACCCTGCATTTGACCGGCGACTTGACGGCAAGGGCGCTGTACCCGGAACTGCGCCTGGGCAAAGGCCTGGCGCGCAGCCGCACCGACTGGGATACCGCGCTTGATCACGCCGCCAGCGTTTTCGCCCAAACCATTGCCGAACATGGCCCGGACAGCGTGGCGTTCTACATTTCCGGGCAGTTGCTGACCGAGGACTACTACGCCTTCAACAAACTGGCTCGGGCGCTGGTGGGCACCAACAACATCGACAGTAATTCACGGCTGTGCATGTCGTCGGCGGTGGTCGGCTACAAGCGCAGCCTGGGCGCCGACGCCCCGCCATGCAGCTATGAAGACCTGGAATTGAGCGATTGCGTGATGATCGTCGGCAGTAACATGGCCTACGCCCACCCAGTACTGTTTCGCCGACTGGAAGAAGCCAAATCCCGCCGGCCGCAGATGAAAGTCATCGTCATTGACCCACGTCGGACGGACACCTGCGATCTGGCTGACCTGCACCTGGCGATTTTGCCCGGCACCGATGTCGCCCTGTTCCATGGGATTTTGCATCTGCTGCTGTGGGAAGACTGGATCGACCGTGACTTTATCAAGGACCATACCGAAGGTTTGCCCGAGCTGAAGAAACTGGTGCGCGATTACACGCCGCAGATGGTGTCGCAGCTCTGCGGAATCAGCGTCGGGCAATTGCAGCAATGTGCTGAATGGGTCGGTACTTCACCGTCTTTCCTGTCGCTGTGGTGCATGGGGTTGAACCAGTCCACCGCCGGCAGCGCGAAAAACAGTGCACTGATCAATCTGCACCTGGCCACCGGGCAGATTGGCCGTCCGGGTGCAGGTCCTTTCTCCTTGACCGGTCAGCCGAATGCCATGGGCGGGCGGGAAACCGGTAGCCTGTCTAATCTGCTGCCGGGCCATCGGGACGCCGCCAACCCTGAGCACCGTGCCGAGGTGGCTACTTATTGGGGTGTTGATCAACTGCCTGAAAACCCCGGGCTGACTGCCATCGAGTTGTTCGAGCAGGTGGGCAGCGGCAAGATCAAAGCCTTGTGGATCGCCTGCACCAACCCCGCGCAGTCTCTTCCCGATCAGGCGGCCGTGCGCGCGGCACTGGAGGCCTGCCCGTTCGTGGTCTTGCAGGAGGCCTTTCGCACCACTGAAACCGCCAGGTTTGCCGACCTGTTGTTGCCCGCCGCCAGCTGGGGCGAAAAGGACGGCACGGTGACCAACTCCGAACGGCGTATTTCCCACGTCCGCCGCGCGATCGTCGCACCGGGTGAAGCACGCCCGGACTGGACGATCACGATGGATTTCGCACAGCGCCTGGAAAAACATCTGCGTCCGCAAGCCACCAGCCTGTTTGCCTTTGACACCCCGGCGCAGGTCTTCGACGAATACAAGCAGCTGACACAGGGCCGCGATCTGGATTTGTCCGGGATCAGCCACGGCTTGATCGACACCATCGGCCCACAGCAATGGCCCTTTCCTCCGGGGTCCAGCGCAGGCACCGCCCGCCTCTATCTCGACGGCATTTTCCCGACCGCCAGCGGACGCGCGCAGTTCGTGGCCGATCCATATCGCGCCGCCAAGGAACAACGTGATGCGCGCTTCCCGCTGACGCTGATCACCGGTCGTCTGCGCGATCAATGGCACGGCATGAGCCGCACCGGCACTGCCGCGCAGTTGTTCGGCCATGTCAGTGAAGCCGTGTTGAGCCTGCACCCGGATGAGTTGCGCAGGCATCGCCTGCAAGCGGGTGATTTGATCAGCCTGAAAAGCCGCCGCGGCGCGGTGATCGTGCCGGTCGCCAGTGACGACAGCGTGCGTCCGGGCCAAGCCTTCTTGCCGATGCATTTTGGTGACCGTTTTCTCAAGGGCGGCGTGAACAGCCTCACCCTGCCCGCCTTCGACCCATTGTCGAAACAACCGGAGCTCAAACACAGCGGCGTGCGCCTGGAACCGGTGCAATTGCCTTGGCACCTTTTCGCGCTGATAGAGGGCGATGTCCAACAACACTTTGAGACTCTACGCCCCCTCTGCGAGACGTTTTCCTACGTCAGCCTCAGCCTGACCGGTCGTGAGCGCCCTGCGCTGCTGATACGCGCTGCCAGCGCCACGGCGCCAGATCCGCAACTGCTGCGCGATATCGATCAATGCCTGGGGCTCAACGACGGACCGGTCCTGGCCTACGACGATCCACGACGCTCCATCGGTAAGCGGGTGCGGATCGAGAACGGCCGGATCACCGCAATCCGCCTGGCGGGTGAAACCCTCGCCCGGCACTGGCTGCAAAACCTCTGGCTCGAAGGTCGCGCCGATGAACAGCTAAGGCGCTGGCTGCTCGCGCCCTTGAGTGCCCCGCCGGGCCAGGTTGACGCCGAAGCGATCGGTAACAAAACCCTGTGCAACTGTAAAAACGTCAGCCAAAACGCGGTCTGCGCCGGCATCCGCCGCGGCCTGGACTTGCCGGGCTTGAAACAAGAATTGGGTTGCGGCACGCAATGCGGCTCCTGCGTCCCGGAAATAAAGCGTTTGCTGGCCGCTACCGCGCAGCCGCAAGCCGCCATCTCGTGAGGAAAACACTATGAGCGCAAAAGTCTGGCTGGTGGGTGCAGGTCCTGGTGATCCTGAATTGCTGACCCTCAAAGCCGTTCGGGCGTTGAGAGAGGCGGATGTCGTGCTGATCGACGATCTGGTCAACGATGCGGTGCTGGAGCACTGCCCCGGCGCGCGGATAATTCCTGTGGGTAAGCGCGGCGGTTGCCGTTCAACGCCGCAAGCCTTTATCCATCGCCTGATGTTGCGTTATGCCCGTCAGGGTAAATGCGTGGTACGCCTCAAAGGTGGCGACCCGTGCATCTTCGGGCGTGGCGGTGAAGAAGCGCAGTGGCTGCGCGAGCGTGGTGTCGAGGTTGAGCTGGTCAATGGCATCACCGCCGGCTTGGCGGGCGCGACGCAATGCGATATTCCATTGACCCTGCGCGGCGTGGCACGAGGGGTAACGCTGGTGACCGCCCACACTCAGGATGACAGCAGCCTGAACTGGCAAGCGCTGGCCCAAGGTGGCACGACACTGGTGATCTACATGGGAGTGGCGAAGCTCAGTGAAATTCGCGAGCAACTGCTGGCCGGTGGAATGGCAGCCGATACGCCTGTGGCAATGATCGAAAATGCTTCCCTGCCGCATCAACGGGAATGTCGAAGCAACCTGATGGCAATGGAGGACGACGCCTGTGCCTTCGAGTTGAAAAGCCCGGCGATCCTGGTGATCGGTGCCGTGGCGGCCTGTGATGAGATCAAAAGATCGCAGCCTTCGGCAGCTCCTGCACGGGTTCGGCATTTATCCCTGCACGATCCTTCAGTAGCAATGCAAAACCAATGCTGAAACCCAAATCGCAGACAAAGAAAAGCCCGGCCTGAGCCGGGCTTTTCTCAGAGCTGCGGGCTAATTACTTAGCTTGAGCTTCAACCTGCGCTTCTACGCGACGGTTAACAGCGCGACCAGCTTCAGTTTTGTTGTCAGCAACTGGGCGGGATTCGCCGTAGCCAACAGACTGAACGCGGGACGATTCAACACCGTACTGGTTGGTCAGAACTTGCTTAACGGCGTTTGCACGACGCTCGGACAGTTTCTGGTTGTAAGCGTCAGGACCGACGGAGTCAGTGTGACCTTCAACAGTAGTGGTGGTGGATGGGTACTGCTTCATGAAGTCAGCCAGGTTCTTGATGTCGCCGTAGCTGTTTGGCTTGACTACCGACTTGTCGAAGTCGAACTTCACGTCCAGCTCTACACGAACGACTTCAGCAACAGCTGGGCAGCCATCAGCGTCAACAGTTACGTTGGCTGGGGTGTCCGGGCACTTGTCAACGTTGTCGCAAACGCCGTCGTTGTCGCTGTCGGAGCAGACTTCTGGTGCTGGAACCGGAGCAGCAGCAGGCTTGTTGCCGCCACCGAAGTTCACACCCAGACCTACGGACGGGATGTAGTCCCAACGGCCGTTGTCCAGCTTGTAGTCAGCTTCTACGCCAGCACGAGCGTAGACGTTTTCGAGGAAGTAGTACTTCAGGCCAGCGCCAGCAGTCAGGAAAGTCGACTGGTCACGACCGGTGTGGCCGTCAGCGGCTACGTTGGTCATGCTGCCGTGCTTGACACCACCTTGAACGTAAGGACGCAGAGCGTCGCCAGCGTTGTTGAAGTGGTACTGAGCGTTCAGACCGAACTGGTCGCCCTCGATCTTCTGGTTGCCGGTGTTGTTGTTCGAACGGGTGTAGTCATCGTTGTTGTAGGTGAAGTTCAACGATACGTCGTCGGTCAAGAAGTAACCGATGGAGGCGCCAGGAGTGTAGCCGTCTTCAACGTTGTTAACGCTGTCGTTGTACTTCTTCCCGTAGTTGAGCTCGCCTTCAACTGCGCCTTGGCCTTGTGCCAATGCGCCGAACGAAGTAGCGGCAATAAGAGTACCAATGGCCAAGCCCAAGGTGTTTTTCAGTTTCATCCGTTAAATCCCCATCTGGTGATTGTGAAGCAGTCCCGCAAACCGGGGGACAACTCGGCGGCAAGTCTAACAGAACTTGCCTACACGTAAGAGATATTTGCGCTGAACTAAGTTTCAGCAATGCCTGCAAATTTCTCACGCAATTTATCTAGAGCGCGTTTGTACCGCATTTTTGTTGCACTCAAACCCATATGCATGATGTCTGCGATCTCCTGAAACTCCAGCTCTGCGACAAAACGTAGCACCAGAATTTCCCGGTCAATCGGGTTCACATACACTAACCAGCGATCAAGTCCACCCTTTTCTTCGGGTTTCGGCGCCTTTTCTTCGGACGCCTCCTCGAGGGGGTCAAGACTCAATGCGTCCATCAAGCGACGCTTTCGCCGTTCCTTTCGATACTGTGTGATGCACTCGTTGTACGTGATGCTATATAGCCATGTCTTGAACTTCGATTTGCCCTCGAAGTTCTTCAGACCATACAGCACCTTCAGCATGACCTCCTGACAGACATCGTCTGCATCGCGATCGTTCCCGAGATATCTTGCGCACACATTAAATAATGTTCGCTGGTAACGCCGCATCAGTTCTTCGTAGGCGCGTGTTACGTGAAACAGCTCGGTATGCGAGCGCGCGACCAACTCCTCATCAGAGAGCTCGCGGGGGTCGTAGCGCATGGATAGCGATTGAGCTTTATTCAAAACAAGTCGGGCCGACAGTCAGGTCAATATCCTCCGCAGCCAGCGTCAGCTGGAATTTTGCGGCGGCATACATTAGCAGGGTTTGCCGGGTTAGCGGCTACTCACATGCTGCTCGAGGAGGATCCGATTGGAAAGAGAGACTAGCTCACCCTCATCGGTCAGCAATGTGGTTTTAACCGTGCCGATCTCTTCGATCTGGCCTTCGACCTCGCCAACACGCACTTGTTGCCCAACCTGGTACAGCTCACGCACGTAGATTCCCGCAAGAATCTGGCCGGCAATTTCCCGGCTTCCCAACCCCATGGCCAGCGCTACCGCCAGACCAACGGTTATCAACACAATCACGATCACGTGGTTCAGCAGGTCGGTCTTGACCTCCAACTGGCTGATCGCCACCGAAATACTGATGATGATCACCAGGCCCTGGGCAATTCGTCCAAGCCCTGAAGCATAGTCCAGACCCACGCCTTCTGCCGCCCCGCGCACCAGCCCGTTGGCCAGTTGCGCCAGCAAAACACCTACCAGCAACACCAGCGCCGCGCCGAATACCTTCGGCAAATACAGCGCAAGCATATCCAGCGTAGCTGATACTCGCTCAAGTCCAAGGGATTCTGCGGCAGAAACCAGAAAAATAAGCAGAACGAACCAATAGACGATCTTGCCGATCAGGGTCGAAATGGGAACCTGCAGGCCGGCGCGGGACATCAGCTTGGTCAGACCGGTGCCGCCCATCAAGCGGTCCAGGCCCAGTTTGGCGAGCAATTTGGAAAGCAGGGTGTCCAGCAGTTTGGCCACGACAAAACCCAACAGCAGCACAACCAGTGCGCCGAACAGGTTTGGAATGAAGTTCGCAACCTTGGTCCATAACGCAGTCATTGCAGTGACGAGGCTCTGTGTCCAGAGATCAAGTTCCATATTCAATCAGCCTTATCAGCAGTGCGGGCAGCAGGTTTACGGAGACGGGATACCGGCGAGACATGGGCCGATCCGTTATTCAGGGCAATCATCAGTGCGGGCAACCAGCGCCCCAGCAGACTGAACAAATCACCGGCGCCGACCTGGCGGTTGGCGGTTTTCAGCACACGCCCCAGACACGCATCGTCGTCCCGGGTGGACGGTGAGGCGTTGAGCATGTCGCGCAAAGACTGTTCAAACGGATCGTGCATACGCACCTCTCGTGATGTCTGTGGGAGACGCGGTCAGTTTTGGTCGGGTCACATGCTTTCCCTCAGACCCAGCGCAATCGTCGGAATAACCACCATTGCCCCAGCGCCACCGAGACCATCATCAGGCAGGCGATCAGAAAGCCATAAGGGCTGGCAGAGAACGGAATGCCACCGACGTTGATCCCCAAAAGCCCGGTCAGAAAGCTCATCGGCAAAAAGATCCCGGTGATGATCCCGAAGCGATACATCGTGCGGTTCATGCGCACGCTCAAGCGACGGTCTTCAGCCTCAAGGACCAGCCCCACCCGCTCCCGGGTCAGTTCCAGCTCCTCGAGGTAGCGGGTCAGGCTGTTGTTCAATTCGTTCCAGTAATCACCGTCGTCCTCGACGAACCAGGGCAATTTGATCCGCGTCAACTGACCGAAAATATCCCGTTGCGGCGCGAGAAAACGCTTCAACGCGGCGGCCCTGCGACGGATCTGCAACACGGCGCCGTGTTCCGGCGCATACCGTTCGTCGGCATCGAGCTTTTCTTCTTCCTCATCGACCACTTCCGAGAGGTCGCTGACCAGATCCTGCACCTTGTTGGTGAGGTACTGCGCCATATACAGGATGAGTTCCGAGGCGGTTTTCGGCCCCTTGCCCTCGGACAGTTGCACCAGCAACTCGTCAGTGGCGCGCAATGGACGCAAACGCAGGGAAATGACTCGCTGGGCAGAACCGAAGATCCGCACCGACACCATGTCTTCCGGCTCGGCACCGGGGTTGAGATTGACCCCGCGCAAAAATAGCAGCAGTTCGCAGTCCGAAAGCTGCAAAAGTCGCGGACGGGTGTTTTCCTCGAGTAACAGGTCACAGCTGAATTCGCTCAGACCGCTGGATTTGCGTAGCCAGGTCTGGGTTTGCGGATGACTGCGATCCCAGTGCAACCACAGGCTTTCATGGGCCTGCAACTGCAAGTCGTCAAGTTCAGTCCGGGCAATCGAACGCGCACCGCCTCTACCGTCCAGCACCAGGGCATGCACCAGCCCCCATTGCGCGTTTTCTTCCTCGAACATCCGCACTCCTATGGTCTGCAGCCGTTTTTATTCAGGCATTTTCAGCGGGCTGGGCGAGATGATCACGCCGTTGTTGTCCGCATAGATGTAATGGCCCGGATGGAAGGTCACGCCAGCAAAGGTCACGGCAACGTTGAGATCGCCGATACCGCGCTTGTCGGTTTTCATCGGGTGGCTGGCCAGCGCCTGAACCCCCAGATCGGTTTGCGCGATGACGTCGACGTCACGGATGCAACCATAGATCACCAGGCCTTCCCAGCCATTGCTGGAGGCCTTCTCGGCGAGCATGTCACCCAGCAGCGCGCGGCGCAGGGAACCGCCGCCATCGACCACCAGAACCTTGCCATTGCCCTTGAGCTCGACTTGCTCCTTGACCAGCGAGTTGTCTTCGAAGCACTTGATGGTCACGATTTCGCCACCGAAGGAATCACGGCCGCCGAAATTGCTGAACATCGGTTCCAGCACCTGCACCAGTTCCGGATAGGCATCGCACAGGTCAGGCGTGAGGTAATGGATCATCGAGAAACTCCTGTAAAGAGGAAGACAGCACGAACATCAGTGATGACTCAGTCACGCAAAGTGACCGGAACAGCTCAATGCGTCATATCTTAGCCGCAAGCCGACCAGAGCGAAATGCCCTTGTTAGAGCATCAGGCTCAAACCGCCGCGGCCAAATCCCCTTGCTCACCCAACAAGGGTGTCTGCTGATCCGCCAGCCAGCGGGTCACCAACGGCCAGACTTCCGCCTGGGCAGGTTTACTGACGAGCATTTCAACGTGACCGAAATTGTCGCTGAAACCCTGATCACGACCCAGATTGATAAATTGCTTGTGCTCGGAACCGAACTGTTCGAACAGTTTGCGGCACGCCCACGCCGGGTCCTGATGATCACCCGCTGCACTCACGGCGAGCACCGGCAACCTGACCCCGGCCAAGCCGGCCCACCAGTCTTTATCGGCATCGCCAAAACGCCCGAACAGACCGAACCAACGCATGCTTTCCAGAGCCAGGCCGATCGGCTCATCCTCCGGGCCGCGCTTGAGCCTTGCTCCGGACAACTGGGCAAAACGCTTGAGAATGAAGCGACCGCTCCACTCCACCGGCGGAATCTTCAATGGCCAGTAGGTGCGACTGACTTGTGTACCGAAAAAAGCCGCCGAGGCCACCACCGGCTCACCGATGTACTCGCCACCCAGCGCTGCGGCCAGTGTAGTACCGCCCAGCGAGTGACCGATCCAGTGCGGCACCTGCCCGCTCTGTTCGCGCACGAACGCGCCGATGGCCGGCAGGTCATAGCGTGCATAGTCGGCGACCCGGTTCTTGCGGTAGTCGTGGTTACGCTGGGACAGGCCATGGCCGCGCATTTCCGGAATCCAGACGTCGAACCCCAAGCGGGCCAGATAGGCGCCCAACCCCAGCCCCTTGGGAGAGAACCAGAACCGGCGATTGGAAAAGCTGCCGTGCAGCAGGATCACCGGCACGCCACGGGATGACGGCTCATCGGCCATGCCAAGGCGTGTCACAGCCAGTTCGACGGTGAAGTCGGGGCTGTTACCGGGTTTCAAGCGATACACATCTTCGCTCAGATCGCCGCGCCGTTCGGCGCTGATCAGGGCGACAGGAAATAGGTTACTGCTGCTTTGCATAATCTCTTGCACAAAAAAGGGCGGCATCCGAAGGAGCCCGCCCTGCTTGAATCTCTAAAAGACCGCTCCCTGTGGGAGCGAGCCCTGCTCGCGAAAAACTTCAGGACACCTCGTTTATCCAGGATAAACGCGTGATCGTTGACGTCCATCGCGAGCAGGCTCGCTCCTACAAAGGCATGTGAGCGGTCCGTTCACACGGGGTCAAGCCTGCGCCTGACCCTCTGCCAGGAAGAACCAGGTCTCCAGTACGGAGTCCGGGTTCAACGAAACGCTTTCAATGCCCTGCTCCATCAGCCACTTGGCCAGGTCCGGGTGGTCCGAAGGACCCTGACCGCAGATGCCGATGTACTTGCCGGCCTTGTTGCAGGCGGCAATGGCGTTGGCCAGCAGCTTCTTGACCGCCGGATTACGCTCGTCGAACAGGTGCGCGATGATACCGGAATCGCGGTCCAGGCCCAGGGTCAGCTGGGTCAGGTCGTTGGAACCGATGGAGAAACCATCGAAGAACTCGAGGAATTCTTCAGCCAGGATGGCGTTGGACGGCAGTTCGCACATCATGATCACGCGCAGGCCGTTTTCGCCACGGGCCAGACCGTTTTCCGCCAGCAGATCGACCACCTGGCTCGCTTCACCCAGGGTACGAACGAACGGCACCATGATTTCGACGTTGGTCAGGCCCATCTCGTTGCGCACGCGCTTGAGGGCGCGGCATTCGAGTTCGAAGCAGTCGCGGAACGATTCGCTGATGTAACGCGAAGCACCGCGGAAGCCCAGCATCGGGTTCTCTTCTTCCGGCTCGTACAGCTTGCCGCCGATCAGGTTGGCGTATTCGTTGGACTTGAAGTCCGACAGACGCACGATGACCTTCTTCGGCCAGAACGCAGCCGCCAGGGTGCTGATGCCTTCGACCAGTTTCTCGACGTAGAAGCCGACCGGGTCGTTGTAACCGGCGATGCGCTTGTCGACGCTTTCCTTGATGTCCAGCGGCAGACCGTCGTAGTTCAACAGTGCTTTAGGGTGCACGCCGATCATGCGGTTGATGATGAACTCCAGGCGGGCCAGGCCCACACCGGCGTTCGGCAGTTGTGCGAAGTCGAAGGCGCGGTCCGGGTTGCCGACGTTCATCATGATCTTGAACGGCAGCTCCGGCATGGCATCCACGGAGTTCTTCTTGATGTCGAAGCCCAGTTCGCCTTCGAAGATGAAACCGGTGTCGCCTTCAGCGCAGGAAACGGTCACGCCCTGGCCGTCTTTCAACAGCTGGGTGGCGTTGCCGCAACCGACTACCGCTGGAATACCCAGCTCACGAGCGATGATCGCCGCGTGGCAGGTACGGCCGCCACGGTTGGTGACGATGGCGCTGGCGCGCTTCATGACCGGTTCCCAGTCCGGGTCGGTCATGTCGGACACCAGTACATCGCCTGGCTGGACCTTGTCCATCTCGGACACGTCCTTGATGATGCGGACCTTGCCGGCGCCGATGCGCTGGCCGATGGCGCGACCTTCAACCAGCACGGTGCCGGTTTCTTTCAGCAGGTAGCGTTCCATGACGTTGGCCTGGGTGCGGCTCTTCACGGTTTCCGGACGGGCCTGCACGATGTACAGCTTGCCGTCGTCACCGTCCTTGGCCCACTCGATGTCCATCGGGCACTGGTAGTGCTTCTCGATGATCATCGCCTGCTTGGCCAGCTCGCTGACTTCAGCGTCGGTCAGGCAGAAGCGTGCGCGTTCGGCCTTGTCCACGTCGACGGTCTTGACCGAGCGACCGGCCTTGGCCTCGTCGCCGTAGATCATCTTGATGGCCTTGCTGCCCAGGTTGCGGCGCAGGATGGCCGGACGACCGGCGGCCAATGTGCCTTTGTGCACGTAGAACTCATCCGGGTTCACCGCGCCTTGAACGACGGTTTCACCCAGGCCGTAGGCGCCGGTGATGAACACCACGTCACGGAAGCCCGATTCGGTATCGAGGGTGAACATCACGCCGGCGGTGCCGGTTTCGGAGCGGACCATGCGCTGCACGCCGGCCGACAGGGCGACCAGCTTGTGGTCGAAGCCCTGGTGCACGCGGTAGGAAATGGCACGGTCGTTGAACAGCGAGGCGAACACCTCTTTGGCGGCGCGAATGACGTTTTCGACACCACGGATGTTCAGGAAGGTTTCCTGCTGACCGGCGAAGGAAGCGTCCGGCAGGTCTTCGGCGGTAGCGGAAGAACGCACGGCCACGGCCACGTCAGGGTTGCCGGCGGACAGCGTGGCGAACGCGGTACGGATTTCGGCATTCAGTTTTTCAGGGAACTCGGCTTCCATGATCCATTGACGGATCTGGGCACCGGTCTTGGCCAGGGCATTCACGTCATCGACGTCCAGGGCATCGAGTGCGTCGTGAATCTGCTGATTCAGGCCGCTCAGCTCCAGGAAATCACGATAAGCCTGAGCGGTCGTGGCGAAGCCGCCGGGCACCGATACACCGGCACCCGCAAGGTTGCTGATCATCTCGCCCAGGGATGCGTTCTTGCCCCCCACATGCTCAACATCGTGTTTGCCGAGCTTATCGAGGGAAACTACGTACTCTACCAAGGTGATCTCTCCACTAACTGTGTTGGAAAAGCTCAGAAACCGGCTGCTTAAGTGAGCATTTACCGGCTATATGGCCTGGACCTGGAAAATAAGTGAGAATGCGGGCCATTGGCGGCCGGCAAATCGCGCCTATCATATCCAAGATTCGTTACTAGCTTAAGGCCCAAGGTGCAAATGAAACGATCTGCTTTCTTTATCTCCGATGGTACCGGCATTACCGCCGAAACCCTGGGTCAAAGCCTTCTGGCGCAGTTCGAAAACATTACCTTCAGCAAGGTCACGCGGCCGTACATCGACAACGTGGACAAAGCGCGGGCCATGGTACAACAAATCAACAAAGCCGCCGAAACCGACGGTTTCCGTCCAATTATCTTCGACACCATCGTCAATCAGGACATTCGTGAGATTCTCGCCACCTCGAATGGTTTCATGATCGACATTTTCTCGACGTTCCTGGCGCCGCTTGAACAGGAACTGACCGAGCATTCTTCCTACACCGTCGGCAAGTCCCACTCCATCGGCGCCAACACCAATTACATGGAACGTATCGAGGCCGTTAACTTCGCCCTCGACAACGACGATGGCGCCCGCACGCACTATTACGACAAGGCCGACCTGATACTAGTGGGCGTGTCGCGATGTGGTAAGACGCCGACGTGCCTGTATATGGCGATGCAGTTCGGCATCCGCGCGGCCAACTACCCGCTGACCGAAGACGACATGGAACGCCTGCAACTGCCAAACGCCCTGCGCGCCCACCAACACAAGCTGTTCGGCCTGACCATCGACCCGGATCGCCTCACTGCGATCCGCAACGAGCGCAAGCCCAACAGCCGCTATTCGAGCTACGCCCAGTGCGAGTTCGAGGTGCGCGAGGTCGAGAACCTGTTCCGCCGCGAAAACATTCCGCACATCAACTCCACGCATTTTTCCGTGGAAGAGATCTCCGCGAAGATTCTCGTGGAGAAAGGTGTGGAGCGGCGTTTCAAGTAAATCTCCCGGGTCGGTTCTGGCTCTTTCGCGAGCAGGCTCGCTCCCACAGGTTTTGGTTTGAATGCAATATTTGCCAACACCAGAAAACCTGTGGGAGCGGGCTTGCCCGCGATAGCGGTGTATCAGCCAACTCCCATTTTGGATGTGCCGGCCTCTTCGCGGGCAAGCCCGCTCCCACAGGGTCTTGTGTTGAGTTTCAGATAGGGTTTAGAACGAATCCCCCGGCACCCGCACAAACCCTTCCATCAATACCCGCGCACTGCGGCTCATGATCGCCTTGTTCACGGTCCATTCACCATTGACCAGGCTGGCCTCGGCGCCGACGCGCAGGGTGCCGGACGGGTGTCCGAAGCGCACCGCGTTGCGTTCGATACCGCCTGCCGCGAGGTTCACCAAAGTGCCGGAAATCGCTGCAGCCGTACCGATCGCCACGGCCGCCGTGCCCATCATTGCGTGGTGCAACTTGCCCATGGACAACGCACGCACCAGCAGGTCGACATCACCTGCGGCAATCGCCTTGCCGCTGGACGCCACGTAGTCCGCCGGCTTGGCCACGAAGGCGACTTTCGGCGTGTGCTGACGCTTGGCCGCTTCGTCGATGTTGGCAATCAGGCCCATGCGCAATGCGCCGTAGGCACGGATGGTCTCGAACATCAGCAAGGCTTTCGGGTCGCCGTTGATCGCGCCCTGCAACTCGGTGCCCTTGTAGCCGATGTCTTCGGCATTGACGAAAATCGTCGGGATTCCGGCATTGATCATGGTCGCCTTGAAGGTGCCGACGCCGGGCACTTCCAGGTCATCGACCAGGTTGCCGGTGGGGAACATCGAACCGCCGCCGCCCTCTTCTTCCGCTGCCGGATCGAGGAACTCGATCTGCACTTCGGCCGCCGGGAAGGTCACGCCGTCGAGTTCGAAATCGCCGGTCTCCTGCACTTCACCATCAGTGATCGGCACGTGGGCGATGATGGTCTTGCCAATGTTGGCCTGCCACACGCGAACCACGGCTACGCCGTTATGCGGGATACGGCTGGCGTCCACCAGGCCGTTGCTGACCGCGAACGAACCGACCGCCGCCGACAGGTTGCCGCAGTTGCCGCTCCAGTCGACGAAGGGCTTGTCGATGGACACCTGGCCGAACAGGTAATCGACGTCGTGATCGGCCTTGGTGCTTTTCGACAGGATCACGGTTTTGCTGGTGCTGGAGGTCGCGCCGCCCATGCCGTCGATTTGTTTGTCGTACGGGTCGGGGCTGCCGATCACGCGTAGCAGCAACGCGTCGCGGGCCGGGCCCGGGACCTGTGCCGCTTCAGGCAGGTCCTTGAGACTGAAGAACACGCCTTTGCTGGTGCCGCCGCGCATGTAAGTGGCGGGTATCCTTATTTGCTTTGGAAACGTAGCTGCGTGAGCCATGGTGCTCGTTACTCCTGATCTGAAAGCAGACACGGGACTTGAAGTCCCGTGTCTGTGTTGCGTGCGTTAAACGGCAACCGCCGACTCTTCGAGGAAGTCCTGGGCGAAGCGTTGCAACACGCCGCCGGCCTCGTAGATCGACACTTCTTCGGCGGTGTCGAGGCGGCAGGTCACCGGCACATCGACGCGCTCCCCGTTCTTGCGATGGATCACCAGCGTCAGCTCGGCGCGCGGCGTGCGATCGCCGATCACGTCGTAGGTTTCGCTGCCGTCGATGGCCAGGGTGTGGCGGTTGGTGCCCGGCTTGAACTCCAGCGGCAACACGCCCATGCCCACCAGGTTGGTGCGGTGAATGCGCTCGAAACCTTCGGCGGCAATCGCCTCCACACCCGCCAGACGCACGCCCTTCGCCGCCCAGTCGCGGGACGAACCCTGACCGTAGTCGGCACCGGCGATGATGATCAGCGGCTGCTTGCGATCCATGTAGGTTTCGATGGCTTCCCACATGCGCATCACTTTGCCTTCCGGCTCGACACGGGCCAGCGAGCCCTGCTTGACCTTGCCGTTTTCCAGAACCATTTCGTTGAACAGTTTCGGGTTGGCGAAGGTGGCGCGCTGCGCCGTCAGGTGGTCACCGCGGTGAGTCGCGTAAGAGTTGAAGTCCTCTTCCGGCAGGCCCATTTTCGCCAGGTATTCGCCGGCGGCGCTGTCCATCATGATCGCGTTGGACGGCGACAGGTGATCGGTGGTGATGTTGTCCGGCAGCACCGCCAGCGGACGCATACCCTTGAGCGGACGAGCACCGGCCAACGCGCCTTCCCAGTACGGCGGACGACGGATATAGGTGCTCATTTCACGCCACTCGTACAGCGGCGCGACTTTCGGGCCGGTGTCTTCGTGGATGGCGAACATCGGGATGTATACCTGGCGGAACTGCTCCGGTTTCACCGACGCCTTGACCACCGCGTCGATTTCTTCGTCGCTTGGCCAGATGTCTTTCAGGCGGATTTCCTTGCCATCCACCACGCCCAGCACGTCTTTTTCGATGTCGAAACGGATGGTGCCGGCAATCGCATAGGCAACCACCAAGGGCGGCGACGCGAGGAACGCTTGCTTGGCGTACGGGTGAATGCGGCCGTCGAAGTTACGGTTGCCGGACAACACCGCAGTGGCGTACAGGTCGCGGTCGATGATCTCTTGCTGGATCACCGGGTCCAGTGCGCCGGACATGCCGTTGCACGTGGTGCAGGCGAAAGCCACGACGCCGAAGCCGAGCTTGTCCAGCTCTTCGGTCAGGCCGGCTTCATCGAGGTACAGCGCCACGGTTTTCGAACCCGGTGCCAGGGACGACTTGACCCAAGGCTTGCGGGTCAGGCCGAGCTTGTTGGCGTTGCGCGCCAGCAGGCCGGCGGCGATCACGTTGCGCGGGTTGCTGGTGTTGGTGCAGCTGGTGATGGCGGCGATGATCACCGCGCCGTCCGGCATTTGCCCCGGCACATCGTCCCACTGGCCGGAGATGCCTTTGGCAGCCAGATCCGAAACCGCCACACGGGCGTGCGGGTTGCTCGGGCCGGCCATGTTGCGCACGACCGAGGACAGATCGAACGTCAGGCCGCGCTCGTACTGCGCGCCTTTGAGGCTGTCAGCCCACAGGCCGACCTGCTTGGCGTAGTTCTCGACCAACTGCACCTGCTCGTCTTCACGGCCGGTGAGCTTGAGGTAGTCGATGGTCTGCTGGTCGATGTAGAACATCGCCGCGGTGGCGCCGTATTCCGGGGCCATGTTGGAGATGGTTGCGCGGTCGCCGAGGGTCAGCGCGGAGGCGCCTTCGCCGAAGAACTCCAGCCATGCGCCAACGACTTTCTGCTTGCGCAGGAACTCGGTCAGCGCCAGCACCATGTCGGTGGCGGTGATGCCCGGTTGCAGCTTGCCGGTCAGTTCGACGCCAACGCTTTCTGGCAGACGCATCCACGATGCGCGGCCGAGCATCACGCTTTCGGCTTCGAGACCACCGACACCGATGGCGATCACGCCCAACGCATCGACGTGCGGGGTGTGGCTGTCGGTACCGACGCAGGTATCAGGGAAGGCCACACCGTCACGCACCTGGATCACCGGAGACATTTTCTCCAGGTTGATCTGGTGCATGATGCCGTTGCCCGGCGGGATCACGTCGACGTTCTTGAACGCCTTCTTGGTCCAGTTGATGAAATGGAAGCGGTCTTCGTTGCGACGGTCTTCGATGGCGCGGTTCTTCTCGAACGCGTCCGGATCAAAGCCACCACGCTCGACGGCCAGGGAGTGGTCGACGATCAGCTGGGTCGGCACCACCGGGTTGACTTGCGCCGGGTCACCGCCTTGCAGGGCGATGGCGTCACGCAGGCCGGCGAGGTCGACCAGCGCGGTCTGGCCGAGAATGTCGTGGCACACCACGCGGGCCGGGAACCACGGGAAATCGAGGTCGCGCTTGCGCTCGATGAATTGCTTCAGGGATTCGGTGAGCGTGGCCGGGTCGCAGCGACGCACAAGGTTTTCCGCCAGCACACGGGAGGTGTACGGCAGGGTGTCGTAGGCGCCAGGCTGGATCGCCTCGACCGCTGCGCGGACATCGAAGTAATCCAGGTGGCTGCCAGGTAGCGGTTTACGGAATTGTGTGTTCATCGTCAGGACTCGGTCACGGTAGTTACAAAAGGTGGGGCCTGGCACCAGACTTGAAGTTCACACCATCCACTGTGGGAGCGAGCTTGCTCGCGATGACTGAGTCACATCCAACATACATGTCGACTGACCCACCGCTATCGCGGGCAAGCCCGCTCCCACAGGGATTTCGGTGAACTTCAATATCAGTGCTTAGCCTCCACCATTCAGCGCTGTTCGATTGGCACGAACTTGCGCTGTTCAACGCCGGTGTATTCGGCGCTTGGACGGATGATGCGGTTGTTGGCGCGTTGTTCGTACACGTGTGCAGCCCAGCCGGTCAGGCGCGAGCAGACGAAAATCGGTGTAAACAACTTGGTCGGGATGCCCATGAAGTGGTACGCCGAGGCATGGTAGAAGTCGGCGTTCGGGAACAGCTTCTTCTGCTCCCACATGGTCTTGTCGATCGCTTCGGAGACCGGGAACAACACCTTGTCCCCCACTTCGTCGGCGAGTTTTTTCGACCAGCCCTTGATCACCTCGTTGCGCGGATCGTTGTCCTTATAGATCGCGTGGCCGAAGCCCATGATCTTGTCCTTGCGCTCGAGCATGCCGAGGGTGCCCTTGATCGCGTCTTCCGGCGACGAGAAACGCTCGATCATTTCCATCGCCGCTTCGTTGGCGCCGCCATGCAACGGGCCACGCAGCGAGCCGATGGCCGCGGTGATGCACGAATACAGGTCGGACAGGGTGGATGCGCAAACACGTGCAGTGAAGGTCGACGCGTTGAACTCGTGCTCCGCATAGAGGATCAGCGAAACGTTCATCACCTTGACGTGCAGCTCGCTTGGTTTCTTGCCGTGCAGCAGGTGCAGGAAGTGGCCGCCGATGGACTGCTCGTCGCTGACGCAATCGATGCGCTTGCCTTCGTGACTGAAGCGATACCAGTAAGTCATGATCGCCGGGAACGCAGCCAACAGGCGATCGGTCTTGTCGTGTTGCTCGGAGAAATTGTTCTCCGGCTCCAGATTGCCCAGGAACGAGCAGCCCGTGCGCATCACGTCCATCGGGTGGGCGTCGGCGGGGATGCGTTCCAGAACTTCTTTCAGCGCTTGAGGCAGGTCACGCAGCTTGCTCAGCTTGGTGATGTAGGCATTCAGTTGCGCCTTGCTCGGCAGTTCGCCGTACAGCAGCAGGTAGGCGACTTCTTCGAACTGTGCGTCAGCCGCCAGTTCACGTACGTCATAACCACGATAGGTCAGACCGGCACCCGACTGGCCCACGGTGGACAGTGCGGTTTGCCCGGCAACCTGGCCACGGAGCCCGGCGCCACTGAGTACTTTTGCTTCGGCCATTGCTGTCTCCAATTTTTTGAAATTTTTAGGGGAAACTCATTGCTCTTCTGTGGGAGCGAGCCTGCTCGCGATGGTGGACGGCACACCGCGGGGTATCAGGCTTCCCGCGTCATCGTTGACGTCTATCGCGAGCAGGCTCGCTCCTACAGGTACAAGGTGTTCGTTACTTCTTCGCGGCAAACAACGCATCGAGCTTCTGCTCGAAGGTGTGGTAGTCGATGCGATCGTAAAGCTCCATGCGAGTCTGCATGGTGTCGATGACATTCGCCTGCGTGCCATCGCGGCGCAGTGCGGTGTAGACGTTTTCCGCGGCCTTGTTCATGGCGCGGAAGGCCGACAGCGGGTACAGCACCAGCGACACGTCGACAGCGGCGAGTTGCTCGGTGGTGTACAGCGGGGTCGCGCCGAATTCGGTGATGTTGGCAAGGATCGGCGCTTTCACGCGGCTGGCGAACAGCTTGTACATCTCAAGTTCGGTGATGGCTTCCGGGAAAATCATGTCGGCGCCGGCTTCGATGCAGGCAGCGGCGCGATCCAGGGCAGACTCCAGGCCTTCCACCGCCAGGGCGTCGGTACGGGCCATGATCACGAAGCTGTCATCGGTACGGGCATCGACGGCAGCCTTGATGCGGTCGACCATTTCCTGCTGGGTCACGATCTCTTTATTAGGACGGTGGCCGCAGCGTTTGGCGCCGACCTGGTCTTCGATATGAATCGCCGCCGCGCCAAACTTGATCATCGACTTGACGGTACGAGCGACGTTGAACGCCGAGGAACCGAAACCGGTGTCCACGTCCACCAGCAATGGCAGATCGCAGACGTCGGTGATACGGCGCACGTCGGTCAGCACGTCATCCAGGCCGGTGATGCCCAGGTCAGGCAAGCCGAGGGAGCCGGCAGCCACCCCGCCACCCGACAGGTAGATCGCCTTGAAACCGGCGCGCTTGGCCAGCAGCGCGTGATTGGCGTTGATTGCGCCGACCACTTGCAGTGGATGTTCGCTGGCGACCGCATCGCGGAAACGCTGGCCTGGTGTGCTCTTGTTCAAACTCATGACTCACCTCGTTTGGCTGTCGGGTTGACGCCGTCCTGGTAATGACGGGCGATATTGCGTTTGGAGGCGCCGATGTGACGGCGCATCAACAACTCGGCCAGCTCACCGTCACGGTCGGCGATGGCATCGAGAATGCGGTGGTGCTCGGCGAACGCCTGGTGCGGGCGATTGGGCGTGGTGGAAAACTGGATGCGGTACATGCGCACCAATTGATAGAGCTCGCCGCAGAGCATTTGGGTCAGCGTGCGGTTGCCGCTGCCCTGGATGATTCGGTAATGGAAGTCGAAATCGCCTTCCTGCTGGTAGTAGCCGCGACCTGCCTGGAATGCCTCATCACGCTCATGGGTTTCCAGGACCCGACGCAGCTCGTCGATTTCTTCGAGACTCATGCGCTCGGCGGCCAGGCGACAGGCCATGCCTTCCAGGGATTCGCGGATTTCGTAGAGTTCAAGCAGCTCGGCATGATTGAGCGACACCACCCGCGCTCCGACATGCGGCACGCGTACCAGCAGGCGCTGGCCTTCCAGGCGATGGATGGCCTCGCGCAGCGGGCCCCGGCTGATGCCGTAGGTACGCGCCAGCTCCGGTTCGGAGATTTTGCTGCCCGGCGCGATCTCGCCTTTGACGATAGCCGCCTGAATACGGCGGAAGACGTTCTCGGAAAGTGTCTCCGTATCGTCTTGCGTAGAAACCGGGGGATCGAGTTGATCCAGCATATTGTCGACACCTTGTGAGCCAATGCCGCAAAAACTAACGAATACCGGGAGCACAGTCAAAGGATAAATCGATATTGTCGACAATCTTCTGATAACCGGTTGCACCATAACGAAGCAACCTGCTGGTTTATAGCCACCGGCCAGCGCTGGCGCCATCAAACCACCGTGCTAGAATGCCGCCGCATTTGTTTGTCACATCTGCACTGCCTGTCATAAAGATCTGCCAGGCATACGAGGGAGCTTGCGCAGCGATGCCAGGGCCTTGAATCAAGTCGGACCGCTGCGCACCAGGATTTATGAGACTCAAGCCCTTCCCTGCTTTCCTTTGTTTACTTTGCCTGCCCGGGTTCGCAATGGCCGGGGAAAAGACTGTGTATGGCCTCAATGAGTACGCCTCGCTCAATGGCATCGACCTGGAAGTGGCGGCCAAACTCGACACCGGGGCGAAAACCGCTTCCCTGAGCGCACGAGACATCAAACGTTTCAAACGCAACGGCGAATCCTGGGTGCGGTTTTACCTGGCCATCGACGCCGCCCATTCGCACCCAATCGAACGCCCGCTGGCCCGTGTCAGCAAGATCAAGCGCCGGGCCGGCGACTACGACCCCGAGGAAGGCAAGAAGTACACCGCCCGCCCCGTGATCGAACTGGACATCTGCATGGGCTCGGCCCTGCGCAGCATCGAAGTGAACCTGACCGACCGTAGCGCGTTCCAATACCCGCTCCTGATTGGCTCCGAAGCGCTCAAGCGTTTCGATGCCCTGGTTGACCCCAGCCTTAAATATGCTGCCGGCAAACCCGCCTGCACCACCGACGCTCATACCGCCGAGTAATTCAAATGCGCTCTCTTACCCTTCATCTGAAACTGCTGATCGCCATCCTGGTGGTGTTGGGCATTTCAGTTACGGCCTATCAGATCTTCGTGCTGGGCATCCCGGTGACCGAAGACGCCACTGACGACTTGTGGAACATCGACGCCAAGGTCGAGTTCGTCGCCAGCGCCAAGGATCCGGTCAAGATCCAGATGTTCGTGCCACCGCTGAGCCGCGACTTCGTCAGCCTCAACGAGAGCTTCATCTCCAATAATTACGGCGTAGCCGTGAACCGGGTCGACGGCAACCGCAAGGTCACCTGGTCGGCACGCCGGGCCAAAGGCAACCAGACGCTGTACTACCGCCTGGTGCTGACCAAGCGTTATTCCGGCGAGAAGGCCAAGATCAAAGGCCCGACCTTTCGCGACAGCATCACCATCGAAGGCCCGGAAAAAATCGCCGCCGAAGCCCTGCTCGCACCGATTCGCCAGCACTCGGCCGACGTCGAAACCTTCGTCGGCGAAGCCATCAAGCGGGTCAACAACCTCAACGACGACAACGTGAAACTGTTGCTGGCCGGTGATCCATCCACCGCGCACAAGGCGAAAATCGTCGAGCTGCTGCTGTCCATCGCCCACGTGCCGATCGAGAAGGTCCATACCATCCGCCTGGTGGCAGACCAGCCGCAGGTACCGGAACTGTGGCTGCGCAGTTTCAATGGCACCGACTGGCTGTACTTCAACCCGGAAACCGGTGAGCAAGGTCTGCCGACCGACCGCCTGCTGTGGTGGACCGGCGACGAAAACCTGATCACCGTCGATGGCGGCAAGAAGGCCAACGTGACCTTCAGCCTGAACAACAGCGAAATGAACGCCATTCGCCTGGCCAAGCTGACCGACGAAAACACCGACGCCAACTTCCTCGAGTACTCGTTGTACGGCCTGCCGCTGCAAACCCAGCAGACCTTCATGATCATGGTGATGATCCCGATCGGCGTACTGGTGATCCTGATCCTGCGCAACCTGATCGGCATCCAGACCCTGGGCACCTTCACCCCGGTGCTGATCGCCCTGGCCTTCCGCGAAACCCAGCTCGGCTTCGGTATCGTGCTGTTTACCATCATCACGGCGCTGGGGCTGTCGCTGCGCTCCTATCTCGAACACCTGAAACTGCAGATGCTGCCGCGGTTGTCGGTGGTACTGACTTTCGTGGTAGTACTGATCGCGGCCATCAGCCTGCTCAGCCATAAACTCGGCCTGGAACGCGGCTTGTCGGTCGCACTGTTCCCGATGGTGATCCTGACCATGACCATCGAACGCCTGTCGATCACCTGGGAAGAGCGCGGCGGTGGCCATGCCATGAAAGTGGCCATTGGCACGCTGTTCGCCGCGTCCCTGGCGCACCTGATCATGACCGTGCCGGAACTGGTGTACTTCGTGTTCACCTTCCCGGCGATCCTGCTGATCCTGGTGGGCTTCATGCTGGCCATGGGTCGTTATCGCGGCTATCGCCTGACCGAACTGGTGCGTTTCAAGGCCTTCCTGAAAAAGGCTGACGCCTGATGTTCGGCTTCTGGAAGACCTGGAAGGCCCTGGAAGCCCGGGGCATCATGGGAATCAATCGGCGCAACGCAGACTACGTGCTCAAGTACAACAAGCGCAGCCTGTACCCGATCGTCGATGACAAGATCATCACCAAGGAACGCGCCATCGCCGCCGGCATCCATGTGCCCGAGCTCTATGGTGTGATTTCCACCGAGAAGGAAATCGACAACCTCGAAGAGATCATCGGTGCACGCAATGACTTCGTGATCAAACCAGCCCAGGGCGCCGGTGGCGATGGCATCCTGGTCATCGCCGACCGCTTCGAAGGGCGTTATCGCACGGTGTCCGGCCGGATCATCAGCCATGAAGAAATCGAGCACCAGATTTCCAGTATCCTGACCGGCCTGTATTCACTGGGCGGTCACCGCGACCGGGCGCTGATCGAATACCGCGTGATTCCGGACCAGATCTTCAAGAGCATCAGCTACGAAGGCGTGCCGGACATCCGCATCATTGTCTTGATGGGTTACCCGGTGATGGCCATGTTGCGTCTGCCGACTCGCCAGTCCAACGGCAAGGCCAACCTGCACCAGGGCGCCATCGGCGTCGGCGTGGACCTGGCCACCGGCCTGACCCTGCGCGGCACCTGGCTGAACAACATCATCAACAAACACCCGGACACCACCAACGCGGTGGATGGCGTGCAACTGCCCTACTGGGACGGTTTCATGAAACTCGCCGCTGGCTGTTATGAGTTGTGCGGGCTGGGCTACATCGGTGTCGACATGGTCCTGGACCAGGAAAAAGGCCCGCTGATCCTTGAGCTCAACGCCCGGCCGGGGCTGAATATCCAGATTGCCAATGATTGCGGGCTGACGTTGCGTACTCACGCGGTAGAAGCACGACTGGAAGACCTGAAGGCTCGTGGCGCGACCGAAACGGTCGAAGAGCGCGTGGCGTTTGTGCAGGAGATGTTTGGGCATATTCCTGCGGTCGAGGGTTGATCCCTGTGGCGAGGGGGCTTGCCCCCGTTCGGCGGCGCAGCCGTCGCAAACCAGGCTGACTCGGTCTACCTGATAAACTAGGGGGCTGCTGCGCAGCCCAACGGGGGCAAGCCCCCTCGCCACAGGTTTCCCGCAGCCGCTCGTAATCTGCCAATCCCCGACATCCCCTCTAGGAGCAATTCTCCGAGGGGACTACAATCGCCACCCCGCCTCAATGGCTGATCTCCCCCGCCCATGTTGACCTGCTCCGTACACCCGCTGCCCTATCGCGCCAACCCCGCCCACTACTTCGCGGCGATTCGCCATGCCCCGGGCGCCGTGCTGCTCGACAGCGGCCGCCCCAGCGCCGACCGCGGCCGCTATGACCTGCTCAGCGCCTGGCCGCTGGAACAACTGACGGTAGCACCCGACGAAAGTGGCGAGGCCTTCCTGCAACGCCTGCGCGATAACCTGACACGCCTCGGCGAAGCCTCCTTGCCGGCACCCTATGAGTTGCCGTTTGCCGGCGGGTTGATCGGCTACCTGAGTTACGACTTCGGCCGACATCTGGAGCGCCTGCCGAGCCAGGCCAGTGACGACCTGCATCTGCCCGACGCGCGTTTCGGCCTGTACGGCTGGGCATTGATCAGCGATCACCTCGCGCTGACCAGCCAGTTGGTGTTCCACCCGACCCTGCCCGACAGCGAACGTCAGCGCCTGATCGAGCTGTTCAGCCAACCGGCACCGGAAGCGGTCGCGCCCTTCAAGCTGCTCACCCCGATGACCGCCGACTTGAGCGCTGACCAGTATCAACAGGCCATCGAGCGCATCCAGCAGTACATTCAGGCCGGTGACTGTTACCAGGTCAATTTCGCCCAGCGTTTTCGCGCGCCCTGCCAGGGTGACTCGTGGGCCGCCTACTGCGCCTTGCGCGCAGCGTGCCCGACGCCTTTTTCCGGTTTCCAGAGCTTGCCTGACGGCGATGCCGTACTCAGCCTGTCGCCGGAACGCTTCGTCAAAGTCAGCCAGCGCCATGTGGAAACCCGCCCGATCAAGGGCACTCGGCCTCGGGGCCTGACGCCTGAGCAAGATGCCGCGAACGCCGCCGAACTGCTGGCCAGCCCCAAGGACCGCGCGGAAAACCTGATGATCGTCGACCTGCTGCGCAACGATCTCGGCCGGACCTGCCGCATCGGCTCGGTCCGGGTGCCGGAGTTGTTCAGCCTGGAAAGTTACCCGAACGTGCATCACCTGGTGAGCAGCGTCACCGGTGAACTGGCGGATGATCGCGACGCTCTGGACCTGATCGCCGGCAGCTTCCCCGGCGGCTCGATCACCGGCGCGCCAAAGATTCGTGCGATGCAGATCATCGACGAACTGGAACCGACCCGACGCGGCCTGTATTGCGGTTCGTTGTTGTACCTGGACGTGCGCGGCGAGATGGACAGCTCCATCGCCATTCGCAGTTTGCTGGTCAAGGACGGGCAGGTGTGTTGCTGGGGCGGTGGCGGGATAGTCGCGGATTCCGAGTGGCAGGCCGAATATCAGGAATCGATCACCAAGGTGAAGGTGCTGCTCGATACCCTGCAAAACCTTTAAACGCATCGCGGGCAAGCCACGCTCCCACAGGTTTTGTGTCTAACCACAATTGTGCGATCAACACAAAACCTGTGGGAGCGTGGCTTGCCCGCGATGAGGCCCTGTCAGACGACTACAGACTCAAGGCCCGGTTGGAGGCTTTGATGAACTCCTGCTTCAAGTCTTCAAACGTGTGCACCGCCGGGAACTGCGGGAATTCACGGATCACGTTATCCGGCGCATGGAACAGAATCCCGGCATCGGCCTCGCCCAGCATCGTGGTGTCGTTGTAGGAATCCCCCGCCGCGATCACCCGGTAGTAGAGACTCTTGAAGGCCAGGACCGACTGACGCTTTGGATCTTTCTGACGCAGTTGATAGCCCGTGACTCGACCGCTGTCGTCGGTAATCAGGCGATGGCAGAGCAAGGTCGGGAAGCCCAGTTGGCGCATCAACGGCTGGGAGAACTCATAGAAGGTGTCCGACAGGATCACCACCTGGAAGCGCTCGCGCAGCCAGTCGACGAACTCGATGGCGCCGTCCAGCGGCTTGAGCGTGGCGATCACTTCCTGAATGTCGGAGAGCTTCAGGCCGTGCTCGTCGAGAATCCGCAGGCGTTGCTTCATCAGCACGTCGTAGTCGGGAATGTCCCGGGTGGTGGCCCTGAGGGATTCGATCCCGGTTTTTTCGGCGAAGGCGATCCAGATTTCCGGGACCAGCACACCTTCAAGATCCAGACAGGCAATTTCCACAAGACACTCCCATTTGTATTGATTATTGAGTCGAGCGAGCAAAAAGATTGCCGAACTCTAGCGACTCGGGCCTGCCTGCGCAACGCAGAGGATGCCCCGGCCCGCGCAGCTTTTTGTTACCATCGGCCCCATATAGAGCGCCCAGCGCCACCGACCTGTAGGAAGCCGCCCTGATGAGCCCAACGTTCGACGTCGTGGAACTCGCCACGACCTATGCCAACAAATCCGCCCAGGACATCCTGAAACTCGCGTTTGCCGAGTTCGGCGATGACCTGTGGATATCTTTCAGCGGCGCCGAGGACGTGGTGCTGGTGGACATGGCCTGGAAGCTGAACAAGAACGTCAAGGTGTTCAGCCTCGACACCGGCCGGCTGCACCCAGAGACCTACCGCTTCATCGATCAGGTACGCGAGCACTACAAGATCGACATTGAGCTGGTGTCGCCGGACTACACGAAACTCGAACCCTTCGTGAAGGAAAAAGGCCTGTTCAGCTTTTACAAGGACGGCCATGGCGAATGCTGCGGCATCCGCAAGATCGAACCGCTGCGCCGCAAGCTGTCTGGCGTGAAAGCCTGGGCCACCGGCCAGCGTCGGGACCAGAGCCCCGGCACCCGCAGCGCCGTCGCGGTGATGGAAATCGACAGCGCGTTCTCCACCGCGGAACGCACCCTGTACAAGTTCAACCCGCTGGCGCAAATGACCAGCGAAGAGATCTGGGGCTACATCCGCATGCTGGAGTTGCCGTACAACAGCCTGCACGAACGCGGCTTCATCAGCATCGGCTGCGAACCTTGCACCCGCCCGGTACTGCCGAACCAGCATGAGCGCGAAGGCCGCTGGTGGTGGGAAGAAGCGACGCAGAAGGAATGCGGGTTGCACGCGGGGAATATCATCAGCAAGTCCAAAGCGTAAACCCACTGTAGGAGCGAGCCTGCTCGCGATGGTCGTCAACGATAACGCGGGGTGCCTGATACCCCGCTGTGTTCTCGGGTTCATCGCGAGCAGGCTCGCTCCTACAGTGTTATCTGCAGCTTCAAAAAACGTGTACACACGATTGTCACCATAGGTGCCATTTTTGTGTGCACTTCTTGTTTCCACGCCCCCAAAAGTTACATTCCTCCCCCCGACGTGCGCCGCCACGCCCTCCTGAATCCCCCCTTCAAAATAAATACCTGTTTAAACGGTCAATTTATATTGTCAATTTTTCAATAACTTGGCGTAAAGCCATAACAAAACGAAATGAACAGCGCCGTTCATAGAACGCTCGGCTGGCATGGATCTGGCTTAAGTGCATACATGTTTTGTATACAATAACTCCAAAACATACACACACTTTAGATCCGCAAGCCTGAAGCGCCCTATCCCGTACAGGCTGCAGATGCCCCGTAACCAATGATATTCGCCACCCGCGACGAAGATTTGTCGAGCCAAGGCTCATGCACAGTCATCGCGGCGTCGAGCATCAGGAGCCTGCCGGAATGCGTACTAGTCTCTCCAACAACAATATCGCGCTGGATCTACCCTCCCCCCATTCCACCCACACCGCCGACCATCAGGCGCATCACTCCCCCGTGGTGCTCAGTCCCCGCCTGCACAACAAGGACCTCGCACCGACCAAGGCCGAAGGCCGGCGCTGGGGCCGCTACAGCATCTTTGCCTTGTGGACCAATGACGTTCACAACATTGCCAACTACTCCTTTGCCATCGGCCTGTATGCCCTGGGCCTGGGCGGCTGGCAGATCCTGTTGTCCCTGGGGATCGGAGCGGCGCTGGTGTATTGCTTCATGAACCTGTCCGGCTACATGGGACAAAAGACCGGGGTTCCGTTTCCGGTCATCAGCCGGATCAGTTTCGGCATTCACGGGGCGCAGATTCCCGCGTTGATCCGCGCCGTGATCGCCATCGCCTGGTTCGGTATTCAGACGTACCTCGCGTCCGTCGTCTTTCGCGTGCTATTGACGGCGATCCATCCCGGATTCGCCGACTACGACCACGACTCGATCCTCGGCCTGTCGACCCTGGGCTGGGTGTGTTTCGTCGCGATCTGGTTCGTGCAACTGGCGATCCTGGCCTATGGCATGGAGATGGTGCGGCGCTATGAGGCGTTTGCCGGCCCGGTGATTCTGCTGACCGTTGCCGCCCTCGCCGCGTGGATGTACTTGCAGGCCAACGCGACCATTGCCTGGTCGATCCGTGAGCCGCTGACCGGTGGTGAGATGTGGCGCAATATCTTTGCCGGCGGCGCACTGTGGCTGGCGATCTACGGCACCTTGATCCTCAACTTCTGCGACTTCGCCCGCTCTTCACCGTGCCGCAAGACCATCAAGGTCGGAAATTTCTGGGGCTTGCCGGTGAATATCCTGGTGTTCGCCAGCATCACTGTCCTGCTGTGCGGCGCGCAGTTTCAGATCAACGGCCGGATCATCGAAAGCCCGACCGAAATCATCGCCTCGATCCCCAACACCTTCTTCCTGGTACTCGGTTGCCTGGCGTTCCTCATCGTCACCGTGGCGGTGAACATCATGGCCAACTTCGTCGCCCCGGCGTTCGTCCTCAGCAACCTGGCGCCGAAGTACCTGACGTTCCGTCGCGCCGGACTGATCAGCGCCACCATCGCCGTGCTGATCCTGCCGTGGAACCTCTACAACAGCCCGCTGGTGATCGTGTACTTCCTGTCCGGCCTCGGTGCCCTGCTCGGCCCGTTGTACGGCGTGATCATGGTCGACTACTGGCTTGTACGAAAAGGCCAGGTCAACGTGCCGCAGTTGTACAGCGAAGACCCCAACGGCCCTTATTACTACAGCCGCGGGGTCAATTTGCGCGCCGTGGCGGCGTTCATTCCCGCTGCCCTGATCGCCATCGTCCTGGCCCTGGTGCCCGGGTTCCACAGCGTGTCGCCGTTCTCCTGGCTGATTGGTGCCGGCATCGCCGGAATGCTCTACCTGATCATCGCCAAGCGCCAACCGCACTATGCCGATGTCAGCGGCGAAGCCATCGCAGTCGAAAACGCCAGCCATTAACTCCATGGCGGCCCGGCAAAGTCGGGCCGCAGAACCATCCGCAATAAGGACTCCCCATGCGCATTCTCGTGGTCAACGTCAACACCACCGAATCCATCACCCAGGCCATCGCCCGCTCGGCACAGGCCGTCGCGTCGCCCGGCACGGAAATCGTCGGCCTCACCCCGCACTTCGGCGCCGACTCCATCGAGGGCAACTTCGAAAGTTACCTGGCGGCCATCGCGGTCATGGACCGGGTGATGTCCTACGACCAGCCGTTCGACGCCGTGATCCAGGCCGGCTACGGCGAACACGGCCGTGAAGGCTTGCAGGAATTGCTCAACGTACCGGTGGTGGACATCACCGATGCCGCCGCCAGCACGGCGATGTTTCTCGGTCACGCCTATTCCGTGGTCACCACCCTCGACCGCACCGTGCCGCTGATTGAGGACCGCCTCAAGCTCTCCGGCCTGTGGGATCGTTGCGCCTCGGTACGGGCCAGCGGCCTGGCGGTGCTGGAGCTGGAACACGAACCGCAGCGCGCACTGGAAGCCATCGTGCATCAGGCCGAACTGGCGGTGAGCCAGGACAAGGCCGAAGTGATTTGCCTCGGTTGCGGTGGCATGGCCGGGCTGGACGAGCAGATTCGCCGGCGTACCGGGGTACCGGTGGTGGATGGGGTGACGGCGGCGGTGACCATTGCCGAATCGCTGGTGCGGCTGGGGTTGTCGACCTCGAAGGTGCGGACCTATGCGACGCCGCGGCCGAAAAACATCATTGGCTGGCCGGGGGGGGTTGCCCGGTAGACCGCGTTATCGTTCATCGCGGGCAAGCCACGCTCCCACAAGTATTGCGTCGTTCTCATCACCGCGATACGACGCAGAACCTGTGGGAGCGTGGCTTGCCCGCGATGGCCACGACTCGGTCCCGAGCCTGACTCAAACCGCACTGAACCTCTGCCCCAACCCCCGCTCGGCAAACTGCTCGATGATGAAATCGACAAACGCCCGGGTCTTGCCGGGCAGCAGTTTGTGTTCGGCGTAATAGATGGAGGTGTAACCGTCGTCGATGTACCAGTCCGGCAACACCCGCTGCAACCTTCCCGTTTCCAGATAGCCCGCAGCAAACGGCATGCTCACCAGCGCGATGCCCAGCCCCTGCGCGGCCGTGACGCACGCGGCCTCGGAATCGCTCATGGTCATCCGCGCCTTGAGCGTCAACGGGCTGTGTTGCTGATTGCGATGGGTCAATTGCCAGGAGCGCACGCGACCGGTTTGTGGCGAGCGAATCAGAATCCCGTCGTGGTGCTTGAGGTCGTCCGGCTCGGTGATTGACGCATGTGCCTCCAGGTAATCCGGCGAGGCCACCAATACCCGATGCGCCGGACTCAGCTTGCGCGCGACTACGCCCTGGGGTAATTCGAAGCCGCCGCCGATGGCCGCGTCGAACCCCTGCCCGATCAGATCGACCTGGCGGTTGTCGAAGTGCCAGTCCGGGTTGATCGCCGGGAATCGCCGCAGAAACTCGCCGAGCATCGGCACTATGTACAGGCAACCGAATACCGTTCCCATGCTGACCTTCAATGTACCCGCTGGCTGCCCACCGGCGCTGGCGAGGTTGGCCACGGCATTCTGGATGGTGTGCAGGCTGGTGCTGACTTCGCCGAGAAACAACTGACCGGCCTCGGTCAGCGTCAGGCTGCGCGTGCTGCGTTGAAACAATCTGACGCCCAGGCGCGCCTCAAGCTTGGCAACGCTCTTGCCCACCGCCGCCGGTGTCAGGCTCAAACGTCGTGCCGCTTCGGCGAAGCTGCCGACCTCGGCGCTGCGCACAAAGCATTCGATACTGCTGAAGGTTTCCATAGGCGCCACTATAAACTTTTGGTTTACATAGACTATCGCAATCAGGGTCTACACAGCTCGTAATCCGGAATCAATACTAGGCTCCATCAACCGGGACATCTCGCCTCGGGACTTGGAGATCGACATGACTACTCAGAACCTCAGCGGCAAAGTGGCATTGATTCAAGGTGGTTCCCGCGGTATCGGTGCAGCCATCGTCAAGCGCCTGGCCGCTGAAGGCGCCACCGTTGCCTTCACTTATGTCAGCTCGACAGCCAAAGCTGAAGAGTTGCAACACAGCATCACCGCCCAGGGCGGCAAAGCCCTGGCCATCAAGGCCGACAGCGCCGACGCGGAAGCGATCCGCGGCGCCGTGTCCGCCACGGTGGAGGCCTTCGGTCGCCTGGATATCCTGGTCAACAATGCAGGCGTACTGGCCGTCGCACCGCTGGCCGAGTTCAAACTCGAAGACTTCGACCAGACCCTGGCCATCAACGTGCGCAGCGTGTTCGTTGCTACCCAGGCCGCCGCCAAACACATGACCGAAGGCGGTCGCATCATCAACATCGGCAGCACCAACGCCGACCGCATGCCCTTTGCCGGTGGCGGCCCGTACGCCATGAGCAAGTCGGCACTGGTCGGCCTGACCAAAGGCCTGGCCCGTGACCTCGGCCCGCAAGGCATCACCATCAATAACGTGCAGCCGGGGCCGGTCGACACTGACATGAACCCGGCCGAGGGTGACTTTGCGGAAAGCCTGATCCCGTTGATGGCGGTGGGCCGGTACGGCAAGGCCGAAGAGATCGCCAGCTTCGTCGCCTACCTCGTCAGCCCGGAAGCCGGCTACATCACCGGGGCCAGCCTGACCATCGATGGTGGCTTCGGCGCCTGATGCATATCTGTCAACTGCAATAACTGTGGGAGCGAGCCTGCTCGCGAAGAGGGAGTATCAGACACGTTGATGTTGGCTGAAACACCGCTTTCGCGAGCAGGCTCGCTCCCACATTTGCCAGAGTCATCCCGTCTTTTCAGCTAGGCCCACTCAAGCGCAGGCAAACCAAAGGCGTCCGGCTCGAACGCCTTCAACGTACGAAGAATGCCATCGGCGTGTGCGTACCGGGCGTCGGCCATTGCCGCATCCGGAATCGCAATCGCCGTCATCCCCGCCGCTTTCGCCGCGGTGACACCAAAGGGCGAATCCTCGAACACCAGGCAATCCTCGGGCGCGACGCCCAGACGCCGCGCCGCCGTCAGGAAGATATCCGGTGCCGGTTTGGCTGCCCCCACCTCGGGGTCATCGGCGGTGACGATGAAGTCGAACAAGGTGAACCAGTCGCGGTGCAGGGTGGTTTTCTGGCCGAACGACTGGCTCGATGAACTGGTACCCACGGCAATGGGAATGTGGTTGGCCTTCAGATGCCGTACTAGTTCCTGTGCGCCAGGCATTGCTTGCGCTGTAGGAAAACGCTCGCGCATCAGCGGTTCGCGGATCACCAGAAACTCTTCGGCGGTAATCGGCAGGTCGAGCGCTTCAACAACATAACGCGCCAGATCCCCTGCGCCCCGACCAATGATGTTCTGCTTGATGCTCCAGTCGAACGTGCGGCCGTAACGCGCGGCAATGATGGACGTGACTTCGGTGTAGATGCCCTCGGTGTCCAGCAGCAAGCCGTCCATATCGAAAATCACGGCCTTGATCGAGCCGAATGTTTTGAGCGGTGCATTCATCGCATCTGATCCGTTTTCCAAGGCATCCCGGGCGGCGCAGGTGAGGCCCGCACCCGAATGGATTAAAGGATTCAGCAGCATATCGAGCGCGGCTGTCTTAGAGCAACGATGAAATCCCGATCCACGCCGAATGGCTCTCGTAATTTAGCGATTCGCCCTACATCAAACGCCAACTTTCCCGACTTCTTTCCATGAAGATCCTACGCAGAGTCTCACGTCCTACATTCCGCCAAGCGAAAGTCTGCAGATGTTCGATCCCCAAAAGGTATTGGCATGTCCCGCCAGCGGTCCCCTAACACAGGCGCACAGGTTCGCCGCCTGTATCGATACCCTTGAGCGCTCTGCCCCCCACAACGGCCCGGTGTCGATGGTCACCGGTGAAGTATCGCTGGCACTGACGGACGGCACCCTCGACGGGATCTTGCCGTTCGACTTCACCCGCTTCTATCGCACCCGTGCCGTCGAACTCGACAGCGGGCTCGGTTTCGGCTGGCGGCACTCGCTGTGCCAGCATCTGGAATTCCACGGCGAGCAGGTGCTGTGGATCGACGCCGAAAACCGACGCACGCCATTTCCATGGCCGACGACGGCGCGCCCGTTGATCCGTAACAGACTGTCGCGGGCGGCGATTTACCTCGGCGACGAATCGGGCGAACTGATCCTCGCCCAGGCCGGCGACGTGGCGCGTTTTTTTCATTTCCGCGACGGCCGACTGACCGTGATCAGCGACGCCTACGACAACCGCCTGACGGTGCAGCGGGACGGCCTTGAACGGATTCAGCGCCTGGACAACGGCGCCGATCGTGCCTTGCTGCTGCGTTATGACCTCAAGCACCTGGTGGCCATCGACTATCAGGTGTTTCAGCGCTGCGGGCCCCAGGCGTACACCTGGCGCACCGAACAGACAGTGGCCAGCTACCGCTACGACGCGCGCCAGCGTCTGGTCGAGGTGACCAACGCCGCGGGTGAAAGCGAGCGTTATGACTACGACGAGCAGCACGTGATCCTGCAACGGCAACTGGCGGGCGGCGCGAGTTTCTTCTGGGCGTGGGAACGCTCCGGCAAAACCGCCCGCTGCGTCCATCATTGGGCCTCGTTTGAGCAGATGGAGGCGCGTTACACCTGGGACGATCAAGGCACCGTGACGATCAACAACGCCGACGGCAGCCAGGAGGTTTACGTTCATGATCCAAGCGCGCGACTGGTACGCCAGATCGGGCTGGACGGCGGCGAACGGCACAAGGCCTACGACAATCTGGGCCGGTTGATCTTCGAGCAGGACGCTCTCGGCGCCGTCACCCAATACCATTATGACGAAGCCGGGCGACTGATCACGCTACTTGCGCCGGATACGGCGCCCACGTCCTACAAGTATCACCACGGTTTCCTGCACACCCGCACCCGCGGTCGGGCGACGTGGAGCTACCAGCGCAATGCCCAGGGAGACATCACGGCCGTCACTGATCCCGACGGACAGATCACCCACTATGGCTACGACTCGCTGGGGCGCTTGCTGACGATCCGCTTTCCAGACCAGAGCATTCACCGGTTTGCCTGGAGCGCTCTGGGACAATTGCTGGAAGAAACCTTGCCCGATGGTTCCCAGCGCATGTTTTCCTACGATGCGTTAGGGCGGCGGATGACCGGGCAGGACGAACACGGTGCCATCACCCGTTATGAGTGGGATGCCGTCGGTCGACTGAGCCGGACCACGCTGCCCATGGGGGCCTGCCGTGCCTGGCGCTACAACGCCTACGGCCGGATCACCGCCGAGACCGACGAACTGGGACGGGTAACCCGTTACGAATACGCCGACGACCTGCACTTGATCAGCCGTCGGATCAACCCCGATGGCAGCGCGCTGAAGTACCGCTACGACCATGCGCAATTGTTGCTGACCGAGATCGAAAACGAGGTGGGCGAGACATACCGTCTGGACTACACACCGGGAGGATTGATCCGACAGGAAACCGCCTTCGATGGACGCCGCACCACCTACAGCTACGACCGCAATGACCAATTGCTGAAGAAGACCGAGTTTGGCGACGACGGTTCGCAGCTGGTCACCGACTATCAGCGTGACAGCGCCGGGCGGTTACGGGTCAAAACCTTGCCTGATGGGGTCGGGGTCGAGTACCACTACGACACGCTCGGGCGACTGGTCAGCGTCAATGACGGTCGGGCCCCTCCCTTGCAGTTCGAATACGACCTTCAGGACCGACTGATCACCGAGCATCAGGGTTGGGGCATTCTGCGTTACGACTACGACGTCTGCGGTCGGCTCAAGTGCCTGCGCCTGCCGGACACCTGTATCCTCGTCTACCACCACGCCAAGGGAGGCGCCCTCACGGCCATCGACCTCAACGGCACCCCCCTGACCCGCCATCGTTTTGTCGGCGGGCGCGAACAGCAGCGCCAACAAGGCCTTCTGCTCAGCGATTACGCCTACGACGGGCAAGGCCGTTTGCAGGCCCATGTCATCAACCAAAAACAACGAACGTTGTACTGCCGGAACTATGCCTACAGCGCCAAGGGCAATCTCTTGAAGGTTACCGACAGCCGCCACGGTTCACGCCACTATCAATACGATGCACTCGACCGCCTGACCGGCGTACGTCACCCCCGCGACCAGTGCGCAGAGCACTTCACCCACGACCCGGCCGGCAACCTGTTGATCCACGGGCGTCCCGGCCCATGTGTTTATCAGGACAACCGCCTGCAGCGCAGTGGCAGTGGCAATGACGGCAGTTACTACGACTACGACGCCTTCGGCAATCTGATCCGCGAACGCCGCGGCCTGCCGCCCCAGGTCACCGAATACGCCTACGACAGCCAGCATCGCCTGATCGGCGTCAGTTCCCCGGACGGTAAAAGTGTCAGCTATTGCTACGACGCTTTCGGCCGGCGCATCCAGAAAACGGTTGATGGCTACACCACGCAATACTTCTGGCAAGACGACCGGCTGGTCGCTGAAAGCGGCACCCGGCACTACCGCAGCTACATCTACGAACGCAGTGAGCCCGGCGAACCCAGTAGCTTCCGCCCGCTGGCGCTGCTCGACGGCAAAGGCCGGGCACACACCTGCCCGTACTACTATCAACTCGACCACCTCGGCACCCCGCAGGAACTGACCGGGCACGGCGGTGCGATCGTCTGGTCGGCCCAATACACCGCCCACGGCAAACTCCGCGAGTCGAGCGGCGAAGGACTCGAACAACCCTTACGGTTTCAGGGGCAATACTTCGATACTGAGAGTGGACTGCACTACAACCGGCATCGCTATTACCATCCGGATTTCGGCCGCTTCCTGACGCCGGATCCGCTCAGGTCGGGCGGTGGGTTGAACCCATATCGGTACACCCGCAACCCGATGGGGTGGGTGGATCCGCTGGGATCGGGCGACCCCCTCGGCTCGATTCGCTCAGGAAGCATTCGAGCGTCGAATGTCCTCACCGCCGCTTCGAAGTAGCCGGGTCTCCCGAGCCATCGATATCTGCATCGCGCCGATCGTGCGGTTCTGCCTCGACACTTTCGTCGCCCTCGTCGCTCGGCACTTGCTCAACGCCGGCATCGTCGTCCGGCGGTCGTTGGTCGCGGCTCAAGGAATCGGTAGGTGACGGCAGCGGGTACTCCGGCGTTTCATCATCGTCGACGGTCTTTGGATCAGTGTTCATATCGCACCTCTCATCTGGCCTCAAGCGCAGGTCATGACATATCGAGGGCTGCGCGATGGACGCGTTCGACCCAGTAGACGATCGGTTGATTCGGCATCTGGCCTGAATCAGTCTTCGTCCTCTTCCTCATCATCAAACTCGATATTCCCCACATCGCCTGCGTCATCAGCATCGTTAAGTGGCACCGTCGCATCATCCATCAGCGATCCCGGATCTTCATTGCCGGGATCGTTGATGGATGGCTGGCCACTTGGGTCTTTGTCTTCCGTGCCTTCGGATTCCAGAGTCATGGTGTGCCTCACTCAATCAGTGATGCTTTTTGTGGTGCTTGTTCGAGTGTTTATGTCCGCCACCGGAATGGGAATGGCCACTGTCATCCCCCAGATCATTGCCGATCGCACCGCCGGCTGCACCGCCAAGACCGGCACCGATGGCCGATCCGGTCGAACCGCCAAGACTGTTGCCGAGCACCGATCCGCCCGCCGCGCCCAAACCACCGCCTACCGCCGCTTCGGTGCGATTGTGCTTGGGCGCGGCAACAGCACTGCCGGCCGCCCCGCCGACACCCGCACCAATCGCTGCGCCAGTACTGCCACCCACCTGGCCACCGACCACGTTGCCCAGCACCCCACCAAGACCACCGCCCACCGCGGCATCTCCATTACCGCCTGCCAGCGCCACCTGGGAGAGCAGCAATCCAAAAACAATCGCTGGCAACATCAATCGTCGAGTCATCAAGCTTGCGTTCTGTTTGCCGTCGGTTTTGGGGTTCATGGCACGCCTCGCATTCTTCAGGGGTATAGAAGATTTGAGCCGCTGCGGCGGAAATCGTTCATATATGAAAAAGCCCGGCATCAAGCCGGGCTTTTTCACATCTGGATCAGCATCAGTGACGCTTGTGACCGTTGGCCAGGTTGCTGCCTACGCCGCCGCCCAAGGCACCGCCCAGGCCTGCGCCGATGGTGGCACCGGAATTGCCACCCAGGCTTTTACCGATCACCGAACCACCGGCTGCGCCAACACCGCCGCCGATGGCAGCGCTGGTGCGATGACCTTTCTTGGCGGCAACTGCGCTGCCCGCCGCGCCAGCAACGCCCGCACCGATCACTGCGCCAGTGCTGCCGCCCATCTTCTGGCCGACCACGTTACCCAATGCGCCGCCCAAGCCACCACCCAGCGCGGCAGTACCGTCACCGGCCATTGCACCTTGAGCAACCAGAAGCCCCAGAACCAGAGCAGGCAGTGTTAAACGCATGACAAAAACCTCAAAAAATAGGGGTACACACAAAGGAGGCGAGATTGAATGCTTTTGCGCGGATAGAGTCCAGCACGCCGGTCCAACTTCGCGATTGGCGACGGTTGGACAGCAATTTTGGAAAAGGTTTTACGACGGGCAAAAAAAAGCCCGCTGGGGAAACGGGCCAGGTATTGCTTTCTAACGGATGAGTCGAGACTACGGAGGTTGTTGTGAAAAGTTTGTGAAAGATCGCCACTTTAAAAATTAGTCATGAAAACCTTTCAGACATGAAAAACCCCGCTCAATGACGGGGTCTGCCTGCGTTCGCCTACTTCCTGACCGGTGCTGTCACCTTGGGCAGGAACTTGCCCTTCAGGACCCGGCACGCCCTGGTCTTGATCTTGTCGACCTCTGTCTGGTCCTCGCCGAAACTGGCCACATACTGGGTCTGGCCACACTGCACGCAATTGTTGATCGGAAACTCTGCGCCATCGTCCTCGATATACGGATCAGCCATCTCTTCACCCCTTTCAACGAGCGGGATCGACACCGGCAAGCCCTTTGCCTGAAAAATATCGACCGCCAAGGATTTTCAGACTAGCCGGTCACTAATGGACTTTCCGTTCGAATTTCCATGTGACCGACGAATGGCTGCGATCCCTCATCGCAACTTGACCGCTGTCCCGGTCACAAACACGACGACCATCCCGCCCTTGCCGGCCGGCATGCTGATCTCATAGTCAAGCCCCACCACAGCGTCCGCCTGAAGCGCCCGTGCCCGCTCCTTGATCTCATCGGTGGCCTGAATGCGTGCTTCGTTCAACGCTCGCTCCAACGTCTGGGAGCGCCCGCCGAAAAAGTCGCGCATCCCGGCAAATACGTCACGAACAACGTTGATCCCTTGCACTGACTCGGCACTGACGATGTCCAGGTAGGCGGTAATTTGCCGGCCTTCAATGGAGTGGGTTGTAGTGGTGATCATTGCTGTTTATTCCTGTTCAGATATTCGGCCAGCGCATCAAACGCCGGCAAAGTCACGGGATCATTGGCCGAGTTGCTGGCCACCGGGCGTAATGCGTAACGGACGATGGCTATCGTCACAGTCGCTATGAACCTGGCGGCCACACGAACACTTGCGGAGGATGGAGCATGATGTCGATTCCATTCGAAGAATCCAGACAGTCTAACAGCCGGCTCACCTTGTTCACTGCTTGCGTGGCCGATGCCAGAGTGCCCTACTGCTATGCTGAAAGATCGGTTCCCTGCGCTGGAGACCATCAGCATGGCGGCAGAAGGCAATCATTCCCCGTTCACTTGCAAGGCTATGGCCTACTCGGCTGCAGGTTTCCTTATTGCCCTGATCATTGCCACAAAGCTGCTCGACACTTACTTCGAGCTGACGTTGTTGGCAGAGACCAAGGGCTGGCTGCTACGCACATGGAGCTGGCTTCAACTGGAAACGCCAATGCCGAACTGGTCGCTGCTGATGGCTATCGGGGCGTTCGTCAGCACACTGACCTTAGTGATTTACTACTACCGCAGCAACGACGGAGCCTACAGTGAGCTACATGAGATAGAGCGAAAAATTTACAAAAAGAACAACCCACAGTTTCCACAGCTGACAGATAACCAAACGCTACTGATGGAAGCGTTGGCCTATCACGCAAACTTCAGAAAAGTTGCAAACCTGGACTCGATTTGCAAGCTGGTCTCACTCAGCAAGCTGGAAGTTGAAGAGGGTCTGAAGCAACTCCAGGCTAAACGTCTTGTGAATCAAAAAGTGACTCGGGGTACGTTCGGCGCCACCATTTTTGAACTTACCCTGGCAGGTAAGGATTATGCGCAAGAGCGGTTTGAGCTGACGTAGTGGCTTTTTCTGCCGCGATTTAAAATGAATGTGGTGCAGGCCAGTGAACCTGGCCATTTCTCTGCAAAAGCACTGATGCCATTGCAGCAGTCCGATTCCGCAGTCACACCTGACCAGATACCGCAGTGAACAAATAACACAACCTTAGGCATGCGCTTCGCGATCAAGCACGTCGGCGACCCACTGATTGATACTCTTGTGAGCTAACTGCGCTTTTACCGCGACCGTCGCATGCAGTGCGGGGGCCAGACGCAGACTCAGGTTGCCCGAGTAGGGTTTCTGCGGTGCACGTCCGAGCTTGGCGCACGTTTCCAGATAGTCAGTGACGGCCTCTTCGAACGCCGCTCGGAGTTCCTGGACTGACTCGCCGTGAAACCCAACGACATCCTTGATCCCTGCGATGTGGCCGACAAACAAGCCATCTTCGTCGCTGTACTCAATTCTGGCTGCATAGCCGTTGTAATTCATCACGTTCACGGCGTAACTCCTGCTTGTTCAAGGAAAGCCCGAGCGTCACGCACTTGGTAGGGCTTGGCTTCTTTGTCGGGGTGGGGACGGTGAAAGGTGGCCACCACGCCATTGAGTTCAAAACGTACTCGCGATCCATGACCTTCAATGGTTCTGGCGCCTGCTGCGCCGAGCAAGGACTCGATACGCGCCCATTCCAGTGTGGCTGGGGTAGGCCTTGAGAACACGGCTTTGAGCGTGCCGAGCTGTTTATTATTCATGGTATTATATCATGATACCGCACCGGGTTTAGCAACCGCGAATGACATCGCTGATGCATGAAGCGCCCCTCCAACACGCGAGAAGAAAACGCCGCTTACCCAGCAACAGGAAAGCGGCGTTTTCGTGTCTGAGGTTCAGATTTTGTTTGGGGCGGTTACAAGAATATCCGGTGGGTCTCGCTGAAGTTGTAGGCAAACTCTGAGAGTTGCGTAAGGAGGTACGCTGCTTATTGTTCCCATATCGCCTTTTTTCAGACGCAAAAAACCACAAACCCCCGACTCTCTCTAGGAAAATCAGGGGTTTGTGTTTACTGAATGTGGCGGTGAAGGAGAGATTCGAACTCTCGATACAGTTTCCTGTATACACACTTTCCAGGCGTGCTCCTTAAGCCACTCGGACACTTCACCGTATCTCTTCAAACATGTTCTGTCTGTCGAGGCGCGCTAATGTAGTCGAAAGCTTTTCCGATGGCAAACATTTTTTTCAGAATTTTCATGCGGTTAACGCGATTCAGCGTTTGCGCTCCCTCTGGGCCATGGCAAACCGGCCAATCTCCGGCTTCGTGCCCTCTTCTATATAGAGGGGAATGCGCAGCAGGCGCGGCGGGCTGCGCCTGGCTGGCGGGCAAAGGGTGACTGGCGGGTCAGTCACGGCGCTTTACCTGGCCTGCGGCGGTGGGTAACGTCTGCCCAACTTTATTGAAAGGAATAGCGTCATGAGTGAGTTGATTTCCTACCATCTCGAAGACGGTATCGCGACCCTGACCTTGAGCAATGGCAAGGTCAATGCCATCTCCCCGGATGTGATTGCCGAGTTCAACGCTGCGCTGGATCGGGCAGTGACTGATCGTGCGGTGGTGATCATTACCGGGCAGCCGGGCATTCTCTCTGGCGGTTATGACTTGAAGGTGATGACGGCGGGTCCTAGAGAAGCCGTGGCACTGGTGACCTCCGGCTCGACCCTGGCCCGCCGTCTGCTGTCGCACCCCTTCCCGGTGATCGTAGCGTGCCCGGGGCATGCGGTGGCCAAGGGTGCGTTCCTGCTGTTGTCGGCCGACTATCGCATCGGCGTAGACGGTCCGTTCAGCATTGGCCTGAACGAAGTGCAGATCGGCATGACCATGCACCACGCGGGCATCGAGATCGCCCGTGACCGTCTGAACAAAGTGGCGCTTCAGCGCTCGGTGGTCAACGGTGAGATGTTCAGCCCGCAAGGCGCCGTGACTGCCGGCTTCCTGGATGTCGTGGTGTCGGCTGAAGAGCTGCAAGGCACGGCACTGGCGGCGGCTCGTCAGTTGAAGAAGATCAACATGACCGCGCACAAGAACACCAAATTGAAAGTACGCAAAGCGTTGCTGGAGGCCCTGGACAACGCGATCATCCAGGACCAGGAGCATCTGGGTTAAGCCCGTATCTGCTGCAACGAAAAGCCCGACCGTCGTGTCGGGCTTTTTCGTACCTGTCCTGGTTAAACACCTGTAACCGCTCTAGACCGCGTCTGACCCATTAGTCGGAAACATCAGCACAAACATCGGCTATCTCTCACTACTCTGGCAGCAATTGCCGAAAACAGTGCACATCCGTACACTGCGCCACCTTTTGTCCCGGTGGGGCCTGTAAATGCTGTTTTTGTTCCGTATGTCATTGATGGGCCTGCATTTTATCGTGGCGGGTGTGCTGGGTGTGATCCTCGGCCTGTGCCGACCTTTCAACCCGGACAACAGCCGCCTGTGCGCACGCCTGTATGCGTGGCCGGCCATGTGTATTTTGCGTTTGCGGGTGAAGACCGATGTCGGGCCGTTGATGGATAAACCTGACAGCTGCGTGATCGTCGCCAATCATCAGTCCAACTACGACCTGTTTGTGTTTGGCAACGTGGTGCCCCGCCGTACCGTGTGCATCGGCAAAAAGAGCCTGAAATGGGTGCCACTGTTCGGGCAGCTGTTCTGGCTGGCCGGCAATGTGCTGATCGACCGCGGCAATGCGCACAAGGCGCGCAAGTCGATGTTGACCACCACCCACACCCTGCAAAACAAAGACACCTCGATCTGGGTGTTCCCGGAAGGCACGCGCAACCTGGGTGAGGAGTTGCTGCCCTTCAAGAAAGGCGCCTTCCAGATGGCCATTGCCGCCGGGGTACCCATCGTGCCGGTGTGTGTCAGCAGTTACGTCAAACACATGCGATTGAACCGCTGGCGCAGCGGGAAAATCCTGATTCGCTCGTTGCCGGCGATTCCCACCGCCGGATTGAGCCTGGACGACATGCCCCTGCTGATTGCCCAGTGCCGCGAGCAGATGCGTGAATGCATCGAGTCGATGGACCGGCAACTGCAAGCCGCCTGAACAAGAAAACCCGCCTGGTGCGGGTTTTCTTTTGCCTGCGAGACTTTACCGGCGAACTCGGCAGATTTAACTGACTCTCAAACCCTTGCAGGGCTAAGCTGATCGACACTGCCATTGCATTTGTTGCCAATTGAAAGCTGCCAAGAAGAAGTGAATCACCATCATGGGTAGAGTTGTTGCTGCTGCGGTTTATAGCGCCGGTAAGAAAGTCACCAATATCACCCTCGACGAAGGCGCAGCCTGGGCGGCAAAGCCCGGGCACTTTGTCTGGATCGGTCTGGAAGAGCCGAACGCCCAGGAACTGACCAATCTGCAACGCCAGTTCAACCTGCACGAACTGGCGATTGAAGACGCCCTGGAAAAACACAGCCGGCCGAAGCTGGAAACCTTCGGCGATGCGCTGTTCATCGTTACGTACTCGCCGATTCGCAATGAAGGCAAACTCGAGTTCATCGAAACACATATATTTGCGGGCAAGGGCTACATCATTACCGCACGCAACGGCCATTCGGCTTCCTACGCCTATGTCCGACAGCGCTGTGAGGCACGTCCGATTCTGCTGGAGCACGGAGAAGATTTCGTACTTTACGCCATCCTCGACTTCGTCATCGAAAACTACCAGCCAATGGGTGAAGCCATTCATGCTGAAATCGATGAGCTGGAACGCAATGTGCTGTGCAGTGCGCTGAATGAGCGTGACATTCAGAAACTTCATGGCTTGCGTCGGGATGTATTGCGCCTGCGTCGTTACGCGGCACCGATGGTGGAGATTGGCGAGGAACTGCAAAAGCTGAGCTTCCCGTTCATCGACAAGAACATGCGTCCGTACTTTCGCGATGTGCAGATCCATGTAACGCGGCAGATGGAAGACCTCACGACCCTGGCGGATATTGCCAGCCAGACGATTGAGGTCGGAGTGCTGCTGGAGGCCTCTCGTCAGAGCGTGGTGCAACGCAAGTTTGCGGCCTGGGCGGCGATTCTGGCCTTTCCGACGGCGGTGGCGGGGATCTACGGGATGAACTTCCAGAACATGCCGGAGTTGAGCTGGCACTACGGCTATTTCGGAGTGCTGGGGTTTATTACGCTGGGCTGCGTGGGGTTGTGGGCGAGTTTCAAGAAGTCCGGCTGGTTGTAGGAGCGAGCTTGCTCGCGAAAAACCTGAGAGCACCGTGGGCTTTCAGGTTTGGCGCGTTATCGTTCACGACCTTCGCGAGCAAGCCCGCTCCCACATGTTGATCGCATTTCAATGTGGGAGCGGCGGTGCGGCGATCCGACTTGCTCGCGAAGCATTCAGGTTTTAAACAGCGGCCGGCTTGTGCGCGACAAACCGCATCATCCACTCTGCAACCGTAGTGCCGTGGTGCTCCTGCTCCAGGCTCGCAATGCCTTTGGAGTAGATCTGCTGGCCCAGCGCATCCTGACGAATCTCCAGCAGGGCGCGGGAGTAGTCGTGGATGAACTCCGGATGCCCCTGGAAGCACAGCACCTGATCGTTGATGTGATAGGCGGCATACGGGCAGAAATCGCTGGAGGCGATGACCGTGGCGTTTTCCGGCAGCGACGTGACTTGATCCTGGTGGCTGATCAGCAGTGTCAGTTCCTCGCGCACCGGGCTCATCCATGGCGCCTTGGCAGCCAGTTTGTAGTTGTGGGTGCCGACGCCCCAACCCTGGGTCGCACGCTCGCTCTTGCCACCGAGCAGCAATGCCAGCAACTGATGACCGAAGCAGACGCCGAGCAACTTGTCGCCACGCTCGTAGCGGGTCAACAGGTACTTCTTGAGGGTTTCGATCCACGGGTCGGTGCCGAAGGAATCGGCCTTGCTGCCCGTCACCAGGTAGGCGTCGAATGTCAGGTCGTCGCTTGGGTATTCACCCTGCACCACGTTGTAGACCGTGAACTCGGCGGCAATCGGCTGCTGCGAAAACAGGTGTTTGAACATCTGCCCGTAGCCCTGATATTGGTCAACCAATTCCGGACGCAGGTGGTCGGTTTCCAGAATGCAGATGCGTAACGACATAAAAAATACCTGACACGTGATGGGAATAATGCACACCCCAGAGCCTGCCTCGAAACACGGTGACAAGGCAAGCCCCGAAATGTGTCATCACACCCTTAGAAGACCTCCCCTTTCGCCGCTTTTTCCAGGAGCAGCGCAGGCGGCGCGAACCGTTCGCCATATTGCTTGGCCAGGTACTGGGCGCGGGCGACAAAGTCCTGTACGCCGTACTGATTGATGAACTGCAGTGCACCGCCGGTCCAGGGGGCGAAACCGATGCCGAAGATCGAGCCGACGTTGGCGTCCGCCGTAGAGGTCAACACGCCCTCCTCCACACAACGCACGGTTTCGATGGCTTGCACGAACAGCAGGCGATCACGCACATCCACTGGCGAAATCTGCCCGTCGGCTTTCTCGAAGCGTTTTTTCAACTCCGGCCACAGGTGTTTCTGGCCGCCCGCCGGATACTCGTAGAAACCGCCACCGGCAGCCTTGCCCGGGCGCTTGAACTCATTGAGCAGCAAGTCGATGACGGCAAACGCAGGATGTTCTGTCAGTGGCTTGCCTTCTGCTTGCAGGTCCTTGGCCGTTTGCAGGCGGATATGGCTCATCAGGCTGAGGGAAACTTCATCAGAGATCGCCAGCGGTCCTACAGGCATGCCGGCCTTGCGTGCTTCAGTCTCGATCATCGCCGCGTTCACACCTTCGCCCAGCATGGCAATGCCTTCGTTGGTGAAGGTGCCGAACACCCGCGACGTGAAGAAACCGCGGCTGTCATTGACCACAATCGGGGTTTTCCTGATTTGCAGGACGTAATCGAATCCGCGGGCCAGGGTTTCGTCGCTGGTATTGGCACCCTTGATGATTTCCACCAGCGGCATTTTTTCCACGGGGCTGAAAAAATGCAGGCCGATGAACTTGCTCTGATCGGGCACGGCGCACGCCAGGCCGCTGATCGGCAAGGTCGAGGTGTTGGACGCGATCACCGCGTCCGCGCCGACGACCTTCTGCGCGGCCAACGAGACTTTGGCCTTCAGGTCACGATCCTCGAACACCGCCTCGATGATCAGGTCGCAACCGGCCAGGTCAGCATCGTTTTCGCTGGTTTGGATGCGCGCCAGCACCGCGTCACGTTGCTCGATGCTCATTTGTCCGCGAGCGACTTTCTTGTCCAGCAGCGCTGCCGAATGGGCCTTGCCCTTCTCGGCTGCGACGAGGTTGATGTCCTTGAGTACCACATCGATACCCGCCGACGCGCTGACAAACGCAATACCGGCGCCCATCATCCCGGCGCCGAGCACGCCGACCTTGCGGGTGACATAAGGCGCAAAACCTTGCGGCCGCGAGCCACCGGCGTTGATTTCGTTGAGTTGGAACCAGAACGTGCCGATCAGGTTTTTCGAGACCTGGCCGGTGGTCAGTTCGGTGAAGTAGCGGGTTTCGATCAGGTGCGCGGTGTCGAAATCCACCTGCGCGCCCTCGACCGCTGCGCAGAGGATTTTCTCCGGCGCGGGCATCGTGCCCTGGGTTTTGCTGCGCAGGATAGACGGGGCAATCGCCAGCATCTGGGCGACTTTCGGGCTTGACGGTGTGCCGCCCGGAATCTGATAGCCCTTCACATCCCAGCGTTGTACCGCCACCGGGTTGGCGAGAATCCACGCCCGCGCCTTGGCCAGCAGATCTTCGCGGTCGGTTGCCAACGCGTCGATCAAGCCTGCCTGCAATGCCTGTTGCGGCCGCACCTTCTTGCCTTCCAGCAGGTACGGCAGGGCTTTTTCGATCCCGAGCATACGCACCATGCGCACCACGCCACCACCGCCCGGCAGCAGGCCAAGGGTGACTTCCGGCAGGCCGAGTTGCACCGCAGGATTATCCAGCGCCACCCGATGATGGCAGGCCAGGCAGATTTCCCAGCCGCCGCCGAGTGCCGCGCCGTTGATCGCCGCAACCACCGGTTTGCCGAGGGTTTCCAAGGTGCGCAACTGCCCCTTGAGGGTCAGCACCATGTCGTAGAAGGCTTTGGCTTCGGGCTTGCCGACCTTGATCAATTCATTGAGGTCGCCGCCGGCAAAGAAGGTTTTCTTGGCCGACGTGATGATCACACCGGCGATGTCGTCCTTGTCGCCTACCAGGCGCGAGACGCAGTCGGCCATGGCCTCGCGGTACACCGCGTTCATGGTGTTGGCGCTCTGGCCAGGCAGGTCGATGGTCAGGACGACAATGTTGTCCTGGTCTTTTTCGTAACGAATGGCTTCGCTCATAACGGGGTTCCTTGAAGTCCGGGCTCAGAGGCGTTCGATGATGGTGGCAATGCCCATGCCGCCGCCGACACACAGGGTCGCGAGGCCATATCGCAGCCGTCGGGCTTCCAGTTCATCCAGCAGCGTGCCGAGAATGGCGCAACCGGTGGCGCCCAGCGGGTGGCCCATGGCGATGGAACCGCCGTTGACATTGACCTTGTCTGGGTCGACCGCCATGTCCTTGATGAATTTCAACACTACCGAAGCAAACGCCTCATTGACCTCGAACAGGTCGATGTCTTCAACCCGCAGCCCGGCCTTGGCCAACGCCTTGCGGGTCGCCGGCGCCGGGCCGGTGAGCATGATGGTCGGGTCGGTACTGGTGACCGCCGTGGCGACAATCCGCGCCCGCGCCTGCAGCCCCAACTCCCGGCCCTTGGCTTCGGAGCCGATGAGCATCAACGCCGCGCCATCGACAATCCCGGAGCTGTTGCCCGGAGTGTGAACATGATTGATCCGTTCGACATGGCTGTAGACCCGCAGCGCGGTGGCATCGAACCCCATCTGCCCCATCATCTCGAAACTCGGCTTGAGCTTGCCCAGGCCTTCCAGGGTCGATTCGGCGCGAATGAACTCATCGTGATCGAGCAGGATGATGCCGTTCTGGTCCTGCACCGGCACCAGCGACTTGTTGAACGAACCGTCGGCCCGCGCCCGCGCTGCCTTCTGCTGGGAATGCAGGGCGTAGGCATCGACGTCCTGACGGCTGAAACCTTCAAGGGTGGCGATCAGGTCGGCACCCACCCCTTGCGGAGTGAAATGGCTGTGCAGGTTGGTCGCCGGGTCCAGCGCCCAGGCGCCGCCATCGCTGCCCATCGGCACCCGTGACATCGACTCGACACCACCGACCACCACCAGATCCTCGAAGCCGGAACGCACTTTCATTGCGCCGAGGTTGACCGCCTCCAGCCCCGAAGCGCAGAAACGGTTGATTTGTACCCCCGCCACACTGACATCCCAATCGGCCACCTGGGCGGCGGTCTTGGCGATGTCAGAACCTTGATCGCCAATCGGCGTCACGCAGCCGAGCACCACGTCATCGACCTGGCTGGTGTCCAGCGCCGTGCGCTGCTGCAGCGCGTTGAGCAAACCGGCCACCAGGTTCACCGGCTTGACACTGTGCAAGGCGCCGTCGGCCTTGCCTTTGCCACGGGGCGTGCGTAATGCGTCGAAAATCAATGCTTGGGTCATGACGTCCTCGAACCGCAGTGCAGGAGAGTAAAGGCAGAGTGCCCACTCTTGGCCCGAGCCGCGTTTGATTCAATGACCGCAGCGCTCACAGATGTTGACGCACACGCTCAGACGGACGGTCGTGAACGAGCGGATTAACCGATTCAGGACACCAAGCTGTCTAGCCAAAGGGCGGCAAAGAAGCTGGCAATAGGCCTCATGCCTTTTTTAAAGCAAATCGCAACCTCACCATATGAAATGGATCTAAACCAAGCGCAACGCGGGCTCTAAGGTGAACTTGTACGAAGTTGTCGTCGGGTTTTGCCGAGGCGCTCGTCACTACAGGAAGTGCAACGCGCTGCCATCATGGAGCTATGCAGGCAGGCATCAGGAAATAACAATAAAGGCGGTCAAGCCATGTTCAAACAATCGAAAGTACGTCAAGCCGGGCTCATCCTTTTTGCCACCACGCTGTTGTTGATACTGCCGAACCTGACCAAGGTCATCGGCTAGTCGCGTCCAAGAGATACGGCGTCACAGTTTTTGAATTGCCACTATCAAAATGTGACTGGCCCGCTACCCGGGCCAGCGTGGCTGTGCCACCCTTCATGGCACTTCCACGACAAGGACGGCAATCAATTTGAAAATGCTCATTCTGCTCGGGGCCCTGCTGATCGGCTCGCCCCTTTATGCCGCACAGCTGAATCTGGAGCTGGGCGCGAACAGTCGCACCTGGCAGACGGAGGAATTGCTCAAGCATCCCCAGGTGCAAACCCTCAATATCAGCAACGACGTTTCCTACAAAAGGGACATGAGCTACCGCGCCGTGCCTCTGTCCGCCCTGCTGACCGGCATCAAGCCGGACGACCACCTGCAAGCCGTGGCCCTAGATGGCTTTGCCGCCGAAATGGCCGCGGCGCCACTGCTCAATACCCTAGGGGCGCGGGCCTGGCTGGCGATTGAAGACCCGGCCAAACCGTGGCCGGCGCTAGCGGAAGGCAAGCCGGGTGCCGGGCCGTTCTATCTGGTCTGGACCGAACCGCAGGCCGGCAACATCAGCCCCGAGCAATGGCCGTTCCAGGTGGCGAGCATCAAGCGCCTGGCGCCCGTGGCCGAGCGTTTCCCTGCCCTGCTGCCCGATCCGTCCTTGAAGGCGGATGATCCGGTGAACAAGGGTTTTGCGTTGTTCCAGAAGAACTGCCTGGCGTGCCATCGACTCAATGGTGCCGGGGATGCGCAGTTCGGGCCGGACCTGAATATTCCATACAGCCCGACCGAGTACTTCGGCGCGGACTTCCTCAAGCGCTACATTCGCGATCCACAGAGTTTGCGCCAATGGCCACAGGCGAAGATGCCCGGGTTCTCGGCCGAGGTGTTGCCGGATGGGGAGCTGGGGATGCTGGTGGGGTATTTGCAGCATATGGTCGGGCGCAAGATTCAGCACTAGCACTGACATGATCCCTGTGGGAGCGAGCTTGCTCGCGATAGCGGTGTGTCAGTCACGGTAGTATCGACTGAAAGGTCGCCATCGCGAGCAAGCTCGCTCCCACAGGATTTTGCAGACCTCTAGTTATTGCTGCTGCACTGAAATCACCGGCGCGGGCGTCGGTGAGACCAGCACCTTCGCATGCATCTGCTCACACCCGCCGCCCCGGCGCATCCCGCGTACCGGGCAGGCATCCAGGTAATCCAGGCCCACCGCCAGTTTCAGGTGACGCTCCGGCCGGGCCAGTTCGTTGGTCACGTCGAAGCTGTACCAGGCGTCATCCAGCCAGGCTTCGGCCCAGGCGTGGCTGGCCAGGTGTTCGCTGCTTTCGCTGTACAGATAGCCCGACACATAACGTGCAGGAATGCCCAGGCTGCGGGTGCAGGCAAGAAATGCATGGGTATGGTCCTGACAGACGCCAGAGCGTCCGGCAAAGGCCTGGGCCGCGCTGGTGTCCACTTCCGTGGAACCCGGCGTGTAGGTCATATGCTGGTTGAGGCCATGCATCAGATCGATCAACGCCGTGCGGTCGCGGCGTTGCTTGCATTGCTTCTCGGCGAACGCACGCAGGGCGGCGTCGGCTTCAGTCAACCGGGTAAAGCGCAGAAACGGCAGTGCCGACTGGCTTTCGTGCTCGGCCTCACGCCATTCATCGATATCGACCTGGCCGCGGGCACCGATGATGATCGCCTCGTGAGGCTCGTCCATCGTTAGCACATGCAGGATGTTGCCGAATGGATCGAGTTGCGCCCGCACCGGGCGCGGCAGGTCGAGCTGCCAACTGAGCACGTGCTGGCGCTCGCTGTCGTGGGGCGTTAGCCGCAGGTACTGGATGCTCGCCCGCACCTTGTCTTCGTAGTGATAGGTGGTCTCGTGGCTAATGGAAAGTCTCATGCGGCCTCCAGATAAGAACTGTGAATCGCGTTACCCAACTGGCGCACCAGCGGGATGAACTCGGTCAGCCAGGCGTGCAGGCCTTCTTCGAGAATTTCATGGATGCCGGTGTAGCGCAGGCGCGCGTCCATTTCTGCCGCCAGGCGCTGTGCGGGACGACCGTTGGCCCCCGGCAATTGCGCGAGGATCTGGTCGATCTCTTCGGTGCAGGCGCGCAGGGAGCGCGGCACATCGGCGCGCAGCAACAGCAATTCGGCGACATGTCGGGCGCCAGGGGCGTCACGGTAGATTTCCGTGTAGGCCTCGAACGACGACAACGCCCGCAACAACGCGCTCCACTGGTAATACGCGTGAGCGGTGCCATCGCTGACCGCTTCGGCCTGGTCGCCGGCCATTTCGTAACGGGCATCGAGCAGGCGCAAGGTGTTGTCCGCCCGCTCGATGAAAGTCCCCAGACGAATGAAGCGAAACGCATCGTTACGCATGATGGTGCCGTAGGACGCGCCCCGGAACAGGTGGGAGCGCTCCTTGATCCACTCGCAGAAACGGCTCATGCCGTAGCGACTGAGACCCTGTTCGGCGATGCCGCGAATTTCCAGCCAGGTGGCGTTGATGTTTTCCCACATGTCGGCGGTGATGCGCCCACGCACCGCATGGGCGCTGGCCCGTGCGGCACCGAGGCAGCTGTAGATGCTCGCCGGGTTGGCCGCATCCAGGGCGAAGAAATGCAGCAGCCGTTCGGCATGCAGTTCGCCATGGCGCTCCAGGTAATCGTCCAGGGTGCCGGTGATCAACAGTGGCATGGCCAATTCGTGCAAACCGTCGCCACGGCCGTCTTGCGGCATCAGCGACAGCGAATAGCTGATGTCGAGCATCCGTGCGAGGTTTTCCGCCCGCTCCAGGTAACGCGACATCCAATACAAATCCGAGGCAGTTCTACTTAACATGGCAGGCTTCCTTTAATCCTCGACCACCCAGGTGTCCTTGGTTCCGCCACCCTGGGAGGAGTTGACCACCAGGGAGCCTTCGCGCAGGGCGACACGGGTCAAACCGCCGGGCACCACCCGGATCTCGCGACCCGACAGGACAAACGGCCGCAAGTCGATATGGCGTGGCGCGATACCGTTTTCGACAAAGGTCGGACAGGTCGACAGCGACAGCGTCGGTTGTGCGATATAGGCATGGGGCTTGGCGATGATCCGCGCACGGAAGGCTTCGATTTCCGCCGCCGTCGCGGCCGGCCCCACCAGCATTCCGTAACCGCCGGAGCCCTGGGTTTCCTTGACCACCAGTTCTGGAAGATTGGCCAGCACGTGGGAAAGTTCAGACGGATTACGGCACTGCCAGGTCGGCACGTTCTTCAGGATCGGCTCTTCATCGAGGTAGAAACGGATCATGTCGGTCACGAACGGATACACCGATTTGTCGTCCGCCACCCCCGTGCCGATGGCATTGGCCAATACCACGTTGCCGGAGCGGTAGGACGACAGCAGCCCCGGCACGCCTAGCATCGACTCCGGGTTGAAGGCCAGCGGATCGAGGAAGGCGTCGTCGAGGCGACGATAGATCACGTCGACCGCTTTCGGCCCGTCGGTGGTGCGCATGAAGACCTTGTCGTCACGCACGAACAGGTCCGCACCTTCCACCAGTTCCACACCCATTTCCCGCGCCAGAAACGCATGCTCGAAGAACGCGCTGTTGAAGCGTCCCGGTGTCAGCACGACCACGCTGGGGTTGTCGATGGGGCTTGAGCTTTTCAGGGTATCGAGCAACAGGTTCGGGTAGTGGTCGATGGGCGCGATGCGTTGCGCCGCGAACAGTTCGGGGAACAGGCGCATCATCATCTTGCGGTCTTCGAGCATGTAGCTGACGCCGCTCGGTGTGCGCAGATTGTCTTCGAGCACGTAGTAGGTGCCGTCGCCGTCGCGCACCAGGTCGACACCGGAGATGTGCGAGTAGATATCGCGGTGCAGGTCCAGCCCCTGCATCGCCAACTGGTACTGCTCGTTGGCTAGCACCTGCTCGGCCGGAATGATGCCGGCCTTGATGATGCGTTGCTCGTGATACAGGTCGGCGAGGAACATGTTCAACGCCTTGACCCGCTGGATGCACCCGCGCTCGACGACCCGCCATTCACTGGCGGGGATGCTGCGGGGGATGGTGTCGAAGGGAATCAGGCGCTCTGTGCCCTGCTCGTCCCCGTAGAGCGTGAAGGTAATCCCGGCGCGATGAAACAGCAGATCGGCCTCGCGTCGCCGTTGTGCCAGAAGCTCGTCAGGCGTCTCGGCCAGCCAACGGGCAAACTCCCGATAATGCGGGCGGACCTGGCCGCCGGCATCGTACATCTCATCAAAATAGGTGCGGATCATGCCGTACTCCTTGTCACTCGGACGTCCAGACCTTCGCAAGGCCCGTGCCAGCGGCATAAACGCTTTGATATCAATCAGTTGGATAATCAATGCGCAACTACCGCACCATTCCTGTGCGGCAAATGCTCCAATCTGATCGCCCCCGCTTCATTGCAAGGCGTGGCTATCGCCTATCACCAGCATAGCCAGAGTTGATTTCACTGCCCGGTAACGGGTGCGGATAATCCAGGCATTCGCTGAAAAGCCCACCGAACTTCCCTTTTAGCCGCCTGCTCAGGCGGCTTTTTTTTGCCTTGTTGAAACAAAATCAAAAGATCGCAGCCTTCGGCAGCTCCTACAGGCCAAAAACGAAAACGGCCAACCCGAAGGTCAGCCGTCAATGCCGGTTGTCACTGTTCATAAGCCTATGCGAGTCGCCCTCGTACCTCCTGTTTCACACCCCAGCCTTCGATGATGCCGCCCAACGGCTCGACCACCGCTTCGAAACCTTGTTCGAAGTCGCCGATATCGTCGTAGGTGGCATACATGACTTTGCACAACTCCAGCGCCCAGGCGCCATCGTCGCGCGCACTGACTTGCGCATCCAGGGATTCACCACGGTGGAAATGACCTGCCGCCCTGCGTGCCCGCTCCTCATCCGGGAAAATGGCGTAGAACTCGATGGGATGAAACCGCGAAAAGTCAAAACCGCCTTCTTTCATGCGGCGCAACACGCTGCTGCTGATGTCTTCTTGATAGGCTGTGCTCATGAAACGTCCTCCTCAAAACGATGGATAGACTTTCCGTACTCCCTCACCCGCAACCGAACAGCGCGAGCGACGGCAACCGATGTGCCGGCGGGAAACAAGCATGGAGCTGACAAGACCAGACCTTAGCGATTCATTCGCTGATCTCGCTTGCAGAGTAGCCTCAAGATAGAGCCTCTGCCAAGGCCTGGATGTGAATGCGACAGGTGCCGTTCAGATTGGAGTAATGCCGAGGATTTCAATGCTGTTCTGGGACTTGAGCTCTTTGACGCTCGCATCGGCGGTCCGCCCTTCCAGATCGTTCAGATCCAGTTCGGCAGCTACAGGAAGAAGCCGTTCCTTGATGAGCTTGGCGGCACGCTCGTTGTCCGGGCGCTCGGTGCACTCGAAGACTTCGTCGGTAGTTTCGCCATGATCATCCACGAAAGTGATTTTCCACTTTTGCATTGATGCCTCCTCGATAAAACCCATGGATGGGCTTACACATATCTGGACCTTGTTAGCCGGCTAATTGTTCCATCGGGGTCAGATAAGGAGCTGTGGGAGCGTGGCTTGCCCGCGAAGGCGGTGTTTCAGCCACATTAATGTCAACTGACACACCGTATTCGCGGGCAAGCCACGCTCCCACAGGCTTGCGAACCAACCGATGGAAATCAGTCGTTGCTTGGCTTGTTCACGGCCTGCAACACGTATTGCGGCAGGGCGAACGCGCCGATGTGGATTTCAGGATTGTAGTAGCGCGTGACGATGCCGCTGCCCGTGAAACGTTGTTGCAGGGTTTCGCGGGACAACTTGCGATAAGCGGTATCGGTCGCGCCCCAGGCGAAGGTCATCGAGCCGCCGATGTAGGTCGGCACGGCGGCCTGGTAGAAGTGCCAGTCCGGGAACAGGCTCTGCAGGCGACCGGCGGTAGTCTTCACTTCTTCGATCTGCATGAACGGCGTGCCGTTCTGTGTCACCAGGATGCCGCCTTCGTTCAGGCAGCGGTGGCAAGCCTGGTAAAAGTTTTCCGAGAACAGCACTTCGCCCGGCCCGATCGGGTCAGTGGAGTCGGAAATGATCACGTCGAACTTTTCAGTGGTGGTGGCGACGAAACGCATGCCGTCGTCGATCACCAGGTTCAGGCGTGGATCATCGAATGCACCCTTGGAGTGATTCGGCAGGAACTCCTTGCACATGTCGACCACGGTGCCGTCGATCTCGACCATGGTGATGTGCTCGACACTGCGGTGCTTGGCCACTTCACGCAACATGCCGCCGTCGCCGCCGCCGATGATCAGCACGCGCTTGGCGCTGCCATGGGCGAGGATCGGCACGTGGGTCAGCATTTCGTGATAGATGAATTCGTCGGCTTCGGTGGTCTGGATCACGCCGTCCAGCGCCATCACGCGGCCCATGCGCGGGTTCTCGAAGATCACCAGGTGCTGGTGTTCGGTGCGCACTTCGTGCAGCAGTTTTTCCATGCGAAAACGCTGGCCGTAGCCTTCGTAGAGGGTTTCCAGGTAGTCGCTGGTCGGGGTGTTGCTCATGGGAAGTGCTCCGATGAATGCGGGTGGCAACGGACGGTTACCCGCCCATGATGGCCATTCGTTCGTCTCGAATGACCGGGAAAGGCGCGCATTCTACGTCGCGGAACATGACAGGTCGAACCTCACTTGCTCGACTTGCCAGAATCCTGTGGGAGCGGGCTTGCCCGCGATGCAGACGCTGCGGTATGTCAGAGACACCGCGGCGATATCATCGCGGGCAAGCCCGCTCCCACAGGGTCGGTGTTGTTTGTGGGAAATCCGTCAGAATTTGACGTTACCCCGCGGCCCGGCGATGGCCCAGATGATCAGCCCCAGCACCGGCAACAGGGCGATCAACAGTACCCAGAGGATTTTCATCCCGGTCTCGGCGCTGCTTTTGAATACGTTGATGATGGCCCAGATGTCCAGGACAAAAATGATCAAGGCAACCAGGCTGTTGAACGTGGAACCCATGGTGACGCTCCTGAAGAGTGATTTGCCCTCTTAGGATAGACGGTCGTCGCGAGGGTTCCCTTTGATTTGACAGTATTTGGCTATCAGACGTGGATCGCCACTTTCAGGGCTTCCAGGGCGGGCGCGGCTGCGATGCCCGCTTCTGCACACAACTCCAGCACGCGGGGCACGTCATTGCCGTACACCAGCACCACCTGCAATTCGTCATCGAGCAACTGGCTGAAGTTCATCAGCGTGTAGCCCCCGTTTTCCTTGTTCAGGCTGCTCATTTGCACCTGGATGCGGTTGAGCGCGGTCAAGGCTTCAGTCTTGGCCAGTTGCTTGGGCTTGAGATTGAACTCCACGCCCGGTCCGAACGAAGCGACGATCTGCGCGAACAGGTCCATGTAGGTGTCAGCCTGGAACAGCACCGTTTCCGGCAGGCTGCCGACCACCACCCACTCACCCAACGGGATCGGAAAGGTTTCGTCGTAGTTGATGTCCGGATTGGCGCTCAGAAAAGCCTGCGGATCGGCGTAGGCCTGGGCCGCTTCGTCTGCGACCTTGAGGATTTCGTCTTCGCCCATGCACCCGGAGCTGATTTTGCTGATGAGTTCGACGAGTGCGGCTTTCATGGGGGCAGATCCTGTAGCGAGGGGGATTTTGAGGGCGCGAAGGATACCGCATTAATGAGGGAAATGCGGGCCTGTGGTGAGGCATTCCCTGTGGCGAGGGGGCTTGCCCCCGTTCGGCTGCGAAGCAGTCGCAAGTCCATTCAGCGCGGTCTGCCTGACAAATCACATTGTCTGAATTTGGGGCCGCTTCGCAGCCCAACGGGGGCAAGCCCCCTCGCCACAAAAGCGCCCTCGCCACAGGATATGGTGTCAGCCCGAGAGTTTTTCCAGTTGCGCCACAGTATCGGCAGCCCCCATGGTCCTGGCAGCCTCCAGTGCAGTGATGCCATTGGCGTCCTTGGCTTTCGGGTCGGCCCCCTTGCTGATCAGGTAGTCGACCACTTCGACGCGGTTGAACATCGCCGCCATCATCAGCGCCGTGCGGCCGTCGAAGGACGAGCCTTCAACCTGCGCGCCGCCCTCGACCAGGGCCTTGATCACCGCCAGGTCGCCCTTGAAGGCGGCGCCGGCAATCGGGCTCTGGCCGTTGTCGTTGCGGATCTCCGGGTCGGCCTTGTGCTCCAGCAGGACCTTTACCGTGTCCACATGACCGTGGTACGCGGCCAGCATCAGCAAGGTATCGCCCTTGTGGTTACGCAGGTTCGGCGGCAAACCCTTGGTCAGCAGCGCGGCCATCATCGCCGCATCGCCCTCCCGTGCCTTGTTGAATACCTGTTCGGCAAATTCGGCGGCTTCTTCGGGGGTCATCTGGCGGCTTTTGTCTGACATTGGGCACTCCCTTTTCTGTCATTCGTAAAAGCCGACAGTTTCCCGAGCGGTCCCGGCACTGTCACTTGTTTTTTCTCATGGGCGGCCATAGCCAGATTCAATAGCGGTACTTGCCGCCGTGAATGTCGGACAACAATTGCTCCGTGACTTGCACGTAAGTCTGGGTTCCCGGCAGCCAGGCATAGATCGGATCATCACCCGTCCTACCCGGGTCGAAGGCTTCGTCCTTGAGCCGGGTCTTCTGATACTTGAAAGTCCCGGTGGTTTCCATTTTCACTTTCACCCGCAGGAACAACGGCACCGCATAGGCCGGCATTTGCTCGCGGACAAAGGCCAGCAGTTCGCTGAAGTCCAGGGTGGCCAGGGATTCGGCGGGCGTGATCGCCGCCATCCCGGCCCGGCCATTGGTGTTGCGGATTTCCACGCCGTAGGCCACGGCCTCGGAAATATGCGGGTGTTGCAGAAGGATGTTCTCGACCTCCGTGGTCGAGACGTTTTCACCCTTCCAGCGGTAGGTGTCACCCAGGCGGTCGACAAACTGCGCATGACCAAAACCGATGTTGCGCAACAGGTCGCCGGTGTTGAAGTAGCGGTCACCCTTTTCGAACACATCCTCAAGCACGACCTTGGCGGTTTTCTGCGGGTCGGTGTAGCCGTCCAGCGGAGCCTTGTCGTCGATTTTTGCCAGCAACAACCCTTGCTCGCCCTTGGCGACCTTGCGCATCAAACCGTTGGCGCCACGAATCGGCGCCCCGCTGTCGTGGTCGTACGCGACCAGTTCCCAGGACATCAGGGAAAAACCGATCGTGTTGTCGAAATTGAGAATGTTGGTGAACCCGATGTTGCCGTCGCTGGCGGCATAGAGTTCGCAAATGTGGTTCACCGCAAAGCGGGTCTTGAACTCGTTCCAGGCGCCGGGACGCAGGCCGTTGCCGATCATCTTCTTCACATCGTGCCGGCTGTCGTCGGCGCTCGGTGGTTGATCAACCAGGTAGCGGCACAGCTCGCCGACATAACCGATGGTGGTTGCCTGGTATTTGCGAACGTCGCTCCAGAATTGACTGGCGCTGAATTTGCGGCGGATGGCGAACCCGCTGGCACCACTGACGGCCGAGCCCCAGCACACGCAAAGGCCGGTGGCGTGGTACAGCGGCAAGGTGCAATAGACGACATCCTCCGGGCGCATGTCCAGCGCGATCATGCCGAAGCTCGCGGAGCTGCGCATCCAGCGGCCATGCTTGAACACTCCGGCCTTGGGCAGCCCCGTGGTGCCCGAGGTGTAGATATAAAAGCAGGGATCGTCGAAGAAAATCCGCTGGCTGTTGGCCGGGTTGTCGCAGGCGTCGTCGAGGCTGACAGTCATCAGGTTGATGAACCCTTCAGGCGCGATACCCGGTTGGCGAGAGGTGTCCTGATCGGCGACGAACCAGGTTCGGGCAGGCTGGACCGACACCCGATCCCGTATCGCCTGGTAGGCCGGGACCAGCTCCTCACCGACAATGATCGCCACCGGCGCCACCAGATTCACACTGTGCACCAGGGTGTCGCGGGTCTGCGAGGTATTGAGCAAGGCACTGATCGCGCCGACCTTGGCCACCGCCAGAATCGTCACCAGCAATTCCGGGCGGTTCTCGATGAAGACCGCCACCACGTCACCCTTGCCGATACCTTGGCCGATCAGGTGATGGGCGATGCGGTTGGCCCACTGGTTGACCTCGGAGTAACTGAGCGTGACGTCGTCCTGCAGCAGCGCCAGGCCGTCCGGGTTGCGCAACGTGGCTTGCTCGAAACTCCAGCCCAAACCACACGCCTGGGTCGGGTCCTTGACGTTGGCGACCTTCATGCCCTTGACCACCCGGGGGATGACTTTGGCGATGGAAGGCAGCTTGCGGAGCATCATGCCCCAGGTAATCGTGTCGTTCGACGTGCGGCTCATGATGCTCCCGTTCGATCTTTTTATTGTCGGGCTGCGATGACTGAGCCCGAAAATACGTCAACGGTTCTTGAGCTGTACACGCGGTTTTTGAAATGTTTTGTATCCGCGATCTTGATCCGCGATCGATAGGTTGCCCGGCGAGAACCCCGACTTGAGCAATGGTTCCATCGAATCGCCGAGCGACCTCGCAAAATGCAGGATGCACGATGGTCAATCATGCAGATTGCACGACTACAAAAATCATCAAAAACAGTAAGTTATTGATTTTTATTGATATTAGCCAACTAAAAACACTGGCACAAAGGCTGCAACGGTCTCTCCACGCCATTCAAGTCATCACGGAGCTGAACGACATGAGCCTGATCCAGGAAAAGTTTTCGTCCCTGTTCTCCAACTACACAGTCGCCACCCATCCCCGCCCTGATGGCGGGATCCTGCTGACCCTGAGCGGCGGCGAAGGCAAAGTGTTCAAACGCTCGATTTCCTATCAGCAATTGCACAACGGCGACCAACTGACGTGGGTCATCAGTGCGATTCGCCGCGACCTCGCCGAACAAGCCAGTGAGCTGCCGCAGATTTCCTTGCTGCAAAGCCAGCAACGGTTTGCCTTGCCGACTTATCACTCGCTGTAAAACGGTAAATAAAACTGTGGGAGCGGGCTTGCTCGCGAAAGCGGGGTGTCATTCAACATTGATGTTACCTGACACTCCGCTTTCGCGAGCAAGCCCGCTCCCACAGGGGTTTGTGGCGTTTAGAAATTAGCGGGGTTTATCCGCGCAAAGCTGTCCACAGTGACGTGACCTGCCAGTTCCCCGCCTTCGCGAGCCAGGCCGCAAGTGGCCATTCCTGCCGAACGCGCCGCGTCGAGCTCTTCGACGATGTCCGACAGGAACAGAATCTGCCCCGCCTCGAGGTTGATCGCCTGAGTGATGTTGGCGTAGGACTGCGCCTCGCGCTTTGGCCCTGAAGTCGTATCGAAGTAGCCGCTGAACAGCGGCGTCAGGTCCCCCGCCACCGAACAGCCGAAGATCAACCGCTGGGCCTGGATAGAGCCGGACGAATAAACGAACAGTTGAAAGCCATCCTGATGCCAGCGCTTGAGCGCTTCAACGGCGTCCGGGTACACGTGGCCCTGCAACTGTCCGGTCTGATAGCCCTGCTCCCAGACCATGCCCTGCAACGCTTTCAACGGCGTGGCCTTGCGGTCTTCGGCAATCCAGCCCAACAGGATCTCGACGATCCGCTCGACGTCGGCGTCCGGCTCATTGCTCTCGCGGCGTACGGCGGCCAGTTGTTCGGCCACGTCAGCGCGCCCGGCGTGCTCTCGAACAAACGCCGGCAGGTGTTTGGCGGCATAGGGAAACAGCACGTCGAAGACAAAACTCACCGCGCTGGTGGTGCCTTCGATGTCGGTGAGAATCGCTTTGATCGGCATCGACTCAGTCCTCCAGACGCGGAAATTGGCTGGCGATGTCTTCACCGGTGAAGTTGGCCACCCAGCCTTCCGGGTTGTTGAACAGGCGGATCGCAATGAAATGCGGGTGCTCGCCCATGTCGAACCAGTGTTTGGTTCCGGCTGGCACCGAGATCAGATCGTTTTTCTCGCACAGCACGGCGTAGACGTAATCGTCGATGTGCAGGGTAAACAGACCACGGCCGGCAACGAAAAATCGCACTTCGTCTTCGCCATGGCGGTGTTCGTTGAGGAACTTGGCGCGCAGTTCGGCTTTTTGCGGGTGATCGCTGTTGAGGCTGATCACGTCGACGGTGATGTAACCGCGCTCGGTCATCAGCTGGTCGATTTGCGCTTGATAGGCGCCAATCACTTCTTCCTGAGTGGCGCCCGGCTGCAGCCGGGTGGCGGCTTGCCAACGGTCGAAGCGCACGCCTTGTTCAGCCAGGGTCGAGGCGATGTCTTCGAAATGGGTCAGCACCTTGTTGGGGATTTCAGGGCTGGAGACGTGATAAACGGACAGGCTGCTCATCAGGGCAACTCCTTAACGGTTCATGCTTTAACGTTCAAGAGCGAGCGCATCTTCAACTCGCACTCGAACAAAAATTCAAAGGCCTCGATCTGCCGCAGGGCATCGCTCATGCGTGCGCCCCAGGTGTAGAGGCCATGGCCGCGAATCAGGTAGCCGACGCAATCGGGATGGGCGTCCAGCCAAGGCTGCACCTTGGCGGCCAGGCGCGCAATGTCCTGGTCGTTGTCGAAAATCGGTACACGCACCCGGGACTCGTGGGTCGTCACACCGCTGAAGGCTTTTTGCAGTTCGTAGTCTTCGAACTCGATGAAGTCTTGCGGCGTCAGGCGTGACAGCACGGTGGCATTCACCGAATGGGTGTGCAGCACCGCACCGATCTCCGGCCGCCAGCTGTAAAGCTGAGTGTGCAGCAGGGTTTCGGCGGACGGCTTCTTGCCCGGCTCCAGGCTATTGCCTGACAGGTCGGTGGCCAGCACATCGTCCATGCCCAACTGGCCCTTGTGCTTGCCGGAGACGGTCAGCAAGGCTTCGGTCGGCGACAGACGGGTCGAGTAATTGCTGCTGGTGGCCGGCGACCAGCCGCGGCCATAGAGAAAACGCCCGGCGTCGATGATTTCCTGGGCGAGGTGTTCACGGGTAAGGCTCATGGCCTGTCCTCTTGCATACATGTGGCAATGATAACGGCAGCCGCGAGCGCTGCGAGGCTGGCAATACTAAAGGTCAATGCGGCGCCAAGGGTGTTCCAGCTGTAGCCGGAATACAACGCACCCAATGCACCGCCGGTACCGGCCAGGGCGGCGTACAACGCCTGGCCCTGGCCTTGCTGGCGTGCGCCGAAGCTACGTTGCACGAATGAAATGGCAGCGGCGTGAAAGCTGCCGAACGTCGCCGCGTGCAACACCTGGGCAAACAACAGCACCCACAGAAACTCCGCGAGCGAGCCCAGCAATAGCCAACGCAGCGCCGCCAGCAGAAAACTGGCCATCAGTACCCGACGCAATGAGAAGCGCGTGAGGATCCTGCTCATGGCCAAGAACATCAAAACTTCAGCCACCACGCCAACCGCCCAGAGCATGCCGATCACACCGCGGCTGTAACCCAGTCGCTCAAGGTGCAGCGTTAAAAACGTGTAATACGGCCCATGGCTCATCTGCATCAGCGCCACGCAGACGTAAAACGCCAATACACCGGGGCTGCGCAGTTGCTTGAGAAATCCGTCCCCCGCCACCCGGTTGCCCGGTGTCGGCTGGGCATTGGGCACCCACAGGCTGCTGAGGACGATGCCGGCCAGGATCAGCACCAGCGCCGCGGGGTAGATGTCCAGGCTCAGCCATTCGAACAGCCGGCCCAGCGCGACCACGGTGATGATGAAACCGATCGATCCCCACAGGCGAATCTGGCTGTAGCGCGAGGTCTGCCCCTGCAAGTGCGCCAGGGTGATGACTTCGAACTGCGGCAACACCGCGTGCCAGAAGAACGCATGCAAGGCCATGACCATCGCCAGCCAGGCGTAGGTCTTGCTGACGAAAATCAGCGAGAAGGTCAGCAGCGTGCACACCGCGCCAAAACGCACGATGGCCCGCCGCCGACCCGTGAAGTCGCCCAGCCAGCCCCAGATGTTCGGCGCCACGCAGCGCATCAGCATCGGGATCGCCACCAGCTCGCCGATGCGCGCGGCGCTGAATCCCAGGTGATCGAAATACAGCGCCAGAAACGGCGCTGTCGAACCGAGCAAGGCGAAATAGAACAGATAGAAACTGGAGAGCCGCCAGTACGGGAGCGCCGCAGTCGCCATCAGACGGCTGCGACCAGCAGGTCAGCCATTTACAGCTGACCCAGCACCGGCGTGCTCACACGCACATCGGCGTTCTGCCCACGGTGACGCAGCAGATGATCCATCAGCACGATGGCCATCATCGCCTCGGCGATCGGCGTGGCACGGATACCGACGCACGGATCGTGACGGCCCTTGGTGATCACTTCCACCGGGTTGCCGTGGATGTCGATGGAACGGCCCGGCGTGGTGATGCTCGACGTCGGCTTCAGCGCCAGGTGCGCAACGATAGGCTGCCCGGAGGAAATACCGCCGAGAATGCCGCCGGCGTTGTTGCTAAGGAAACCTTCCGGGGTCATTTCATCGCGATGCTCGGTGCCGCGCTGGGCGACGCTGGCGAAACCGGCGCCGATTTCCACGCCCTTGACCGCGTTGATGCTCATCAGCGCATGGGCCAGTTCGGCATCAAGACGGTCGAAGATCGGTTCGCCCAGGCCTGGCATCACACCTTCGGCCACCACGGTGATTTTCGCGCCGACCGAATCCTGGTCGCGGCGCAACTGGTCCATGTAGGCTTCCAGTTCCGGCACTTTGTCCGGGTCCGGGCTGAAGAAGGCGTTCTGCTCGACCGATTCCCAGGTCTTGAACGGGATTTCAATCGGCCCGAGCTGGCTCATGTAGCCGCGAATCACGATGCCCTGGCTGGCCAGGTATTTTTTCGCAATCGCCCCTGCCGCGACGCGCATCGCGGTTTCACGGGCCGAGCTGCGACCGCCACCACGGTAGTCGCGCTCACCGTACTTGTGGTGGTAGGTGTAGTCGGCGTGGGCCGGACGGAACAGATCCTTGATCGCCGAGTAGTCCTTGGACTTCTGGTCTGTGTTGCGGATCAACAGGCCAATGGCGCACCCCGTGGTGCGGCCTTCGAACACGCCAGAGAGGATTTCGACTTCGTCGGCTTCCTGGCGCTGGGTGGTGTGGCGGCTGGTGCCGGGCTTGCGGCGGTCGAGGTCACGCTGCAGATCCTCCAGGGATATCTCCAGACCCGGCGGGCAGCCATCGACAATGGCGACCAACGCCGGGCCATGGCTTTCGCCCGCGGTGGTGACAGTGAACAGCTTGCCGTAGGTATTGCCGGACATGCAGGACGCTCCGTGAAATGAACCTGAATACGTAATGCGCGCCAGTATACGCAGGCTACCCAAGTAGTTCATCCTCGAACCTTATGGGTGCCTGTGAGTCCAACCGGCATCTTCTTGATGATGGCGTGATGATGCTGCGAGTTCTAGCCTTGAGCCTTACCCTGATTTCCGGCTTCGCCCAGGCGACTGTCCTGCAACGGCCGATCACGTTGGACACCGGCACCGGTGAGCTTTTCGGCTCGTTGCTGCTGCCCAAGTCCGACAACCCGGTCCCCGTTGTCCTGATCATTTCCGGCTCCGGTCCTACGGATCGCGACGGCAACAACCCTGACGGCGGGCGTAACGACAGTCTCAAACGCCTGGCCTGGGTGCTGGCCAAACACAACATTGCCAGCGTGCGTTACGACAAGCGCGGCGTTGCAGCAAGCCTGGCCGCGACGCCGGACGAACGCAATCTGACGGTCGACGCCTACGTTTCCGACGCCGAGGCCTGGGGCCAGAAGCTCAAGACGGATCCGCGTTTCGGCAAACTGATCGTGCTCGGGCACAGCGAAGGCGCCTTGATCGCCAGCCTGGCCGCGCCGACCATCGACGCCGATGCGGTGATTTCCGTCTCGGGCAGCGCGAGGCCGGTCGATCAGGTGATCCGCCAGCAACTGGGCAATCGCCTGCCACCGCCGTTGCTGCTGCGCAGTAACCAGTTGCTCGACAGCCTCAAGGCCGGGAAGCCCGACGACAATGTGCCGCCACCCTTGCAGGCCATTTTCCGTCCGAGCGTGCAGCCGTACCTGATTTCCCTGTTCCGCCAGGACCCGGCCGCGGCATTTGCCAAGCTGAAGATGCCAGCGCTGATCATCCAGGGCAGCAACGACATCCAGGTCGGCGTCAATGACGCCAGGCTGCTCCAGGCCGCCAAACCGGACGCCGAACTAGCCCTGATCGAGGGCATGAACCACGTCATGCGCATCGTGCCCAACGACGTCAAACGCCAGCTGGCTTCCTATAAGGACCCGCAATTGCCCCTGGCGGCGGAACTGGGCACGCGAATCCTCGGGTTTATCGACGGACTTCGTACCAGTTAACGGCTCCATACCCTCCAGTCTTGGGAAAAACGGCCGATAAGCCTTTGTCGCCAACACATTGGTTGGCGACAAGCTGAGCTTGGACAGGATCTCGCCGTTATGACTGACACCCAGACTTCACCCGACACCCCCGCTGAAACAGAAGCACCGCCAGCGGTCGAGCTGCCCTGGGCGGACGTCCACGTCGAGCACCACAAGATGCTCCGTCTGGCGCCGCTGCAGACTGACCGCAATACAGGCGGGCGCCCATTGCGCTTTGTCGAGTTCGGCTATGCCGAGCGCAACGACAAGGCGCACAGCCTGATGCGCATGAGTATCACCCTGCCCGCCCAGCGCGTGCGCAAGGAACAGAATCATCTGGATGTGTGGGTCGACCACGCCCAAAAGCGCGTGCATTTCGGACCGGAAAGCGGTTTGCAGGTCGAACCGCTGAACCGCGGCATCGGCCGATTCATGATCGCCCAGGGCATCAACTGGGCGAAGAAACGCTGGCCCACCTACACCGTCGACGACTTTGACCTGAACAACAAGGAAGCGCTCAACGAAGACACCCGCCAGCGCCGCGATCATTTTTTGCGCGTGCACGGTTTCGACGTGGTGTATGCCGATGCCCAGCATTTGAAAGGCAGCGTCAAAGCAGTCAAGGTCGGCGACCTTGCGGGGGACTGGAACAGCGAAAAACTGCAGGTCGTGGAGATCCTCGAGGCGGCACAGATGCTCCAGCAAGCCGAGCAGAACCTGGCCGAGCAGGAAGTCAAACTCAAGAAACACGAAGAGAAGGTCAGCAAATACAAGCGCGAAGACGCCGGGTTGCGCTTCACCATTACGTGCCTGGTGGCGTTTGCGGTGTTTCAGGCGGGCTTGCTGATCTGGATTGCCACGCACCGTTGAAGGCTTGAGACCGCGGCGCGGCTATCGCGGGCAAGCCACGCTCCCACAGGATTCGCGCCGTACTCAAATGATGCGGCACACACTGAACCTGTGGGAGCTGGCTTGCCAGCGATAGGATTTCAGCCAATCAGACGCGGGAAGCGAACAACGCCTGATGCTCCCGGCACTGCTGCGCGCTCAGCATGAACACACCGTGACCACCGCGCTCGAACTCCAGCCAGGCGAAGTCGACTTCCGGGTACAACGCCTCGACGTGCACCTGGCTGTTGCCCACTTCGACAATCAGCAAGCCTTTCTCGGTCAGATGATCCGCCGCTTCGGCAAGCATGCGTCGCACCAGGTTCAAACCGTCATCGCCGCAGGCAAGGCCCAGCTCCGGTTCGTGCTGGTATTCGTCCGGCATGTCGGCGAAATCTTCCGCATCGACGTAGGGCGGGTTCGACACGATCAGGTCGAAACGTTGTCCCGGCAGGCCCTCGAAACCGTCCCCCTGCACCGTGTACACGCGCTCATCGACACCGTGGCGCTCGATGTTCTGGTTGGCCACTTCCAACGCTTCGAACGACAGGTCGGCCAACACCACTTCGGCATGCTGGAACTCGTAGGCGCAGGCGATGCCGATGCAGCCGGACCCGGTGCACAGGTCGAGAATCCGCGCCGGCTCGTTGGCCAGCCACGGGGTAAAACGGTTTTCGATCAGCTCGCCAATCGGCGAACGCGGAATCAGCACGCGCTCATCGACGATGAACGACATGCCGCAGAACCACGCCTCGCCCAGCAGGTAAGCGGTAGGCACCCGCTCTTCAATGCGGCGCTTGAGCAGCAGCTGCAGGCGAACCACTTCGTCTTCTTCAAGATTGCAGTCGAGGTAGCTGTCGGCGATTTCCCACGGCAGGTGCAGCGCGCCCAGCACTAGTTGACGGGCTTCGTCCCAGGCGTTGTCGGTGCCATGGCCGAAAAACAGATCCTCCCCATGAAAGCGGCTGACGGCCCAACGGATATGGTCACGCAGGGTGCGAAGGCGGGAAGTGATCACGACGGCAAACTCCAGAAAAATCGACGGGCGATTCTACCAGTCAAACGGCGCCACGACGACGCAGGAAAACGACCGACTCAAATGTAGGAGTTATCCGTTTTTTCGCCAGGCAATTGAACAAAACGTGACTATTGACAAGGCTAGAGGCCAGCAACCACGGCACCTACGATCGTAGCGATTCACATAACCGCTCAGCCAGAGGACAATGGCGCAAAAGCCCCACTCCAAGGAGCCCCAGAATGTCCGTTCCAAAAACGATGTTTCAACTCAGCGGCCGCGGTTATCCGGCAGCCAAGCTGAGTCATGCGACCCTTATCATCATCGATGCCCAGAAAGAGTATTTGAGCGGGCCGCTGGCCCTCAGCGGCATGGATGAGGCCGTCGCGAACATCAAGCAGTTACTCGCTGCGGCCCGTGCCGCCGGCCGGCCGATCGTGCATGTCCGCCACCTCGGCACGCTCGGTGGCATGTTCAACCCGCAAGGCGTCGGTGGTGAATTCATTCCGGGTCTTGAGCCACAGAGCGACGAAACCATCATAGGCAAATTGCTGCCGAGCGCGTTCCACGGTACCGAACTGGCCAAACGCCTGGAGGACCTCGGCGCCCTCGACCTGATCGTCTGCGGCTTCATGAGTCACTCGAGCGTCAGCACCACTGTGCGCGCCGCGAAGAACCTGGGTTTCCGCTGCACACTTATCGAAGACGCCTGCGCCACACGCGACCTGCCCTACAAGGGCGGTGTCCTGAGCGCTGCGCATGTTCATCAGACCGAAATGGCGATCATGGGCGACAACTTCGCCACCCTCGCGCTGACCTGTGAACTGATCTGATCGACGCTCAATGAGCGGCCTGGAACGCCGCTCATCCGCAAAAACCTCTCATTTGCCGTAATTGTCTTAGCCTCAGGAACATCCCGGTCAACTCCCGGTCGAAGGGCCGATACCCATTGAGGAAGGTCGGAATGAAGTTATCCGATGGTTTTGACGCTCGCCGCTTGCGGCCCAAAGGCCAACGCAACTGGCGTTTTCGAATCGGCGCGACGTTCGCGGCATTGCTGGCGATGTGCGGCGTGTTGCTCGCCATGGCCGGTGCCGCCGGCCTGCTCGGCCACGCACCCGCCCTGGGTGAGTTGAACACCAGCCGCACCGCTGCTGCCGTGATCCTGGCCATCGGCCTGTTCGTGCTGTACCTCGGTGTCTGGCTGTGGCGCCGTTGCCGCCGTCGCTCGCGGCAGTCGCGGGAACTGGCCATGTCCCCGCACCTGATGAAAAAACACGACTGAGCCAAGCGCTGCGCGCGTTTTTGTCGCGCCCGATTCGCTTCGAGTTGGGTAAACTGGCCGCCCTTCGCGGAGGCTGACATGCAAGACGACGATTTTTCCCTGTTCAAAAGCGCGATCCAAGGCGTCAAGCCGATCAAGCACGATCGCGCCGAAACCGGCAAACCCAAGGCTGACCGTGCGCAGATTGCCAAACTGCGTCAAGCGGCCACCGTGCGCACCGAATCCACCACCGTTGACGGTCTGTCCGATCAGTTCGTCATCGACGTCGGCCCTGAAGACGAGCTGATGTGGGCGCGTGACGGCGTGCAGGAAAGCCAGATGCGCAAGCTCAAGATCGGTCAGATTCCATTCGAAGGCAGCCTCGACCTGCACGGCATGAGCGTGGAAAAGGCCCGGGAAACCCTCTGGGCGTTCCTCGCCGAAGCAACCAGATTCGAAATCCGCTGCGTGCGCGTCACCCATGGCAAGGCAGTACGCCTGGACGGCAAGCGGCCGATGATCAAAAGCCACGTCAACACCTGGCTGCGCCAGCATCCGCAAGTGCTCGGCTTCACCTCGTGCCAGGCCAAACATGGCGGTGCCGGGGCGGTTTATGTGATGCTCAAACGCACCATGATGGAAGGCCGCGACGAGTAAAGCTGATGCGCCACGCTTGCAGCGTCGTGTCCGTCACCGTACCCTTGCCCTTTGCGTAAAATCCCACAGGTAGTTTCATGTCCCTGGAACAGAATTACACGGCGATCCTCGGCCAGCTCGGCGAGGACGTTTCCCGCGAAGGCCTGCTCGACACGCCAAAACGTGCCGCCAAAGCCATGCAGTACCTCTGCCGCGGCTATGAACAGACACTGGAAGAGGTCACCAACGGTGCCCTGTTCAGCTCCGACAACAGCGAAATGGTGCTGGTCAAGGACATCGAGTTGTACTCGTTGTGCGAACACCACCTGCTGCCGTTCATCGGCAAGGCGCACGTTGCCTACATCCCGAGCGGCAAGGTCCTGGGCCTGTCGAAGGTGGCGCGGATTGTCGACATGTACGCCCGTCGCCTGCAGATCCAGGAAAACCTCAGCCGCCAGATCGCCGATGCGGTCCAGCAAGTCACCGGCGCCCTGGGCGTTGCAGTGGTGATCGAGGCCAAGCACATGTGCATGATGATGCGCGGCGTGGAAAAGCAGAATTCGTCGATGATCACTTCGGTGATGCTCGGTGAATTCCGCGAGAACGCCGCCACCCGCAGCGAATTCCTCAGCCTCATCAAGTAATTCGCGGCACGAAGAAAACCGGCATTCATCGCCGGTTTTTTTTCGTCCGCGAAAAATCAGGTAAGCTGCGCGCCCTTCTTCGTTAGCACCGTGAGGCTTTCAACGTGTTCGTAAAAGCGCTTCGTGTCGGCCTTGGCCAACTGATCATCTTCATCGACTTCCTGACTCGCCCAAGCAAAAAGCAGCGCCCTGCTGCCGCCCAGGCCCAGGTTGAATCCGCCGCCAAGGGGCTGACCCTGTATCAATTCCACGCCTGCCCGTTCTGCGTGAAGACTCGCCGCACCCTGCGCCGCCTGAACGTGCCGGTGGCCCTGCGCGATGCGAAGAACAACGAACAGGATCGCCAGGCCCTGCTCGAGCAAGGCGGCAAGATCAAGGTGCCGTGCCTGCGTATCGAAGAAAATGGCCAGACCACCTGGATGTATGAGTCCAAGGTGATCATTGATTATCTGGACAAGCGATTTGCGGCTGCCTGATGTTTTTGTGGTGATCTGACTGACGCCATCGCGAGCAAGCTCGCTCCCACAGGGGGCTTGTGGCGTGCACAAAACCTGTGGGAGCGAGCTTGCTCGCGATGGGGCCGGCTCAGACAACGCAAACCCCGAACAAAGATAAACCGGCTCAAGGGCCGGTTTATCTTTGTCTGCTTTCAGGCCGCTTTGGCGGCTTGGGCTGCCCGTACCACCCCCGCCAAGCCCTTGAGCCCCTCCTCCAGCCGCGCTGGGTCAATGTGGCTGAAGTTCAACCGCAAATACCCGTGATGCTTGTCCGGATCGGGGAAGAACGGCTCGCCCGGCATGAACGCCACATCGTTGGCCAACGCCGCATTGAGCAAGGTTCGAGTGTCCAGCGGCTGCTTGAGTTTCAACCAGAAAAACAGCCCGCCCTGCGGTTCGTTCCAGTCCGCCAGATCAGAAAAGTGGGTTTGCAGTGCCAGCTGGAACGCATCCCGGCGCACCCGGTAAAAATCCCGTAGCTCACTGCGATGCTGTTGATACTTCTCGGTTCCGATCCATTGCAACGCCTGCCACTGGCCGACCCGGTTGGTGTGCAGGTCCGCCGACTGCTTGAGTTTCAACAGATGGGGAAACAGGTCCGGGCTGGCGATCAGATAGCCGACGCGCAAACCTGGCAACAGGGTTTTCGACACGGTCCCGGTGTAGATCCAGCTGGCTTTTTTCAAACGACCGGCAATCGGCGTGGCGCTGCCACCATCGAAGGTCAGCTCGCGATAAGGCTCGTCTTCGATCAGGGTGACGCCGAACTCGTCGAGCAGCGCTGCCACCGCGTCGCGTTTGGCTTCGCTGTAACGCACCGCCGAAGGATTCTGGAAGGTCGGGATCAGGTAGATGAAGGCCGGGCGGTGTTGCTCCAGGCGAGCGCGCAGCTCCGTAAGGTTAGGCCCGTCAGCCTCCAGCGGCACGGTCAGGCAATCGGCGCCGAACAGCTGGAAAATCTGCAATGCCGCCAGATAAGTCGGCGCTTCGAGCAGGATTTCGGTGCCCTTGTCGATGTAGAGCTTGGCGGCCAGATCCAGAGTTTGCTGTGAACCACTGACCACCAGTACCTGGCTTGCCTCACATGCCACACCCAACGCTCGCGCCTCGGCGGCCAGCGCCTCACGCAGCGAAGGTTCGCCCTCGCTCATGCCGTATTGGCCCATGGAAAGCGGCATCTCGGCCCAGTCGACCTTTGGCAACATGGCTTCGGCAGGTAAACCGCCGGCAAACGACATCACCTGCGGGCGCTGGGCCGCGGCAAGGATTTCACGGATCAAAGAACTTTTAAGGCGTGAGACACGTTCGGAAAAAGCCATGGGGATCACCGGTAGCGAGGCATGAGGAAAATGAGTCAAACTTGTTGACCGAAATTACGCTTCTTCGAATGGATACGTCAACATGCTTGACCTTAAAAACCCGCTTTCCCAACAGCAAGCCATGGAAGCGTTTTTCTTCGGCTACCAGGCTTTCACCGCCAAGGCCGATGAAATGCTCGAACGCCGAGGGCTGAGCCGGGTGCATCAACGCATCGTGTTTTTCATCGCCCGCTATCCGAACCTGAGCGTCAAGGAACTGCTCGCCTTGCTTGGCGTGAGCAAGCAGGCGCTGAACATGCCGTTGCGACAATTGCTGGAGATGCATCTGGTCGACAGCGTCGCGTCCGAGACGGACAAGCGTAAGCGTCTGCTGGAGTTGACTGCGGAAGGCGCGCGGTTTGAGCAGGCGTTGAGACGTGAGCAGGTGAAATTGCTGGAGCGGGTGTTTGCCGAGGCTGGGGAGACGGCGGTGAATGGGTGGTTGGCGGTGAATCTGGCGTTGGGGAAAAGTCAGGCCCATACCGACTGAATTGCTGATTTTGATGCTGGCTGATCCGGCCTCTTCGCGGGCAAGCCCGCTCCCACAGTGATGGATGGTGCCCACAAATCTTGTGCCTGACCGGGCTTCCTGTGGGAGCGGGCTTGCTCGCGAAGGGGCCGGAACAGGCGATATATCCCTAAAGCCAAACTTTTCGTCGACAAAATCAAAAACATTATTTGCATTCTTTGTATACAAAAGCATAATCCACTTCGTGCGAGTTCCTGACCAATCGGTCAACAAATTCGCAAGTGCCTCAAAGGGCCGCTGCCACCCTCATGGGTCCGGCCCTGGAAATAACAATAAAACTCTTGAGGAGTATTCGCTGTGGAAAGCCGCAAATCCGAAGCATCGACGCTGGATCTCTCGCCGCCATTACGCAATGGCTTGCTGGAGCGTCTGTTCAAACTCAGCTTGCACGGCACCACGGTGAAGACCGAGCTGATTGCCGGTCTGACAACCTTCATCACGATGGCCTACATCATTTTCGTCAACCCCAACATCATGGCCGACGCCGGGATCGATCACGGTGCGGCATTCGTCGCCACCTGCATCGCCGCTGCACTCGGTTGCCTGTTGATGGGCCTGTACGCCAACTGGCCAGTCGGCCTGGCGCCAGGCATGGGGCTCAACGCCTTCTTCACCTACACCGTGGTCGGCACCATGGGCTACAACTGGGAAACCGCCCTCGGCGCGGTGTTTGTGTCCGGTGTGTTGTTCATGATCCTGACCTTCTCGCGGATCCGCGAATGGCTGCTCAACAGCATCCCGGTCAGCCTGCGCTTCGCCATGGGCGCCGGCGTGGGTCTGTTCCTGGGGCTGATCGGCCTGAAAACTGCAGGTATCGTCGTCGATAGCCCGGCCACGCTGATCAAGCTCGGCTCCCTGCGCGAACCCGGCCCGCTGCTCGCCGCCGTGTGCTTCCTGATGATCGCCATCCTCAGCTATCACAAGGTGTTCGGCGCGATCCTCATCAGCATCATCACCGTGACCCTCGCTGGCTGGGGTCTGGGCCTGGTGCACTACGAGGGCATCATGTCGGCCCCGCCAAGCCTGGCTCCGACCTGGATGGCCATGAACGTCGCCGGCGTGTTCAACGTCAGCATGATCAGCGTGGTCCTGGCGTTCCTCTTCGTACACATGTTCGACACCGCCGGCACCTTGATGGGGGTTGCCCAGCGCGCCAACCTGGTGGGCGCTGACGGCAAGATCGAAAACCTCTCCCGCGCCATGAAAGCCGACAGTGCTTCCAGCGTATTCGGTGCAGTAGTCGGCGTTCCGCCGGTCACCAGCTACGTGGAAAGTGCTGCCGGTGTCGCTGCGGGTGGTCGGACTGGTCTTACCGCAGTCACCGTGGGTGTGCTATTTATAGCGGCAATGTTTTTCGCACCACTGGCCGGCATGATTCCCGCCTATGCCACCGCGGGCGCACTGATTTATGTCGCAATGCTGATGATGGGCGGCATGGCCCACATCGAATGGGATGAAGCGACCGACAGCATTCCGGCGATCGTCACCGCAATCATGATGCCACTGACCTTCTCGGTCGCTGATGGCATCGCGCTGGGCTTCATCACCTACGTGGCGTTGAAGGCCGGCACCGGCAAGTACAAGGAAATCTCCGTCAGCCTGTGGGTGCTCTGCGCGATCTTCATCGCCAAGTTCATCTTCCTGTAAGTCTTACGCGGGACCCGCTTCAAAACAGCCTCACCCCGTCGGGTGAGGCTTTTGTGCAAATGGAGGAAAGTGATGAGTCTGGAAACCTGGCTGCTGTTCAGCGGCGCTGCGCTGATAGTGATCCTGATCCCGGGGCCCCTGTCTTTGCTGATGATCAGCAACAGTCTGAATTACGGCCTGCGCCGCTCTTACCCGGCCTTTCTCGGCGGCGTGTCCGCATCGATCTGTCTGCTGAGTGCGTCGGCGCTAGGCCTGGGTGCGTTGTTGCTGGCGTCGGAACAGCTGTTCAGCGCCCTGAAGATTCTGGGTGCCCTATACCTGTTCTACCTCGCCTGGCAGAGCTGGCAGCAATCGCGCCTGCCTTCCCATGGCGCTGAAGTGCCACAGGCCGCACCGGTGCCACGCTTTCGTGCACTGTTCGGGCGTGCGTTCATGCTGGGCGCCAGCAACCCGAAGGACATCCTGTTCTTCGCCGCTTTCCTGCCGCAGTTCTTGAGTGCCGAACAGCCGTTCCTGCCGCAGCTGCTGGTGATGATTGTCACTTGGACGCTGCTGGATCTGGCCTGCAAGTTGGCTTATGGCCTCGGCGCCCATGGCGCGGCACGTTATCTGCGTAGCGGCAAGGGGCAGAGCTGGTTCAACCGGATCAGTGCCGGGTTGTTCAGTGGTGCGGGGGCTGCGTCTCTGCTGAGCCGCTAACAGCTGTAGGAGCGAGCTTGCTCGCGATGGACGTCAACGATGACGCGGGCCATCTGAATGCCCGCGTTGTCTGGACCTCCATCGCGAGCAAGCTCGCTCCTACAGACGAAAAAAAGCCCGCAGTGTGAGCGGGCGAAAGACCAAAGAAGCTATATGCGCAGTCGCTTCCAGGGTGCAGCAGCTGCTTGGGGGATCAGCTGCCGCGATAGGTGGAGTAGCTGTAAGGTGAAATCAACAACGGCACGTGGTAGTGATCCTGCTCGGCAGAGATGCCGAAACGCAGCACCACCACATCCAGGAAGGCCGGCTCCGGCAGCTTGACGCCGCGGGCGCGGTAGTAATCGCCGGCATGAAACTGAACCTGATAGACCCCGGTGCGGTAGTCATCGCCTTGCAGCAACGGTGCATCGACACGGCCATCGCTGTTGGTTATCGCGCTGGCGACCAATTCCAGGTGCGATCCTTCAACGCGGTACAACTCGACCTTGATCGAGCTGCCCGGGCAACCGTGTGCTGCGTCCAAAACGTGTGTAGTCAAACGTCCCATTGATTCTGCGCGCCTGCCTGCGTGGAGCAGTCAGACTTCGCGCCTCCCGAAGTCAGTTGAAAAGGAGACCGCACCGATTCGGAGCACGAAAAGTTGCGGCGAGCGACTGATTAAGACACTTTTCAAAAAAATTGTACACAATAAAAACGACATTTTTCGCGCCATACCCGGCACCTGCACATTTACCGCCGATTTCCCGCCGAACAGCACACTCCATGAACCCTTCATCAAATTACTGACCAGTCAGGCAGATTTCTTGCAGGCTCACGCCAATAGCAGTAAAAGATGACAGTCGGTTAAAAATGCGAAAATTCAGGCTTACAAAGTGAATATAAAGTTGTATACAATCAGCCCATCGCTGTGACGCCAGCCTGCCAACCAATCTTCAGCTGCGTCACACCAACCGTCATCATCGAACAAGAAGGAAGCCTGCAGTGAGCGCTGACTACCCACGCGACCTGGTCGGTTACGGCAGTAACCCTCCTCATCCACACTGGCCGGGCAATGCCCGTATTGCCCTGTCGTTCGTACTCAATTACGAAGAAGGCGGCGAGCGCAACATCCTGCACGGCGACAAGGAATCCGAAGCCTTCCTGTCGGAAATGGTGTCTGCCCAGCCGCTGCAAGGCGCGCGCAACATGAGCATGGAATCCCTTTACGAGTATGGCAGCCGTGCCGGCGTATGGCGGATCCTGAAGCTGTTCAAGGAATTCGACATTCCGCTGACCATCTTCGCCGTGGCCATGGCCGCCCAGCGTCACCCGGACGTGATCCGCGCCATGGTCGATGCCGGCCACGAGATCTGCAGCCACGGCTACCGCTGGATCGACTACCAGTACATGGATGAAAACCAGGAACGCGAGCACATGCTCGAAGCGATCCGCATCCTCACCGAAATCACCGGTGAACGCCCACTGGGCTGGTACACCGGCCGCACGGGTCCGAACACCCGTCGCCTGGTGATGGAAGAAGGCGGTTTCCTCTACGACTGCGACACCTACGACGACGACCTGCCCTACTGGGAACCGAACAACCCGACCGGCAAGCCGCACCTGGTGATTCCGTACACCCTGGACACCAACGACATGCGCTTCACCCAGGTCCAGGGTTTCAACAAGGGCGACGACTTCTTCGAATACCTCAAGGATGCGTTCGATGTGCTCTACGCGGAAGGCGCCGAAGCACCGAAGATGCTGTCGATCGGCCTGCACTGCCGCCTGATTGGCCGTCCGGCGCGTCTGGCTTCGCTCAAGCGCTTTATCGAATACGCTAAAAGTCATGAACAGGTGTGGTTCAGCCGTCGCGTCGACATCGCGCGCCACTGGCAGGAAACCCACCCGTACCAAGGGGCCGCGAAATGAGCGCCTTTCAAACATTGAAACCATCGACATTGAGCCGCGACGCCTTCGTCAAAGCCTTCGCCGACATCTACGAACATTCGCCATGGGTGGCCGAAAAGGCCTTCGACCTGGGCCAGGACGCCTCGATCGACGAGATCGAAACCCTGCACCAGCGCATGAGCGACATCCTGTTGAGCGCCGATCACGCCAGCCAGTTGGCGCTGATCAACGCTCACCCGGACCTGGCCGGCAAAGCCGCCGTCCAGGGCGAGTTGACCGAAGCCAGCACTAATGAACAGGCTGGCGCCGGTATTCACCAATGCACGGCCGAAGAGTTCCAGCGCTTCACCGAGCTGAACGACGCCTACAAAGCCAAGTTCAAGTTTCCCTTCATCATGGCGGTAAAAGGCAGCAACCGGCATCAGATCCTCGCAGCGTTCGAAACGCGCATCCACAACCCGGTCGACACCGAGTTCAAATGCGCGCTGGCGGAGATCAACAAGATCGCCCTGTTCCGATTACTGACCCTATAGCAAGCCTGGCCCAGCGATTTCATGAACGCCGAAACCGCCCAGGGCCTTGCAAGCATCCCAAGCCAACTTATTAAAGGCAGACAAGAAGAATGAAAGCTTACGCCGTACCTTTCGAGAAGTTCGTCAACCTGGCCGATGCCCGCCTGGGCACCAAAATCATCTCGGTCACCGATGACTGGTTCGCAGACGCCAACCGTCTGTTCCAACCGACCCCGGCCGTATGGAAGGAGGGCGTGTTCGATGACAACGGCAAGTGGATGGACGGCTGGGAATCGCGCCGCAAGCGCTTCGAAGGCTTCGACAGCGCCGTGATCCGCCTGGGTGTACCGGGTTCGATCAAGGGCGTCGACATCGACACTTCATTCTTCACCGGCAACTTCCCTCCATCGGCGTCCCTGGAAGCCTGCTTCCTGGCGTCGGGCGAGCCTGATGAAAACACTCAGTGGACTGAAGTGCTGTCCGCCGTCGAGCTGCAAGGCAACAGCCACCACTACCACGAAATCAGCAACGACCAGGCCTTCAGCCACCTGCGCTTCAACATCTACCCGGATGGCGGCGTGGCCCGTCTGCGTGTGTACGGCGTGCCGTTCCGCGACTGGTCGGCCATCGGCGACAACGAGCAAGTCGACCTGGCCGCAGCACTCAACGGTGGCCGCGCCCTCGCCTGCTCCGATGAACACTTCGGCCGCATGAGCAACATCCTCAACCCGGGCCGTGGCATCAACATGGGCGACGGCTGGGAAACCGCGCGTCGCCGTACCCCAGGCAATGACTGGGTCATCGTCGCGCTGGGTCATGCCGGCGAAGTCGAGAAAGTCATCGTCGACACCCTGCACTTCAAGGGCAACTACCCGGACAGCTGCTCGATCCAGGGCGCTTTCGTGAAGGGCGGCACCGACAGCCAGATCGAAACCCAATCGCTGTTCTGGCGCGAACTGCTGCCAAGCCAGAAGCTGGAAATGCACGCCGAACACACCTTCGCCGAGCAGATCAAGGCACTGGGCCCGATCACCCACATCCGCCTGAACGTGTTCCCGGATGGTGGTGTGAGCCGCCTGCGTGTACTGGGCAAGGTCGCTAAATAAGCGCTGAACCCAATCGCGAGCAAGCTCGCTCCCACAGGTTTTGTGAACGCCACAGTCCACTGTGGGAGCGAGCTTGCTCGCGATGGCGTCAAAACAAACAACACAGAATTCGGAAAAGAACAGCATGCGCACACTGACGATTGAACCGCTGACCAAAGAAGCCTTCGCCCCTTTCGGTGACGTGATCGAAACCGACGGCAGCGATCACTTCATGATCAACAACGGTTCGACCATGCGCTTCCATAAACTGGCGACGGTCGAAACCGCTACGCCAGAGGACAACGCGATCATCAGCATCTTCCGCGCCGACGCGCAGGACATGCCGCTGACCGTCAGCATGCTGGAGCGCCATCCGCTGGGCAGCCAGGCTTTCATTCCGCTGCTCGGCAACCCCTTTCTGATCGTGGTCGCGCCACTTGGCGATGAACCTGTATCAGGCTTGGTCCGCGCCTTCGTCACCAACGGCAGGCAGGGCATTAATTACCATCGCGGCGTCTGGCACCACCCGGTGCTGACGATCGAAAAGCGGGATGACTTCCTGGTGGTTGATCGCAGTGGCACAGGCAATAACTGCGATGAGCATTTTTTCAAAGAGGATGAGCGTTTGATCCTCGCCCCCCACCAATAAGAGAAGGTCTGATCACTCGACAACAGAGTGACAGGCGAGAGGTAAAGACTGTGGAAGCACATCTGTTGGAATGGCTGAACCTGAGCGTGCGCTGGGTTCACATGATTACTGGCGTGGCCTGGATCGGTGCGTCGTTCTATTTCGTCTGGCTGGAAAACAACCTCAACCGGGTCAACCCGAGAACCGGCCTGGCCGGTGATTTGTGGGCGATCCACGGCGGCGGCATCTACCACCTGGAAAAATACAAGCTGGCCCCACCGACCATGCCGGACAACCTGCACTGGTTCAAATGGGAAGCCTACTTCACCTGGATGTCGGGGATCGCGCTGCTGTGCGTGGTGTTCTACTCCAACCCGACGCTCTACCTGCTGGCTCCGGGCAGCACCCTGAGCGGCCCGGAAGGCGTAGCCATCGGTATCGGCTCGCTGTTCATCGGCTGGTTCGTCTACTCCTTCCTGTGCGACTCGGCCCTGGGCAAACGCCCTGCCCTGCTCGGCTTCATCCTGTTCGTCCTGATCATCGGCGCGGCCTATGGCTTCAGCAAGGTGTTCAGCGGTCGCGGTGCGTACCTGCACGTCGGCGCGATCATCGGGACCATCATGGTCGGCAACGTGTTCCGCATCATCATGCCGGCACAGCGCGCACTGGTCGCGGCGATCGCCGAGAACCGCACGCCGGATCCGGCCCTGCCGGCCAAAGGCCTGCTGCGTTCGCGTCACAACAACTACTTCACCTTGCCGGTGCTGTTCATCATGATCAGCAACCACTTCCCGAGCACCTACGGCAGCCAGTACAACTGGTTGATCCTGGCCGGGATCGCGGTACTGGCGGTGTTGGTGCGTCACTACTTCAACACCCGTCATGACAGCCACAAGTTTGCCTGGACCCTTCCAGTCGCAGCCGTCGGCATGATCAGCCTGGCCTACGTCACCGGCCCTGCACCGTTGAACAACCCGGAAGTGGCCAAGGCACCCGCGAAGATCGAATACCAGCCGCTGCCGGAAACCGCAGTGGGCGGTGGTTTGAAACCCGCTGAAGCCAAACCTGCAGAAGCGCCAGCCGCCGCTCCGGCGCAAGCGTCCAACGCCGGCCCTGGCTTTGACAAAGTGCACAGCGTGATTCAGGAACGTTGCGCGGTTTGCCACTCGGCCAAGCCCACCAGCCCGCTGTTCAGTGCGGCCCCTGCCGGCGTGATGCTCGACACCCCCGAGCAGATCCGCCAGAACGCACCGCGGATCCAGGCGCAAGCCGTCACCAGCCAGATCATGCCACTGGGCAACATCACCCAGATGACCCAGCAGGAACGTGACCTGATCGGTGCCTGGATTGTGCAGGGAGCCCAGACCAATTAATCGTTAAAAGCTTCGCGAGCAGGCTCGCTCCCACACAGGCAACACAGATCCTGTGGGAGCGGGCTTGCCCGCGAAAGCGTCAGGTCAGTCAACAACGATGTTGAATGTTATGGCCTATTCGCGAGCAAGCCCGCTCCCACAGGTTTGCCTGACGCACAAAATCACAAGAATAAAAAAGATCCGAGGTGTTGCATGTCCGAGCTATCCGCAGCGCGCATCCCCGACGCACCCGCCATTCAGCGTTTGCCCCTCTTGCAACTGATCCTGGTCGGTTTGCAACATGTTCTGCTGATGTACGGTGGCGCCATCGCGGTGCCGCTGATCATCGGACAGGCCGCTGGCCTGAGTCGTGAAGAAATCGCCTTTCTGATCAACGCCGACCTGCTGGTGGCCGGTATTGCCACCATCGTCCAGTCCCTCGGCATCGGCCCCATGGGCATTCGCATGCCGGTGATGATGGGGGCCAGTTTCGCCGCCGTCGGCAGCATGGTCGCCATGGCCGGCATGCCTGGTATCGGCCTGCAAGGGATCTTCGGCGCGACCATCGCTGCCGGTTTCTTCGGCATGCTCATCGCGCCGTTCATGTCCAAGGTCGTACGTTTCTTCCCGCCATTGGTGACCGGCACGGTCATCACCTCGATCGGTTTGTCGCTGTTCCCCGTGGCCGTGAACTGGGCCGGCGGCGGTGCCAGCGCCGCTCAATTCGGCTCTCCGATCTACCTGACCATCGCCGCCCTGGTGCTGGGCACCATTTTGCTGGTGCATCGTTTCATGCGCGGCTTCTGGGTCAATATTTCCGTGCTGATCGGCATGTGCCTGGGCTACGTGCTCTGCGGCCTGCTCGGCATGGTCGACCTCAGCGGCATGGCGCAGGCGCCATGGCTGCAATTCGTTACGCCGCTGCACTTCGGCATGCCGAAATTCGAACTCGCACCGATCCTGTCGATGTGCCTGGTGGTGGTGATCATTTTCGTCGAGTCCACCGGGATGTTTCTTGCGCTGGGCAAAATCACCGGCCAGGAAGTCTGCCCACGCATGCTGCGGCGCGGTTTGCTGTGCGATGCCGGCGCCTCGTTCTTCGCCGGGTTCTTCAACACCTTCACCCACTCCTCCTTTGCCCAGAACATCGGCCTGGTGCAGATGACCGGTGTGCGCTGCCGCTCCGTGACCATCGTCGCCGGCGGTTTGCTGATCGTCCTGAGCCTGCTCCCCAAGGCCGCGTTCCTGGTGGCCTCGATCCCTCCGGCAGTCCTGGGCGGCGCAGCGATTGCGATGTTCGGCATGGTCGCCGCCACCGGGATCAAGATTCTCCAGGAAGCCGACATCGGTGACCGTCGCAACCAGTTGCTGGTGGCGGTGAGCATCGGCATGGGCCTGATCCCGGTGGTGCGCCCGGAGTTTTTCGCCCACCTGCCCGTGTGGATGAGCCCGATCACCCACAGCGGCATCGCCATGGCCACCCTCAGCGCGCTGACGCTGAACCTGCTGTTCAACATCCTTGGCGGCGCCGAACGCGCGGCCATCAACGACTGCCACGCCCACTAAGACAGAAACGCACACCCCCTGTAGGAGAGAGCCTGCTCGCGATGAACCCGAGAACACCGCGTTTATCCAGATAACACGCGTAATCGTTGACGACCATCGCGAGCAAGCTCGCTCCTACAAGGGCAGGGGTTTCCTGTGCCTCAAAAATAAAAACAAGAGGGAGCAACAGATGATTCGGACACAAACCAACCTGCTGTTGGGTGCTGGCCTGCTGGCTGCGAGTCAGGCCATGGCCGGCGATTTACTGCTGTGGCAGACCAACAGCCTGAGCTATCTGTACGGCAAGGATTTCGTGGTCAACCCGTCGATCCAGCAGACGATAACCTTCGAACACGCCGATCGCTGGAAGTACGGTGACAACTTCATGTTCATCGACAGCACCTACTACAACGGCGAGAAAGACCGGAACAAAGGCGTCCACGCCTACTACGGCGAGTTCAGCCCGCGCCTCTCCTTGGGCAAGATCCTCGACCGTCGCTTCGAATTCGGCCCGATCAAGGACGTGCTGCTGGCCATGACCTACGAGAACGGCGAAGACGACACCGAGGCCTACCTGATCGGCCCCGGATTCGACCTCGCGGTACCGGGCTTCAATTTTTTCACCTTGAACGTCTACTACCGCCAGACCGAAGGCTCGCGTCCCGGCGACGACGTCTGGCAGATCACGCCGGCCTGGTCCTACACCCTGCCACTGGGCAACTCGAACCTGTTGATCGACGGCTACATTGACTGGGTCGTGGATAACGACCAGAACGCCCATGGCACCTATCACGCCAACCTGCACTTCAACCCGCAGATCAAGTACGACCTGGGCAAAGCCCTGGGCTGGCGGGAGAAGCAGGTGTACGTCGGCGCCGAATACAGCTACTGGAAAGACAAGTACGGCATCGAAAACAGCGGCAAATTCGACACCAATGAAAACACCACCAGCCTGCTGGTGAAGGTGCATTTCTGATGCTGCCCCGCAACCGTGCGCCAAACCTGTCGTCGGTGCGCCGTTGCGGAGCACTTGAGACCTGGCCGAGGAGTCAGTATTCTCCGCGGCCGCCCGAATCCGGTTTAAAAAAAAGCCCGGATGTAAAACCTGACCAGCAGGCCAACTTATCCCGGCGCTGGCAGGCACCAAGGCACCCCAAAACCCCTCTCAATCGACTGCTCTTGAGCCGTCGAGCGGGAGTTTTTTTGCTTTTTGAAAGCCTTGGCTCAGCTCTTGCTAACAGCACCAAAGCTGACCGATTGGATGATTTTTTACCGCTACGGAAACAGGCGCCACACCAGAGCGCCGACCTTAAAAAAATAACGTGGAACCACCTACTTTTTGGGAGCAACCGAATGAAACGTACGTGCACTAGCCTGATGCTGGCGGGATCGATGCTGGCCGGGGGCCAGGCCATGGCCGGCGATTTGCTGCAGTGGCAGACCAACAGCCTGACCTACCTGTATGGCAAGGACTTCCAGGTCAACCCGCGCATCCAGCAGACGGTGACCTTCGAACACGCCGATGGCTGGAAGTACGGCGACAACTTCTTCTTCATCGACAAGATCTTCTACAACGGCAAGGAAGACCACTTCGCGGGTGAAAACACCCACTATGGCGAGCTCAGCCCGCGCCTGTCGTTCAACAAGATCTTCGACCAGAAGTTCGAGTTAGGCCCGATCAAGGACGTCCTGCTGGCCATGACCTACGAGTTCGGTGAAGACGACACCGAGTCGTACCTGATCGGCCCAGGCTTCGACCTGGCCATCCCGGGCTTCGACTACTTCCAGTTGAACTTCTACAACCGTCACACCGAAGGCGACCGCCCGGGCGACAACATCTGGCAGGTCTCGCCGGTCTGGTCCTACACCATCCCGGTGGGTGAATCGGACGTGCTGATCGACGGTTTCATGGACTGGGTCGTCGACAACGACGTCAACAGCAAAGGCGAATACCACGCCAACCTGCACTTCAACCCACAGGTAAAATACGACCTGGGCAAGGCGCTGAACCTGGGTGCCAAGCAGTTGTACGTCGGTGTCGAGTATGACTACTGGAAAAACAAGTACGGGATTGAAGACAGCCAGGGCTTCAAGACGGATCAGAGCGTGACCAGCTTCCTGGTCAAGGTTCACTTCTGATAAAAAAACGTTAAATAGATATCGCCCGATAGTCGTTATATCGGGCAGATATTTTCACAACTTTCTTCATTAGTAATAGACATTTAAAATCTGTCTGGATGCCTGCCCTAAGCGCTGCTCAAAACCATCAAAATCTATAGGCTCGCCCGTGCGCATATCAAAGACATTGTCAGGTAAAACAATAGCCGACCCAAATACCCCATTACCAACCGCTATCTTGGGGGGGATTACCTCACACAGGGACACCTTCACATAATTCTGTTCCTGCCCGTCCAGTAAAATATCAGTCAAGCTTACCGATATAATTTCAAACGCCGCACCGGGATTTGCCAGTGACTCAGACTCAAAGAATGGGTAACCACTCCTTGAGGATAACGGTGCCAACGGCTTGGGGCTAAAATGATGATCGACTTCAAAAATTACAGAGGTCTCGTCAAACCTGCGATCCTCACCACCTGAGCGATATCCCGCAAACTCGGCGGCAACAATAGGGTTTTCTGTAAAGGAAGCAAAATCGGTATTGATCAACACATCTCCGGTACCTAAACCACCTTGTCGAAAAAAAGCTCCCGACGTCCCACGACTCCCTGACCCACCCCTATAGAGTGTTACAGCGCCGGTGTGAGGAAGCACGTCTATTATATTGGCCAAGTCAAATACACGACTCGCATTGTCGCTGGCTATGCGAGCCTCTTTAGGAAAGTACCCTTCTGGGTAATTTCTTTGCTTACCTGTTCTTAAATAGTCGTTAACAAAAGGTCCTGAATCAAACGTATAAGCCTTCAGATAGGTACGTTTATGCACATCGTCCGCCAAGTTAAAATCCATCAACACCGCCTGCTGTCGCACAACAACAGCCTTGCCTATAGTCGCCTTTAAATTTTCATGATCATTTCCAAGTAATAAATCGTTAAAACTCTCCCCCACTAACCCATACAAGTCCTTGAGCGCCAGTGGGTTATTCAAAACGTAACAAAAAAAATTAAGACCATTGGCAACCAAAGCTGGATCAGTACTCACCCATCGCTGCAACCAAGGCGCATAGTACCGATACCCATAATAATAAAGCCCCGTCGCATCCCGCTCTTTACCCGAGTAACGAATCGTCTTGTACCCAGATTCGGTTTCGCTGGCAGCCGCCCACAACGCCGTACCGCCAAACGGGTAATAAACCTCGCGACTCAACACTGCGCCCAACTCATCCAGTTCCAGCATGCACGAGCTCAGATGGTCACTCAGGCAAAAACGCAGTTGATCATTGCGTACGCCCTTGGGCAGTTTCTCAACCCAGTGCAAGGCCCGCACACGGCCAAGCCCCGTCTCGACACTAAGCACATGCCGCTCTTCGCCAGTAGCCGTATCCCGATGGATTTCCAACCCCGGCAAGTAACGTACTTCGGCACGCAGTGTGCGACGAGCCGTCTCGGTGAGTCGGACTTTTCTCAGTCGATGCCCGGGACTGTCGTAGAAATAACACTCGGTATCGTCGGGCCCATCCTCACGCCGCACCATCGTCACGCGACTCAATTGATTGCGAATGTCCCAACTCATTGCCTGACCGCGCAACAGTTCCCGCTGATTGCCATTGGCATCGAAGCCATCCGCCAGATTGCCTTCCTCCGCAACGCTGCGATTGCTGGCGGTCGAGGTAAACATCTCAAACGTTTCCGCACCGCTGTGTTGGCGGGTTTGCAAATTGCCGGCAGCGTCGTAGTTGAAAGATTGGGTGTAATTGCGCAGTTGGTTGGGGTCCAACGGTGTGGTTTGCCAGGCAGGTAATGCGGGACCATGACCGGGCTGGCTGACTTCCCTGCCAGTGGCTTCAACCAGTTGATACAGGCTGTCATAGCGATAGCGATTGATCGGGTCGATCCGCTGATGATTGAAGTAACGCGTCAGCGCCACCTTGTCTTCGACACTTGAGATATTGCCGACCGGATCGTAGGAGTATTCGAGGTGCTGAAGCGGCACACCTCGGGCATCGCAAGAGAGCAATCCGGCCAACCGCCCATCTTCAGCCGCGTACCGGGCCGTAGTCAGGACACCATTTGCCGCAAGCTCTCTTTCAACCTTGCCAAGGGCGTCATATCGGATGTCACCCACCAGTACTTGAGGAGGGCCGGAAGCACCAGCCAACCTCAGTCGGGTTTCCAGCAACTTGCCAGACAGGTTGTAAGCGAAGGTTCGCAGGTTTCCCCTGACGTCCGTCTGACAGAGCATTTCCCCTGAAGGCCCATGCTGTTGAACTGTCCCGAAAACCTCGTCCTCAAGGCGCGCATCGGCGGATTCGGCCGACCAATCCGGCGGGGCCAGATCGAGCATAAAGCGGGTTTCTTCCGCCAGAAGCCAACCACCCACGCCATATTCGCAAAGGCTGTGCCGACCAGCCGGATGGTCATGGCGAATAAGTTGGCCACATTGGTTATAAACAGCAGACTCTTCTCCCGCACCGCCGTAAGCAAAACGCTCGGAGACGCGCGACATCTCATCCTTCATCTGCTCCGTCACGGTCGTCGGACGAAGAAGCTCATCGTACTCAGTGTGCCGCTGGCTCCCGCGACCGTCCCAGAACGATCGCGCCATACCGGCCTGATCCAGCAAACTCAGCTGCCAACCGGCATCGACGCTGTCCACCAGCAGTGGCTGATTTTGCAGGTTGTGCGTCGTGACGAGGTTCGGTTTTGGCGCCGTGCCCCACAATCGCGGGTCCCAGGAAGCCACCAGCCGTCCGGCAGCGTCAAAGTGATTGCGGGTGATGCGAGCCTCAATGGACGGGTTCCGCGGATGACGGCAATAGGCGACATTTCGCACAGCCAAACTGCGCGAATCCACCACCGACAGGTTCGGTGTGTGAGCATCAATCCAAGGTGCAGCCGCCATCTTCGAACCCTCTGCCGGGGGCTTCAATCTGATGGAAAAACCTGACCACATCTACTGGCAGATCTGACAGTTCAGACGCTTTCAGCCACCGAGAGCCCGAGAAACCGGCTCAACTCCCCGCGCTTGGCCAACGCATCCCGTCGCCCCAGTTCGATCAACTCGCTGCAATATCCCGCCTCGAACAGCAGGTAACTCAGCACCCCTGCCCCGCTGGTCTTGGTCGCACCCGGCCCCCGCAGGAACAGACGCAGCGCCGCCGGTAATTCCTGACGATGCCGCGCGGCAATCTCGTCGATCGGCTGGCTCGGTGAAATCACCAGCACGTCCACCGGCGCCACGCCCAATGCGCGGGTCGGTGTGCCGTCAGGCATCAGGTGACTGAACTGGTTCAGGCGCTGCAACAGTTCGATGTCACTTTCCAGGCTGTCAATGAACGTACTGTTGAGCATATGCCCGCCGATCTGCGCCAGGGTCGGCTGCTGACCGGTGTAGCTGCGCTGCAAGGGTTGTTGCGGGTCGATACCGCGGGGGTTGCCGCTGACGCCCACCACCAGCACCCGACTGGCGCCCAGATGCAGCGCCGGGCTGATCGGTGCCGACTGACGCACCGCGCCATCACCGAAATACTCTTCGCCGATTTTCACCGGGGCGAACAGCAGCGGAATCGCCGAACTGGCAAGCAAGTGTTCAACCGACAGTTGGGTGGGAACGCCAATGCGTCGATGACGCAACCAGGCATCGATCTTGCCGCCACCCTGATAAAAGGTGACGGCCTGACCGGACTCATAGCCGAACGCCGTGACCGCCACCGCATGCAATTGCTTCTGGGCGATCGCTTCGGCGATGCCGCCCATATGCAGCTTGTCGTTGAGCAGATCCCGCAGCGGCGAACTGTTGAGCAGCGCCACCGGAACCTGGGAGCCGATGCCGAGCAAACTGTGGCTGACAAAGCGAGTGGCCTGGCGAATGACCCCGGGCCAGTCGCTGCGCAATACCAGAGGGCTGCGAAAGCCCTGCCAGAAGGCGGTCAGGCGTTGGATGGCATGACGAAAGTCCATTGCCCCGCTGGCGAGGCTGACGGCGTTGATCGCGCCCGCCGATGTGCCGACGATCACCGGAAACGGATTGCTCGCCCCCGGCGGCAGCAATTCGGCAATCGCCGCCAGCACCCCGACCTGATAAGCCGCCCGAGCCCCGCCGCCGGAAAGAATCAACCCTGTAACCGGTTCAGCTGGACTCATGCACAACTCTCCATGGTGCTTGATGGGGTTTCGTTGTTACGGCCTGCTCCCTTGTGGGAGCGAGCTTGCTCGCGATGGACGTTAACGATGACGCTGGGAGCCTGACGCCCCGTGGCGCTCTCCAGTCCATCGCGAGCAGGCTCGCTCCTACAGGGGATCGGGGTTCAACGGCGTTTGGCGTACAGCTTCGGCTCGCCCGGTGGACGGCTCTTGAAGCGGCGGTGGGCCCACAGGTATTGCTCGGGATATTGGCGCAGGACGCCTTCGATCCATTGGTTGATGCGGATGCAGTCTTCTTCCTCGGTTTCACCAGGGAAGCCTTCGAGCGGCGCATGGATCACCAGGCGATAACCGCTGTCGTCCGCCAGACGCTCCTGGGTGAACGGCACCACCAGCGCCTTGCCCAGCCGCGCAAACTTGCTCGTGGCGGTGACGGTCGCTGCCTGAATGCCGAACAGCGGCACAAAGATGCTTTGCTTGGCGCCGTAGTCCTGATCCGGCGCGTACCAGATCGCGCGGCCCGAGCGCAGCAATTTGAGCATGCCGCGCACGTCTTCACGCTCTATCGCCAGCGAATCGAGGTTGTGCCGCTCGCGGCCCTGGCGCTGGATGTAGTCGAACAGCGGATTCTTGTGCTCGCGGTACATGCCGTCGATGGTGTGCTGCTGACCGAGCAACGCCGCGCCGATTTCCAGCGTGGTGAAGTGCAGCGCCATCAGGATCACGCCCTTGCCTTCGCGCTGGGCCTGCTGCAGATACTCCAGCCCCTCAACGTGAGCGAGACTCGCCAGGCGCTTGCGCGACCACCACCAGCTCATCGCCATCTCAAAAAATGCGATACCGGTGGAGGCGAAGTTTTCCTTGAGCAGGTGTTTGCGTTCGGCGGCGGTTTTTTCCGGAAAACACAGTTCCAGATTGCGCTTGGCAATGCGCCGTCTGTCGCCGGCCACGCGATACATCAATGAGCCCAGTGCACGGCCGATCCACAGCAGGGCCGGATACGGCAACTGGACGATCAGCCACAACAGCCCCAGGCCACACCACAGCGGCCAGAAACGTGGAGATAGAAATGCTTTTCGAAAACGCGGGCGGTCCATTAATGCTTCCGGAATGACAATGGCCGCGCATTCTACATCGTTCGACCCGGCTTGCGGCCTGCGGGCGTTCTCGTTATAAGTCTCGGCACTTTTAGTGACAAGTCGTTGTATGCCGACCATGAGCCAAACCGAACCGCTAGACCAAGATCCCGTGTTCCAGTTGAAGGGCAGCATGCTGGCCATTACGGTGCTGGAACTGGCCCGTAACGACCTGGAAAGCCTTGATCGGCAACTGGCCGCCAAGGTCGCCCAGGCGCCCAACTTCTTCAGCAACGCGCCGCTGGTACTGGCCCTGGACAAACTCCCGGCCAACGAAGGCGCCGTCGATCTGCCCGGCCTGATGCGCGTGTGCCGCCAGCATGGCCTGCGTACCCTGGCGATCCGCGCCAGCCGCATCGAAGACATTGCCGCCGCCATTGCGGTCGACCTCCCGGTGCTGCCACCGTCCGGTGCCCGGGAGCGTCCACTGGACCTGACCGAAGGCGAACCGAAGAAAAAACCGGAAAAACCGCCTGAACCGACCATCAAGCCGACAAAAATCATCACCTCGCCGGTACGCGGTGGCCAGCAGATTTATGCCCAGGGCTGCGATCTGGTGGTGATCTCCTCGGTCAGCCCGGGGGCGGAACTTCTCGCCGATGGCAACATCCATGTATACGGCCCTATGCGTGGTCGCGTGTTGGCCGGCGTCAAGGGCGACACCAAGGCGCGGATTTTCTGTCAGCAAATGAGTGCTGAACTGATCTCCATCGCCGGGCATTACAAGGTTTCCGAAGATCTGCGCCGCGATCCTCTGTGGGGTTCGGGTGTGCAGGTCAGCCTGTCCGGCGACGTGTTGAACATCATTCGGCTTTAACGGATACTGCCGCATTTTCCAAGCATCTCTAAAACGTAGCGAAAACGGCTCAAACGAAGTAGGAAAAGGCCGAAAGCAGTGTTTACCGGGGGTAAACGCCGCTCAAAACCCGATTCCAGCCAAGGCTGTCCGACTGCAGTAGTTTTTCAGGAGATGTTTTTCAGGGGCTGTAAAAGTCCTTTTTCCTTAGGGGTGAAACACCTTGGCCAAGATTCTCGTGGTTACATCCGGCAAGGGTGGTGTGGGTAAGACCACCACCAGCGCCGCTATCGGTACCGGCCTCGCTCTGCGCGGCCACAAAACAGTTATCGTCGACTTCGACGTGGGCTTGCGTAACCTCGACCTGATCATGGGTTGCGAGCGCCGCGTGGTGTATGACTTCGTCAACGTCGTCAACGGCGAAGCCAACCTGCAACAGGCCCTGATCAAAGACAAGCGCCTGGAAAACCTCTACGTGCTGGCTGCCAGCCAGACCCGCGACAAAGACGCGCTGACCGTCGAAGGCGTGGAAAAAGTCCTGATGCAACTCAAGGAAGACTTTGAGTTCGTGGTCTGCGATTCCCCGGCGGGCATCGAGAAAGGCGCCCACTTGGCCATGTACTTCGCCGATGAAGCGATCGTCGTGACCAACCCGGAAGTTTCCTCGGTACGTGACTCCGACCGCATGCTCGGCCTGCTGGCCAGCAAGTCCCGTCGTGCCGAACGCGGCGAAGACCCGATCAAGGAACACCTGCTGATTACCCGTTATCACCCGGAGCGTGTGAGCAAAGGCGAAATGCTCGGCGTAGAAGACGTCAAGGAAATCCTTTCGGTGACCCTGCTCGGCGTGATCCCTGAATCCCAGGCGGTGCTCAAGGCATCCAACCAGGGTGTTCCGGTGATTCTCGACGACCAGAGCGATGCCGGCCAGGCCTACAGCGATACCGTTGACCGCCTGCTGGGCAAGACCGTGGATCATCGATTCCTTGATGTACAGAAGAAGGGATTCTTCGAGCGCCTGTTTGGAGGCAACTAAGCAATGAACCTTTTTGACTTCTTTCGTGCCAACAAAAAGCAAAGCACCGCGTCGGTAGCGAAAGAGCGTCTACAGATCATCGTGGCGCACGAACGCGGCCAACGCAGCACCCCGGACTACCTGCCGGCCTTGCAGAAGGAACTGGTCGAGGTGATCCGCAAGTACGTCAATATCGGGTCCGATGACGTGCATGTCGCACTGGAAAGCCAGGGCAGCTGCTCGATTCTGGAACTCAACATCACCCTGCCTGATCGCTGAGTCGATCCGCCAGGAGCCACGGCGGCTCAGGCCCCTTCTGCAACCGGAAGGGGCCTGAGCCGCCGTTGGCGTTTGTTACGAGGCTGTTTTAATGCCGCTGTCCAACATCCACATCATCCATCAGGACGCTGCCGTACTGGTGGTGAACAAACCGACCCTGTTGCTCTCTGTCCCTGGCCGGGCCGATGACAACAAGGACTGCCTGATTACCCGCCTGCAGGAAAACGGCTACCCGGAAGCGCGAATCGTCCATCGGCTGGACTGGGAAACGTCCGGCATCATCCTGCTGGCCCGCGACCCGGATACCCATCGCGAACTGTCCCGGCAATTTCACGACCGCGAGACCGAAAAGGCCTACACCGCCCTGTGCTGGGGTCAGCCGGAACTGGACAGCGGCAGCATCGACCTGCCCTTGCGCTACGACCCGCCGACCAAGCCGCGCCACGTGGTCGACCATGAATTCGGCAAACATGCGCTGACCTTCTGGCGCGTGCTGGAGCGTTGCGGCGACTGGTGCCGCGTTGAGCTGACACCGATCACCGGCCGCTCCCACCAGTTGCGCGTGCACATGCTTTCGATCGGTCATCCGCTGCTGGGTGACGGGCTCTATGCCCACGAGCAGGCGCTGGCGGCCTGGCCGCGCCTGTGCCTGCACGCGAGCATGCTGACTTTCACCCATCCGCAGACCGGCGAGCGCCTGCGCTTCGAGTGCCCGGCACCGTTTTAAAAATGTGGGAGCGGGCTTGCTCGCGAAAGCGGTGTAACAGTCACTATTGATGTTGTCTGACACTACGCCTTCGCGGGCAAGCCCGCTCCCACAGGGGATCTCCTCCAGATTCGATTTCCGTGGCCATCCCCGCCATTCAGTGCGACGCCATTTACCAAGCCAATACGTTAAACTGGCGCCACTGCTGTCTGGAGCTACTTTATGCGCGAAGAGTTGAACCAAGGCCTGATCGATTTTCTCAAGGCCTCCCCTACCCCGTTCCATGCCACCGCCAGCCTTGTTCAGCGCCTGGAAGCGGCGGGCTATCAACGCCTCGACGAGCGCGAGCCGTGGAATACCGAAGCCAACGGTCGCTACTACGTCACCCGCAATGACTCTTCGATTGTCGCGATCAAAATGGGCCGCCATTCGCCACTGCACGGCGGCATTCGCCTGGTCGGCGCCCACACCGACAGCCCGTGCCTGCGCGTCAAGCCGCAACCGGAGCTGCAACGCCAGGGCTTCTGGCAGCTGGGTGTCGAAGTCTATGGCGGCGCGCTGCTGGCACCGTGGTTCGACCGCGACCTGTCCCTGGCCGGCCGCGTGACCTTCCGGCGTGATGGCAAGGTCGAGAGCCAGTTGATCGACTTCAAGGCCCCGGTCGCGATCATTCCGAACCTGGCGATTCACCTCAACCGCGAAGCCAACATGGGCTGGGCCATCAACGCCCAGACCGAACTGCCGCCGATCCTCGCGCAATTCGCCGGTGACGAGCGCGTGGACTTCCGCGCGGTGCTCACCGACCAGCTCGCCCGCGAACACGGCCTGAATGCCGATGTGGTACTCGATTACGAGCTGAGTTTCTACGACACCCAAAGCGCTGCGGTCATTGGCCTGCACGGCGATTTCATCGCCGGCGCGCGCCTGGACAACCTGCTGTCGTGCTACGCCGGCCTGCAAGCGCTGCTGACGGCCGACACCGACGAAACCTGCGTGCTGGTCTGCAACGACCACGAAGAAGTCGGTTCCTGCTCGGCTTGCGGTGCCGACGGCCCGATGCTTGAGCAAACCCTGCGTCGCCTGCTGCCTGAAGGTGATGAATTCGTACGTACCATTCAGAAATCCCTGCTGGTTTCGGCTGACAACGCCCACGGCGTGCATCCGAACTACGCCGACAAGCACGACGCCAACCACGGCCCGAAACTCAACGCCGGGCCGGTGATCAAGGTCAACAGCAACCAGCGCTACGCCACCAACAGCGAAACCGCCGGGTTCTTCCGTCACCTGTGCATGGCTGAAGAAGTGCCGGTGCAAAGCTTCGTGGTGCGCAGCGACATGGGCTGCGGCTCGACCATCGGCCCGATCACCGCCAGCCACCTGGGCGTGCGCACCGTGGACATCGGCCTGCCGACGTTCGCCATGCACTCGATCCGCGAACTGTGCGGCAGCCACGACCTGGCGCACCTGGTCAAGGTGCTGAGCGCGTTCTACGCCTGCCGCGAGTTGCCGTAACCCCTGTAGGAGCTGCCGCAGGCTGCGATCTTTTGATTTTGCTTTTTTAAAAACAAGATCAAAAGATCGCAGCCTGCGGCAGCTCCTACACACGCACATCACTTCGGCCGCTTCAAAAGCGGCCTAGACTTCAAGTATCCCTTCGACAAGGCTGTCTCCATGATTTCGATGTCCACCTTTCACGCCATGCTGATCCCGATTCTTGCCGGGATGCTCTTGCTGGCCGTTGGCTTCAACTTTCGCGACAAAAACGCCGGTGTGTTCGCCATGTGGATCGGCATGCTGACCATCCTCGCCACCGTGGTGATCAAGATCCTCGCCAAACTCAACGAATAATTCATCGCCCTTGGCTCGCATTGATTTTGACGGGCTCGTACACTCGGTCGATCCGCTCCTTGCGAGGTTGACCGCCTAGTGTTCGCTCGTCTTTTTGCCCTTCCGTATTTTTTCCTTGCCTGCCTGTTGCTGCTGCCAGTGGCACCTGCCCAGGCGGCCGGCCTGCCAAGCCTGCTCGGCGGCCAGGCCAAGGCGCAGCCCGAAGCACAGGAACCGCTGGGGCAGTCCCTGGACGAAGTGATCAAGTCACTGGAAAACGATCAGCAGCGCACCAAGCTGCTGGCCGATCTGAAAAGGCTGCGTGACACCACCAAAAAGGCCCAGCCGACTACCGAAGAAGGCGTGCTGGGCCTGATTGGCGGAACCCTGGCCACGATCGAAAAGAAATTTTCCGGCGACGACAGTCCGCTCACGCGCTGGTCCAGCGAGTTCGACCAGGCCCAGGAAGAGTTAATGGCCCTGGCGCTGCCGGCCAATGAGTGGCTGCCGATGCTCTTTGCGTTCGCCATGATCCTGATGGTTTGGAGCCTGCTGGCCGCCGCGCTGATCTGGATCAGCCACCGCGTACGCATGCGTTTCGGCCTGACTGAAGAACTGCCGCAGCACCCCCGTGCCCTGGACATGTTGCGCTTTGCCTTGCGCAAACTCGGGCCATGGCTGATCGCCCTGGTGATCACGATCTACATGAGCTATGCCCTGCCCTCGTCCCTGGGCAAAAGCCTGGCCATGGTGCTGGCCTATGCATTGGTCGTCGGTACCTGCTTCTCGGCCATCTGCGTGATTGCCTTTTCCCTGCTCGACGGCCCACACCGCCACCGCGCCTTGTACATTCTGCGGCACCAGGCGTTTCGGCCGCTGTGGCTGATCGGCAGTTTCGCCGCGTTTGGCGAAGCGCTGAGTGACCCAAAACTGGTCGACAGCCTCGGCAGCCATCTGGCCCATACGGCTGCCACGATTGCCAATGTCCTGGCAGCCTTGTCCACGGCCCGATTCATCTTGCGTTTCCGCCGCCCGATCGCCCACCTGATCCGCAACCAGCCGCTATCCCGACGCCTGACCCGCCGCGCCCTCAACGACACCCTGTCGATTCTCGGCACCTTCTGGTACGTGCCGGCGCTGGTGCTGGTGGCCATTTCCCTGTTCGCCACCTTCATTTCCGCCGGCGACACCAGCACGGCCCTGCGCCAGTCGCTGATCTGCACCGTGTTGCTGGTGTTGTGCATGGTCATCAACGGCCTGGTACGCCGCCACGCCCTCAAGCCCCAGCGCGGCATCCGGCGTTACGCCGTGTATTCGGAACGGTTGAAAAACTTCTTCTACACAATCCTCCACCTGTTGGTGTGGCTGGCCTTTATCGAGCTCGGCCTGCGGGTCTGGGGCATGTCGTTGATCCGCTTTACCGAAGGCGACGGCCACGAAGTCAGCGTCAAGCTGTTCAGCCTCGCCGGCACGCTGCTGTTCGCCTGGTTGATCTGGATTCTCAGCGACACCGCCGTGCACCACGCACTGACCCGCTCGCGCAAAGGCCTGGCCAATGCCCGCGCGCAGACGATGATGCCGCTGATTCGCAACGTGCTGTTCGTGGCCATTTTCATTGTCGCGCTGATCGTTGCCCTGGCGAACATGGGCATGAACGTCACGCCCCTGCTGGCCGGTGCCGGTGTGATCGGTCTGGCCATCGGCTTTGGTGCGCAGTCGCTGGTGGCCGACCTGATTACCGGGCTGTTCATCATCATCGAAGACTCACTGGCCATCGACGACTACGTGGATGTCGGCGGCCACCTCGGTACGGTCGAAGGCCTGACCATCCGCACCGTGCGGCTGCGGGACATCGACGGCATCGTCCACACCATTCCGTTCAGTGAAATCAAAAGCATCAAGAACTACTCCCGGGAATTCGGCTACGCGATCTTCCGGGTCGCGGTGCCAGCCAACATGGACATCGACAACGCCATCAAACTGATGCGCGAAGTCGGCCAGAAAATGCGCACCGATCCGTTGCAGCGACGCAATATCTGGTCGCCGCTGGAGTTCCAGGGGGTGGAAAGTTTCGAGTCGGGTAATGCGATCCTGCGCGCCCGCTTCAAGACCGCGCCGATCAAGCAGTGGGAAGTGTCGCGAGCGTTCAACCTGTCGCTCAAGCGGCACATGGATGAAGCCGGACTGGACCTGGCGACACCGCGGATGAGCATTCAGGTCACCGCCGGGTCCCCGGAACAACCCTTGTAGGAGCTGCCGCAGGCTGCGATCTTTTAACAATCAAAAGATCGCAGCCTGCGGCAGCTCCTACAAAGTCAAACGACGTCTACGCCGACATGAATCGCATCATGCCGCCAGAACTCCAGGTCGCAGTCGATCAGGCGTTCATGCTGGTCATAGTTGACGCGGGCAATCCGTAAGCCCGGGCTCCCCGCCGACACCTTCAACGCCGCTGCCGCATCCACCGACAACGCCGTGGGCACAATCTCGAAGCGCACCCGTCCGTAGTGCAGGTCGTAATGCCGCGCATACAACTCGGTGATCGACTGATTCAAGTCGAAATCGAGGATTCCCGGAAAGTACTGCGGGTTCAGATAGTGCTCCACATACAGCACCAACCGCCCGTCGATCCGCCGTGAGCGGCAGATCTGGATCACGCTCGACAGCGCCGGCAATTGCAGCCAGGCACAAACGGCCGCCGACGCCGGTTGCAATCGTGCCGAAATCACCTCGGTGGACGGCACCCGCCCCTGGGCACTGACCATCGCGTGAAAGTGGCTGCGCTGCATCAGGTTGTACGCCAGGCGTGGCGGTGAGACGAACCAGCCGCGACGCTCCTCGCGATAGATTTGCCCCTGCGACTCCAGCTGCAACAACGCCTCACGCAAAGTGATCCGCGTGGTGCCGAACAATTCACTGAGCTTGCGCTCGGCCGGCAATTTGCTACCCGGGGCCAACAGGCCGTGGTCAATCTGCTCCTGAAGCACCTGGCCGATGGCTGTTACCGCTTTTGTCGCCTCTTCACGCATCAATGTTTCCTATCTGGACTAGACCAGCACCAATTCAGGGCAGAACCGCCGCGCAAACCGGCTCATTCAATAGTCTGCAAGCGTAGGCAGCGTAGATGACCGAGATGTGACAAAGCTGCCCAACGGTCGCCATTCCGCGAACTCGAAAACCTGCAATTCATCGGCCAAGTCCCTTGTCAGCCGAGGCCTTGACCATGGTCTACGCTTATCAGGCCAGTCGCGATACCGCTGAACAAAAAGTCCTCCAGGGCGACGAGCGACATCAAAGTGTCATCCAGCCCCCTTAAATTGGCTCAGGTATTGCTGACCTAGACCAACACAAACCGCAATCGCAGCGTTGAACACGACCCAAGGAGCTTCGGAATGAAAAAGCTTTTCCTGGCATCACTGTTAGGCTCGACCATCGCAATGTGCACCGCCGCCATGGCGGCCGATGATTTGAAAACCCTGGAAGCCGCTGCGAAAGCGGAAGGTGCCGTCAACAGCGTCGGCATGCCCGATGACTGGGCCAACTGGGCCGGCACCTGGAAAGACCTGAGCGACAAGTACGGCCTCAAGCACATCGATACCGACATGAGTTCAGCCCAGGAGATCGCCAAGTTCGCCGCGGAAAAAGACAACGCCAGCGCCGACATCGGCGACGTCGGGGCAGCGTTCGGCCCGATCGCGGTCAAGCAAGGCGTGGTCCAGCCCTACAAGCCTTCCACCTGGGATCAGGTGCCAGCCTGGGCCAAGGACAAGGACGGCAACTGGGCACTGGCCTACACCGGCACCATCGCTTTCATCGTCAACAAGAAGTTGCTGCACGGCTCCGAAGCCCCGACCAAATGGGCTGACCTCAAGAGCGGCAAATACAAGGTGTCCATCGGTGACGTGAGCACCGCGGCTCAGGCAGCCAACGGCGTACTGGCTGCGGCACTGGCCAACGGTGGCGACGAGAAAAACCTGCAGCCTGCCCTGCTGCTGTTCGCCGACATCGCCAAGCAAGGTCGCCTGTCGATGTCCAACCCGACGATTGCCACCATGGAAAAAGGTGAAATCGAAGTCGGCGTGGTCTGGGACTTCAACGGCCTGAGCTACAAGGCCAAGATGGCCAACCCGGATGACTACGTGGTGCTGATCCCGTCCGACGGCTCGGTGATTTCCGGTTACACCACCATCATCAACAAATACGCGAAAAACCCGAACGCCGCCAAGCTGACCCGCGAATACATCTTCAGCGACGCCGGCCAGATCAACCTGGCCAAGGGCAACGCCCGTCCGATCCGTGCTGAGCACATCACACTGCCGGCCGACGTGAAGGCCAAGCTGCTGCCTAACGAGCAATACAAGAAAGTGACGCCGATCAAAGACGCGGATGCGTGGGAAAAGACCTCCAAGGCCCTTCCTCAGAAGTGGCAGGAAGAAGTCATCATCAATATGCAATAACCGGGAAGATCCCCATTTCGGGATCTGATGGCGATCCAAATGTGGGAGCGGGCTTGCTCGCGAAAGCGGACTGACATCCAGCATCGATGTCGACTGACACACCGCTTTCGCGAGCAAGCCCGCTCCCACAGTGGATCGAGTGAGCTTCGAATATCTGTTACACGGAGTTTTTGCCCCTATGAAGCACAACGTCATCCTTGTGGTGCTCGACGGCCTCAACTACGAGGTCGCCCGTCACGCCATGGGGCACCTGCAGGCCTACGTCGGAGCAGGACGTGCGGCACTCTACAAACTGGAGTGCGAGTTGCCGGCCCTGTCCCGCCCGCTGTACGAATGCATCCTGACCGGCGTTGCGCCCATCGACAGCGGTATCGTCCACAACAACGTTTCGCGCCTGTCCAACCAGCGCAGCATCTATCACTACGCCACCGACGCAGGTCTTGTCACCGCCGCGGCGGCCTATCACTGGGTCAGCGAACTGTACAACCGTTCGCCCTTCGTGGCGGCACGGGACCGCCACACCGATGACCCGCAACTGCCGATCCAGCATGGGCATTTCTACTGGAACGATCACTACCCCGATTCGCACCTGTTCGCCGACGCCGAAAACCTGCGTCAGCGCCATGCGCCGCACTTCCTGCTGATCCACCCGATGAACATCGACGACGCCGGGCACAAGCACGGCCTCGACACCCCGCAGTACCGCAACAGCGCCCGCTCGGCCGACATCATCCTGGCCGACTACCTGCAAGGCTGGCTCGATGCCGGTTATCAGGTGCTGGTCACCGCCGACCACGGCATGAACAACGACCGCTCCCACAACGGCCTGCTGCCGGAAGAACGTGAGGTGCCGTTGTTCGTTCTCGGCGACGCATTCAGCTTCGACGCCGGTGCAGCGCCGAAACAGACCGAGATCTGCGGCACCGTCTGCGAGTTGCTGGGCGCGCCCCACGACAAACCGGTCTGCAGGGAGCTGCTCAAGTGAATGCCATGACCCGCAGTAAATGGTTGGCCGCCTTATGCCTGGTCCCGTTCGCACTGTTCTTCATCGTGTTCGAGATCGCACCGCTGACCTGGGTGATGATCAACAGCCTGCAATCGGAAGAGTTCGGCTGGGGCCTGGCCAACTTCAGCAAGATCTTCAGTTCGAAGTTTTACCTGCAGGCGATCCAGTACAGCCTTGAGATCAGCTTCTGGTCCAGCGTGTTCGGGATCATCATCGCGATACTGGGCGCCTACTCCCTGCGCCGGGTCGATTCGAAACTGCGCAATTTCGTCAACGCCTTCGCCAACATGACCAGCAACTTCGCCGGCGTGCCCCTGGCCTTTGCGTTCATCATTTTGCTCGGTTTCAATGGCAGCTTCACCATCATGCTCAAGCAGGCCGGCATCATTCAGGATTTCAACCTGTACTCGAAAACCGGGCTGATCATTCTCTACACCTACTTCCAGATTCCCCTCGGCGTGCTGCTGCTGTACCCGGCCTTCGATGCACTGCGCGAAGACTGGCGTGAGTCCGCTGCGCTACTGGGCGCCGACGGTTGGCAGTACTGGCGGCACATCGGATTGCCGGTGTTGACGCCGGCACTGCTGGGCACCTTCGTGATCCTGCTGGCCAACGCCCTCGGCGCCTACGCCACGGTGTACGCCCTGACCACCGGCAACTTCAACGTGCTGCCGATCCGCATCGCGGCGATGGTGTCCGGTGACATTTCCCTGGACCCGAACCTGGCCAGCGCCTTGGCCGTAGTGCTGGTGGCCTTGATGACCCTGGTGACCATCGTGCATCAGTTGCTGTTGAAGAGGAGCTACCATGTCTCGCGCTGAACTGGGGCCCGTCGGTGTCTACCACCGCGTCGTGGTTTACCTGTTGTTTGCCATCCTGCTGTTGCCGCTGGCCGGCACGCTGGTCTACTCGATCGCCAGCAGTTGGTCGGCCACCATTCTGCCCAGCGGTTTCACCCTCAAGTGGTACATCCAGCTGTGGAGCGATCCGCGCTTCTTGCATGCGTTCGGGCAATCGCTGCTGGTCTGCGTCGGCTCACTGATTCTTTCCGTGGTGCTGATCCTGCCGTTGCTGTTCGTGGTGCATTACCACTTCCCGAAACTCGATGCGCTGATGAATATCCTGATCCTGCTGCCCTTCGCCGTGCCACCGGTGGTGTCGTCGGTGGGGCTGCTGCAGCTCTATGGTTCCGGACCGTTTGCCATGGTCGGTACACCCTGGATCCTGATCGGTTGCTACTTCACCGTGGCGCTGCCGTTCATGTACCGGGCGATCACCAACAACCTGCAAGCGATCAACCTGCGCGACCTGATGGATGCCGCCCAGTTGCTCGGCGCCAGCACCTGGCAAGCCGCCCTCCTGGTGGTGCTGCCGAACCTGCGCAAGGGCCTGATGGTGGCGCTGCTGCTGTCGTTCTCGTTCCTGTTCGGTGAGTTCGTGTTCGCCAACATCCTCGTCGGCACCCGCTACGAAACCCTGCAGGTCTACCTCAACAACATGCGCAACAGCAGCGGTCATTTCACCAGTGCGCTGGTGATTTCCTACTTCTTCTTTGTGCTGGTTCTGACCTGGATTGCCAATATCTTGAACAGGGACAAAAGCGAATGAGCTATGTCAGCGTCCAACATCTTCAGAAAAGCTTCGCCGGCACCACGGTGTTCAGCGACATCAACTGCGAAATCCAGAAAGGTGAGTTCGTCACCCTGCTCGGCCCGTCCGGTTGCGGCAAATCCACCCTGCTGCGCTGCATCGCCGGCCTGACTTCGGTGGATGGCGGAAAAATCCTGCTCGATGGTGCCGATATCGTGCCGGTGAGCCCGCAGAAACGCGGGATCGGCATGGTGTTCCAGAGCTATGCGCTGTTCCCCAACATGACCGTGGAGCAAAACGTCGCCTTCGGTCTGCGCATGCAAAAGGTCAATGCCGATGACAGCCAGAAACGTGTCGCCGACGTACTGAAACTGGTGGAGTTGCAGGACTTCGCCGCGCGCTATCCACATCAGCTGTCCGGTGGCCAATGCCAGCGCGTCGCCCTCGCCCGCTCGCTGGTGACCCGGCCACGCCTGTTGCTGCTGGACGAACCGCTGTCGGCGCTGGATGCGCGCATTCGCAAGCACCTGCGCGAACAGATCCGTCAGATCCAGCGCGAACTGGGCCTGACCACGATTTTCGTCACACACGATCAGGAAGAAGCCCTGACCATGTCTGACCGGATTTTCCTGATGAATCAGGGAAAAATCGTACAAAGCGGCGACGCCGAAACCCTCTACACTGCGCCGGTGGATGTGTTCGCTGCCGGTTTCATCGGCAACTACAACCTGCTGGACGCCGACAGCGCCTCGAAGCTGCTGCAGCGGCCAATCAACAAGCGCATCGCCATTCGCCCGGAAGCCATCGAACTGAGCCTCAACGGTGAACTGGACGCGCAGGTACGCAGCCACAGCCTGTTGGGCAACGTAATCCGCTACCGGGTCGAAGCCCGGGGCGTGGAACTGGTGGTGGATGTGCTGAACCGCTCGGCGGCCGACCTGCATCCCGATGGTCAGCGCCTGGCGCTTTCCATCGATCCGACGGCCCTGTGTGAGGTAGCCTGATGCCTTTGCTTATGCTGAAGAGAGAACTGCACTGATGGCCCTGGCAATTTTTGATCTGGACGAAACCCTGATCCACGGCGACTGCGCCACCCTTTGGAGCGAGCAGATGGGCCGCCTGGGCTGGGTCGACCCCGAATCGTTCATGCGACAGAACAACGAGCTGATGGACGCCTACAGCCACGGCAAATTGCGCATGGAAGAATTCATGACCTTCAGCCTGGAGCCGATGATCGGCCGCACGCCACAAGAGGTCGAGCATCTGGTTGGCCCCTGGGTGGAAGACTACATCGAGCCGATCATTTTCAGTGACGCCACCAAGGCCATCGCGGCGCATCGCAAGGCCGGCGACCGGATTCTGGTGATCTCGGCCTCGGGCACCCACCTGGTAGGCCCCATCGCCGAGCGCCTGGGCATCGACGAGATTCTGGGCATTGAACTGGAAGTGGCTCAGGGCGTTTACACCGGCCATACCGTGGGCACCCTGACCTACCGCGAAGGCAAGATCACCCGCTTGCTGGAGTGGCTGGATGCTGAAGAGGAAAACCTCGAAGGCGCGAGTTTCTATTCCGACTCACGTAATGATTTGCCGCTGTTGCTGAAGGTGGACTACCCGCATGTGGTCAATCCTGACCCTGTGTTGCGCGAGCAGGCCGAAAAGGCCGGGTGGCCGATCCACGACTGGAAATAACCCGGCCCCCCTGTGGGAGCGAGCTTGCTCGCGATGGCGGCGAGTCAGTTGCATTAATATCAACTGACACTCCGCTAATCGCGAGCAAGCTCGCTCCCACAGGTTTCTCGTTGTCAGCTCAGACTCTCATCAATCACCAACACCACCTTCCCCGCCACGTTATTACTCGCCAGCTCGGCAAACGCTGCCTCGGCATCCTTGATAGGGAATGTCCTGGCCAGTTGCGCACTCAAGCGCCCCTCGGCGAACAACGGCCACACGTGCAGGCCAAGATCGCTGAACAGATCTGCCTTGAACTGATCATCCCGGCTGCGCAGGGTCGAGCCCAGCAACTGCACGCGCTTGGCCAGTACCTGGGCCAGATCCAGCTTGGCCTCGCGCCCGCCCATCAGACCGATCAACACCCAGCGACCATCCTGAGCCAGCAACTTCAGGTTCAATGCCGCGTAATTGCCACCCACCGGGTCGAGAATCACGTCGAACGGCCCCAGATCCCGCAAGCCCTCCAGATCACCGTTACGCACCACGCCACCCTGGGCACCCAGCGCTTCGCAGTACGCCAGTCGCTCGGCAGAGCCGACGCTGACCCAACACGGATTACCGAAGGCCTTGCACAGCTGAACGGCCGCTGAACCAATGCCACTTGCTCCGGCATGCAGCAGAACTTTCTGTCCCGGTTTGAGCGCAGCCAGTTGAAACAAATTCAGCCAGACTGTTGCATAAACTTCGGGCAATGCCGCCGCTTCGACCAGTGACATTCCGTCGGGAACCGGCAGTACATGCCGCCCGTCGACAACCACCTCTTCGGCCATCCCGCCCCCGGCCAGCAAGGCGCAAACCCGATCGCCCACCTGCCAGGAGGAGCCGGCGCCAACCTCGCTGATGACCCCCGAGCACTCTAGACCGAGCACCTGGCTGGCCCCTGGCGGTGGCGGATATAGACCGGCCTTCTGCAACAAATCGGCGCGATTTAGGCCCGCTGCCGCCACTCGAATACGAACTTGCCCTACATCGCATGCAGGACTGGGTTCATCAACCCATACCACTTGACCGTCAACGCCTTGCAATGCTTTCACAGTGCCTCCATAGTGAGTCTGGACTGAGCCCGAAGCTATAGCGCCGGGCTTTTTGCATTATGCGACCGGCTCCCAAAGAGCCGGCGACTTCAAAGACGGCCTAATATGCGTTATCAATTGTCCCCGCGTCGAATCAGCATGAAGCATCTGTTCCCCAGCACTGCCCTCGCCTTATTCATCGGTATCGGCTTGCTGCCGATGTCGAGCAATACATTCGCAGCCAATAGCTGGGACAAGCTTCAACCCGATCGTGACGAAGTGATCGCCAGTCTGAACGTCGTGGAATTGCTCAAACGCCACCACTACAGCAAGCCGCCACTCGATGACGCGCGCTCGGTGATCATCTACGACAGCTACCTCAAGCTGCTGGATCCATCGCGCAGCTATTTCATGGCCAGCGACATTGCCGAATTCGACAAGTGGAAGACGCAGTTCGACGACTTCCTCAAGAGCGGCGACCTGAACGCCGGGTTCACCATCTACAAGCGCTATCTGGACCGCGTAAAGGCGCGTCTGGACTTTGCCCTTGCCGAGCTGAACAAGGGCGTCGACAAGATCGACTTCAACACCAAGGAAACCTTGCTGATCGACCGCAAGGACGCCCCTTGGCTCAAATCCACCGCGGAACTCGACGACCTGTGGCGCAAACGCGTCAAGGACGAGGTCCTGCGTCAGAAGATCGCCGGCAAGGATTCCAAGCAGATCCAGGAAACCCTGACCAAGCGCTACAAGAACCAGTTGGCGCGCCTGGACCAGACCCGCGCGGAAGACATCTTCCAGGCGTACATCAACACCTTCGCCATGTCCTACGACCCGCATACCAACTATCTGTCGCCGGATAACGCGGAGAACTTCGACATCAACATGAGCCTGTCCCTCGAGGGCATCGGCGCCGTGTTGCAGAGCGATAACGACCAGGTAAAAGTCGTGCGCCTGGTGCCGGCAGGTCCGGCAGACAAGACCAAGCAGGTTGCACCGGCCGACAAGATCATCGGCGTTGCCCAGGGCAACAAGGAAATGGTCGACGTCGTGGGCTGGCGCCTGGACGAGGTGGTCAAGCTGATCCGTGGTCCGAAAGGCACCGTGGTGCGCCTGGAAGTCATCCCGGCCAGCAATGCGCCGAACGACCAGACCACCAAGATCGTGCCGATCACCCGTGAAGCGGTGAAGCTCGAAGACCAGGCCGTGAAGAAATCGGTCTTGAACCTCAAGCAGGACGGCAAGGACTACAAGCTCGGCGTCATCGAGATCCCGGCGTTCTATCTGGACTTCAAGGCCTTCCGTGCCGGCGACCCGGATTACAAGAGCACCACCCGCGACGTCAAGAAACTGCTGACTGAACTGCAGAAAGACAAAGTCGACGGCGTGGTCATCGACCTGCGCAACAACGGCGGCGGCTCCTTGCAGGAAGCCACCGAGCTGACCAGCCTGTTCATCGACAAAGGCCCGACCGTGCTCGTGCGTAACGCCGATGGCCGTGTAGACGTGCTGGAAGATGAAAACCCGGGCGCGTTCTACAAAGGCCCGATGGCGTTGCTGGTCAACCGCCTGTCCGCCTCGGCTTCGGAGATTTTTGCCGGCGCCATGCAGGACTACCACCGCGCACTGATCATCGGCGGCCAGACCTTCGGCAAAGGTACCGTGCAGACCATCCAGCCGCTCAACCATGGCGAGCTGAAACTGACCCTGGCCAAGTTCTACCGGGTTTCCGGACAGAGCACCCAGCATCAGGGCGTCTTGCCGGACATCGATTACCCGTCGATCATCGACACCAAGGAAATCGGCGAAAGCGCCCTGCCCGAAGCCATGCCGTGGGACACCATCAAGGCGGCGATCAAGCCGGCGGTCGACCCATTCAAGCCCTACCTTTCGCAGCTCAAGTCCGAGCATGACATTCGTACGGCCAAGGATGCGGAGTTTGTGTTCATCCGCGACAAGCTGGCCCTGGCGCAGAAACTGATGGCCGAAAAGACCGTCAGCCTCAATGAAGCCGAGCGTCGTGCCCAGCACGCCGACATCGAAGCCAAGCAGCTGACCATGGAAAACATCCGTCGCAAGGCCAAGGGCGAAGAACCGCTCAAAGAGCTGAAGAAAGAAGACGAGGATGCCATCGCGGCCGAGGACGACAAAACCAAACCGGAAGACGATGCCTACCTGAGCGAAACCGGGCGGATTCTGCTGGACTACCTGAAGCTCAATACGGCAGTGGCGAAGCACTGAGTGTTTACAAACAGCTGATGGCAATTTAATGCTAACGCCCTCCGGGGCGTCATCAAACAGTCATCATTCTGTCGTGAAATACGGGACTGGCGTGCTCCTTGTAGAAAGGGACCACGCCAGTCCTTTTTTTATCGCCAGAGATCGCCATGACCACATCCGAACAGCTGAGCGCATTGAGCTCGATCCTGACTCAAGGCGGTTTGCACAGTTTGTTCCAACCGATCATCAGCCTCTCTGAGCGGCGCATTCTCGGCTACGAAGCCCTCAGTCGCGGGCCGTCCAACAGCCCTCTGCACTCCCCTGTCGCCCTGTTCGCCGTCGCCCGTCAGGCCGGTCGTTTGAGCGAGCTGGAAATTGCCTGCCGCGAAAGCGCTTGCCGACGCTTCAATGAACAACAACTGCCTGGCCTGCTGTTCCTCAACGTCTCCCCGGAATCCCTGCTCGAAGCAGCCCATCAACCGGGACGCACCCTGCAATTGCTGCAGGACTTCGGCATTGCGCCGAGTCAGGTGGTCATCGAGCTCACGGAACAGACGCCGACGGATGATTTCCAGCTGCTGCAAACCGCCCTGCATCACTATCGGGCGATGGGATTTTCGATTGCGCTGGACGATCTGGGGGCGGGTTATTCGAGTTTGCGCTTGTGGTCTGAGTTACGGCCGGATTACGTGAAAATCGACCGGCATTTCATTGATGGCATTCATCAGGATGCGCTCAAGCGCGAGTTCGTCGGCTCGATCCTGCAAATCGCCAAGGCCTCGAGGGCGCAAGTCATTGCCGAAGGTATCGAGTTACCGGAAGAGCTCACGGTACTGACCGAGATGGGCGTCGATCTGGTCCAGGGCTATCTGCTCTGCCGCCCCCAGGAACACCCGCCACGGGATGCCCGGGCAATGATGCCCCGCCAGGACAGCACCAGCGTTGTACTGAGCGAAGACGGCAGCGACCTCAGCGCACTGCTCAACGAGCAACCCGCCGTGAACCGGGACACCCCGACCGCCACGGTGCTCGAAGCCTTTCGCCGCCAGGCCAACCTGAACTCGCTGGCGGTCCTGGATGCACAGGGTCAGCCTTGCGGTATCGTCCATCGGCATTCGCTCTCCGATGCCCTGCTCAAGCCCTTTGCCACCGATCTGTTCGCCCGCAAACCCATCAGCCGCCTGATGAACGATGACTTCCTCGCCGTCGAGCTGAGTCAGTCGCTGCAACAAGTCAGCCGCCTGATCACAGGCCGTGCCCGCCAGCGCATCGAAGAGGATTTCATCATCACCCTTAATGGCGGCTATCTCGGGCTGGGCCGCGTAATAGACGTACTCAAACTGATCACCGAACTGAAGATCCAGCAAGCCCGCTACGCCAACCCGCTGACCCTGCTCCCGGGCAACGTGCCGATCCAGCAATGCCTGACGCGGTTGCTGCAACAGCAACGGGAATCGGTGATCTGCTACGTGGACATCGACAGTTTCAAACCTTTCAACGACATCTACGGCTACGGCCGCGGCGACGAAGTCCTGTTGTGCCTGGCGCAATGCCTGAACGACCGCATCGACCCGTCCCGCGACTTCGTCGGCCACATCGGCGGTGATGATTTCCTGCTGGTGCTCGGCCCGGAAGACTGGCGCAAACGTCTGAACCAGTTGCTCGACGACTTCCAGAGCCAATGCCGACGCTTCTACCGCAGCGAGCACCTGGAAGCCGGCTGCTTCATCGCACCGAATCGCCAGGGCATGCGGCAGGAGTTTGCGCTGTTGTCGCTGTCGATCGGCGTGGTGCACCTTCATCCACAGGCCTGTGGACAACTCGATGCGAGCCAGCTGGCGGAAATGGCGTCACAAGCCAAGCACCATGCGAAGAATGTGCAGGGCTATAGCGTGCATGTGATGGATAGCCGGGTGGTGCAGGAACGTGAAGGTGCTTGCCTGATGGGGCAGCGGTGATTGACAGGCCGCCTTCGCGGGCAAGCCCGCTCCCACAGTATTTGTGTCGCTTGAAATTGTGCGAACGACATAAAACCTGTGGGAGCGGGCCTGCCCGCGAAGGCGTCCGATCAAACAACCCGAAACTTGAATTGATCCTCCACTATCCCCTTCATCCCCCCGCCAGCCCAGGGTTATAGCTCAGACTCGCGAGACGCCAACTCTTGCAACTTGATCGACGCCAACGGATGCCCGGCCTTCGCCGCGATCTCCCAGAATCGCGCCGCTTCAAGGGGATCCGGCGCCTTGCTCGCCGTCCCGGCCAAACAGATCACGCCCACTTGATAAGCCGCCTTGCCATCGCCCGCCAACGCCGCCAGGCGCAACAAACGCACGCCCTCCTCACGAGCGCCGAGGCCGACACCGCGAAACGTCAGGATGTGTCCATAGAAGCTCTGGGCGCCGACGTCGCCCAGGTTGGCCATGCGTGCAAACTGGCCTTCGAGCCAGCGCCAGCCCTGCGGCTGGCGAACAAACCACGACCAGTGAAACAACCGGCGCGCGAGCCAGTACCCGGCTCGCGCCTTGAGTTGCAAAAACATTCAGGCCTCGGCCGATTCCGGGTATTCGTACTCGAACACCCGCACCACTTCCGAAGCGTGCCAGGACGCGGCGGCAACGCCGTCCGACGGCCCGGAAAAACGCCCAAGGCGCTCGACACACTCAAAGAATCCGGTGCGCGGCAAACGGCTGGCGCCCTGGCTGATCACCAGCGAACTGCGCAATGGCTGCTCCGCCTTGGCGTCCAGAGCCGCCAGATGCTCAAGGGCCGCCGTCAGGGTCTGCATGGCCGGGGTCGGCAACTGCAAACGCTCCAGCAATGCCCTATACGTCAACAGATGGCGCTGGCGCCGCGCCTGATCCAGTTCGCCCAACAATCCGTCCCAGTGTTGACGACTGATGCGTACACTCACGATTCATCCCTCCACCCTGGCACCGTCAATTCCCAAGCCAGGCTGCGGCGAATCGCGGCGTCGGGCAGACGCTCGCCACTTTCGATCATGGCCAGGTAAGACGGGCTGATGCCTACCGTGCGGGCCAGCGCCTCGATGGCGATGCCCTTCCCCTCGCGCAAACTGCGTAGTTGATCCAGACCCGGAAGAATCGCGTCTGGTGTCGCCGCCTGAGGCTTCGTGGCTTGAGGCGACGCTTGCTCCTTGATGCCCGCTGCTTTCAATAACGCCTGATATTGAGCCCATGGCAGAACCGCATACTCGGGCTCGCCTTCGCGTGTAATTATCTGAATATCCATCACTACCCCGTAGGACAACAACACTTAGCGAGTCGGCACTTTTCCCTAGAAGTGTAATCCTAACAGCGGCCAAGGTCGCGGGGGGCATCAATCTATGAAGTCGTCAAAATCGACTCAGCGTTTTTTCGGGCCTTGCAGTTGAAGTTGCTCGGGGGTATCGGGCAGGCGCTCAACCACCGCGAGCTTCTCCGGGACCTGCCGTTTGCGCCAGGCGCGGAAGGCATTGAGCTCGTCGTCGAGCACTTTCATCAACCACGCCAGGACTGCGATGTCATCGAACATGCCGAACACCGGAATGAAATCCGGGATCGCATCCACCGGGCTGAGGAAGTACATCAGGCCCGCGACAACCGACACCAGCGCCTTGGGGCTGATGGCGCGATACTCGCCACGCCAGTAGGCCAGGCAAAGTGCCTGCAACAGCTTCAGGTCGTCCTTGATCTTGCCCAGTCGATTGCCCTGGCTTGCGCCTTTACTGGCGACCGCGAACAACAGGGTCGGCAATCGACCGCGTGCCAGCAGACGTCCGGCCAGCGGCAGGAAACGAGCGAAATTCCAGGGTGCTTTCATCATTCCTCCCGTTGAAATGTTATCCACACAAATTGTGGATAACCTTGTGAACAGAGCTGCTTTTCATCGCTGTAAGCCCCGTCTTACAAGGCCTGCGTTCAGATCGGGCGTTTTTTACTCATCAAAAAAAACCCATAATTTCATTGACTTGGCGGCCTTGTGCGTCTACCGCCGAGACTACTATGCCTAAGACTCCGGCCTAGAGCGTCTGTTCGTTTTGTTTACCCCTGCCGAACGCCAGATGCAACAACGCCCCGCATGAGCGAGGCGTTGTTGTCGAAGCAGGCGCTGGTTACTTGGCAGCGGCGTCTTCTTTTGCCGGGTCCTTGATGGCCAGCAGTTCCAGGTCGAATACCAGCACCGAGTTGGCCGGAATCGCCGGGCTTGGGCTTTGAGCGCCGTAAGCCAGGTCAGCAGGGATGTACAGCTTGTACTTCTCGCCAACGTGCATCAGTTGCAGGCCTTCGACCCAACCCGGAATCACACCGCTGACCGGCAGATCGATCGGGCTGCCGCGCTCGACGGAACTGTCGAATACGGTGCCGTTGGTCAGCTTGCCGGTGTAGTGAACGGTCACTACGTCAGTCGGCTTTGGCTGAGGGCCATCGGCTTTCTGCACGACTTCGTACTGCAAGCCCGAAGCGGTGGTCGTCACACCGGCTTTCTTGCCGTTTTCCTCGAGGAATTTCTTGCCGGCAGCGGCCGACTCTTCGCTCATCTTGGCCATGCGCTCTTCGGCACGCTTTTGCAGTGCGGCGAACGCCTCGACCAGTTCTTCGTCCTTGAGCTTCTGCTCTTTCTTGCCGACGGCGTCTTCGATGCCCTGGGCTACAGCTTTGGAATCCAGGTCATCCATGCCTTCCTGAGCCAGGCTCTTGCCCATGTTCAGGCCAATGCCGTAGGAAGCTTTTTGCGCCGGAGTTTTCAGCTCTACGCTGGTCTGCGAATCACAACCCGCGAGTACCAGGCCAACCAGGGCCACCGCCGCCGCCAACCGATGCTGTTTCATGCTATTTCCTTGTTCATGCGCCTAAAGGGCAATCGAGTAAAGCCGCGAGCTTATCAGGCCGCCACGACCAATGGCTACCGGCATGAGAGCCGGAATCAATTGATAAGTTCAGGTGTTTAAACGCTTTTCACAATTGGAGTGATGAAGCTTCTTTCATCTCGTTCCGACAGAGGCTGATTCCTGAACCTGCAATCTGGCGTAATGGCCCCTTGCCGCACCTTGGGCACTCGGGCATAACGGCATAATAATTCGACAAGGATGTTTATCTTGCGCCTCTTCCTACGCTTGCTGGCTCTCATCGCGGTCCTGCTCGGGCTGGCCCTGGCCATGGTGCTTTATTACGTCGCCAACCCGAAACTGCCGGCCTGGTCGCCTGCACAACAGGTGCATTACCTGGAGCAATGGAGCGCCGTCGACCGAGAGACTTATTACTTCACACCCCAGGGCACCCAGGTCAAAGGCTTGCGTTATGACTGGTTCACCGCCCTCGAGCTGCCCTTCTCGCAGCAACGCTTCGCCGCCCCCGAGTACCTCGCGCGCTTCGGCTTTCTGGTGGACCCCGGCCAGAAACCCTCACCGAACAACCCCGGCAACCTCCCCGCAGGCTTTACCCGACATCAGAATGCGGGGAGCCCGGATATGTTTCTGGATATCACCTGTGCGGCCTGCCACACCGGTGAACTGCGCTTCAAGGGGCAAGCCGTGCGTATCGACGGCGGTTCGGCGCAGCATGTCCTGCCGTCCAGCGTTCCTACGCTCAAAGGGGGCAGTTTCGGACAAGCGCTGGTCGCCAGCCTGGTCTCGACCTACTACAACCCGTGGAAATTCGAACGTTTCGCACGCAACGTACTGGGCCAGGACTACGAGACGCGTCACAAACAGCTGCGCAAAGAGTTCAAGGCTTCACTCGATACTTTCCTCAAAGTGGCCTGGAACGACACCCATCGCGGGCTCTATCCCACCGAGGAAGGCCCGGGCCGCACCGATGCCTTCGGGCGCATTGCCAACGCCAGCTTCGGTGACGCGATTTCCCCCGACAACTACCGCGTGGCCAATGCTCCGGTCGATTATCCGCAGTTGTGGGACATGTGGACGTTCGAATGGGTGCAGTGGAACGGCTCGGCGAAACAACCGATGGCCCGCAACATCGGCGAGGCGCTGGGCGTCGGTGCCACGCTGAACTTCTTCGACCAGAACGGCCAGCCACTGATGAGCGATGCCCGCTATCCCTCCAGTGTCCGTGTGCGCGACCTGCACCTGATCGAAGAAACCCTGCAACGACTCTCGCCGCCGGCCTGGCCGGAAGACCTGCTGGGCGCGATCGACAAGCCGCTGGCCGCCAAGGGGCGCACCCTGTTCGCGGAAAACTGCGCGGGCTGTCATGTACCGCGAACCACCCAGGGCGAGGGACGATACGTTCAGCACCTGAAAATGCTCCCGGTGGATGACATCGGCACAGACCCGGGCGCGGCCAACAACATCGCCGACCACCGCTTCGACCTGACAGCGCTGCAATGGAAGCAGGCGGAACTGGAAAAACTCGATGTAGAGCCAAAACCCGTCGAACCACTGGACCTGAGCAAGATGTCCGTGGCCACGGGGCTGGCCTATGTCACGGCATTTGTCCGCGACCGCGCCTATCAGGACGCCAGTGTCACCCCCGCCGAGCGCCCGGAAATGGACGGATTCGGCCTGCCAATCGGCGTACGCGAATTACGTTCGTACAAAGCCCGACCGTTGGCGGGTGTATGGGCAACGGCGCCGTTTCTGCACAACGGTTCGGTACCGAGCATTTATCAATTGCTGTCGCCGCAGGATGAGCGTGCAACCACGTTCTACAAAGGCACTTTCGAATATGACCCGGGACACCTGGGTTACCGCACCGAAGCCTTTGCCAACGGTTTCCTGTTCGACACGCGAATCACCGGCAACCACAACAGTGGTCATGAATTCCGTGCCGGTAAACTCGGCAATGGCGTGATCGGCCGCTGGCTGCAGCCGCAGGAGCGTTGGGCACTGCTGGAATATCTGAAAGTGCTGGGCGGCCCGCTGGAAGCGCAATTGCCATGACCACAACCTCAGCCAAAAGGACGCTCTCATGCTGATTACACTCTGGCTGCGCCTGGGCGCCTTCCTCAGCAGACTGTTGCTGTGGCTGCTGGTTCTCGGCGCGCTTGGCTGGGCATTGGCCACCGCCTGGTTTGCCTGGCAGCAGCGTGGACCGGTGTCGGCGCAGGAGTCGATTGCGGACGGTGAAGCCGCGATGACCCGGGACATCATCCAGACCGCCGTGCGCATCGTCGATCAGCACCGCGAAAGCACCCGCTACCTGCGCGATGCCCACGCCAAGGCCCACGGCTGCGTCAAAGCCGAAGTCCAGGTGTTGCCGGAACTGGCCAGCGAGTTGCGCCAGGGCGTGTTCAGCGAGCCGGGCAAAACCTGGCAAGCGACGATGCGCCTGTCCAATGGCAACGCCTACCCGCAGTTCGACAGCATCCGCGATGCCCGGGGCATGGCGATCAAGCTGTTCGATGTACCGGGCAAACAACTGTTGAGTGATCAGCCGGGGCGAAGCGAACAGGACTTTGTGATGTTCAGCCATCCGAACTTCTTTGTAAGTAACGTGGCCGAATACCGTCAGAACGTCGCCGCCCAGGCCGAGGGTAAAAAAATGATGGCGTTCTTTCCGGGGTGGGATCCGCGTTCGTGGCAGGTTCGCCACCTGTTTATTGCCCTGGCGACGTTGTCCCCTGCGCCATCGAGCCCAACCCGGACGACGTACTTTTCGGTTTCACCCTACAAATTCGGTGAAGCCAATGCGAAATTCCGGGTCATGCCCGATCCGGACAGTTGCCCGGCCTACAACCTGCCGGAACAAAACCGCAAGTTGCCGAACTTCCTGCGCAATGCGCTCAATCAACAGTTGTCGGCCGACCGGGTACCCGCGTGTTTCGTCTTGCAAATCCAGCGACAGGACGCCAACAAGTACATGCCGATTGAAGACACCAGCATTGAATGGCGCGAAAGCGATGCGCCCTTCGAGACGGTGGCGCAGATCAAGGTGCCGGCGCAGGACTTCGATACACCGGCGCTGAACCTGCAATGCGACAACCAGTCATTCAATCCCTGGTTCGGTATCGAGGCACACCGCCCTATCGGCGGCATCAATCGCCTGCGCAAAGCCGTTTATGAAGCTGTCAGCGACTACCGGCACAGCCGCAACGCCGAGCAATAACCGGGCAGACACAAAAAAAGCGATCCCGGGATCGCTTTGAGGACTGGCCAAATGCCAGACAGCAAAAAGCCCGCACAAGGCGGGCTTTCTGTGGTGACCTGGCGTTCAGTGTTCCAGGTTACCGAATATGGCGCAGCGGACGGGACTCGAACCCGCGACCCCCGGCGTGACAGGCCGGTATTCTAACCGACTGAACTACCGCTGCGCGAAACGCTTGAAACGAATGGTGGGTGATGACGGGATCGAACCGCCGACATTCTGCTTGTAAGGCAGACGCTCTCCCAGCTGAGCTAATCACCCTTCGCTTCGTTACGGGACGCATTATGCCACAAGTTTTCGTAATGTGTTGATTTAATTGAAGTTTTTTTCAAATAAATCCGAAAACCGGTAAAACGACACATCCCGCGGGTACAACGTACAAACTTGAGGCAGAAAAAAACCCGCTAGAGCGGGTTTTTCCGTGGTGACCTGGCGTTCAGTGTTCCAGGTTACCGAATATGGCGCAGCGGACGGGACTCGAACCCGCGACCCCCGGCGTGACAGGCCGGTATTCTAACCGACTGAACTACCGCTGCGCTAAACACATGAAACGAATGGTGGGTGATGACGGGATCGAACCGCCGACATTCTGCTTGTAAGGCAGACGCTCTCCCAGCTGAGCTAATCACCCTTCGCTTCGGTGTGGCGCGCATTCTACGGAGCGACCCAACCTCTGGCAAGCACTTTTTTAAATAATTTTCTCAGGCCTTCCAAAGGCTTAGAGAAAGGTTGGCCTATGGCACGGCGAAGACAATAATGCCCCCCTTTGTATAAAGGAGAGACTCACCCCATGTGGTTCAAAAACCTGCTTATCTATCGCCTGACCCAAGATCTGCCTGTTGATGCCGAGGCGTTGGAAACTGCACTGGCCACCAAACTGGCGCGCCCATGTGCAAGCCAGGAGTTGACCACCTACGGTTTCGTCGCGCCGTTCGGCAAAGGCGAAGATGCGCCACTGGTGCACGTCAGCGGTGACTTCCTGCTGGTTTCCGCGCGCAAGGAAGAACGTATTTTGCCGGGCAGCGTCGTACGTGACGCGGTCAAGGAAAAGGTCGAAGAGATCGAAGCCGAGCAAATGCGCAAGGTCTATAAGAAGGAGCGCGATCAGATCAAGGATGAAATCATCCAGGCCTTCCTGCCCCGCGCCTTTATCCGCCGCTCGTCGACCTTCGCCGCCATCGCGCCGAAACAGGGCCTGATCCTGGTCAACTCGGCCAGCCCGAAACGCGCCGAAGATTTGCTGTCGACCCTGCGCGAAGTGATCGGCACCCTGCCGGTGCGTCCGCTGACCGTGAAAATGTCGCCGACCGCGACCATGACCGAGTGGGTCACCACGCAGAAAGCCGCGGACGATTTCTTTGTGCTGGACGAGTGCGAACTGCGCGACACCCACGAAGACGGCGGCATTGTGCGCTGCAAGCGCCAGGACCTGACCAGCGAAGAAATCCAGCTGCACCTGAGCACCGGCAAAGTGGTCACTCAACTGTCCCTGGCCTGGCAGGACAAACTGTCGTTCGTCCTCGACGACAAGATGGTGGTCAAGCGCCTGAAGTTCGAAGACCTGCTGCAAGACCAGGCAGAACAGGACGGTGGCGACGAAGCCCTGGGCCAACTGGACGCCAGCTTCACCCTGATGATGCTGACTTTCGGCGACTTCCTGCCGGCGCTGGTTGAAGCATTGGGTGGGGAAGAGACGCCGCAAGGCATCTAAACCCTTGTGATCTCAAACTGTGGGAGCGGGCTTGCTCGCGAAAGCGGAGTATCAGTCAGTACTTATGTCGACTGACACTCCGCTTTCGCGAGCAAGCCCGCTCCCACATTTGGTTTTGTGGTGCTACTTAATAAAAAGGATCAAGCCATGCGCGCACTGGCTGCATTGAGTCGTTTTGTCGGCAACACCTTCGCCTACTGGGTACTGATTTTCGCCGTCGTGGCGTTCCTGCAGCCAGCATGGTTCATCGGCCTCAAAGGCGCCATCGTGCCGCTGCTGGGGCTGGTGATGTTCGGCATGGGCCTGACCCTCAAACTCGAAGACTTCGCCGAAGTCGCTCGCCATCCCTGGCGCGTGGCCCTGGGCGTGGTTGCCCATTTCGTGATCATGCCGGGCGTGGCGTGGTTGCTCTGCCAGGCGTTCCACTTGCCGCCGGAAATCGCCGTCGGCGTGATTCTGGTCGGCTGTTGCCCAAGCGGCACCTCGTCGAACGTGATGACCTGGCTGGCCCGTGGCGACCTGGCGCTGTCGGTGGCCATCGCCGCCGTCACCACCCTCCTCGCCCCCCTGCTGACGCCGGCGCTGATCTGGCTGCTGGCCTCCGCCTGGTTGCCGGTATCGTTCATGGAGTTGTTCTGGTCGATCCTGCAAGTGGTGCTGTTGCCGATCGTGCTGGGCGTGGTTGCCCAACGGGTGCTCGGCGACAAGGTTCGCCACGCCGTGGATGTGTTGCCGCTGGTATCGGTGGTCAGCATCGTGATCATTGTCACGGCCGTGGTGGCCGCCAGCCAGGCGAAGATTGCCGAATCCGGTCTGTTGATCATGGCCGTGGTCATGCTGCACAACAGCTTTGGCTACCTGCTGGGTTACTTCACCGGGCGCCTGTTCAAGCTGCCTCTGGCCCAGCGCAAGTCCCTGGCCCTGGAAGTCGGCATGCAGAACTCCGGGTTGGGCGCCGCGTTGGCCAGTGCGCACTTCTCGCCGCTGGCGGCAGTGCCCAGTGCATTGTTCAGTGTCTGGCACAACATTTCCGGGGCATTGCTATCCACATATTTCCGCCGCATGAGTGAAAAACAGGATCGGGAAATGCCGGCGCAACAGGTCAGCGACTGACTGGAAAACTTGATCCCCGGGTTAATGCTGGGCACTATATTGCCCATCGCGAGGACGACCTCGCGGCTCGATCGAGTCATTAATCAGGGGACGACCCCGTCAGACGATGGAGGTCTTCATGTCCTGGATCATTCTGTTTTTCGCCGGCCTTTTCGAAGTGGGCTGGGCCGTCGGCCTCAAGTACACCGACGGTTTCACCCGCCCGCTCCCCACTGTATTGACCGTTGCGGCCATGGCTATCAGCCTTGGCTTGCTCGGCCTTGCCATGAAGGAATTGCCGCTGGGCACAGCCTATGCGATCTGGACCGGTGTCGGCGCCGTTGGCACTGTGATCGCCGGGATCATTCTGTTTGGCGAGTCGATGGCGCTGGTGAGGTTGGCGAGTGTGGCGTTGATCATTAGCGGGCTCGTTGGCCTGAAGGTCAGCGCTTAGGCCACTGACCCCATCGCGGGCAAGCCCGCTCCCACAGGTTTCGTGTACTCCCACACATATAGAGCACACCATCAATCCTTGTGGGAGCGGGCTTGCCCGCGATGGGGCCCGCACATACAACCGTTATCTAACTGCCCCGCGCAACTCCCCCACCATCGCCTGCAACTTCAGCGGCTGCGCCACTTCAACCGCCACCGCCGGCCCGGCCACCAACGTCACCCGCGACCACAACCGGCGAAACAGCCCTTTATCCGGATCGCGGCTGAAGAAACTCCCCCACAACCCCTGCAAGGCCAGCGGAATCACCGGTACCGGCGTCTCTTCGAGAATCCGCGTCAGCCCGCCCTTGAACTCTTTGATCTCGCCATCGGCGGTCAATTTGCCTTCGGGGAAGATGCACACCAACTCACCGTCCTTCAGATACCGGGCAATGCGCGTGAAAGCTTGTTCATATATCTGGATGTCTTCCTGGCGCCCGGCAATCGGAATCGTCCCCGCGGTACGGAAGATGAAGTTCAGCACCGGCAGGTTGTAGATCTTGTAATACATCACAAAGCGAATCGGCCGACGTACCGCGCCGCCAATCAGCAAGGCGTCGACGAACGACACGTGGTTGCACACCAACAGCGCCGCGCCTTCATCGGGGATCAGGTCCAGATTGCGGTGCTCCACGCGATACATGGAATGGCTGAGCAGCCAGATCATGAAACGCATGGTGAACTCCGGGACAATCCTGAAGATGTAGGCGTTGACCCCGATGTTCAGCAACGACACGACCAGGAACAATTGCGGGATCGACAGCTTGACCACGCTCAGCAAGACGATCGAGACAATCGCCGACACCACCATGAACAGCGCGTTGAGGATGTTGTTGGCGGCAATCACCCGCGCCCGCTCGTTCTCCGCTGTGCGCGACTGGATCAGCGCGTACAGCGGCACAATGTAGAAACCGCCGAAGACGCCCAGGCCGAGGATGTCGAGCAACACCAGCCAGGTGTGGCCGAAACCGAGGATGTCGATCCAGCCATGGCCGGCGGCGCTGTCCGGAATTCCACCGGAATGCCACCACAGCAGCAGACCGAAGACGGTCAGGCCGAACGATCCGAACGGCACCAGGCCAATCTCGACTTTGCGTCCGGAGAGCTTCTCGCACAGCATCGAACCCAATGCGATGCCGACCGAGAACACCGTCAGAATCAGCGTCACCACGGTTTCGTCGCCGTGCATCCTTTCCTTGGCATAGGCCGGGATCTGCGTCAGATAGATCGCCCCGACAAACCAGAACCATGAATTGCCGACAATCGAGCGTGACACCGCCGGTGTTTGCCCCAGGCCCAGTTTCAATGTGGCCCAGGACTGGCTGAAAATGTTCCAGTTCAGGCGCATTTGCGGCGTGGCGGCCGCCGCCCGGGGAATGCTGCGGCTGGCCAGGTAGCCGAGCACGGCAATGCCGATGATCGCCGTGGACACCACCGGCGCGTAATGCGCCGAAGACATCATGACCCCGGCGCCAATGGTGCCGGCGAGGATCGCCAGGAAGGTGCCCATTTCCACCAGGCCGTTGCCGCCGACCAGTTCTTCCTCACGCAGGGCCTGCGGCAGGATCGAGTACTTCACCGGCCCGAACAGCGCCGAATGGGTGCCCATGGCGAACAGCGCCAGCAGCATCAGCGACAGGTGATCGAACATAAAGCCGACCGCGCCGACCGCCATGATGGCGATTTCCCCAAGCTTGATCAGGCGGATCAACGCGTCCTTGGCGAACTTTTCCCCGAATTGCCCGGCCAGGGCCGAGAACAGGAAAAACGGCAGGATAAACAGCAGCGCACACAGGTTGACCCAGACAGAACGGTCACCCTCGATGGTCAGCTTGTACAAAATCGCCAGGATCAACGACTGCTTGAACACGTTGTCGTTGAATGCCCCAAGCGACTGGGTAATGAAGAACGGCAGGAAGCGCCGGGTACGCAACAAGGTGAACTGTGAGGGGTGACTCATCTTCCATGTGTCCCTGATTATGTAGAGAGTGGCCTGGATACTGTAATTGGAGTATCGAAACTCGATCCAGGCCACACCTTACCTAATCTTTCCCGGTTATTTCTTCAAACCGGCAATGCATGGCGAGACAAACAGTTCGCCACGCCAGGCGCCCAGCACCGTGCGCTTGCCGACGATCAGCCACATCACCGCCAGCAACGCCACCAGCACACAGCCAAACACACTGAAAAACGTCAGGGTCAAGGTACTGGCCAGCTTCAACGTCGCCAGAGAATAGACGCCCAACGGGAAGGTGAAGCCCCACCAGCCCAGATTGAATGGGATGCCGGCACGCAGGTAGCGCACAGTGATCAGCAACGCCATCAGCATCCACCACAGGCCGAAGCCCCACAGGGTGATGCCGGCCACCAGGCCCAGTCCCGCCGCAATCTCACCGACGCCCGGCAAACCGTTGGCCGCGAAAATCAGCGGTGCATCGCCGCCCAGTACCAGCATGCCCAACGCGCCGGTGCCGATCGGGCCAAGGGCCAGCCAGCTCGAGGCGGCCATGTTTTCGTGGGGCAGTTTATGCAGGGCCATGCGCAGCAACAGAATGGTCAGGATGCTGAAGGCCACTGGCAAGGAAAATGCCCAGAGCACGTAGCTGGTCACCAGCACCACCAGTTGCGAGTGAGCGTCGGCCAAATGCGGCGCCAACAGGCCACCACTGACGGCCGCCACTTCTGCCGCGACCACCGGCAACAACCAGACGGCGGTCATCTGGTCGATGCTGTGCTCCTGACGCGTGAACATCATGTAGGGAATCAGCACGCCGCAGGCCAGCGACATCGCCACATCCAGCCACCACAGCGCTTCGGCGAGGTGAATGACACCGTCGCCCCAGCGCGGCAGGCCGAACACCAGGAAGCCGTTGATGATGGTCGCCAGGCCCATCGGGATGGTGCCGAAAAACATCGAGACCGTGGAGTGGCCGAAGATCCGTCGTGCTTCGTCGAAAAACAGTAGCCAACGCGCGGCGTACAGCGCCGTAAACAGCAGGAACAATGCGATGTTGAACAGCCACAAGGCTTCGGCAAAAGCGTGCAAGGCGGGCATGGCGACCGGCAATTGCGCCAGTGCCAACGCCAGCACACCGGTGCCCATGGTGGCCGCGAACCAGTTGGGCGTGAACTGGCGGATCACTTCGCGTGGGTGCTGCAGGTGACTGAACGGTTTGATTCCGGGCTTGATGCTGTTGGCGCATGTCATGGCGAACTCCTGTCCTCTCGTGAGGTAGAGCCCATCTTAGATCCGAATCGAATATCTATATAACGGGTAATATCTCTATATGTTATCTATTACATAGATACTTAATCAGGAACTGGCCTCGCATGCCCTGCCTGAACGCGGGCGCATCAAACCTGCCAAAGCGCCAAGGGCCAGGAGTATCAACACCGCACCATAACCGTCGACGGTCGCCACCAAACCGAGGGTTCGGCTCAGGTTCCCGGCCAGCAGCGATGGCAGGCAGAAGGCGAGATAGCTCAGTGCGTAGTACGTCGACACCAGCCCGGCACGCTCATGGGGCAAGGCCAGCGGCACCAGACTACGCAAGGTGCCAAGAAAACCGGAGCCGAAACCACAGCCTGCGACCAGGGTGCCAAGGAAGAACAGCAGCAGGCTGGCACTGTGTACACCCAGCAAAATCATCACGACACCCGCCGGCATCATGATGGCACCCAATAACAATGACTTGCCGGCGGGTCGGTTGCGCATGCGGTAAATCATCAGCGCACCGGTCAACGTCAAGGCGGCAACGGTGGCCCCGCCGATCATGTTCGAGGTCGAGCCTGTGGCCGTGCGCACCAACGAAGGCGCCAGGGAAGCGTAGAAACCGCCAAGGGCCCATAGGGCAGTATTGAGCGGCAGCACCCGCCACAAAGTCGAGCGCGCCTGCCGCGGTACGTGCAGAGTCGGTCGCAACGAGGCCCAAACCCCGGCCTGCCGCGAGGCGCTTTCCGGCAAGCGCCAGACATACAACGCCTGCATCACAAACAACGCCAGCAGCAGCCAGTACGTCAGGTGCAACGGCGCCGGGGCGAACTCGGCCAACACACCGCAGCCCAGCCCGCCAATGGCCATCCCGGTCAAGGGTGCAACGCTATTGACCAGCGGCCCCCGTTCGCGGTCGGTATCCAGTAGGGTTGCGCCCAGCACCGCGGTAGCCATGCCGGTGGCAAAACCTTGCAGGATTCGGGCACTGATCAGCCAAGTGACGCTGTCGGCGTGAATAAACAGCAGCATCGCCAGGATATTCAGCACCACCGCCGTGAAAATCACCGGCTTGCGCCCCAGGTAATCGGACAACGAACCGACGGTCAGCAACGCCACCAACAGGCTGAGGGCGTACACGCCAAAAATCAGGGTCAGGGTCGCGGCCGAAAACTGCATCTGCTCCTGATACAGGTGATACAGCGGCGTCGGCGCCGTGGAGGCCGCCAGGAAACTGAGCAAGGTAACGGCAAGAAACCACAGGCTGGCACGGTTTGAATGAGAACTGGACATAGGCGGGCTCCACAAAAGCTAAGTTTTTGCTTTTGCGGAGTGTGCTACCGGATCCCTCTTAAAGCAAATTCTTTGTGTTAAGGTCCGAGGCATGGCTTTTACAGGAACCCCAAGATGACAGCTCCCACCTTACGCCCGGGCGGACGCAGCGCGCGGGTACAAGAGTCGATTCATTCGGCCGTGCGTCAACTCCTCGAGGAGCAGGACCGCACCAGCCTGACCGTGCCGCAAATTGCTGCGCGCGCAGGCGTTACACCTTCGACCATCTATCGTCGCTGGGGTGATTTGTCGGCGCTGCTGGCCGACGTCGCCCTCGCCCGCATGCAACCCGACAACGACCCCAACCACACCGGCAGCCTGCGCGGCGATATTCGAGCCTGGGCGGAACAGTACCTGGACGAAATGAGCTCCGAACCTGGTCGCAACATGCTGCGCGACGTACAGGCGGCGCTCAAGCCAAGTTATTGCGCGACGATCATTGGCGGGCAGTTGCAGACGATCCTTGACCGTTTTCCCAACGAGCCCGTGCCGGGTGTCGATCGGCTGATCAACCTGATCGCCGCCCCCATCGTTTTCCGCATTCTGTTTTCCGAGGCCGCACTGGAGGTTGAAGAGCTGCATCGGTTGATCGAGATTGCATTCAGTCAGTGAGGCCCCCATCGCGAGCAAGCTCGCTCCCACAGGGGGCGGCGAACACAGGACAAATGTGGGAGCGAGCTTGCTCGCGATGAGGCCACTCCAGACACTGCAAATCCCCTGCGACACCCCGCCACGCCACGACCTTGGTCGACACTGACTAACGCTGGCGGTCGTGCGAGACTGTCTGTCCGGGCGGGATGCCCGGAAGTCTTTTGTCTGGAGTCCCCATGTCGCTGTCCACCGGGCTGATTGCCGCCGTCGCCCTGGCCTATATGGCCATCATGTTCGCCATCGCCTTCTATGGCGACCGTCGCAGCGCGCCCTTGCCGCCGCGTGTGCGCGCCTGGGTGTACAGCCTGTCGCTGGCGGTCTATTGCACCAGCTGGACGTTCTTCGGCGCCGTGGGCCAGGCCGCCGAACAGCTCTGGTCGTTCCTGCCGATCTACCTCGGGCCGATCCTGTTGCTGGTCGGTGCGCCGTGGGTCCTGCAGAAAATGGTGATGATCAGCAAACAGGAGAACATCACCTCGATCGCCGACTTCATCGCCGCGCGCTATGGCAAATCCCAGTCACTGGCGGTGGTGGTGGCGCTGATTTGCCTGGTCGGCGTGCTGCCCTATATCGCGCTGCAACTCAAGGGCATTGTGCTCGGCGTGAACCTGCTGATCGGCGCCGGCGCCGACGCCATGGGCACCCGGGCCCAGGACACCGCGTTGATCGTGTCGCTGGTGCTGGCGCTGTTCACCATCGTCTTCGGTACCCGCAACCTCGACGCCACGGAGCACCACCGCGGCATGGTGCTGGCCATTGCCTTCGAATCATTGGTCAAGCTGTTCGCGTTTCTCGCGGTCGGCGCGTTCGTGACCTACGGCCTGTACGACGGTTTCGACGACCTGTTCGACCAGGCCATGCTGGCGCCGCGTCTCGAACAGTACTGGAAGGAAACCATCAACTGGCCGTCGATGGTGGTGCAGACCGGTGTGGCGATGATGGCGATCATTTGCTTGCCGCGGCAGTTCCACGTGACCGTTGTCGAGAACATCGATCCCCAGGATCTGCGCCTGGCCAAGTGGGTATTCCCGGCCTACCTCGCCCTGGCTGCCTTGTTTGTCGTGCCGATCGCCCTGGCCGGCCAGATGCTGCTGCCCAGCTCGGTGTTGCCGGACTCGTTCGTCATCAGCTTGCCCCTGGCGCAGGCGCATCCGGCGCTGGCCCTGCTGGCGTTTATCGGTGGCGCATCGGCGGCCACCGGCATGGTGATCGTGGCCAGCGTGGCGCTGTCGACCATGGTGTCCAACGACATGCTGCTGCCCTGGCTGCTGCGTCGCAACAACGCCGAGCGCCCGTTCGAAGTGTTCCGCCAGTGGATGTTGTCGGTGCGCCGCGTCAGCATCGTGGTCATTCTGCTGCTGGCCTATGTCAGTTACCGGCTGCTGGGCTCGACCGCCAGCCTGGCGACCATCGGCCAGATCGCCTTTGCCGCCGTGACCCAACTGGCCCCCGCCATGCTCGGTGCGCTGTACTGGAAACAGGCCAACCGCCGCGGTGTTTTCGCCGGCCTCGCCGCAGGCACCTTCCTGTGGTTCTACACCCTGATCCTGCCGATTGCCGCCCTCAGCCTCGGCGTTTCCTTGAGCACATTCCCGGGGCTGGCGTGGTTGCACAGCAATCCACTGAACCTGCCGATTACACCCCTGACCCAAGGCGTGGTGCTGTCGCTGGCTGGCAACTTCACGCTCTTCGCCTGGGTCTCGGTACTGTCGCGCACCCGGGTTTCCGAGCACTGGCAGGCGGGCCGCTTCATCGGCCAGGAAATCAGTGCCCGCCCCAGCGCACGCTCGATGCTGGCGGTGCAGATCGACGACCTGCTGCAACTGGCGGCGCGCTTCGTCGGCGAAGAACGCGCCCGTCAAAGTTTTATCCGCTTTGCCTATCGCCAGGGCAAAGGCTTCAACCCGAACCAGAACGCCGACGGTGAATGGATCGCCCATACTGAACGCCTGCTGGCGGGTGTGCTGGGTGCCTCTTCGACCCGCGCGGTGGTCAAAGCCGCCATCGAAGGCCGGGAGATGCAACTGGAAGACGTCGTGCGCATCGCCGACGAAGCCTCGGAGGTGCTGCAATTCAACCGCGCCTTGCTGCAAGGCGCCATCGAGAACATCACCCAGGGCATCAGCGTGGTCGACCAGTCGCTGAAACTGGTGGCCTGGAACCGTCGCTACCTGGAGTTGTTCAACTACCCGGACGGCTTGATCAGTGTCGGTCGGCCAATCGCCGACATCATTCGCCACAATGCCGAGCGTGGCCTGTGCGGCCCCGGCGAAGCCGAAGTTCACGTCGCGCGTCGCCTGCACTGGATGCGCCAGGGCCGCGCGCATACCTCCGAGCGCCTGTTCCCCAACGGCCGGGTCATCGAGCTGATCGGCAACCCGATGCCGGGCGGCGGCTTCGTCATGAGTTTCACCGACATCACCGCGTTCCGCGAAGCCGAGCAGGCGCTGACCGAAGCCAACGAAGGCCTGGAGCAACGGGTCACCGAACGGACCCACGAACTGTCCCAGCTCAACATCGCCCTGACCGAAGCCAAGGGCATCGCCGAGGCGGCCAACCAGTCCAAGACCCGTTTCCTCGCGGCCGTCAGCCATGACCTGATGCAACCGCTGAACGCGGCACGCCTGTTCTCCGCCGCCCTCTCCCATCAGGAAGATGGACTCTCCGGCGAAGCGCAGAAACTGGTCGGGCACCTGGACAGCTCGCTGCGCTCGGCCGAGGATCTGATCAGCGACCTGCTGGACATCTCCCGCCTGGAGAACGGCAAGATCAACCCGAATCGCCAGCCGTTCGCGCTCAACGAACTGTTCGTCACCCTCGGTGCAGAGTTCAAGGTGCTGGCGCAGGAACAAGGCCTGGAGTTCCGCGTTCGCGGCAGCACGCTGCGGGTCGACAGCGACATGAAGCTGCTGCGGCGAATTTTGCAGAACTTCCTGACCAATGCGTTTCGCTACGGCAAAGGGCCGGTACTACTGGGCGTTCGCCGGCACAAGGAAGCATTGAGCCTGGAAGTCTGGGACCGCGGGCCGGGTATTCCGGAAGATAAACAACAGGTGATTTTCGAAGAGTTCAAGCGCCTCGACAGCCACCAGACACGGGCCGAAAAAGGCCTCGGCCTGGGGTTGGCCATTGCCGACGGGCTATGTCGCGTGCTCGGTCATACCTTGCGCGTGCGCTCCTGGCCGGGACGCGGCAGCGTGTTCAGCGTCAGCGTGCCGCTGGCCCCGGCGCAAACCGCAGCGCCGGTCAAAGTCGCCGAACTCAATGGCAAATTGCTCAATGGCGCACAGGTGCTGTGCATCGATAATGAGGACAGCATCCTGATCGGCATGAACAGCTTGCTCAGCCGCTGGGGTTGCCAGGTCTGGACCGCACGCAATCGCGAGGAATGCGCAACGCTGCTGGGCGAAGGCATGCGCCCGCAATTGGCACTGGTGGATTACCACCTCGATCACGGCGAAACCGGAACCGACCTGATGGCCTGGTTGCGTACGCAAATGGGCGAGCCGGTTCCTGGTGTGGTGATCAGCGCCGATGGCCGGCCGGAGACGGTCGACAAGGTGCATGCAGCAGGGCTGGATTACCTGGCCAAACCGGTGAAACCGGCGGCGTTGCGGGCGTTGTTGAGTCGGTATTTGCCGCTGTAGCGAGGTTTAACACAGCCTCCTGTGGCGAGGGGGCTCGCCCCCGTTCGGCTGCGCAGCAGTCGTCTGTCCGGTTTGGGGCCGCTACGCAGCCCAACGGGGGCAAGCCCCCTCGCCACAGGGTCCACGCTCGACCTAGGGCTACTCCGGCAATTCGACCAACCCATCGACATCGGTCATCGCCCGCTCCAGCAAATCCGCCGGCAGGCTCTTGCTCGCCCGTGCACCCAACAGCTTGAGTTGCTCACTGCGGCTGACCAGGTTGCCACGCCCCTCTGTCAGCTTGTTGCGTGCCGAACTGTAGGCCTTGTCCAGTTGCTGCAGGCGATTGCCGACCTCGTCCAGATCCTGAATGAACAGCACGAACTTGTCGTACAGCCACCCGGCCCGCTCGGCGATTTCCCGGGCGTTCTGGCTCTGGCGTTCCTGTTTCCACAGGCTGTCGATGACACGCAGGGTCGCCAGTAACGTCGTGGGGCTGACGATCACGATGTTGCGGTCGAATGCCTCCTGAAACAGTGTCGGCTCAGCTTGCAACGCGGCAGAAAACGCCGCCTCGATCGGCACGAAGAGCAACACGAAATCCAGGCTGTGCAAGCCATCGAGGCGCTTGTAATCCTTGCCGGCCAGGCCTTTGACGTGATTGCGCAATGAAAGCACGTGCTGCTTGATGGCGATCTGGCCGATGGCCTCGTCCTCAGCCGCGACGTATTGCTGATAGGCCGTCAGGCTGACCTTGGAGTCGACCACCACCTGCTTGTCGCCCGGTAGATAGATGATCACGTCCGGCTGGAAGCGTTCGCCGTCCGGTCCCTTGAGATTGACCTGGGTCTGGTACTCGCGGCCCTTCTCCAGCCCTGCATGCTCGAGCACACGCTCAAGGATCAGTTCGCCCCAATTGCCCTGGGTCTTCTGCCCTTTCAAGGCGCGGGTCAGGTTGGTGGCTTCGTCGCTCAAGCGCAAGTTCAGCTGTTGCAGGCGCTCCAGTTCCTTGGCCAGGGAAAAACGCTCACGGGCCTCGTTCTGATAGCTTTCCTCGACACGCTTTTCGAAGGACTGGATGCGCTCCTTGAGCGGATCGAGCAACTGCCCCAGGCGCTGCTGGCTGGTTTCTGCAAAACGCTGCTCGCGCTCATCGAAAATCTTCCCCGCCAACTCGGCAAACTGCGCGCGCAATTCGTCCCGCGAACCTTGCAGGTCGTCAAGGCGTTGCTGGTGGCTGTCCTGTTGTTCGCGCAATTCGGCGTTGAGTGACGCGGCCTGGGCATCCAGACGGCGCAGTTCGGCGTCTTTGCCGGCGCGTTCGATATTCCACGCATGGGCCGCATCCCGGGCGTCGTCGCGCTCGATCTGCAGCAGTTCGACTTCACGACGCAATGCAGCCAGATCAGCCTGCTTGGCGGAATTGGCCTGGGTCAGATCAGCGATTTCATCACGACTGGACTCCAGTTGTGCATTCAAGCCGTCCTGCGCCAGTTGCGCCATGGCCAGGCGTTCCTGCAGCAGTGCAACGTCTGACTGCGTGGTGCTGGCCCGACGCTGAAGTTGCCAGGCCAATACCAGCAACGGCAACCCTGCCGCTGCCAGACCCAGCAATACGCTGGTCAAGTCCATTGCCATAGCCACTCCTGCCATTCGGATAAAGCCTGAAGGTTAACCAAGGCGTCCGGTCTTGGACAGCTCAGTCTTCGATCAGCCCCAGTTCCTGTTGAGCGCGGCGATCGCCAGCCCGAGCGGCCTGACGCAGCAGGTCCTGACCGATACGGCGGTCCCGGGCATTCCCGCATTCGCGGCACATCAACTGGCCAAGGCGACTTTGCGCAGCCACCACGCCCTCACGGGCCGGTTGCTTGAGCAGACGTCCGGCAATGTGTTTGACGTTAGGGTTTTCGCCCAGGTGCGGACTGTCCAACAGCCACTCTGCCACGCGCATGGAAAAGCGCTTGGTAGGGGCAACAGAGGGTGGTGTGGAGGTAGAGGAAACAGGAGCTGAGCGAAACTTCATAAAGCACTGTGGGGCAGATCGGAAGGCGCGCAACTTTACTCTCTTTTTCTTACAGGTAAAGCTGAAAATGTCCCGGCACGCCCGTCCTAGAGCAAGCGCTCGGGACAATCCACAGAAGCTGTGGATAACTCAGTGGACAACCGCCCTTGAACCCGCTCAAAGCCCTGTGGAATGGGGTTCGCAGTCAAACTGACGATTTTTTCACCAGTAAAAAAAAGCGATGTTTTTCATTGACTTAAATTTTGGTTACAGGCAGCCATTGCGCTTGAACCTGAGATGACAGCGGGGTGACAGACTCTGCAACTAATGTGCACAAGTGCCTTTGCGACGGTTATATCAACGCACTTTTTCGGCGCGTTTTTTTGTCGTGCCTGGGGATAAGCCCTGGCAAACCCGGTGTTTAGACGGCTGCGATGCTACCAACGTCGATGACCGATGGTCGGATTTTGTTGTGCTACAGGGCCTATCCATCGGAGGCAGCGCCGCTTCATACGCTGGTCTGCAAGGTAAAACAGCCCGACCGAGCCCTGTCGGGGAGTCCTTTTTTGCTAACACACTTCCCTTATCAAGTTCAATCCGTTAGTATCCGCGGCGTTAGTACCAAGCTGAAAGTCAATTCTGGTCGAACAAATCCCCCCGGTCAGCCTTCCCGAAGGAAGCCTCCACCGAACAAGCGGGATCGACCACCTCGATGGTTTCCAGGTAAATCTTGCGCCGACACAACCTTTGAATCGAAAGCAAAGGGTGTTGCTCCGCCTGCCTACTCTGCTCGAACCAACCTGCAAATTGATCAGGATCTTCACCCCGGGCCCAGAACCTTTGCCCTCGATGTGTTGCCTGCCCTCCTAAGTACCTACCTGCCAGCCCAAGCGCGCCAACTTATCAGCGCTTCAAACTGGCTGCTTTGTTCCAGTCGGGTTCTTCGTTCGATCAATGGTGATCGACGTTACTGGAACGTTTTAACGTTGCACGGTTCTTATCCGTGTCATTTGTAGGAACACCAATAATGTCTACTCAAATCCACACTCAGGATGCCATTCGCACCCTAACCAACGCTTTTGCACCAATGAACTGCCTGATCATGGCCGCTCGCAAAGGCTGCTTCAGCTTCACCCTGGTCAACGAACACGGCATCGCTCGTCACAGCGAACGCCTGTACCCCGATCAATACTCCAGCGCCGAACCGCTGCAGGCCGTGATCGAGCGTACCCGTCAGGCCCTGGTTGCCTGAAACGCCAGAAAGGCTGAAAAACCCGAAAGCCCTGCCCGAAAAGCAGGGCTTTTTATTGCCCGATGTTTCCCCGCACTCGAACCACGACTAAGCACGATCCGATATAAGGGTTATAACTGGTCGCTGGAAATATTTTAAAAACAGTCCTTTACAGCGCGAATATGACACTACACTTCAACTCAAGCGGCTTGACCCGCTTGCGGCGAGCCTGAACCGATTTACAGCTGCCAAGCCCCCCCTTCAGGTATCGCCGTCCAATTCAGGTTTCGAGGGTTTTATGGGTATCGCTGCCAGCGAACTGTGCCGCTATGTAATTCGTCCGACATTGATCTACCTCGGACGCCATAGCGCTACTGCCGAATCCCTGCTGCTGGGCATTGCCGCCAGCCAGTCAGCCCTTGGTTCCGCCCTGCATGACCGCCGTGGGCACGGCCTGTACCGCATCGCCGAGCCCCGCCACCAGGCACTTTGGGACCATTACCTGGCCCTTGATCCGGAGCGTGCAAGCCTGGTCCGCGGCCTGGCCAGCCAGCATGCGTTTCTGAGCGGCCCGCACCTCGAGTTGACCGTCAACCTGCGTTACGCCACAGCCATCGCCTGGCTGCTGGTGGAGGAACAGAATACCCCCCTCCCCTCCCCTGATGATTTGTTGGGCATGGCCAGGATCTGGCGCCAGACATTTCATCCCCAAGGGCGTCTGCGTGATTTCACCAGCGCCTGGCAAACCTGTGTTTCACCTCTGAATCAGGTAGCCTGCTGACTCTTCTGGATCCAAACATCGCGTAACAGGTGGTGATTTTGGTCTGATTGTCCTACAAAACAGCTCTAAATCAAGGCATACAGCCTATGGCGCCAGGACGAAAATGTTGGTAATTTTCGCCCCGGTGATCACCAGGAGTTCTAATAATGAAAAAAGTAATGCTCAAAACCACCCTTAGCCTCGCCGTTACCCTGGCATCCACCCAGCTCTTTGCAAGTGGCTTTGCCCTCAACGAACAAAGCATCAGCGGGATGGGGACAGGTTTTGCCGGGCGATCTTCCTCTGCCGACGACGCATCCACCATTGCTGGCAACCCTGCCGGCATGTCCCGCATCAAGCGCGAACAAGTGACCGGCGGTGTTGCATTCATCGACGCGCACACTGACATCAGTGACGCCAGCTCCCGTCCGAACGGCGGTACCAACAAAGGTGACATGGTCCCTTTCATGGGCGTGCCGATGGGTTACTACGTCAAACCAATCGACGACCACTGGGCATTCGGTATCGGCGTGTACGCACCATTCGGTCTGGTCACCGACTACGAAAACAACTTTGCCGGCCGCTACTTCGGCAGCAAGAGCGAAGTTAGAATCGTCACCCTGCAACCGACTGTCAGCTACGCCTTCAACGACAAGGTCTCCATCGGTTTCGGCCCGACCATCAACCGCATCGACGGCACCCTGGAATCGAACCTGTCGATCACCCAGTCCCAGCCAGATGGCAAGGTCAAGATCGAAGGTGACGACACCGCGCTGGGCTACAACATCGGCGTGCTGGTTCAAGCCACCGACAGCACGCGCGTCGGCCTGACCTACCACTCGAAAGTGAAGTACAAGCTCGACGGCAACACCAAGGTCAACTACAACGTGCTGGGCTTGATCGGCCAGAACCCGAACCAGAAATACGACGCTTCGCTGGACCTGACCACACCTGAATCGGTGGACTTCTCGGTCACTCACCAGCTCGACGACAAGTGGACTCTGTACGCAGGCAGCACTTGGACCCGCTGGAGCCGCCTGAAAGAAATCACCGTTGAAAACAAAGGTGTTCCGGCCGTTCTGAATGGCCAGTTCGGTACCATCACCGAAGAACAGAACTGGCACGACACCTGGGCTCACGCCATCGGCGCGTCCTACCAGCTGAACAAGCAATGGGTACTGCGTACCGGTCTGTCCGTTGACCAGGCACCGACCAACAACGTTGACCGCTCTCCGCGCATCCCGACGGGCGATCGCAAGATTTTCAGCGTGGGCGCCGGCTGGAGTCCGACCGACGACCTGACCATCGACCTGGCGTATTCGTACCTGCGCGAAGAGTCGGTCAAGGTCAACAACAGCAACGACCGTGGCCAGAACTACAACGCCAAGTATGAAAACTACGCGAACGGTTTCGGCCTCGGTGCAACCTACCGCTTCTGATGATTCCCGGCGATCCTGAACCGCTCGCCACCGGACTCAAAAAAGCCCCGCTCTCTTCACTGAGGCGGGGCTTTTCATTTGTAGGAGCGAGCATGCTCGCAATGGACGCGAACGGTGACGCGTGCTTACTGGATGAACGAAGCGCCTTGAGGCGAGCAAGCTCGCCCCTGCGAGTCAGGGTGCAGAAGCAAGCGGTGCCGAAGCCAGGGCCTTTTCTACCGCGGCGATGAACTCGGGATCATCCGGCTTGGTCAAGCTGGAGAAGCTGGCGATCACCTTGCCCTGGCGATCCACCACATACTTGTAGAAATTCCACTTTGGCGCACCGGTTTGACGGGCGAGGACTTTGAACAAGTGTGTCGCATCGTCGCCTCGAACCTTCTGCGGTTCAGTCATGGCGAAGGTCACGCCGTAGTTGGCGTAGCAGACTTTCGCCGTCTCGGCGCTGTCTTTGGACTCCTGCTTGAAGTCGTTTGACGGCACGCCGAGTATTTCCAGCCCTTGCCCCTTGTAGCGCTGATTGAGTGCCTCAAGGCCCTCGAACTGCGGTGCGAAGCCGCAGAAACTGGCGGTGTTGACCACCACCAGCGGTTTATCGGCGTAACGCTGGCACAGGTCGATGGACTCCTTGGCCCGCAACTTCGGCAGCGAGCCCTGCAGCACCTCCGGGCAGTCAGCGGCCCAAGCCAGCCCGGACAACGTCATCAGCAACGCGGGAACAGCACACCAGCGCTTGAGCATCTCGAGCATCCTTGATAATTCGTCAAAAGCGACGTTACTCGCCCTCGCCGCTCACTAGCAAGCACCCATGCCCAACTGCATCAGCGCCAGCCCGCCCTGATGCCAGCCCCACCACGACAACGCCAGCAACAAGGCGCAGACGGCGGCTACAGCGATCCGTGGCCAAAGGCTGTTCATGTCGCACTCATTTGTGTTTGCAGGCGCGCCACCGGCCGTTCACGCACCGGCCAGTTGAGGGCGGCGGCCAACAGGCTGAGGAGAATTGCCACTTGCCAGATCAAGTCATAACTCCCGGTTCGGTCATACACCACCCCGCCCAGCCAGCCGCCCAGAAACGAACCGAGCTGGTGAAACAGGAAAACAATCCCGCCGAGCATGGACAGGTTTCGCACGCCAAACAAGGTCGCCACCGTACCGTTGGTCAACGGCACCGTCGACAGCCACAGGAAGCCCATGGCCATGCCGAACAGGTAGGCCGTGGTGGTGGTCACCGGTGCCCACAGGAACAACGCAATGACCACCGCCCGCAACAAATACAAACCGGTGAGCAAACGCGGCTTGGACATGCGCCCGCCGAGCCACCCGGCGGTATAGGTGCCGAAAATGTTGAACAGGCCAATCAGCGCCAGCACCGTGGTGCCGACCGTAGCCGGTAGATGCTGGTCCACCAGGTAGGCCGGCAAGTGCACACCGATGAACACCACCTGGAATCCACAGACAAAAAAGCCGAACGCCAGCAGCCAGAATCCGGAATGCGAGCAGGCTTCGCGCAGTGCTTCGCCAAGGGTTTGTTCGTGGCCCAGGACGGGCAACGGTTTGTCCTTGAGCATGCTCACCAGCGGTACGATCAGCGCCACCAGCAAGCCCAGCGCGAGCAACGCCGCAGACCAGCCAAGCCATCCGATCAAACCGAGCGTACCAGGCAACATCGCGAACTGGCCGAACGAGCCTGCAGCACTGGCGATCCCCATGCCCATGCTGCGCTTTTCCGGCGGTACTGCGCGGCCGACCACCCCCAGAATCACCGAGAACGACGTGCCGGACAGCCCGATGCCGATCAACAGGCCGGCGCTCAGGGACAGGGTCACTGCCGAATCGGAGAGCCCCATGCAAATCAGCCCCGCTGCGTACAGGACGCCACCGATCAGTACCACTTTCGCCGCGCCGAAGCGGTCGGCCAGCGCACCGGTGAATGGCTGGGCGAGGCCCCAGATCAGGTTCTGCAAGGCGATGGCGAAGGCAAAGACTTCACGACCCCAGCCGAACTCGGCACTCATCGGCGCCAGAAACAGCCCGAAGCCATGTCGAACCCCCAGAGACAACGCAAGGATCAGCGCACTCCCCAACAGAACCCAACCGCACGTACGCCACATCGATGTCATTGTTGTTCTCCGGTAGCGGGTATATACCCGCTTATGTTCGGAAAAACCGGCATCACGCCAGTTCGTCCAGCAGCTTCAATAAGGTTTCGCGCTTCTCGGCACCCAGGCGATCGATCAAGCGCTGCTGCGCGGCCTCCCAGGCCGGCAAGGCAGCCTTGAGACGCTCCGCCCCGGCCTCGGTCAGCAGGACGATGCGGTTACGCATGTCCTCGCCCTCGACCAGCGTCACCAGGCCGTCACCCTCCAGCACCCGCAAATTGCGCCCCAAGGTGCTGCGATCCAGGCCCATGGCCTCGGCCAGGGTTGAAATGCTCGGCTGATCCAGACGCTGCAGATTGCACAGCAAAGAATACTGCGCAACGTTGATCCCGAAGCCGTCGAGAGCGCCGTCGTAATGCCTGCTGACGCCACGGGCGGCGCGACGCAGGTTGATGCATAAACATTGGGAATCGAGCATGGTGCGTGTATATACCCGTGAGTCGGTTAAATCAAGTTACATGGTTCTTTCAATGACTGAGCGGCGCCTGGTAGACCGCCATCGCGAGCAAGCTCGCTCCCACAGTGATTTTCGGTGTGCCCACCATTTTGTCAACAAAACAGAAACCCTGTGGGAACGGGCTTGCCCGCGAAGAGGCCAGAACAGTCACCATCACTGCGCTCAGACTAATGCCAATCCAACCAACACCCCAACCTCCAGCAACTCCAGCATTGCCCCTGCCGTATCGCCCGTCGTTCCACCGAGCCGCCGCAGCATCACCTGCCGCAACCAGAAAAACCCGAGAACCGCCAACACCACCGCCACCACACCACTCAGACCGGCAATCAAAACACAAGCCAGTGCACTGCCAGCCAACACCCACCTGCCCGCCACACGCGGAAGATGATCGGCCAAGGCCTGCCCCAGGCCACCGGCACGCACATAGGGTGTGGTCAGGAACAAGCCGAGCAAGGCGCTGCGACCGATCAACGGCACGATGATCAAGGCCAGCGAATGCGGCTGTTCGATCAACGCCAACAGCGCAGTGAACTTGAGCAACAACACCAGCACCAGCGTCACCACAGCGATCGGCCCGCTGCGCGGGTCTTTCATGATGGTCAGCGTACGCTCACGGTCGCCAAAACCGCCGAGCCAGGCGTCGGCGCTGTCCGCCAGACCATCGAGATGCAACCCGCCGCTGAGCAGCACCCAAACACTCAGCAACAACGCCGCGTGCAGCAACGCCGGCGCACCCTGCAACAGCCAGCTCACTGCCCACAGAATCACGCCAAAGAGCAATCCCACCAACGGATAAAACAGCAGTGACCGCCCCAGTTCCCCAGGCTCAGGCATGCCGGGCAGGCGAATCGGCAGGCTGCTGAGAAATTGCAGGGCGATCCAGAATGGCAACATGGTCAGAGCACTTCCCTCAACAAACCAGCGGACTCCATCGTCAGCGAAAACAGTGCGCCATGCCCGACCTCAACGTTGAGCAGCTGCTCTCGCGGCAGCCCGCGAGCTTGTGCCAGCAACAGGCGCATCACCCCGCCGTGGCTGATCAGCAGAATGCGCTCACCGGCACAGGTCGCGTGCAAACGCTCCAGCGCTGCCAGCACACGTGTCGAAAAGTCTGCAACCGGCTCGCCCTGAGGCGGCGTGAACGAGTAAGGATCGGCCCAGAACAAGCCCAGCGCCTGCGCGTCGGTTTCCATCAACGCCGCCGCGCTCTGTCCTTCCCAGGCACCGAAATGCAACTCTTGCAGGTCTTTATCCAATTGCACCGGCACATCCAGTTGCGCACCGAGTTCCTCGGCAAACCGCGCACAACGCTGCAACGGCGAACTGACCAACCGGTCCCATGGCCCCTGCCCGACCACGGCGGCGCGCATCTGCGCCCAGCCCGTGTCGGTCAAGGCATCATCGATGCTGCCGCGCAAGCCACCGCCAAATTCGGTTTCACCGTGTCGCAACAGATCCACGCGCAGGGTCATGCCGGACGATCTGCCACGGAGGCTTCGGCGAAGGTCGCCATCTGCCCGTGCAGGTCGCACGCCAGACGCAACAGCGGCACAGCCAATGCCGCGCCACTGCCTTCGCCAAGCCGCAGACCAAGATCGAGCAAGGGTTGCGCATCCAAGGTTTCCAGCACATGACGATGTCCCGGCTCGGCGCCGCGATGACCGAACATCAGCCACTGACGGCATTCAGGATTCAAGCGCACCGCAACCAGCGCAGCGACACTGCAGATGAAGCCGTCCACCAGCACCGCGACACCTTCTTGAGCACAGGCGAGATAGGCACCGACCAGCGCGGCAATCTCGAAGCCACCGAGGTTGAACAGGGTCTGCAAGGCATCGCCACGCTGTGCACCATGCAATGCCAGGGCGCGCTCGATCACCTGGGCTTTGTGGCTCACACCTTCGGCGTTGAGCCCGGTGCCAGGCCCGGTCAAATGGCCCACCGGGCAATCGAGCAAGGCACAGGCCAGGGCGCTGGCGGCGGTGGTGTTGCCAATGCCCATTTCGCCACCGATGAACAACTGCGCACCGCTGGCAATCGCCCGCTGCACGCTGTCACGGCCTGCCTGCAAAGCGAGTTGTCCCTGGGCTTCGGTCATGGCTGGCCCCTGTACGAAATTCGCCGTGCCCGGGCCGACGTTCAGGTGACGCACACCCGGCAGGTTCAGCGACGGCGTCACCGTGCCAAGGTCAACCACCTCAAGGGAAGCGCCCAGTTGCCGCGCCAACACGCTGATCGCCGCACCACCGCTGACGAAGTTGAGCAGCATCTGCCAGGTGACTTCCTGGGGAAAGGCCGACACGCCCTCGGCGACGACGCCATGGTCGCCGGCAAATATCGCGATCCACACCTGTTCCAGACTCGGCTTGACCCGCCCCTGCAATCCCGCCAGTTGCACCGCCACCGATTCCAGCTGACCGAGGGAGCCGGCCGGTTTTGTCAGTTGCTGTTGCCGCGCCAGTGCCTGTTCGAGCGCTTGGGTATCGACCGGCCGGCACGGGTTCAGCCACCAGGATTGAGTCATAACGCAGTTCCTTTCAGAGTCAGGGGCAGGCCGGCGACGGTCAGGACGACACGCTGACAGCGCTCAGCCAGAGCTTGATGCAGCCAACCGGCTTCATCGACATAGCGGCGAGTCAACTCGCCCAGCGGCACGACACCCATTCCGGTCTCGTTGCTGACAAAAATAATTTCACCCGGCAGCGACGCCAGGCAGTCCAGCAGGGCATCACGCTCGGCGGCCAGGCGCCCGGCATCGTCGAGCATCAGCAGGTTGGTCAGCCACAGGGTCAGGCAATCCACCAGCAGGCAGTGGTCGGCACGGGCGCTTTCACGCAGTACCCGGGCCAGTTCCAGGGGTTCTTCAATCAGTGCCCATTCGGCAGGACGACGGGCACGGTGATGGGCGACCCGCTCGCTCATTTCGCCATCCAGTGGTTGGCTGGTGGCGATGTAGGTGACGGTCAGGGCGCTGTCGATGGCGAGTTTTTCAGCCAGGCGACTCTTGCCGGAGCGGGCGCCGCCGAGGATCAGTTGGAGCATTGCTTATTCCTTAAAATCTTCGGGGAGGCGACGGCCCTCATCGCGAGCAAGCTCGCTCCCACAATTGATCCAGGCTGAACATAAATTTTGAGTACACCTCGTAGCCTGTGGGAGCGAGCTTGCTCGCGATGGGGCCGCAACAGCCACCTCAGAACCCACAGAGCCGACGCAGCAGAGAAGTATCCAGATGCTTCTCCACCAGATCCGCCAGCCGCTCGATATCGCGCTCGCGCAAGGCGTGATAATCCACGTCCTGCACCTCCTGCAAACCGGCCCAGCGCAACAGCGCACTGCACGCTGCCGGCGATTCGAACAGCCCGTGCAGGTAAGTGCCGAAAATCTGCCCGTCCGCACTTTGCGCACCGTCGCAGCGGCCGTCATCCAGATGCACAGCGGCATTTTCCAGGGCGGCTCCGGTGGTCACGCCTGCGTGGATTTCATAACCCGATACCGGCGCATCTTCCAGCGCCAGGCGACCGCAGACATTGCGCAGTTGTTTCTCTTGTTCGAGCCGGGTCTGGAACGCCAGCAGACCCAAACCGGCACTGGAACCCGGCGCACCCTCGAGGCCAAGCGGGTCATGCACCTGCTCACCGAGCATCTGCAGGCCGCCACAAATCCCCAGCAGTTTTCCGCCGTATCGCAGATGCCGGGCAATAGCGGTTTCCCAGCCGTTGGCCCGCAGGTACGCGAGGTCGCTGCGGACACTTTTCGAACCCGGAAGAATGATCAGGTCGGCAGGTGGAACCGCTTGGCCGGGCCCGATGAATTGCAGGTCCACTTGCGGATGCAGGCGCAGCGGATCGAAATCGGTGTGATTGCTGATGCGCGGCAGCACCGGCACCACGACTTTCAGCACCTGCTCGGCCTTATCCGTCTGGCGTTGATCGATGCCGTCCTCGGCCTCCAGGTGCAGGTCCATCACGTACGGCAGCACACCCATCACCGGTTTGCCGGTGCGTTCTTCAAGCCAGTCGAGACCGGGTTGCAGCAAGGCGATGTCACCGCGAAAACGATTGATGATGAAGCCTTTGACCCGCGCCTGTTCGCTCGGCGACAGCAGTTCGAGGGTCCCCACCAGATGGGCGAAAACCCCGCCGCGATTGATATCGGCAATCAGCAACACCGGACAATCCACCGCCTCGGCGAAGCCCATGTTGGCGATGTCGCCAGCACGTAAATTGATTTCCGCCGGCGAGCCTGCGCCTTCGACCATCACCAGCGGATACGCCGCGCTCAAGCGCTCGTGGGAGGCCAGCACCGCTTGCATGGCAATGCTTTTGTAGTCGTGATAGGCGACGGCGTTCATGGTCGTGACGGCGCGGCCATGGATGATCACCTGGGCACCGGTGTCACTGTTGGGCTTGAGCAATACCGGATTCATGTCGGTGTGCGGTTCGAGGTGCGCGGCCTGGGCCTGAACCGCCTGGGCACGACCAATCTCGCCGCCATCGGCGGTCACCGCACTATTGAGTGCCATGTTCTGCGGCTTGAACGGCACTACCCTGACACCCTGACGCGTGGCCCAACGGCACAACGCAGTCACCAGCGTGCTTTTACCGGCATCCGACGTGGTGCCCTGCACCATCAGCGTAGTCATTGCTTTTCCTTGGCGAAATCTTCGAATGCCTGCGCCAGCCGCACCCGGGCGGCTTCGTCACCGGGCAGGCCGAATCGCAGGCTGCTGTTGTGCGTGAACAACCGCAGGAGAATGCCGCGCCGGGCCATGAACTCATGCAGTGCTTCGGCGCGCTCGGTGATCAGCCACTGGAACAGCGCACAGCCGCCATGGGGCTCGAAGCCGTATTGCTGCAGCAACGACGCCAGGCGCTCGCTGGCCTCTTCGGTGCGCAGCCGCTGCCGCGTTTGCCCCTCGGTATCGCGCAGGCAGGCCTGCCCCACTACCCGGGTTGCCCCGCTCACGGCCCAGGGCCCCACTTGTTCAGCCAGCAACTTGAGCAACTTGCGCTCGGCCAGCACAAACCCCAGGCGCACGCCGGCCAGGCCGAAAAACTTGCCAAAGGAGCGCAAGACGATCAGCCCGACCTGATGGGCAAACGGCGCCAGGCTCAGTTGCGGCGTGTTATCCATGAACGCTTCGTCCACCACCAGCCAGCCACCGCGCTGGGCCAGTCGCGTGTGCCAGTCGAGCAGGCGACTGGGGGTGAGGCTCAGGCCCGTGGGGTTATTCGGATTGACCACCACCAGCACGTCGATGCTGTCGATGAAGAAGTCGACTTCCTGCTCCAGCACTTCCCGCACGATGTAGCCGTTGCGACGCCACGCTTCGGCGTGCTCGGCGTAGCACGGCGACAGCACGCCGACCTTGCCCGCCCGACGCAATCGCGGCAGCAGCTGGATCGCCATTTGCGAACCGGCCACCGGCAATGCCTGCAAGGTGCCGTAGTAATCACAGGCTGCCTGCTCCAGACCATCGTCCGCCTCCGGCAAACGGGCCCAGGCCCGCAGCGGAATATCCGGCACCGGGAACGGCCAGGGCGCCAGGCCCGTCGACAAGTCCAGCCAGTCGGCTTCATCTATGCCGTATTCGAGCGCCGCCTTGCGCAATCGTCCACCGTGCTCAAGCATAAAATTCGGCCCCCAGGCAGAGAATCAGCAGCCATAACCATACCCCGCGCTGGACCAGTTGCCAGCCCCGGTCTATGGAGTCGGCGTCCGCGGGCACGCCTTCGCCCAGTTGCGGACGCTGGTGCAGTTCGCCGTGATAAATCGCCGCCCCGCCCAATTCGACGCCAAGGGCCCCTGCCCCTGCCGCCATCACCGGGCCGGCGTTCGGACTGTCCCAGGTCGGGCCCTGGGTGCGCCAGCATTTCAACGCCAGCCGGGTTTTGCCCAGCAGCGCGTAAGTCAGTGCCACCAGACGCGCTGGAATGTAATTGAGCACGTCGTCGATCTTCGCCGCCGCCCACCCAAACCGTTCGAAGCGCTCATTGCGATAGCCCCACATCGCATCCAGCGTATTGCTCAGGCGATAGAGCACCACGCCCGGCGCACCGGCCACGGCAAACCAGAACAACGCGGCGAACACCGCGTCGCTGCCGTTTTCCAGCACCGACTCGGTGGCGGCACGGGCCACTTCGGTTTTATCCAGGTCACTGGTTTTACGGCTGACCAGATAACTCACACGCTTGCGCGCTTCATCAAGATCATCACCGCGCAAGGCCTTGGCCACCGGCGTGACGTGTTCACCGAGGCTGCGCATGCCGAGGGCGCAATAGAGCGCGAGAATCTCGACGATCCAGCCAACGTAAGGCGCCCAGGAGAATGCCGTGACCAACAGCACCAGCGGCAGCACGGCGATCACCCACGCGGTGACGCCATGGCTGCGCCAGCCGCGACCGCCGCCGTTGAAACGTTGCTCGATGCGATCGGCAAAACGGCCGAACGCCACCAGCGGATGCCAGCGTTTGGGTTCGCCCAGCAGCGCATCCAGCGCAACCGCGGCGACACTCAACAACGCCACACTCATTGACTCACTCCCCAATAGTTCTCATACAGCAATTCATGCAGCGGACGCGCCTGCGCCCAACCTTCGAGCACCAGCATCGGCGCCGGGTAGAACGCCTTCACCGGTCCCAGGCACAGCACCGCCAGCGGTTTGGCTCCCGGCGGCAGCCTCAACAAGTCCGCCAGTGCCTGGGGTTCGAACAGCGACACCCAGCCCATCCCCAGCCCTTCGGCACGGGACGCGAGCCACAGGTTCTGGATGGCACAGGACAGCGAGGCCATGTCCATTTCCGGCAAGGTGCGGCGGCCGAAAATATGTTGCTCACGGTCGTCCATCAGTGCGGCGACCAGGACCTCGGCGCAATCGTTGATGCCTTCCACCTTGAGCTTCATGAACTCGTCGCTGCGCTCGCCGAGGGCTTCGGCGGTGCGGATGCGCTCCTCCTCCACGAGCCCCTGGATTTGCCCGCGCAAGGCGCGATCACTGATGCGGATGAAGCGCCAAGGCTGCATCAGGCCGACGCTGGGTGCCTGGTGCGCAGCCTCGAGCAGGCGCTGGAGCAACTCGGGCTCGACGCTGCCACCACTGAAGTGGCGCATGTCGCGGCGCTCGCCGATGGCGCGGTAGACCGCTGCGCGTTCGGCTTCGGTGAATGCGTTGTCGGTCATGGCCTCTTCGCGGGCAAGCCCGCTCCCACATTCAAAAGTGAGCTGCCTGAAGAAACGCAATCCCCTGTGGGAGCGAGCCTGCTCGCGAAGGCGGCCCCACGGTCCGGCGCAAACAATGCGGCAATCGCCGAGGGATTGGACGGAAAATAAAAGTGCACGTAGGAGGCAGTCATCCGCCCCTCGCGATAAACCGCTTCCGCTCCGCGCCCGCCATTCGGGCTCACGCCCCGGGCAATCGGCGCCAGTTCCGTGGTGGTCAGCGAATGGTGATAGGTGTGCCCGCGCAGCGATCCTTCCGGCAGTTCCACCGCTTGCAACGCCAGCGCCGCCAGACGCTTTTGCATGACCGCATCACCGGCCAGCAAGCCCGCCAGTTCGGCACGAGTGCCCTCGACATCGGTCAGGGAGTCGAGCAGATACAGCATGCCACCACACTCGGCGAGCAACGGTTTGCCGGCGGCGTGGTGCGCGCGGATCGCGTCGAGCATCGCGGTATTTTGTGCCAGCGCAACATGGTGCAGTTCCGGGTAACCGCCCGGCAGATACAGGCTGTCCGCCTCCGGCAATTGGCGGTCGCGGATCGGCGAGAAGAACGACAACTCGGCACCCATCGCCCGCAGCAAATCCAGGCTCGCACCGTAGGTGAACGCAAAGGCTTCATCACGGGCCACGGCAATGCGCACACCGGCCAGCAGCGGTTCGGCGACGATGACATCGGGGGCGGCGAACTCGACGGCCGGCGGAAGCGCGACCTCACAACTGCTGGCCAGGGCATCGGCCGCGGCATCGAGGCGCAGGTCGAGATCGTTCAGTTCACTGGCTTGAACCAGCCCCAGGTGTCGGCTCGGCAGTTCAATCCCGGTTTCCCGGGACAGCGCGCCGTACCAGCGCAATCCTTCAGTCAGGCTGCCTTCGAGCAGTTGCGCGTGGCGCAGCGTGCCGACGCGGTTGGCCAACACGCCGGCGAACGGCAGGTCCGGCTGATAACGCGCCAGCCCCAGGGCCAGTGCGCCAAAGGTCTGGGCCATGGCGGTGCCGTCGATCACACCCAGCACCGGCACACCGAAATGCCGCGCCAGATCGGCGCTCGACGGCGTACCGTCGAACAGCCCCATGACGCCTTCGATCAGGATCAGGTCGGCTTCAGCGGCCGCTTCCCACAGCAACCGGCGACTCTCCTGCTCGCCGACCATCCACATGTCCAGTTGATACACCGGTGCACCGCTGGCGCGTTCGAGGATCATCGGATCGAGAAAGTCGGGGCCGCACTTGAACACGCGAACCTTGCGCCCCTGATTGCGATGCAATCGGGCCAGCGCCGCGGTGACGGTGGTCTTGCCCTGGCCGGAGGCCGGCGCGGCAATCAGTACCGCCGGGCAATGACGAGGCTGGTTCACAGCTCGACGCCTTTCTGCGCTTTGATTCCGGCCTGGAAGGCGTGCTTGATCATGCCCATTTCGGTGACCGTGTCGGCCATCTCGATCATTTCCGGCTTGGCGGCACGCCCGGTAATCACCACGTGTTGCATTGGCGGCCGGGCCTGCAAGTCGCTGAGCACCTGATCGAGATCGAGGTAGCCGTGCTTGAGGGCGATGTTCAGCTCATCCAGAACCACCAGGCCGATGGACGGATCGCGCAGCAGTTCCCGCGACACCGCCCACGCAGCTTCAGCGGCAGCGATGTCGCGCTGACGGTCCTGGGTTTCCCAGGTAAATCCTTCGCCCATCACATGAAAACGCACCTGCTCGGGAAAGCGCCGGAAGAACAGCTCTTCGCCGGTACTGTTGCGGCCCTTGATGAACTGCACCACGCCGCATTGCATGCCGTGCCCCATGGCGCGGGCGAGCATGCCGAAAGCCGAACTGCTCTTGCCCTTACCGTTGCCGGTCAGCACCAGCAACAGACCACACTCGTTCGGGGAATTGGCGATGCGCTCGTCGATCACGGCTTTTTTGCGCTGCATGCGCGCCAGGTGGCGTTCGTCACGATCGGGGGTATCAGTCATGGGGGAGCTCTCCGTTGAGGCAGGAATAACGGCGGGCAGGCACAAGAATAGAAGGCAACAAGCCTGGCATCGCCCACCGTGATGCCGCTGGATGAATCAGGCCGGTCTCCGGGCTCATGAGTGGCGCAAAGCCAGACTGTGCGCCTTCCCGCATCGAATCGACACAGTGGCATCAGACACAGTTTTCACTCATTTACCGTTGCGGGGGCAGCGCCGGAATTGCGGTTCTTCGACCAACGAAAGAACTCGCTCACCGGCTTCCCTGTTTCACTCTGTCGACCCAAGTCACAGAGCACCTGAAACAAGCCGCGAAGGTTAGAGGGTTGGGGGTGGAGCGTCAATTAAAGCCGGGAGGCCATCCTCCGAATAACTGTCGCCAAGCAAAAAACTGACGTCAATCTTGTGCCTCGCTCTCAGCGGTGATATCAAAGAGCCATAACCTCACAACACAATAATAAGGGTGAGCCCATGCAAGGCATGATCATCAGCAATCCAAAGCTGGAATTCCTGCGTCCTGTGCTCGAGCGCTGGTTCGAATGCATCGACCGCTACAACGCCGTCCGCGGTGATGGCGACACCCCCTACTGGCACGACGAAAAAGCCAATCTCGGACTGCTGTCGGCCGCCGCCTGGATGGCCGAGATGGTCACACTGCAACAGACACCCACCCGCAAGCACACCGAAGAAGGTGAACGCAACAGCCGCGCCGACCTGTTCCTCGCCTCGCCCGAAACCCGCGCCTACATCCAGGCCAGCCAGCGCTGGCCACGGGTCAACAGCCTCAATCTGAGCCAGGCGCTGCTCGACATCGCCAGCGATGCGAAGCGCCTGAGCCACGCCAGCGACCTGAAACTCGGCTGCCTGTTCGTCGCCCCGCAAAAAGCCCAGCAAGGCGCGACACCGGAAGAACTGCAGGACATGGTCGACGATCTGCAAAAGGAACACACCTGCGCGGTCGCCTGGTATTTCCCTTATGCCTACCGCAAGTTGCGCAATGAAGCCGGTAACTATCACCCCGGCATTGCGGTGCTGTTCAAGGAAGCACGCGGCTAGAGGTTGAACCATTGGACGACGACGCGTCTCTATGATTAGAACAAGGCATTCATAGGGAACACCCGTATGCGCACGCCCCCGCTCGTTCTCGTTATCGCGATCTGCGGAGGGCTCGCCGGTTGCAGTGAGACCGCCGGCCTGCAAGTCTCCGACGGCACCGGCCCCTCTCCTCAACTGCCGCCCCCCAACAAAACCCTGCTCCCGACCGTGAACATCGCCCCGGCCATCGGCTGGCCCCAGGGCGCGAAACCCGTCGCCGCCGCGGGCACTCAAGTGGCCGCTTTTGCCGAAGACCTGGATCACCCCCGCTGGCTTTATGTGCTGCCTAACGGCGACGTACTGGTGGCGGAAACCAACGCGCCACCCAAACCCGAAGACGGCAAAGGCATTCGCGGCTGGGTCATGAAGAAAGTCATGGGCCGCGCCGGAGCTCGCGTGCCCAGCGCGAACCGCATCACCTTGCTGCGCGACAAGAACCACGATGGCGTCGCGGAAACCCGCACGGTGTTTCTGCAAAACCTCAACTCGCCCTTCGGCATGACCCTGGTCGGCAATGACCTGTATGTGGCCGACACTGACAGCCTGCTGCGATTCCATTATGAAAACGGCGATACGTCGATCAAGTCGCCGCCGGTCAAAGTGGTCGACCTGCCGGGTGGGCCGCTGAACCACCACTGGACCAAAAACGTCATCGCCAGCAAGGACGGTCGCAAGCTCTACGTCACCGTGGGCTCCAACAGCAACGTCGCGGAAAACGGCATGGACAAGGAAGAAGGTCGTGCAGCGATCTGGGAAGTGGACCGTGCCACCGGCCAGCACCGGATCTTCGCCGCCGGCCTGCGCAACCCCAACGGCATGGCCTGGGAACCGCGCAGTGGCGCGCTGTGGACCGCGGTCAACGAGCGGGATGAAATCGGCAGCGACCTGGTCCCGGACTACATCACTTCGGTCAAGGACGGCGCATTCTATGGCTGGCCTTACAGCTACTACGGCCAGCATGTCGATATTCGCGTCGAGCCGCAAAACCCTGGCCTGGTGGCCAAGGCCATCGCTCCGGACTATGCCGTCGGCCCACACACGGCATCACTGGGCCTGACCTTCGCTGAAAACAGCAAGCTGCCGCCGCCGTTCACCCAAGGGGCCTTCATAGGACAGCACGGCTCCTGGAACCGCAAACCCCACAGTGGCTACAAAGTGATTTTCGTGCCGTTCAGCGCAGGCAAACCTGCGGGACAACCGATTGAAGTGCTCAGCGGCTTTCTCAACGAAAAGGAAGAAGCCATGGGCCGCCCAGTGGGCGTGGTGATCGACCGGCAGGGCGATCTGCTGGTGGCCGATGATGTGGGGAACAAGGTGTGGCGGGTGTCGGCAGGAAAATAAATTCCAACTGCCAACATATTCCCCTGTGGGAGCGGGCTTGCTCGCGAATGCAGGCTGTCAGTCGACTGATGTTTTGACTGATACACCGCCTTCGCGAGCAAGCTCGCTCCCACAGGGTTCAGGGTTCAGGGTTCAGGGTTCAGGGTTCAGGGTTCAGGGTTCAGGGTTTAGCGTTTGCGACAGAGTGTGAGCCCGTCACCCAACGGCAACAACGACAAGTCCACCCGCACATCATCCTTCAACGCCAGGTTGAGCGCCTGGATCGCCCGGGTGTCCGCGCTCTCGGGGCTGGTCTCAAGCACGCGCCCGCTCCAGAGGGTGTTGTCGAACACCGCCAGCCCACCGACCCGTAGCAAACGCAGGGCATGTTCCAGATAACTGGGGTAGTTGGCCTTGTCGGCATCGATGAACACCAGATCGAATTGCTCGGCCTGTCCTTGCAGCTCAAGCTCGGCGAGAGTCTCCAGTGCGGGTGCCAGACGCAGGTCGATCCGCCCGGCGAGTCCCGCCTCCTGCCAGTAGCGCCGTGCGATGGCGTTGTAGTCGCCGGGGATATCACAGCACATCAGCGAACCGTCAGCCGGCAATGCCGCCGCCATGCACAGCGCGCTGTAACCGGTGAACGTACCGATTTCGAGCAAGCGTCTGGCGCCGGTCAGCTTCACCAGCAAGGCAAGAAACTGTCCCTGCTCCGGCGCCACCTGCCAGCGTGCCATCGGCAGCGCCTGGGTCTCATCGCGCAAGCGCTTGAGCAGGGGTGTTTCGCGCAGGGAAACATCGAGCAGGTATTGGTACAGGGCGTCGTCGAGATTGAGCGTGCGAGCAGTCATGAGCAGCAGCTCCGGACGTTACGGGTTGCGCGCAAGATGTTCAGGCTGCAGCACACGCTTGGCGCTCAGGTAGGCCTTTTGCCAATAGGCCTTGGATAGACTGTCGAGCTTCACGGTGCCGCCGGTGGCCGGTGCATGGACGAAACGCCCCTCCCCCACGTAGATGCCGGCATGACTGACCTGGGAACCGCCATTGGTGGCGAAGAAAAGCAGGTCGCCGGTTTGCAGGCCTTCCTTGCCGACATTCGCCGCTTGCATGGAGATCATCTCGCGCGTGGTGCGTGGCAAGGCAATACCGGCGACATCGCGATACACATAGGCGATCAGGCCGCTGCAATCAAATCCGGAATCCGGCGTGTTGCCACCCCAGCGATAAGGCGTACCCACCAGACCGAGCGCGCGAAACAGCACGTCTTCCGCTTCGGGCGAAAAAGCTTGCGGGGAACCAAACACGATGGGCGCGCGCACCACCGGCGCGGGAGGCGGTGTGCGGCTGGCGCAGGCACTGAGCAGCGCGGCGAAGAACATGATTGCGAGGCGGGCCGACGTCGTCATAAGCAGAGCATCCTGATCTGGCTGCGGCTTTTTCTGCCGGGAGTGCAGAAAAGAAAACCGCCTGCGCGGGACGCAGGCGGTTTGCCATCATTAATAGATCAGGATTCTAGCTGCTATGGGGCAAACTTCAAGTAAGACTTTAAGTTCACCCTACAATCTGTGCACTTATTTGCGGGCAGTAACGATTGGCGACGCGTTAGGTGCCATCGCCAGGGCGCGCTTGGCCTCGATGAAGGTCTTGCTCCAGTAGCTATCGCCCAGGCTATCGATGCGCACACCACCGCTGCGGCGGCTGCTGGAGTGGATGAACTGGTTGTCACCCAGATAGATACCGGCGTGACTGACGCGACCACGACGACCGTTGGTTGCGAAGAACAGCAGATCGCCCGGCTCAAGCTTGCTGCGCGAGACCAGCGGAGCGTCCACGTTGATCATTTCGCGAGTGGAGCGTGGCAGGTTCATGCCCGCTTCTTCGCGGAACAGGTAACCGATGAAACCGCTGCAATCGAAGCCGGCTTCAGAAGTGCCACCGAAACGGTAACGGGTACCGATCAGGGACATGCCGCGTTCGAGGATGCTGTCGGCCAGGACCGGAAGCTGGTAGGACTTGCCGCCAGCGAAGTCTGCGAGTTCTTTTTCGGTGGCCTTCTCTTCTTGGTAAAGAGCTTCCTGAAAGAGGGCGGAAGACTGGGCAGTGGCCGAGTTTTGAACCTGCTGTTGCGGCGCTTGCTGGACCACTGGAGTGTGAGCAGCGCAACCGAACAACAGGGTGACGAGTGCGAGAGGCACGAGGGGTGCGAAGCGATTTAGCATGGGCACGACCGTGGCTGAAGTTGTAAAGAAGTCGAGACTATGCCCGCTATCGACCTCATTTGCAAATTCAATCAATCTTTTTGTGACTTATTGGTTTCTCGTTTACATCTAAGCGCTTAAGCCCATTTTAAACATGCACGCGGCCTGCAACCTTGCAGGAAAGCGGAATTTCTGGCGCCTGAAATATGCCGAAACGGCTGTAAGCCCCGGTTTCAGAGGGTCTACCAGCCGAGGGTTTCTTTCAAAAACGGGATTGTCAGCTTGCGCTGAGCCTGGAGGGAGGCCTGATCGAGACGCTCAAGCAACTCGAACAGCGCACTCATGCTGCGGGTACCGCGAGTCAGGATGAAATGCCCGACCTCATCGGTCAGGTGCAGTCCGCGACGGGACGCGCGCAATTGCAGGGCACGCAATTTGTCCTCGTCGGACAGTGGACGCATCTGGAAGATCAAGGCCAGGGTCAGGCGCGACTTGAGGTCTGCCAGCTTCACCGGCAACTCGCGCGGTGATGTCGACGCGGCAATCAGCAGGCGCCGGCCGCTGTCGCGCAGCCGATTGAACAGATGGAACAGCGCTTCTTCCCAGTCCGCCTTGCCGGCAACCGCCTGCAGGTCATCGAGACAGACCAGTTCGTATTGCTCAAGGTTATCGAGAATTTCGATCCCACGATCAAGCAACTCGGCCAGCGGCAGATACACCGCAGGCTCTCCCAATTGCTCGAAGCGCAGGCAGGCAGCCTGCAACAGGTGCGTACGCCCTACCCCATCCTTGCCCCAAAGGTAGATCAGGCTTTCGGTCCAGCCGGCGTCGGCTTCGCATAGCCGCTCGACATAGCCGAGTGCAGCGGCATTGGCGCCTGGGTAGTAGTTGATAAAGGTGGCGTCGTCACGCAGACGCACACCTAGGGGCAACTGAATCGGTTTCATGCTGACTGAACAGTTCCAAAGGAACCGTTAGTGGCCTCTGTGTAAAGTTTGCGAAGTTTATACCCGTGAAGCGGGCCGCACAATGCGATAGACCACAAGCAAAATCAAAGGTTTGCGTTAACGCACCGGTTTTATGACAGTTTCTTTGGCGGTGCATGTGACAGTCGCGCTGTGTAATCAGGCGGACCCGGTACGAACCCGAGGCAGCCCGCCATCGCCCATCGACACCTTTTACAGCTGCTGTTCGTCAACGCCCCCGTAGATATCGGAATCCTTATACAAATCTTGCACATGGCGAACCAGCACCATGATCACCGCGGCGACCGGCAATGCCAGCAGCACACCGGTAAAGCCAAACAGCTCCCCCCCGGCCAGGATCGAAAAAATCACCGCCACCGGGTGCAGACCAATCCGGTCACCGACCAGCAGCGGCGTCAGCACCATACCCTCCAGCGCTTGGCCGACCATGAACACCGCGACAATGCCAAGCATCGGGTATAGATCGCCACCGAACTGGAACAGCCCTGCAATCAGCGCCGCACCGATGCCGATGATAAATCCCATGTACGGCACGATCGCTGCCATACCGGCAATCACGCCAATCAGCAAGCCCAGCTCCAGCCCGACCAGCATCAGGCCCGCGGCGTAGATCACCCCCAGGGCCACCATGACCAGCAACTGGCCACGAATGAATGCTCCGAGCACTTCATGGCATTCACCCGCCAGCGACACCGCTCGCTCCTCACGATCACGGGGCAGCAGGCTGCGGACCTTGGCCATCATCAGGTCCCAATCGCGCAACAGATAGAAGCTCACCACCGGGATCAACACCAGATTCGCCAGCCAGCCAATCAACGCCAGCCCCGAGGCAGTGGCATGACTCAGTACCACGCCGACAACATCGGAGGTCTGGCTCATATGTTCGCCGATGGCTGCCTTCAGCCGGTCGAACTTCCAGAAGCCCTCCGACAGGCCGAACTTCGATTGCGCCCAAGGCAACGCCGTGTGCTGCAGCCAGTCGAGCATCTGCGGGGCCAACTCATACAAACGAAACAGCTGTCGGGCGAGCAACGGCACCAAGACCAACAGCAGCGCGGTGAGGATCAATGTAAACAGGGCAAACACCGCCACTACACCCCAGGTGCGAGACAGCCCCGCCTTCTCCAGTCGATCCACCAGCGGGTCGAACAGATAGGCCAACAGCAGGGCCACCAGGAACGGCGTCAGGATCGGATGCAACAACCAGACAAAAACACAAAGCAGGACCACCCCACCGAGCCAGAACCAACGCCGCGTATCGGCCATGAACCACTCCATTGCTTCTATATAAAGAGAGAAAAACTACCAGCGAAACCGCAGTTGCGGAGTCGGGGCTGGCGCAGGTGCCGGGGCTGGCACCGCACCACCGGCGGCCGGCTGAACCGGCACTGCCGGCGTCGGTGCCTGAGCCGCCGGCGCTTCCTGCAACCGTGCCAGCGACAGTTGTGCACGCAACTGCTCGGCGCTGCCATTGACCCGGTAGACGATCCGGTCGCCGTCGACACTTTGCACGCGCCCGCCAAATGGCTCCAGCAAGCGCCCAAGGGACGCGTAGTGCTCAAGATTCATACCTTGCACTTCCAGCAATTGCGCGCTCGAAGCACCGGGCTTGGCGACAAACCGCGGCGCCAGGCGCTCATTGACCGCCAGCATCACAGCATCGGCCACGGCGGCCTGATCGGCGCCCTGCACGCTGCCTGCCTCTTTTTTATCCCCCAGCCACAATTGCCACTTGGCTTGCCACTGCCCGCCCTCCTCTTTGGCGTGTACCGCGAGCAGGGCGTCGGCGTTGTAGCGTTCCGATGCCGCAAGCAAAGGGCCGGAATCTGCGCCTTCCAGATTCGGCGCGGTCGCGACGATCTGTTCGTTCAAGTCCGCCAATGGCAAGCGCAATGGCAAGCCCCGGTGCTGGGCAGCCCGACGCAGCGGAGCCGCACTGGCCTGACCGTCGCCCACCAGGCTTGAACCCTCGGTGGAATCGTTGAGCCACCAGCCGAGGATCGACGGCCGATTGGCCCCCCACATGGCCAGTCCGGCGCGGCGCAGGGCCTGCTCGGTGGTACCCGGGTCGAAATCGACTTTCAGGACTTCCGGCGGACCGGCTTCAAAGCCGTATTGGCTGATGATCTGTTGCGGATCTTTGCGAATCGCCGCCAGCCCCGGATTTTGAGCGGCCTTGGGGTCACCGGTCAGGCGCAACACCAAAGTGTCCAATGCTCGTTGAGTCGCCTGGTCACGCTCCTCGGGCGACTGGCCATTCACCGGCTCACGTACCTGATAAAGGCCTTTGACGGTTTCGGCATGACTGACCAGGCTGACCACTGACAAACAACTCACTAGCAAGAATTTACAAAAACGCATGGAAGATTCCTGACGACAAGAGCGGCTGGAACAGACCGCATGAAGACGATCGAGCAAGGCTGTGACCATTGCCCGACGCAAAACATTCACACGTTCCGGGTAAGTTTTCGCACTGTCATAACGATAGACGGTTAATCGCGACACCTTATACAGCCATGCAGGATGCCATCGACACCGCGCATCAACGTTTTTTTTAACGGATATGGCCCTGCTGTCGGCCTGAGGATGGCCGCTGCGGCTCAAGCCTGATAAAATCGCGCGCCTTCGCAGACCGGCAACAGCCGGGCACTTTCGAAATTCGCGTGAGGCAATCGCCTTCGTCGATTTCGGCGGCCCCGCTGGACTCGGTCGTTACCCCTGAATCCCCCCTAAAGGCCTGGATCATGAGCAAGCAACCCTCCCTGAGCTACAAGGACGCCGGTGTAGACATCGACGCCGGTGAAGCATTGGTCGAACGCATCAAGAGCGTCGCCAAGCGCACTGCGCGCCCGGAAGTCATGGGCGGCCTGGGCGGTTTCGGCGCCCTCTGCGAAATCCCGGCCGGCTACAAACAGCCTGTGCTGGTTTCCGGTACTGACGGCGTCGGCACCAAGCTGCGCCTGGCATTGAACCTGAACAAGCACGACAGCATCGGCATCGACCTGGTTGCCATGTGCGTCAACGACCTGGTGGTGTGCGGCGCCGAGCCACTGTTCTTCCTCGACTACTACGCCACCGGCAAACTGAACGTCGACACCGCTGCCCAGGTTGTTACCGGCATCGGCGCTGGCTGCGAACTGTCGGGCTGCTCGCTGGTGGGCGGTGAAACCGCTGAAATGCCGGGCATGTACGAAGGCGAAGACTACGACCTGGCCGGCTTCTGCGTCGGCGTCGTGGAAAAATCCGAAATCATCGACGGCTCCAAGGTTGCTGCCGGCGACGCCCTGCTCGCCCTGCCGTCTTCCGGCCCGCACTCCAACGGCTACTCGCTGATCCGCAAGATCATCGAAGTGTCCGGCGCCGACATCGAAAACACCCAGCTCGACGGCAAACCGCTGACCGACCTGCTGATGGCCCCGACCCGCATCTACGTGAAGCCGCTGCTCAAGCTGATCAAGGAAACCGGCGCGGTCAAAGCCATGGCCCACATCACCGGTGGCGGCCTGCTGGACAACATCCCGCGCGTTCTGCCAAAAGGCGCGCAGGCTGTGGTTGACGTGGCCAGCTGGAACCGTCCGGCCGTGTTCGACTGGCTGCAAGAGAAAGGCAACGTTGACGAGAACGAAATGCACCGCGTGCTGAATTGCGGCGTGGGCATGGTCATCTGCGTGGCTCAGGAGCACGTTGAAACCGCGCTGAACGTTCTGCGCGAAGCAGGCGAACAGCCTTGGGTCATCGGCCAGATCTCCACCGCTGCCGAAGGCGCGGCTCAGGTAGAACTGAAGAACCTCAAGGCTCATTGATGTCTCAGACCTGTGATGTGGTGGTGCTGTTGTCCGGCACCGGCAGTAACTTGCAGGCCCTGATCGACAGCACGCGGACCGGCAACAGCCCGGTCCGCATCGCTGCGGTGATTTCCAACCGCGCCGACGCCTACGGCCTGCAACGCGCCAGGGACGCGGGTATCGACACCCGCACCCTGGATCACAAGGCTTTCGAAGGTCGCGAGGCCTTCGATGCCGCGCTGATCGAACTGATCGACGCCTTCAACCCCAAACTCGTGGTACTGGCCGGATTCATGCGCATTCTCAGCGCGGGTTTCGTACGCCACTATCAGGGTCGCCTGCTCAATATCCATCCCTCGCTGCTACCCAAATACAAAGGGTTACACACTCATCAGCGCGCACTGGAGGCCGGCGACGCCGAGCACGGCTGCTCCGTGCACTTCGTCACCGAGGAACTCGATGGCGGACCACTGGTCGTACAGGCTGTAATACCGGTAGAGTTACAGGATTCGCCGCAGAGTCTGGCGCAGCGGGTCCATGTTCAGGAACACCTGATCTACCCGATGGCCGTACGCTGGTTTGCCGAAGGTCGTCTGGCCCTCGGCGAGCAAGGTGCTTTACTGGATGGACAGCTACTCGCGGCCAGCGGCCACTTGATTCGAATCTAGGAGATTTTATGCGTCGCGCCCTGCTCTTCGCTTGCGCTCTGCTCGCTTTGCCCTTCGCTCAGGCGGCAGAACTTCAACCTTTCTCCGCCAGCTACACCGCCGACTGGAAACAGCTCCCCATGAGCGGCACTGCCGAGCGCAGCCTCGAAAAAACCAGCGACGGCAAATGGAAACTGAGTTTCAAGGCATCGATGATGATTGCCAGCCTGTCCGAGGAAAGCACCCTGACCCTGGACAAGGACACGCTTCTTCCGGAGTCGTACCACTTTGAGCGTGGCGGCCTGGGCAAGGCCAAGAAATCGGATCTGGATTTCGACTGGAACACCAAGATGATCACCGGCACCGATCGCGGTGACGCCGTCAAGCTTCCACTCAACCGCGGCATGGTCGACAAGTCCACCTACCAGCTGGCACTGCAACATGATGTCGCTGCCGGCAAGAAGACCATGAGCTATCAAGTGGTCGATGGCGGTGAAGTCGACACCTATGACTTCCGCGTGCTGGGTTCGGAAAAAGTCGACACCAAGGCCGGTCAGATCGATGCGATCAAGGTTGAGCGCGTGCGCGACCCGACGCAGAGCAAACGCATCACCGTGATGTGGTTCGCCAAGGACTGGGATTACCTGCTGGTCCGCCTGCAACAGGTCGAAAACGACGGCAAGGAGTACAACATCATGCTCCTGGACGGCAAGGTCAACGGCAAGACTGTCAAAGGCAGCTGATCCGGACCGACACGAAAAGCCCCGCCATCGCGGGGCTTTTTTTTGCTCTTCTGTAGGAGCCAGCTTGCTGGCGATGGACTCAAGTGCGCCGCGCTTATCCAGCTCACACGCGTCATCGTTAAAGCCCATCGCCGGCAAGCCAGCTACAGGTATTGCGTTATCCGTGTTTCCCGGTATTGCGCGATGAACCTTCTTCGCCCGTCATTCACACCGAAAACCGTGCCACCAGCGTATTGAGATCAACCGCCAACCGCGACAACTCCTGACTCGCCGCACTGGTCTGATTCGCTCCGGCCGAGCTCTGTTGCGCCAGGTCACGGATGTTCATCAAGTTGCGATCGACCTCCCGCGCCACCGCCGCCTGCTCCTCCGAGGCACTGGCAATCACGATGTTGCGCTCATTGATCACCGTGAATGCCGAGGCGATGTCTTCCAGGGCAACCCCCGCCGCTTTTGCCGCCTCCAGCGTCGAGCGCGCCCGGGTGTTGCTCTGCTGCATCGAGCTGACGGCCAGGTCGGTACCCTGCTGGATACCGGTGATCATCTGCTCGATTTCCCGGGTCGATTGCTGGGTGCGATGCGCCAGGGCGCGCACCTCATCGGCTACTACCGCAAACCCGCGCCCGGCCTCCCCGGCTCGCGCGGCTTCGATCGCGGCGTTCAAGGCCAGCAGATTGGTCTGTTCGGCAATCGCGCGAATCACGTCCAGCACGGTAGTGATGCCATATACCTTCTGCGCCAGATCTTCGACCTGAGCGACGTTGGTCGTGACATCTTCAGCCAGAGACTCGATCGACAGCACCGTCTGGTGCACTTGTTCGCGGCCGTGCTGGGCAATGCGGTCGGACTCGCGAGAAGCTTGCGAAGTTGCTGCGGCATTGCTCGCCACCTCCTCCACGGCAGCGGTCATCTGATTGACCGCCGTGGCCGCCTGCTCGATCTCCAGGCTCTGCTGATGCAGGCCTCGGGTAGCGTCTTCCGTGACGCAACTGAGCTCTTCCGAAGCCGAAGCCAATTGACTGGATGAGTCGGATATACGCTGGATGGTTTCGCGCAAACTCTGCTGCATGCTCTTGAGCGCGTGCAGCAGTCGCGCGGGCTCATCCTTGCCGGAAATGCTGATGGCTGCAGTCAGGTCGCCGCCGGCGACCACCTCCGCCACTTTCAATGACTGTGACAACGGCAACACGATGCTGCGCGTCAACAGCAGCGCCAGGCCAATGGTGATCAACGCGGTCACACCGATCATTACCCCGACCCAGACCCGCGACTGGCTGAACACCAGGCGACCCGCTTCGGTTGCCAGATTGGCGTTGTGCCGATTGAGCTCGACCAGCTCCCTGAGCGCAACCGTGATTTCATCGGCCAGAGGATTCATCTCGCCATTGAGAATGGCCGCCGCCTCTTCCACCCGTCCCTGGGTAGCTTCGGCCATCACCTGCCCCTGAAATTGCAGATACTTTGCTTCGGCGGCCTTGAAGCGGTCGAACAACACGCGCTCTTCAGGCAGCACGATCAACTTGTCATAACGTTGCTGTGCACCATCGAGGACAGTTTTGAGATCGTTGATCTTGCTGACGTTCTGCGCCTGTGCCTGCGGGTCGCGATTGATCAGCAGACGCATGGTCAATGCTCGCAGCCGCAACATGTCCTGACTCATATCACCGACCGCCATGACACTGGGCAGCCAGTTGTCATCGACTTGATCGGACTGCGCCCGCATGTTCGACATCTGCAGCAGAGCGAACGCACCCAAGCCAAAAACCATCAACGCCAACAGGCCAAAACCGAGACTCGCACGCGGCGCAATATTGAGACTTCTGATACTCATTCCCCTGGTTCCTTCCAAAAGCGCTGCGTCGGGCAGCGGGTTCTTTAGACGGTATCGGACTGTTGAAAAATTGCGTAAGACGAAAAAATGATATCAAAACAACATTACTGCTACGGTAACGATTCAGCGAAAAGCCCCATCTGTACAAGAAAACCGGAACGCACATCCGGCACCATGCTCTATACCTTCAAGGTCTTTTTGATCGAACAAATATCCCGTTGCTTTCGAGGTTTCCCATGACCGTTACCGTCAACACCGTTTCTGCCGAAGGCTTTCGCCACAGCGTACAAATCGATGACCACGAACTCTTCGCCGACGTGCCCGTCACGGCAGGCGGAGAAGGCACCGCGCCGGAACCGCATGATTATTTCGATGCCGCGCTCGGCGCCTGCAAAGCCCTGACCCTCAAGCTCTATGCGAAGAAGAAGGACATCCCGCTGACCGGTGTCGGCGTCGAGGTCAAGCGCGACAACAGCCTGGAACAGAAAGGCCAATACACGCTGCACGTCAAACTGACCCTCAAGGGCGTACTCACTGACGCCCAGCGCGACGAGCTGCACCGCGTGGCCGATCGCTGCCCGATCCACAAGCTGATGACCACCTCTGAAGTCAGCATCGAAACGCATTTGTCCGAAGGCGCCTTCAGCCAATAGCGGCAAGGGCTGCGCAAGCGGGTTATGCTCGAACGCATCACCCGCCCAGCCTGGAACGCACCATGAACACTCCGCTCGTGATCCGCCCCCGCACCGAAGACGTCGAAGGCCAGCCGATCCTGCGCCCACTGCCATCCGCCAAGTGCCGCAGCGTCGGGCCATTCGTGTTTTTCGATCACATGCTGGAAACCCGTTATCCGCCGGGCAAAGGCATGAACATCCGCCAGCATCCGCACATTGGCCTGTCCACCCTGACCTATTTGTTCCAGGGGCAAATCCAGCACAAGGACAGTCTGGGCTCCGACCAGGTTGTTGATACCGGCGATGTCAGCTGGATGACGGCTGGCAGCGCCATTGCCCACGTCGAACGCACGCCCGAGGCACTCAAGGAGAGCGGCTTCACAATGCACGGCTTGCAGATCTGGCTGGCATCGCCCAAGGACAAAGAACAGGGTCCGGGGCATTACAGCCACCATCCGGCGTCCACCTTGCCAGTCAGCGAAAACCTGGGGGTGAAGATCCGCATGATTGCCGGATCGGGCTTTTGCCTGGAGTCACCGGTGCCGGTGCTTTCTCCTACGTTGTACGCGGAATTGCACCTGCAAACGGCGACGACATTGCTGATTCCCAACGAGCATGAAGAACGTGCGCTGTATGTGTTGAGCGGCGAGGTGCAACTGGATGGCGAGCTGATAGAACCGCTTTCGCTGGTGGTACTGCCTGCCGGAGAAGAGTTGACTCTGTTTGCTGAAAGCGACAGTCACGCCGTGTTGTTTGGCGGCGCGCCGCTGGACGGGCCACGGCGGATCAACTGGAATTTTGTCGCAAGCGATCCGGCGGCGATTGATGAAGCGCGGCGGCGTTGGGCGGCCGGGGACTGGCCGACGGTGCCGGGAGAAAGTGAGAGGATCGAATTGCCTTAGTTTTTCTATCGTTAGTCAGGCCGCCTTCGCGGGCAAGCCCGCTCCCACAGTTTCCATGTTGTCCGCAAAAATTGCGCATGGACCAAATCCCTGTGGGAGCGGGCTTGCCCGCGAAGGGGCCGGCACTCACACCGACCCAATCATGGTCAGCCCCTGAACACTTCATCCAGCAAGTTATGCATCGAAGTGAACGCCCGGGCAGCCACCTTGGCGTCATACATCATCATGCCCGGCACATTCGCGTGCGGATCGGTGAACGAGTGAAATGCACCGCCGTAGCTCAGCAACTGCCAGTCCACACCGGCCGCGTTCATTTCATCTTCGAACGCCGGCAACTGTTCCTTCGGCACCAGTGGATCGGAAGCACCGTGCAGGACCAGCACCTTACCCTTGATATTTTTCGCATCGGCCGGATTCGGGGTGTCCAGCGTGCCGTGGAAGGATACCGCGGCCTTCACCGGCGCTCCGGTACGGGCAAACTCCAGGGCACAGCAGCCGCCGAAACAGAACCCGTAGGTCGCCAGCTTCGACGTATCGACTGCCGCCTCGCCCTGGCTCTGCAACTGCTCGAACGCCACCTGCATGCGCTTGCGCAGTAGCCCACGGTCATTCTTCAACGGCATCATTGCCGCCCCGGCCTCGTCATTGTTCGACGGACGAACCGATTGCCCGTAAAGATCAGCGATCAGCACCACGTAGCCCTTGGCTGCCACGGACCTGGCGATCTCCTCGGCACCGGCGCTGACGCCCATCCAGTTCGGTGCCATCAACAAACCCGGACGCGAACCTTTATGGTCGGCATCGAAGGCCAGACGGCTTTCGTAGGCTTGGCCATCGATCTGATAGGCAACGGAACGTACAGTGATTTGGCTCATTTCTGACTCCTGATTGTTGAACACCAGAATGAAAAAACCCGCCGAAGCGGGTTTTTCTGCAACACAGTTAAGCGGATAGCTCGACCAACAGTTTGTTCAGACGGCGCACATAGGCCGCCGGATCTTTCAAGCTGTCGCCGGCCGCCAGGGCCGCCTGATCGAAGAGGATGTGCGACAGATCGCCGAAGCGCTCGTCGCTCTGCTCGTTGTCGAGCTTCTCGATCAGCGGGTGAGCCGGGTTGAATTCGAATATCGGCTTCGAATCCGGAACCTTCTGCCCGCTGGCTTCGAGGATCTGGCGCATCTGCAGGCCCAGGTCCTGCTCACCGATGGCCAGAATCGCCGGCGAATCGGTCAGGCGATGGGACACCCGAACTTCCGCAACGGATTCGCCCAGTGCAGTTTTCAGACGCTCAACCAGACCTTCTTTGGACTTCGCGACTTCTTCCGCGGCCTTCTTGTCCTCTTCCGAGTCCAGGTTGCCCAGGTCCAGGTCACCGCGCGCCACGTCGACGAAGCTCTTGCCGTCGAAGTCGCTGAGGTAGCTCATCAGCCACTCGTCGATGCGGTCGGTCAACAGCAGCACTTCGATGCCTTTCTTGCGGAAGACTTCCAGGTGCGGGCTGTTCTTGACCTGCGCGTAAGTTTCGCCGGTCAGGTAGTAGATCTTGTCCTGACCTTCCTTGGCGCGCGCCAGGTAATCGGCCAGGCCCACAACCTGCTCGCCATCGTCACCATGGGTCGATGCGAAACGCAGCAGACCGGCGATTTTTTCCTTGTTGGCGAAATCTTCTGCCGGGCCTTCCTTCATGACCTGACCGAAGTTTTTCCAGAAGCCCTTGTATTGCTCAGGCTCGTTCTTCGCCAGTTTTTCCAGCATGTCCAGCACGCGCTTGGTCAGCGCCGACTTCATGGAGTCGATGATCGGGTCTTTCTGCAGGATTTCCCGCGACACGTTCAGCGACAGGTCGTTGGAGTCGACCACACCCTTGATGAAGCGCAGGTACAGCGGCAGGAAAGACTCGGCCTGATCCATGACGAACACGCGCTGCACGTACAGCTTCAGGCCTTTTGGCGCTTCACGCTGGTACAGATCGAACGGAGCGCGGGTCGGCACGTACAGCAGCGAACTGTATTCCAGCTTGCCTTCGACCTTGTTGTGGCTCCAGCTCAGCGGATTCTCGAAATCGTGAGCGATGTGCTTGTAGAACTCCTGGTATTCCTCGTCCTTGATCTCGGTACGCGGACGGGTCCACAGAGCGCTGGCGCGGTTGACGGTTTCCCATTCAACGGCCGGTTTGTCTTCGCCTTCAGCGGCCGCCACTTCTTTCGGCAACTCGATCGGCAAGGCGATGTGGTCGGAGTACTTCTTGATGATGTTGCGCAGGCGCCAGCCATCGGCGAACTCGTCTTCACCGGATTTCAGGTGCAGGACAATGCGAGTGCCGCGCTCGGCCTTGTCGATGGTCGCAACTTCGAAGTCACCTTCGCCCTTGGACGACCAGTGCACGCCTTCGCTGGCAGCGCTGCCGGCACGACGGCTATACACATCGACTTTGTCGGCGACGATGAAGGCGGAGTAGAAACCGACACCGAACTGGCCGATCAGGTGCGAGTCTTTCTTCTGGTCGCCGGTCAGGTGCTTCATGAAATCGGCGGTGCCGGACTTGGCGATGGTACCCAGGTGGGTGATCGCGTCTTCGCGGCTCATGCCGATACCGTTGTCTTCGAGGGTGACGGTTTTAGCGTCCTTGTCGAAGCTCACGCGGATTTTCAGTTCGGCGCCGCCTTCCAGCAGCTCTGGCTTGGCCAGGGCTTCGAAACGTAATTTGTCGACAGCGTCAGAGGCGTTCGAGATCAATTCGCGAAGGAAAATTTCCTTGTTGGAATACAGCGAATGGATCATGAGATGCAGCAGCTGCTTCACCTCGGTCTGGAAGCCCAGGGTTTCCTTTTGAGTTTCCACACTCATGGTCATCAAACTCCAATCAGATGGCATAAGCCGCGACCTTGAGGGTCGGCGGCGGGTTGTCATCAGAGTTTGGGGCTGAGTTCAGGATTTCAAGGGCTCCTCGAGTTTGAAATGTGCACGGGCCGTGGCAATGGGTTCGGCCTCGGTACTTTGCCAGGCGGTAATCGCCACGTTGGCAACCCGCCGTCCCTGGCGGCAAACCTGGCATCGGGCCCAGGTGTCGCGAAACTGCCCAGCCCGCAGGTAATCCAGGGAGAAGTCGATGATCTTCGGCACCCCGGATGATCCGGTAAACACCAGCAGGTGCAGCGCCGCTGCCAATTCCATGAACCCGGCGATCACACCGCCATGAATCGCCGGCAGCAAAGGGTTACCAATGTTGTCCTTGTTCGCCGGCAGCTTGAACAGCAGCTCATCGCCCACCCGTGAACATTCGACGCCAATCAGCCGGGCATAGGGAATCAAATCCAGCAGAGAGGCGTAATCGCCCTGCTCATGGGCCTTTTGCAATTGATCCTTCAGCGACTCGCTCATTGCGCACCTCCGGCAACTGCGCCACCAAAGCCCTTGGTGCCTTTGATGCCCTTGCCCATGCGCATGAATGTGCCCATCACATGGGCAATGGGTTGTCCGGGGTCATCCTGATAGGCGAAGCCACGGGCAAAAATCACGTCGGTGGTGACCCGGTAGCACTGGGCGAAGCCATAGACATCCTTGTGCGGTTCGGCGGCGTGCATATAGTCGATGCGCAGGTCTAGGGTCGGGCAGACTTCGAACTCCGGGAGCACACAGAGCGTCGCCATGCCACAGGCCGTGTCCATCAGCGAGGTCACTGCACCGCCATGAATCACGCCGGTTTCGGGATTGCCAACGATATGCGGGCTGTATGGCAGCACAATCGTCAGTCCTTCGCTGCTGGCGCTGTGAACGCTTAGTCCAAGTACCTGACAATGTCGCAGCGCCGACAGAAAGCGCTTCGCTCGCTCAAAAACGGGGTTCTCAGCCATTTGATAAACACTCTTGTTTAGGTTCGTGCAATGCGGTGGCAGTCCAGGTAAAAGTTCCGCATTAGAATAAAACTTATATATCTGAAAGAATTAAGGAACTTAACCCTGATGTGTGAGCTCTTAATGCCAGTACATGCTTTTCATCAGGAGAAACACCCCATGCGTAAGACTTTAGCTATTGCCTTGATGTTGACCGCTTCCCTCGGTCTCGCTGCCTGCGATAAAAAATCCGAGGACAAAGCTCAAGAAGCTAACAAACATGCTGAGCAAGCTCAGCAAGACATGAGCAAAGCTCAGGATAAAGTGAACGACGCGGCGAAAGAAAACGCCGAAGCTGCCAAAGCTCAGGCTGAATCGAACGCGGAAGCGGCAAAAGAGGCTGCTCCGGCCACTCCAGCCGCTCCGGAAGCGCCTAAGAACTAATCCGGTTTTTAGCGTGACAAAAGAAAACCCGCCAAGTGCGGGTTTTCTTTTGCTTTCAAAAAAATGCTTAGAGCAAAATCGTTCGAAAAGTCGGACTAATCATCAGCAACAGTGAGCAGATTAATCCCACCAGCCAGACCAGACTGCGTTGCCAGGCCAGGTCCTTCCAGTAACACACCAGATAAATAACCCTAGTGATCACAAAGATGATCGCGAGCAAATCGATGAGCCAGCCTGCCGTCTGCGTTGTATGCGCCATCAACACACCCACCGCAAACAATATGAAGGCTTCAAAACTATTCTGATGCGCCGCCAGCGCACGGGCACCGAAACCTGTGAGTTGGTCCTGCTGCTGACGCGGCAGGTGATTGTTGTAACCGCCCTGTTCTTTCATGGCTTTGGTCACGGGCATACGCGCCACGTAAATCAGCACGGCACTTATGAACACACACCAGAACGGAATACTCATCAAGCAGCCTCTTTGATCACCTCGGGCAATGGCGCCTCTGTAGGGGTATAGACCATCACGTCGAGAACGTCAGAGTGAAACTCGCGGCGGTACAACACGAATACCACGCCGGCACTCATCAACATGAACAACCAGGGGCTGACAAACCAGGCCAGCATGGTCATGCCGAAATAGTAGGAACGCAGCCCGAAGTTGAACTGGTTGGCGGCCATGGAGATGACGCGAGCCGCGCGGGAAGCAAACGCTTTGCGCTCTTGTTCCGACACAAGACGCTCGCCGACCATTGGCGCCGAACCTACCAGTACCGCCGCAAAGTTGTACTGGCGCATGCACCAGCTGAACGTGAAGAACGCATAGACAAACACCAGCGCCAGGCACAGCAACTTGATTTCCGACATACCCTGGGACGCCTGTTGCACCATCGGGATATCCGCCAGCAACGACACGGCCCTTTCCGAAGCCCCCAGCACCGTAAGAATACCGGCCAGGATAATCAACGTACTGGAGGCGAAGAACGAAGCGTTGCGCTCCAGGTTACCGATCACGCTGGCATCGGCGATGCGGTTGTCGCGCAGCAGCATGCGGCGCATCCAGTCTTCACGATAGAGGTGCAGCACACTGGCCAGGCACGCGGTGTCACGGCCTTTCCAAGTGGCATAGCGGGTGTATCCGCCCCAGCAGATGACAAACCAGATGGCGGCAAGGATGTGAATCAGGTTGGCTTGGATGAACGACATGCAGGTCCTTGTGATGTGCAAGAGGAGTACCGAATCCCTGTGGGAGCGGGCTTGCTCGCGAAGGCGGCTTATCATCCAACATGGATGTTGACTGAGCCACCGTCTTCGCGAGCAAGCCCACTCCCACATCAGGATTTGCAATGCTTCGACGTTAGCGCAACGCAAAAGACACCGCATCCCCCCATAAAAAAATGCCCCGTATCGATTGATACGGGGCATTTCTGTTTTTTTCACAGGCCCGCTTGTGGCGGGCCGGTAAAGCTTAAGCCAGCGCTTCTTCGCGCTTGCCCAGCAGACGGTCGCAGACCACGGCAACCACCAGCGTCATCACCGAAGGCACCAGCCAGGCCAGGCCCTGCTCGCTCAGCGGCAGGTGGGCCATTTGCGTCGGCATCCAGTCCGCCAGGCCTGCGCCCTTGAGGGCGTCGATCAGGCCGAAGATGAACGACACCAGCATCACCGGGCCGAGGATACGACCCTGCTCATGCCAGAAGTCCTTGCAGAAGCTCAACGCCACCAGAACGATGCACGGCGGGTAGATTGCGGTGAGCACCGGGATCGAGAACGCAATCAGCTTGGTCAGGCCCAGGTTGGACACCAGCAGCGAGAACGCCGCGAGGATGATCACCAGTGTCTTGTAGGACAGCGGCACCACACGGCTGAAGTACTCGGCGCAGGCACAGGTCAGGCCGACCGCGGTCACCAGGCACGCCAGGGAGATCAGCACGGCCAGGAAACCACTGCCCAGCGAACCGAAGGTGTGCTGCACGTAGGCGTGCAGCACCGCCGCGCCATTGGTAGCGCCAGCGGCCACTTCATGGCTGCCCGAACCGAGACGGAACAGGCTGACGTAAACCAGTGCCAGGCCGACACCGGCGATCAGGCCGGCGATGATCGCATAACGGGTGATCAGTGCTGGGGACTCGACGCCGCGGGAGCGAATGGCGTTGACGATGACGATGCCGAACACCAGGGCGCCCAGGGTATCCATGGTCAGGTAACCATTGATGAAGCCCTGGGAAAACGGCGCCGCCACGTATTCAGGCGTGGCCTGGCCAATGTCTCCGGCCGGCAGGGCGAATGCTGCAATGCCCAGCACGGCCAGGGCGATGATCTTCAGCGGAGCGAGGAAGCGCCCTACGGTATCCAGCAAACGGCCTGGGTACAGCGAGATGAAGAACACCAGCAGGAAGTAAACCGAGCTGTACAGGAACAATGCCAGCGGGCTCTCGCCGGTCAGCGGCGCCAGGCCGACTTCGAAGGAGACCGTCGCGGTACGTGGCGTCGCGAAGAGCGGGCCAACAGCGAGGTAGCAGGCCGCTGCCAACAGGCCACCGGCGACTTTACCGATCGGGCTGCTCAAGGCATCCATTGCGCCGCCGACCTTCGCCAGCGCCACAACGGTGATCACCGGCAGCCCAACGGCCGTGACCAGGAAACCCAGCGCCGCCATCCAGACATTAGGCCCGGACTGCAAGCCGACGATAGGCGGGAAGATGATGTTGCCAGCCCCGACGAACAGGGCAAACGTCATAAAACCAAGTGCCAGGATGTCCTGGCCTTTCAACACTTTCATTAAGGAAATACCACACTACTGAATCGGAATTTAGAGAGGGATTTCCCTATGGGTGAGGGAAATGCTGTCGGTCCGTATAAGACCAACCCTTTTAGCGCGTTGGTGCCTTGTGGGCCGCAGACGCAAAAATGGCGCGTAGCCTAACGAATTTGTCTGACAAACGCACTGTTTGAGGGCGAACTATCCGATACGCGACATTTCCGTGTCGCGTTTATGCATATAAATGGTTGGTGTCTGTAAGTCCGCCTTCGCGGGCAAGCCCGCTCCCACAGGGATTTGTAGTGGTCATGCAATCTGATCCATACCGCAAAAACTGTGGGAGCGAGCTTGCTCGCGATGAGGCCCTGCCAAACAACGCATAAACCCCGGAAATGACAAAGGCCACCCGAAGGTGGCCTTTGTTTGGTAAAGCGTCAGCCAAGCACGAGGCTTACTTGACAGCCCAACCAGTCAGCTCGGCCAGGGCCTTGCCGATGTCTGCCAGCGAACGCACGGTTTTAACGCCTGCGTCTTGCAGAGCAGCGAATTTCTCGTCTGCAGTGCCTTTGCCGCCAGAGATGATTGCGCCAGCATGGCCCATGCGCTTGCCCGGAGGAGCAGTCACACCAGCGATGTAGGAAACAACCGGCTTGGTCACGTGTGCCTTGATGTAGGCAGCCGCTTCTTCTTCAGCCGAACCGCCGATCTCACCGATCATCACGATCGCTTCGGTCTTCGGGTCTTCCTGGAACAGCTTCAGGATGTCGATGAAGTTCGAACCCGGGATCGGGTCACCACCGATGCCGACGCAAGTCGACTGACCGAAACCGGCGTCAGTAGTCTGCTTCACAGCTTCGTAGGTCAGGGTGCCGGAACGGGAAACGATACCGACCTTGCCTGGCAAGTGAATGTGACCTGGCATGATGCCGATCTTGCATTCGCCTGGAGTGATCACGCCTGGGCAGTTAGGGCCGATCAGGGTAACACCCAGCTCGTCGCACTTAACTTTAGCGTCCAGCATGTCCAGGGTAGGAATGCCTTCGGTGATGCAGACGATCAGCTTGATGCCGCCGAAAGCAGCTTCCAGGATCGAGTCCTTGCAGAAAGGAGCCGGAACGTAGATCACGCTGGCGGTGGCGCCAGTGGCAGCTACGGCGTCTTTCACGGTGTTGAACACTGGCAGGCCCAGGTGCTCGGTGCCGCCTTTGCCTGGAGTTACACCACCAACCATCTTGGTGCCGTACTCGATGGCTTGCTGGGTGTGGAAACTACCTTGCGAACCGGTAATACCCTGGCAGATAACTTTGGTGTCTTTATTGATCAGGACGCTCATTATTTGCCCTCCGCAGCTTTGACAACTTGTTGAGCAGCGTCGGTCAGGCTGGTAGCAGCGATGATGTTCAAACCGCTTTCTGCCAGTACTTTAGCGCCCAGCTCAGCGTTGTTGCCTTCAAGGCGAACAACAACCGGGATTTTCACGCCGACTTCTTTCACCGCGCCGATGATGCCTTCGGCAATCATGTCGCAACGAACGATGCCGCCGAAGATGTTGACCAGTACTGCAGCGACGTTAGTGTCGGACAGGATGATCTTGAACGCTTCGGTAACGCGTTCCTTGGTAGCACCGCCGCCCACGTCGAGGAAGTTGGCTGGCTTGCCGCCATGCAGGTTGACGATGTCCATGGTACCCATGGCCAGGCCAGCACCGTTGACCATGCAACCGATGTTGCCTTCCAGCGCTACGTAGTTCAGTTCGAACTTGGCAGCGTGCGCTTCGCGCGGATCGTCTTGCGACGGATCGTGGAAAGTCTTCAGCTTAGGCTGACGGTACATGGCGTTGGCGTCGATGTTGATCTTGGCGTCCAGGCAGTGCAGATCGCCGTCAGCCTTGATCACCAGCGGGTTCACTTCCAGCAGGGCCAGATCGTGATCCTGGAACAGTTTGGCCAGACCTACGAAGATCTTGGCGAACTGGGCAACTTGCTTGCCTTCCAGACCCAGCTGGAAAGCCAGTTCGCGACCCTGGAATGGCTGAGCGCCAACCAGTGGATCGATAGTGGCCTTCAGAATTTTTTCTGGAGTGTCGTGAGCGATTTTCTCGATGTCCACGCCACCTTCGGTGGAAGCCATGAACACGATGCGACGGCTCGAACGGTCAACGACAGCGCCCAGGTACAGCTCTTTAGCGATATCAGTGCACGATTCAACCAGGATCTTGGTGACTGGCTGACCATTGGCGTCAGTCTGGTAAGTCACCAGACGCTTGCCCAGCCACTGCTGTGCGAAGGCTTTGGCGTCTTCTTTGTTGCGAACCAGCTTGACGCCGCCCGCTTTACCGCGACCACCGGCGTGGACCTGGGCTTTGACAACCCACTCGCTGCCGCCGATTTTGTCGCAAGCTTCTGCTGCTGCTTCCGGGGTGTCTACCGCGTAACCGGTGGATACTGGCAGGCCGTACTCAGCGAACAGCTGCTTACCCTGATACTCGTGAAGATTCATGCTTATTACCGTCTTCGTTAGGTACTGCGCATTCGGTGCTGCACTCGTTCAAGTGCCGCACCACCTGTGACTGCTGCTTGCATAGCTGAGCTATGCAAGACTGCGTCCAGCGGATATTCCGCGGTGAGTCTTGCGTGCAAGGCTCACGACGGGCCAAACCGCCGTGGTTTCTTATTATGTCTTAACGCTTCTTGCGGTTGGCGATGTGGATGGCGCCGCCATTCACTGCCAAAGCAGCTTCGTGCAAGGCTTCAGACAGGGTCGGATGGGAGAAAACCATCATGCCCAGGTCTTCAGCGCTGGTGCCGAATTCCATACCGATCGCGCCCTGCTGAACCAGTTCGGCAGCGCTTGGGCCAATCACGTGGACGCCCAGTACGCGGTCCGTCTTGGCATCTGCGATGACCTTGACGAAACCACCGGTGTCGTTGGCAGCCATGGCACGGCCGGAGGCTGCGAACGGGAAGGTGCCGACGTTAACTTCAACGCCTTCGGCTTTCAAGGCCTGCTCGGTTTTACCAACCCACGCGATTTCCGGGTGAGTATAAATAACCGAAGGGATCAAATCATAGTTCATCTGGGCCTTGTGGCCCTTGATGCGCTCGACAACCATGATGCCTTCTTCGGACGCTTTGTGCGCCAGCATCATGCCGCGAACCACGTCGCCGATGGCGTAAACGCCCGGTACGGTGGTGGCGCAGTGATCGTCAACGTGCACGAAACCGCGCTCGTCCAGGGTCACGCCGCAGTCGGCAGCCAACAGATCAGTGGTCACCGGACGGCGACCAACGGCTACGATCAGCTTGTCGAAAGTGATGTTCTGTTCGCCATTGGCATCGGTGTAGTTCACCACGACTTCGTCGCCGTTCACTTTGGAACCGGTGACGCGAGCGCCCAGCTTGATGTCCAGACCTTGCTTGGTCAGGGTTTTCAGCGCTTCCTTGGAAACAGCGGTGTCGGCTGCCATCAGGAAGGTGTCCAGGGCTTCCAGGACAGTCACTTCTGCACCCAGACGCGACCAGACCGAACCCAGTTCCAGACCGATCACGCCAGCGCCGATCACGCCCAGACGTTTTGGAACGGATTGGAATTCCAGGGCGCCAGTCGAATCGACGATCACATTCTGGTCAACCGGAGCTGGCGGAATGTCGATCGGACGCGAACCTGGTGCCAGGATGACGTTTTCGGCTTCGATGATTTCTACCGAGCCATCAGGCTTGGTGACTTCGACTTTCTTGCCGGCCAGCAGCTTGCCGTGACCCTGGATGGAGGTCACACCGTTGGCTTTGAACAGGGTCGCAACGCCGGAGGTCAGGCCTTTGACGATGTTGGCTTTACGGCCGACCATCGCTGGCACGTCCATGGTCACGCCAGCGTGATTGATACCGTGGATCGCGAAACCGTCCTGGGCTTCGTGGAATTTCCACGAGCTGTCCAGCAGGGCCTTGGATGGAATGCAGCCGACGTTCAGGCAAGTACCGCCCAGAGCCAGTTTGCCTTCCTTGTCGGTGTATTTCTCGATGCAGGCAGTGGAGAGACCCAGCTGCGCGGCCTTGATGGCAGCGACATAACCGCCAGGGCCCGCACCGATCACTACTACGTCAAATTTCTGCGACATTCAAAAAATCCTCTTTAGCGAAAAGCTTCAAGCCGCGAGCGGCAAGCCAGGCTGCGGGTTTTCCGACAGCACGGGTTTGCAGCTCATGGCTGCTTCTATCAGATATCCAGCAACAGACGAGCCGGATCTTCCAGCAGGTTCTTGATGGTCACCAGGAAGGTCACAGCTTCTTTGCCATCGATCAGGCGGTGATCGTAGGACAGTGCCAGGTACATCATCGGACGGATAACGACCTGACCGTTGATGGCCATAGGACGCTGGATGATGTTGTGCATGCCCAGGATGGCGGCTTGTGGCGGGTTGACGATCGGGGTCGACATCATCGAACCGAAAGTACCGCCGTTGGTGATGGTGAACGTACCACCGGTCATTTCGTCCATCGACAGTTTGCCGTCGCGGGCTTTCTTGCCGAAGGTGGCGATGCCGCCTTCGATTTCAGCCAGGCTCATCAGTTCGGCGTTACGCAGAACCGGTACTACCAAGCCGCGATCGCTGGAAACTGCAACGCCGACGTCAGCGTAACCGTGGTAAACGATGTCGCCGCCGTCGATCGAGGCGTTGACAGCCGGGAAGCGCTTCAGTGCTTCGGTGGCCGCTTTCACGAAGAAGGACATGAAGCCCAGGCGCACGCCGTTGTGGGACTTCTCGAACAGGTCTTTGTACTTCGAACGCAGCGCCATGACTTCGGTCATGTCGACTTCGTTGAAAGTGGTCAGCATCGCCATGTTCGACTGGGCTTCAACCAGACGCTTGGCCACGGTGGCACGAACGCGGGTCATCGGAACGCGCTTCTCGATGCGGTCGCCAGCAGCGAACACAGGAGCAGCGGCAGCCGGAGCAGCAGCCTTGGCAGGTGCGGCAGCAGGAGCCGCTTTCTTGGCTTCGACAGCGGCAACCACGTCTTCCTTGGTTACACGGCCATCTTTGCCGGTGCCCTTGACGGAAGCCAGGTTGATGCCGTTTTCTTCGGCCAGCTTGCGAGCGGCTGGAGCGGCGATAGCGTCTTCGTCAGCGCCGGCAGCCGGAGCGGCAGCAGCAGCGGCCGGAGCAGCAGCGGCAGCCGGAGCGGCAGCAGCAGCGCCGCCTTCAACGATGGAGCCCAGGACTTCGTCGGACAGAACGGTGTCGCCTTCGTTCTTGACGATAGCGCCCAGCACGCCGTCAGCGGTAGCCAGCACTTCCAGCACGACTTTGTCGGTTTCGATGTCGACGATCAGTTCGTCGCGCTTGACCGCATCGCCCGGTTGTTTGTGCCAGGTGGCAACGGTGCCATCGGCAACCGATTCCGGGAAAGTGGGGGCTTTGATCTCGATAGCCATTGTCTGTGGTTCCTTAAATTCGGTTTCAGGTGCGCGAAGGCGTTAAACAGTAAAGGCGTCTTGCAGCAGTTTTTCCTGCTGTTCGGCGTGCATCGATGCGTAACCGCATGCAGGTGCAGCAGAAGCCTCACGGCCCGCGTACTCGAGTACGAGAGACTTGTTGAGGTTGCTGATGCTGCGACGCATGTGGTGTTGGCTGCAGTACCACGCACCCTGGTTCATCGGCTCTTCCTGACACCAGACGGCATGCTTGACGTTGGTATAAGGAGCCAGGACTTCTTTCAAGTCGTCCTCAGGGAATGGGTACAGCTGCTCGATACGCACGATGGCGATGTCGTCACGACCTTCGGCACGGCGTTTTTCCAGCAGGTCGTAGTAGACCTTGCCGCTACACAGAACAACGCGCTCGACCTTTTTCGGGTCTTGGGCATCGATTTCCGGGATGACGGTCTGGAACGAACCTTCGGCCAGATCTTCCAGCGTCGAGATGGCCAGCTTGTGGCGCAGCAGCGACTTCGGAGTCAGGACTACCAGTGGCTTGCGCAGCGGGCGAATCACCTGACGGCGCAGCAAGTGGTAGATCTGAGCCGGCGTCGTCGGCATGCACACCTGAATGTTGTGCTCGGCGCACAGCTGCAGGTAACGCTCCAGACGAGCCGAGGAGTGCTCCGGACCCTGACCTTCATAACCGTGCGGCAGCAGCATGGTCAGACCGCACAGACGGCCCCACTTGTGCTCGCCACTGGTGATGAACTGGTCGATTACAACCTGGGCGCCGTTGGCGAAGTCGCCGAACTGGGCTTCCCAGATAACCAGGGCATTCGGCGTGGTGGTCGAGTAACCGTACTCGAACGCCAATACCGCTTCTTCGGACAGGAACGAGTCGTACAGGTCAAAACGCGGCTGACCGTCGTACAGGTTCTGCAGCGGGATGTAGGTGCCCGCGTCTTTCTGGTTGTGCAGGACAGCGTGACGGTGCGAGAACGTACCGCGGCCGATGTCCTGGCCAGTCATGCGAATCGGGTGACCTTCGAACGCCAGGGTCGCGTACGCCATGGTTTCGGCGTAGCCCCAGTTGATCGGCAGGCCACCGGCTTGCATCTTCTGGCGGTCTTCGTAGATCTTGGCAACCTGGCGCTGAACCACGAAGCCTTCCGGGATTTCCAGCAGCTTGGCGGACAGTTCCTGCAAGGTCTTCAGATCGAAGCGAGTGTCGTGACGCGCGGTCCAGGTGTGACCCAGGTACGGACGCCAGTCCACGAACAGCTCCTTGTTCGGCTCTTTGACCAGGCTCTTCACAACGTGCAGACCGTTGTCCAGTGCGTTGCGGTATTCGTCGACTTTCGCCTGAACACGCTCTGCATCCAGCACACCGGCCTGAGTCAGGCGATCGGCATACAGCTCACGGGTGGTGCGCTGCTTGGTGATCTGCTGATACATCAGAGGCTGGGTGCCGCTTGGCTCGTCGGCCTCGTTGTGGCCGCGACGACGGTAGCAGACCAGGTCGATCACCACGTCACGCTTGAACTGCATGCGGTAGTCGATGGCCAGCTGGGTCACGAACAATACGGCTTCCGGATCATCACCATTCACATGGAGGATCGGCGCCTGGATCATTTTCGCAACGTCGGTCGCGTACTCGGTGGAACGCGAGTCCAGCGGGTTGCTGATGGTGAAACCGACCTGGTTGTTGATCACGATGTGCACGGTACCGCCGGTCTTGAAACCGCGGGTCTGCGACATCTGGAAGGTTTCCATGACCACGCCCTGACCTGCGAAAGCAGCGTCACCGTGGATGGAGATCGGCAGAACCTTCTCGCCGGTCGGGTCGTTGCGACGATCCTGACGGGCGCGAACCGAACCTTCGACCACCGGGGAAACGATTTCCAGGTGGGACGGGTTGAACGCCATCGCCAGGTGAACTTCACCGCCGGTAGTCATCACGTTGGACGAGAAGCCTTGGTGGTATTTCACGTCACCGGAACCGAGCTCGACCTTCTTCTTGCCTTCGAACTCGTCGAACAGCTCGCGCGGGTTCTTGCCGAAGGTATTGACCAGCACGTTCAGACGGCCACGGTGGGCCATGCCGATGACGATTTCCTTGGTGCCGTAGGAACCGGAACGCTGGATCAGCTCGTCGAGCATCGGAATCAGGCTTTCGCCGCCTTCCAGGCCGAAACGCTTGGTACCCGGGTATTTGGTGCCCAGGTATTTCTCCAGGCCTTCACCGGCCGTCACGCGCTCGAGCAGGTGGCTCTTGATGTCGGCGGAGTACGTCGGACGGCCACGCACGCTTTCCAGACGCTGCTGGAACCACTGGCGCTGCTCGGAATCGGTGATATGCGTGAATTCAGCGCCGATGGTGCGGCAATATGTCTGCTGCAACGCTTCGTGAATTTCGCGTAGGCTCGCTTCCTCTTTGCCGATGAACAGGTCGCCGGCACGGAAGGTCGTATCAAGATCGGCATTGGTCAAGCCGTAATGATTGATCGACAGGTCTGCAGGTGCAGGACGCTGCCACAGTCCCAGCGGGTCAAGCTGGGCTGCCTGGTGGCCACGCATACGGTAGGCCTGGATCAATCGCAGCACTTCAACTTGCTTCTTCTCGTGCTCACTGCTCACGCTGCCGGCGGAAACCGGTTGGGCGCGGCGCTGGTTCTTTGCCAGCAAGACGAAATGATCGCGAATTGTGGAGTGCGAAACATCGGTGGCAGAGTTGCCGTCAGCAGGCAACTTCTGGAAGTAGGTGCGCCACTCTTCTGGCACAGCGTTAGGGTCGTGCAGGTAGAGCTCATAAAGCTCTTCCACATAGGCAGCGTTACTACCGGATAGGTAGGCACTGTTCCACATGCGCTGCATCACGCTTTCTTGCATGCTTGGTCACCCTCGGTTAGGGGAACACCACCGGTGTCGACACCGAGCAAACTTGCAGAAGTCCGAATGCAGCGACCAAAACAAGCCACTAGGATCACACTGATAGTCCGGGTACCAGCCCGGATGCCCCTGCTTGTCTCATTTCTTCAAAATAAGAGCCGCAGCCTTTTAAGCTGCTGCTCAGGTTAAAACTACGGCGCCGGTTGAAGCCTGCGCCGCAGCATCTACGGGTACAGCGGGTACAGCAGCTGAATCACACGCCGCTCGAGAGCAACATGTTACGGATGTGACCGATGGCCTTAGTCGGGTTCAGGCCTTTCGGACATACGTTGACGCAGTTCATGATCCCGCGGCAGCGGAATACGCTGAACGGGTCATCCAGCGAAGCCAGACGCTCGGACGTCTTGGTGTCACGGCTGTCTGCCAGGAAGCGGTACGCTTGCAGCAGGGCGGCCGGGCCCAGGAACTTGTCCGGGTTCCACCAGAAGGACGGGCAGGAAGTCGAGCAGCAAGCGCACAGGATGCACTCGTACAGACCGTCCAGCTTTTCACGCTCTTCAGGGGACTGCAGACGCTCGATGGCCGGAGCCGGCGTGTCGTTCTGCAGGTATGGCTTAACCTTCTCGTATTGCTTGTAGAAGATGCTCATATCGACGACCAGGTCACGGATAACCGGCAAACCTGGCAGAGGACGAACGATCAACTTGTTACCTTTTACGACAGCAGACAGCGGCGTGATGCACGCCAGGCCGTTTTTGCCGTTGATGTTCATGCCGTCGGAGCCGCAAACACCTTCACGGCAAGAGCGACGATAGGAGAAACCTTCGTCCTGCTCTTTGATCAGGGCCAGCACGTCCAGCACCATCAGGTCTTTACCACCGGTATCGACCTGGAATTCCTGCATGAACGGCGCAGCGTCCTGATCAGGGTTGTAACGATATACACTGACTTGCAACATGGCGGTCACCCTTAATAAGTCCGGACTTTAGGTTCGAAAGTCGGAACAGTCTTCGGCGAGAAGTTCACGGCACGCTTGGTGACGCGCTTGTCACCCGGGAAGTACAGGGTGTGGCACAGCCAGTTTTCGTCGTCACGATCTTCGAAGTCTTCACGGGCGTGAGCACCGCGAGACTCTTTACGTACTTCGGCAGCGATGGCGGTAGCTTCAGCCACTTCCAGCAGGTTTTGCAGTTCCAGCGCTTCGATACGGGCAGTGTTGAACGCCTGCGACTTGTCGTTGATCTTCACGTTGGCAATGCGCTTGCGCAGGTCAGCCAGCTGGGCAATACCCTTCTGCATGTATTCGCCGGTACGGAATACACCGAAGTAGTTCTGCATGCAGCTTTGCAGCTCGCGACGCAGGGTAGCCACGTCTTCGCCATCAGTACGGTTGTTCAGTGCGTTCAGGCGCGACAGGGCAGCTTCGATGTCGGCTTCGGTAGCGTCGTCGTACTCGATACCGTCGGTCAGCGCCTTTTCCAGGTGCAGGCCGGCAGCACGGCCGAATACCACCAGGTCGAGCAGCGAGTTGCCGCCCAGACGGTTGGCACCGTGAACCGATACGCAAGCCACTTCACCCACAGCGAACAGACCAGGAATGATCTGGTCGACGCCTTCGGCGTTCTGGGTGATCGCCTGACCATGAATGTTGGTGGCAACGCCGCCCATCATGTAGTGGCAGGTCGGAACAACCGGAACCGGAGCAACCACCGGATCAACGTGTGCGAAAGTCTTCGACAGTTCGCAGATGCCTGGCAGACGGCTGTGCAGCACTTCCTCGCCCAGGTGGTCGAGCTTGAGCATCACGTGGTCGCCATTCGGACCGCAACCGTTGCCGGCGATGATCTCTTTAACCATCGAACGGGCAACAACGTCACGACCGGCAAGGTCCTTGGCGTTCGGAGCATAACGCTCCATGAAACGCTCGCCGTGCTTGTTGATCAGGTATCCACCTTCACCACGGCAACCTTCTGTAACCAGTACACCGGCGCCGGCGATACCGGTCGGGTGGAACTGCCACATTTCAATGTCTTGTACCGGTACGCCGGCACGCAGCGCCATGCCAACGCCGTCACCGGTGTTGATCAGGGCGTTGGTGGTCGACGCGTAGATACGGCCTGCACCGCCGGTCGCCAGCACGGTGGCTTTGGCGCGGATGTAGGTGGTTTCACCGGTTTCGATGCAGATCGCGATCACACCGACGAACTCGCCTTCGCCGTTCTTCACCAGATCGACAGCGTAGTACTCGTTCAGGAACGTGGTACCGGCTTTCAGGTTGCCCTGATAGAGGGTGTGCAACAGTGCGTGACCGGTACGGTCGGAGGCAGCGCAAGTACGCGCAGCCTGGCCGCCCTTGCCGTAGTCCTTGGACTGGCCACCGAACGGACGCTGATAGATACGGCCTTGCTCGGTACGCGAGAACGGCAGACCCATGTGGTCCAGTTCGAAAACGGCAGCCGGGCCTTCCTGACACATGTATTCGATAGCGTCCTGGTCACCGATGTAGTCGGAACCCTTGACGGTATCGTACATGTGCCAGCGCCAGTCATCGTTCGGGTCAGCAGACGCGATCGCGCAGGTGATGCCGCCCTGGGCGGATACAGTGTGCGAACGGGTCGGGAACACCTTGGTGATCACGGCAGTCTTGTGACCACCTTGCGCCAGTTGCAGCGCTGCGCGCATGCCGGCACCGCCACCACCAATAATGATGGCGTCGAAAGAAATCGTTGGAATGTTAGCCATGAATCAGATACCCCAGAGAATCTGCACACCCCAGACGAAGTAAGCGAACATCGCAACGCCGCATACCGCCTGGAAAAGGAAACGTACTGCAGTCGCGGACTTGCCCAGCGCCATTGGCGTCAGGTAGTCGGTCGCGATGGTCCACATGCCGACCCAGGCGTGAGCGCCCAGGGCAACGAGGGCCAGCAGACTGAAGATACGCATCCCGTTGTGGGCGAACAGGCCGTGCCATTGGTCGTAGCCAATGCCCGGGTTCGCTGCGAGGTATCCGATCAGGAAGATGAAATAAGCCGCGAGAACGACCGCAGACACACGTTGCGCCATCCAGTCATAAAGACCGGAACGCGAAAGGTTCGTAACGCTGGTTACCATATCCAAACTCCTGCCAGAACGATCAACACCACGGAAACGGCGATGATAATTTTCGAGCCCAGGCGGCCGCCTTCCAGCGTCTCACCGATGCCCATATCCATGATCAAGTGGCGCACACCGGCTACCAGGTGATACAGAAGAGCGGACAGGAGGCCCCATGCTACGAACTTGGCCAGCGGGCTGGTCAAGCATGCCTTCACCTCGGCAAAACCTTCCTCGGAACCCAGGGATTTGCCCAATGCATAAAGCATGAAGCCAAGGCCCAGGAAGAGGATGATGCCGGAAACACGGTGAAGAAACGACGTAACGCCGGTGATGGGGAGTTTGATGGTCCTTAGGTCTAGGTTTACAGGTCGTTGGCTTTTCACGGCTTTTTTTTCACACTGAAGAGCCCCTAACAATCAGGGCAAAGTTGTTGGGGAGTGCACTGGTCAGGTAACCACCACCCAGGGATGCGACCCCCAATAAAGCAGGCCCAAAAGCCCCTGGCGGTCGGTGGCCGAGTATAGACAGTTAGGCTACTAATGACAACGCAAAGACCTAACCCAAACAGCTGATTGCGCAACGGACATAAAAGGCGTAAATGGCAGCCAATTTCGAGAAAAAAGTCCGGTTAAAGCCTTCTGGAGCAAGACTTTAGGCAAATTGACATTCGAATTTATCTCACTATAGTGGTGCGGGCCCTGCGTGGGGGGTCTGTCTGATGATTTCAAGCATAAATAGGAGGCCACATGGCTGACAAAAAAGCGCAGTTGATCATCGAGGGCGCAGCCCCCGTCGAGCTGCCCATTTTAACCGGCACCGTTGGTCCCGATGTTATCGATGTTCGGGGCCTGACGGCCACGGGCCGTTTCACCTTTGACCCAGGCTTCATGTCGACCGCCTCGTGCGAGTCGAAGATCACCTATATTGACGGCGACAACGGCATCCTGCTGCACCGCGGCTACCCGATCGAACAGCTGGCTGAAAAGTCGGACTACCTGGAAACCTGCTATCTGCTGCTCAACGGCGAACTGCCGACCGCAGAACAGAAGGCCCAGTTCGTCAGCACCGTGAAGAACCACACCATGGTTCACGAGCAGTTGAAGACTTTCTTCAACGGCTTCCGTCGCGACGCCCACCCGATGGCCGTCATGTGCGGCGTAGTCGGCGCCCTCTCGGCCTTCTACCACGACTCCCTGGACATCAATAACCCGCAGCATCGCGAAATCTCCGCGATCCGCCTGGTTGCCAAGATGCCGACCCTGGCAGCGATGGTTTACAAGTACTCCATGGGCCAACCCATGATGTACCCGCGCAACGACCTGTCGTACGCGGAAAACTTCCTGCACATGATGTTCAACACCCCGTGCGAGATCAAACCGATCAGCCCGGTACTCGCCAAGGCCATGGACCGGATCTTCATCCTCCATGCCGACCACGAGCAGAACGCCTCGACGTCCACCGTGCGCCTGGCGGGCTCCTCGGGCGCCAACCCGTTCGCCTGTATCGCTGCCGGCATCGCTGCACTGTGGGGCCCTGCCCACGGCGGTGCAAACGAAGCCGTACTGACCATGCTCGATGAAATCGGCGATGTTTCGAACATCGACAAGTTCATCGCCAAGGCCAAGGACAAGAACGATCCGTTCAAACTGATGGGCTTCGGTCACCGCGTTTACAAAAACCGCGACCCGCGCGCCACCGTCATGAAGCAGACCTGCGACGAAGTATTGAAGGAACTGGGCATCCAGAACGATCCGCAACTCGAACTGGCCATGCGCCTGGAAGAGATCGCCCTGACCGACCCATACTTCATCGAACGCTCGCTGTACCCGAACGTCGACTTCTACTCGGGGATCATCCTCAAGGCGATCGGCATTCCAACCAGCATGTTCACCGTGATCTTCGCCCTGGCGCGGACCGTCGGCTGGATCTCCCACTGGAAAGAAATGCTCTCCAGCCCGTACAAGATCGGCCGTCCGCGCCAGCTGTACACCGGCTACGAGTCGCGTGACATCACCAAGCTGGAAGACCGCAAGTAAGATCTGTCTTGCTGTAGCGTGTTGAGTTGTACCGGGAACGGCCTCTGCTTTTTATATAAAGAGCAGGAGGCCGTTTTTGTTTGTGCTTGGCGGTTTTTTGATCGTGGCATATCCGTTATTTAGGTAACGGCGGCTTATGGTTCCGCCCTTACGGCGGGTCACTTGGAAAAGCGCCAAGTAACCAAGCGCTTTTGCCCCTTACATTCGGTGCCTCGCCGCGGCTCGGCATGCCCTCGCTCCGGTCCTGCTCCGTGGGCCCGCCGCCATCGGCCATCCATGGCCGGGGGCGGCTAACCCGGCATCCTTGCCGGGTTGCCCACTGCACAGAACCTGCGCTCGGCCTCACGAGGGGGCGTACACCGCAACAGCGTCCGAGGCGGCCTACCGGCCGGCCTGTTTGCTGGCTTGGATCCGCGAGATTTCGGTCGGCTGACAGGCCGCCATCGCGAGCAAGCTCGCTCCCACAGAAGAGCAAAGGCAGGTCGGCGTACATCTTCGCTCTTCACCACTCATCAGGCCGAGCGTTAGCTCGCCTGCCGCTCTTGATCTTGATCCACCCGCCCCCTCGGAAGGCTGAGCGGAGGTGTTCATCAGGGGGCAGGCGCGCAGCGCCGTTCGACGAAGTCGAACACATCGAGAGGAGGTCGTCGCGAAGCAGACCGGAGGCGATGCGCCCTGATGAATACCGGAGCGAAGGAACCCCGAGCCTAGGCGAGGGGCCGTACGTAAGGGGCGAGCGTTTTTTGCTTACTTTTTTAGGCGCCTGTAAAAAAGTGAGTCGCCGTAAGGGCGAAACCGTAAGCCGCCGTTACCGCAACAATGGATATGTACACGGTCAACAAGAGACAGGTCGGCCGTCAGGCCGCCTTCGCGAGCAAGCCCGCTCCCACAGGATCGAGCACACCCGACAAATTCCGGTCGGTAATCGCCCAACAAAAATGCCCCGATCTCTCGATCGGGGCATTCAATGTCAGCGCAACTTAGATGTAAAGCGTTGAAGCCTTAGTGCGAAACCGCCCCGCTCGCCCCCAACCCAGTCTGCGAACGAACAAACTGCGGGAAGAACAGCGCCCGCTCATTGTCAGCCGCAGTCGACTTGTCAGTGACCGAGAAGAACCAGATCCCGACAAAGGCAATCATCATCGAGAACAACGCCGGGTACTCATACGGGAAGATAGCCTTCTCGTGATGCAGGATCTGCACCCAGATGGTCGGACCAAGGACCATCAGGCCCACTGCACTGATCAGACCCATCCAGCCGCCGATCATCGCACCGCGAGTGGTCAGCTTTTTCCAGTACATGGAAAGCAGCAGTACCGGGAAGTTGCAGCTCGCCGCGATGGAGAACGCCAGGCCCACCATGAACGCGATGTTCTGGCTTTCGAACAGAATGCCAAGAACGATGGCCAACACAGCCAAGGCAATGGTGGTGATCTTCGAAATACGAATCTCATCCTTCTCGTTGGCCTTGCCCTTCTTGATCACACTGGCATACAGGTCGTGGGACACCGCCGAAGCACCCGCCAGGGTCAGGCCAGCCACTACCGCCAGGATGGTCGCGAACGCCACCGCCGAGATGAAGCCCAGGAAGATGCTGCCACCGACCGCATTGGCCAGGTGCACCGCCGCCATGTTGTTACCGCCGAGCAACGCGCCGGCCGCGTCTTTGAAGGCCGGGTTGGTGCTGACCAGCAGGATCGCGCCGAAACCGATGATGAAGGTCAGGATGTAGAAGTAGCCAATGAAACCGGTTGCATACAGCACACTCTTGCGAGCTTCCTTTGCATCACTCACGGTGAAGAAGCGCATCAGGATGTGCGGCAGACCCGCTGTACCGAACATCAGTGCCAGGCCGAGGGAGAACGCCGAGACCGGATCTTTCACCAGACCGCCCGGACTCATGATCGCCTCACCTTTAGGGTGAACCTTGATCGCCTCGGAAAACAGCATGTTGAAGTCGAAGTTGACGTGTTTCATCACCATCAGCGCCATGAAGGAAGCACCGGACAGCAGCAGAACCGCCTTGATGATTTGCACCCAGGTGGTCGCCAGCATGCCGCCGAACAACACATAAAGGCACATCAGCACGCCCACCAGAATCACCGCGACATGGTAGTCGAGGCCGAACAGCAACTGGATCAGCTTGCCCGCACCGACCATCTGCGCGATCAGGTAGAACGCCACCACCACCAGCGAACCGCAGGCGGACAGTGAACGGATCTGGGTTTGCCCCAGGCGGTAGGACGCCACGTCGGCAAATGTGTACTTGCCCAGGTTGCGCAGGCGCTCGGCGATCAGGAACAGAATGATCGGCCAGCCCACCAGGAAGCCGATCGAATAGATCAGCCCGTCGTAGCCTGAAGCGAACACCAGCGCGGAAATACCCAGGAAGGAAGCGGCCGACATGTAGTCACCGGCAATCGCCAGGCCGTTCTGGAACCCGGTGATCTTGCCGCCAGCGGCGTAGTAGTCGGCTGCCGAATTATTACGCTTGGAAGCCCAGTAGGTGATGCACAGGGTGGCACCGACGAAGGCGACAAACATCAGGATTGCCGACACGTTAAGCGGTTGCTTTTGCACGGCACCGGTCAGGGCGTCAGCCGCCCAGGCGCCAGGTGCGAAAGCAGCGATGCTCAAAAGAGCCATTAGACGGCGGATCATTGCTGAGCCTCCTTGAGAATCGCATTGTTCAGGTCGTCAAATTCGCCATTGGCACGGCGTACGTAGATACCGGTCAGGACGAAGGCCGAGACAATCAGCCCGACGCCAATCGGTATGCCCCAGGTAATCGAGGACTCAGGGTTGATTTTCGCCCCCAGCACCTGCGGCCCATAAGCAATCAGAAGAATGAATCCGGAGTAAAGCCCTAGCATGATCGCCGAAAGAATCCAGGCGAATCGTTCCCTCTTGCTAACCAGCTCCTTGAAGCGCGGGCTGTTTTGAATCGAGAGGTAAATGCTGTCGTTCATTGTTTTTATCCTCGCAGCACAGATTGAAGTGGAACGGTATCCACTCTATGCGGCTGCGGGGCAGGTTCCAGACGACCTTAGTCTTAGAACCATATGACAGATTCGCCAATTTCCAGCATGCGCCAAACAACTGTGGGAGCGAGCCTGCTCGCGAAGGCGTCTGATCAGCCGACAACTCAGTCAACTGACAGAACGCTTCGCGAGCAGGCTCGCTCCCACAGGGTCAAGCGTGCTCTTTGTTATTACTTGGTCCAGTCAGCCACGCGCTCAGGGTGCTTGGCGATCCAGTCCTTCGCCGCGGCTTCAGGTTTGGCACCGTCCTGAATAGCCAGCATCACCTGGCCGATTTCATCCTTGGATTCCCACTGGAAGTTCTTCAGGAACTTGGCCACTTCCGGTGCCTTGGCCTCAAGCCCTTTGCTGCCGATGTTGTTCACGGTTTCTGCCGCGCCATACACGCCTTTCGGATCTTCGAGGAAGCGCAGTTTCCACTTGGCGAACATCCAGTGCGGTACCCAGCCGGTGACGGCGATGGATTCGTTTTTCTTCTCGGCACGGGTCAGCTCGGCAATCATGCCCGCGCCGGAACTGGCCTTGAGTTGATAACCGGTCAGGTCGTAGTCCTTGATGGCTTGATCGGTCTTGAGCATCACGCCTGAGCCGGCGTCGATGCCGACGATACGATTCTTGAAGGTGTCGTCGGTTTTCAGGTCCTCGATCGACTTGGCTTTGACGTACTCCGGCACGATCAATCCGATTTTTGCGTCCTTGAAGTTCGGGCCGTAATCGACGACCTGATCCTTGTTCTTCGTCCAGTATTCGCCGTGGGTCACCGGCAGCCAGGCCGACAGCATGGCGTCGAGTTTACCGGTCGCCACGCCCTGCCACATGATCCCGGTGGCAACGGCTTGCAGCTTCACGTCATAACCGAGTTTCTGCCTGATCACTTCGGCGGCCACGTTGGTCGTGGCAACGCTGTCCGACCAGCCGTCGACGTAACCGATAGTCACTTCCTTCCCGGCGGCACTGGCCACGGTAGAACTGATCGCCAGCACCAAAGCGGCACCTGCGCCCAAGAGTCGTCGCATCTTCATCGTTACTTCCCCGAAAGTGCTGCGCTCGACGGATGCCGAGTCGCTTAAACGTATTGTTGTGGTGCACAGCGCCCCCATCACGCCTCACAGCAAACTCGTCCCGACATCAGCGGAGTACTGACGCCTTCGATGATCAACCTGACGCTCATCGCGACCTGCTCTGCCAGCGACCTCAAGGCATCGAGAAACGACATCAGAAAGCCATTAATCCTGACCACGGGAAACGCACCTGCCAAACCGCCCGAACTTTGCATGTCAAAATCATGCAGGCCACCAAGCACGCGGTAAATGCAGGTAACATGCGCCGCTTTGCTCCCACACGGCCTGACCATGTCCGCGACATACCGCTTCCCCTTTGCTGCTTATCTATTCGCTTGCCTGCTCGGGCTGTTTGCCCTTGGCGGCTTCTGGTACGGCCTCGGCAAACCGGTGATCCTGCCGGACGCGGCCAGCGCCACGCACAAGCTGCAATGCGCATCCTATACACCGTTTGACAAGGATCAGTCGCCGTTCGATGTGCCATTCAACCTGCGTCCCGAACGTATGGATGCCGACCTCGCACTGCTGTCAAAAAGCTTCGAATGCATCCGCACCTATTCCATGACCGGCCTTGAAGCCCTGCCGGACCTTGCACGCAAGCACGGCTTGAAGTTGATGATCGGCGCCTGGGTCAACAGCAACCCGGTGGACACGGAAAAAGAAGTCGACCTGCTGATCGCTTCGGCCAACGCCAACCCGGATGTGGTCAGCGCAGTGATCGTAGGCAACGAAACCCTGCTGCGCAAGGAAGTCACCGGTGCGCAATTGGCGAGGCTGATCAACAAGGTCAAGAGCCAGGTCAAACAGCCCGTCACCTATGCCGACGTCTGGGAGTTCTGGCTCAAGCACCCTGAAATTGCCCCTGCCGTGGACTTCCTGACCATCCATTTGCTGCCGTACTGGGAGGACGATCCATCGAACATCGACGCCGCCCTGCAACATGTGGCCGAAGTGCGTCAGGTGTTCGGCAACAAGTTCGCACCCAAGGACATACTGATCGGCGAAACCGGCTGGCCCAGCGAAGGCCGCCAACGCGAAACTGCCCTGCCGAGCCGGGTCAATGAAGCCAAATTCATACGTGGTTTTGTCGCCATGGCCGAGCAGCAAGGCTGGCATTACAACCTGATCGAAGCCTTCGACCAGCCATGGAAGCGCGCCAGTGAAGGCGCAGTCGGCGGCTACTGGGGACTGTTCGATGCCAATCGCCAGGACAAGGGCGTGCTGGCCGGGCCAGTGACAAACGTCCCGTACTGGTCGCAATGGCTGGCAGTGGGCGGCCTGATCTTTATCGGCACCCTGCTGCTTGGCGGCCGGGTTCGCACGACGCGCGCGGCACTGGTGCTGCCACTGCTCGGCGCATTGGCGGCTTGCTCGATTGGCGCCTGGGGCGACCTGGCACGCGTCACCACTCGCTTCACCAGTGAATGGCTGTGGGTCGGGTTGCTGACCGTGCTGAATCTGCTGGTGCTGGCCCATGCAGCACTGGCGCTGAGTCCGCGTGACGGGTGGCGCGGGCAGGCTTTCGATTTACTGGAGCGCCGTGCTGGCTGGCTGGTTGCAACGGCAGGTTTCGCGGTGGCCGTGATGATGCTGGAACTGGTATTCGACCCGCGCTATCGCAGCTTCCCGAGCGTGGCGTTCATCGTGCCGGCGCTGGTCTACCTGTGCCGCCCGGTGAGCGTGCCGCGCCGGGAAATCGCCCTGCTGACCTTCATCATTGGCGCCGGTATCGCACCGCAACTGTTTCGTGAAGGTTTGCTGAACCAGCAGGCCTGGGGCTGGGCGCTGGCGAGTGTGTTGATGGTGGTTGCGTTGTGGCGCTGCTTGCGGGTTCGCACAGCTTGATGTTGCATTGACCCGACTGGCCTCATCGCGAGCAAGCTCGCTCCCACAATTGATCTTTGTCGCACACGGATTTTGTGTTCACTGAAGATCCACTGTGGGAGCGAGCTTGCTCGCGATAGCGGACTATCAGGCGCTGCGGGAAGCCCTGACCAACCGCAACCCGGCAATCACCACCGCCAACACCGCCAACGTCGTGTTGTACAAGGCCAACGCCGGAAAACCGAGCACCAGCGCCAGCACTGCCAACCACCACCCCGCACGCCCGGACAACACAAAGCCGATCACGGCAGCAGCCAAGGCGCCCCAGCCCAGAACCCCGAAGTGAATCATCAGGCCCAGATTCGAACGCACCTGGCATTCCCAACGGCTTGCCTCATCCACGCAAATGCCGACCCACTGCGCATCCTCCATGAAGCCATAACGCGCGCCATAACTGGCGGCCAACCATACAGGCAGCAAAACAAGCAGCAGGATCACGGGCAGGCGGCGGGACATGAAACACTCCAATTGGCGAAAAACGGCGGCCAGCTTAATCGCCCTTGAACGTTTCGCAAGCTATAACAACTGTTAACTGGGCATTCAATCGCTGCAAAGTGTATCGTCCAGCTACTATAACTTCGAAATCAGGCCTGTTTGGTGCCGAGGCTTGGCACTTTGGCGCGTATCCGGTGGTCATAGCCTGCGAAATTCATTTGACACCTTCTTCTAAGGGATTTAGTCATGCTCCGCTCCTTGCGCTTCGCCGCCCTGTTTGGCGGCCTTATACTGAGTGCGTCCGCACTGGCGGTCGACGTTGACGCCGCCAGTTATGGCTACCCCCTGACCAACCCGTTCGAGGCGACCATTGCGACCACGCCGCCGGACCTGCGTCCGGAGCTCCCCCTGGACGATGACATCGATCAGACCGTGCGCAGCGTCACCTTGCGTCCGGAACGGGCGTTCGAATTGCCGGACAATTTCTGGGCAGTCAAGAAACTCGACTACCGCATTGCCACGCAAGATCACGCCGCGCCGCTGATTTTCCTGATCGCCGGCACCGGTGCGCGCTATGACAGCAGCCTGAACGAATACCTGAAGAAGCTCTATTACAAAGCCGGCTACCACGTGGTGCAGTTGTCATCGCCCACCAGCTACGACTTCATCAGTGCCGCCTCGCGCTTCGCCACGCCGGGTGTTTCCAAGGAAGACGCCGAAGATCTGTACCGGGTAATGCAGGCCGTGCGGGCACAGAACCCGAAAGTACCGGTCACCGACTACTACCTGACCGGGTATAGCCTGGGGGCACTGGATGCCGCTTTCGTCGCGCACCTGGACGAAACCCGCCGCAGCTTCAACTTCAAGAAAGTCCTGCTGCTCAACCCGCCAGTCAACCTCTACACCTCGATCACCAACCTCGACAAGCTGGTCCAGACCGAGGTCAAGGGCATCAACACCAGCACCACGTTCTATGAACTGGTTCTGAACAAACTGACCCGCTACTTCCAGCAGAAGGGCTACATCGACCTCAACGATGCCCTGCTCTACGACTTCCAGCAGTCCAAGCAGCACCTGACCAACGAACAGATGGCCATGCTGATCGGCACCTCGTTCCGCTTCTCGGCGGCCGACATTGCCTTTACCTCGGACCTGATCAACCGTCGCGGCCTGATCACCCCGCCCAAGTTCCCGATCACCGAAGGCACCAGCCTCACGCCATTCCTCAAGCGTGCGCTGCAATGCGACTTCGACTGCTACATCACCGAACAAGTCATCCCCATGTGGCGCGCTCGAACCGACGGCGGCAGCCTGCTGCAACTGATTGACCAAGTGAGCCTGTACGCGCTGAAGGACTATCTGCACGAAAGCCCGAAAATCGCCGTCATGCACAACGCCGACGACGTGATCCTCGGTCCTGGCGACCTGGGCTTCCTGCGCAAGACCTTCGGTGATCGCCTGACCGTTTACCCGCACGGGGGCCACTGCGGCAACATTAACTACCGCGTCAACAGCGACGCCATGCTGGAGTTCTTCCGTGGCTAAATACCTCCTGCTTTTCGCAGCGTTACTCTGTGCAGGCGTCGCGCAAGCCGACAACAGCAAGGCCAACGCTCCCGTGGTCGTCGACAGTGACGGCTTCAAGGAGCCGCTGAGCAAACTCAAGTTCAACCCGGGCCTGGACCAGCGCGAATTCGAGCGTTCGACGCTCAGCGCACTGGCCGTCTACGATCCGCTGGAAGAGTGGAACCGGCGCGTCTACCACTTCAACTACCGCTTCGACCAATGGGTATTCCTGCCAGTGGTCAATGGTTACCGCTACGTCACCCCGAGCTTCCTGCGCACCGGCGTCAGCAACTTCTTCAACAACCTCGGCGATGTGCCGAACCTGTTGAACAGCCTGCTGCAACTCAAGGGCCAGCGCTCACTGGAAACCACCGGGCGACTGCTGCTCAACACCACCATCGGCATCGCCGGCCTGTGGGATCCGGCCACCGCCATGGGCCTGCCACGCCAGAGCGAAGACTTCGGCCAGACCCTGGGCTTCTATGGTGTTCCGGGCGGCGCCTACTTCGTCCTGCCGATCCTCGGTCCGTCGAACCTGCGTGATACCGGCGGCCTGCTGGTGGATTACACAGCAGAGAATGCGATCAACTACCTCAACGTGGCCGAAGTCAGCTCCAATCATCCGGAAGTCTGGATCCTGCGCGGCATCGACAAGCGCAACCAGACCACCTTCCGTTATGGCCAACTGAACTCACCGTTCGAGTACGAGAAAGTGCGTTACGTGTATACCGAAGCGCGCAAGTTGCAGATCGCCGAGTAATTCCGATAGCCGAAAAACACTGTGGGAGCGGGCTTGCTCGCGAATAGGGTGTGTCAGATAACCTTTTTGGTGACTGACACACCCTATTCGCGAGCAAGCCCGCTCCCACATTTGTTTAGCGTTGTCTTCAGCCTTTCAGGGCTTTCCAGATCTTGCCGACAGTCATAACCCCAACCAAGACCACCGCCCCCGCCACAATCCCCGCCACGCCATTGAGCAACACCGGCACGATAAATCCGCCACTGCCTGCCGCTGCACCGACACTTTCGATCCAGTGATGCACCACCGGCACACCGTGCGTGAGAATCCCGCCGCCGACCAGGAACATCGCCGCCGTGCCGATCACCGACAGGCTCTTCATCATGTACGGTGCCGCACGCAGAATTCCGCCGCCGATGCTTTTCGCCATCTGCCCGGGTTTTTGGGTCAACCACAGGCCAAGGTCGTCGAGCTTGACGATACCCGCCACCAATCCGTACACGCCGACCGTCATGACAATGGCAATGCCTGAAAGCACGATGATTTGCTGGGTCAATGGCGCACCGGCCACGGTGCCCAAGGTAATGGCGATGATTTCCGCCGAAAGAATGAAGTCGGTGCGGATCGCGCCTTTGATCTTGTCCTTCTCGAACGCCACCAGGTCAGTGGCAGGGTCGGCCACCGCCTCGACCAACTGCGCATGCTCGACGGCGTCTTCGGCCTTGCTGTGCAGGAACTTGTGGGCGAGTTTTTCAAAGCCTTCAAAGCACAGATAAGCGCCGCCGACCATCAACAGCGGTGTGACCAGCCACGGAATGAACGCACTGATCGCCAACGCCGACGGCACCAGGATCAATTTATTGGTGAACGAACCCTTGGCGACCGCCCAGACCACCGGGATTTCCCGCTCGGCCCGCACGCCGCTGACTTGCTGGGCATTGAGTGCCAGGTCGTCACCGAGTACGCCGGCCGTTTTCTTGGCGGCCATTTGGGTCATCAATGAGACGTCATCCAGCACGGCCGCGATGTCGTCGATCAGTACCAGCAAACTGCTTCCTGCCATGAATCTTGTTTCCTTCTGCAATGAATGCGCAGCAGCATAGCGCGGCATCACGGGCTGCGGTGCATTCTTGAGCGCCGCGCGAGGCCGGTGATACCATGCGCAACCGCCAGAACAGGCAAGGAATCACCGGGTTTATGAGCACTATCCGCGAGCGCAACAAACAACTGATCCTGCGTGCCGCCAGTGAGGAATTCGCCGACAAAGGCTTCGCTGCGACCAAAACCAGCGACATCGCAGCCAAGGCGGGATTGCCCAAGCCCAACGTCTACTACTACTTCAAATCCAAGGAAAACCTCTACCGCGAGGTCCTGGAAAGCATCATCGAGCCGATCCTGCAGGCTTCGACACCGTTCAATCCGGACGGCGAACCCGGCGAAGTGCTCAGCGGCTACATTCGCTCGAAAATCCGCATCTCCCGCGACCTGCCTTTCGCCTCCAAGGTGTTCGCCAGCGAAATCATGCACGGCGCGCCCCACCTGAGCACCGACCTGGTCGAACAGCTCAATGGCCAGGCCAAACACAACATCGAGTGCATCCAGACCTGGATCGACCGCGGACAAATCGCCCCCATCGACCCCAACCACCTGATGTTCAGCATCTGGGCCGCCACCCAGACCTACGCCGACTTCGACTGGCAGATCACCGCCATCACCGGCAAGGCCAGGCTGGATGAAGAAGATTACGAAGCGGCGGCGCAGACGATTATCCGGTTGGTGTTGAAGGGGTGTGAGCCGGGCTGAACGACCGCGGTGTGGCCATCGCTGGCAAGCCAGCTCCCACAGGTTTCTGTGTTGAATTCAAAATCCGTGAACGACACAAATCTCTGTGGGAGCTGGCTTGCCAGCGATGAAGGCAACTCTGTGCTGACTCAAACCCAGATAGCATCCCACAGCGGATAGTCGCCAAGTTTTTCAACAAGTCCGGCCCGCAGTGGATTTGCCACGACATACCGGGCCAACTTCACCAAGTCCTCCTCCCGCCTCAACGCCCGGTCGTGATAACCCTGCTGCCAAAGCGGCCCGCTTCTACTACTCGAAAGATTCACCTCCCTCGTAATCAGGGATTTGGTCTGGCGCATCAGCTTTCTTAGCGAGCAGTTTTCCAATTCGACCAGCCAATGAAAATGGTCGGGCATGACGACCCAAGCCAATGTTTTTGCCAATCCGCCATCTTGTGCACGGCGAAATTGATGAACCACCAATCTGCCCAAAGCGAAGTCGGCAAAAATCGGCTCGCGATCCAGAGTGTTGGTGGTCAGCAAATAGATTCGATTGGGTTCGGCATAGCGACCCGTGCGCAGGCGATGTGAAGCAGGTGAGTCGGACATTCCTTTGCCACTCTCAAGATGAAGTCATGAGAAGGCTAGCCCTGGAAATACTGGGGGGTAATGCAGACTTTTAGCTGGATGTGTCCCGTCGATAGCCATCGCGGGCAAGCCCGCTCCCACAGGGTCTGATGGTGCACATAAAATATGTGAGCACCTTCGATCATTGTAGGAGCGAGCCTGCTCGCGATGGCATTAGCTCAAACGCAGAAGATCAAGCCGCCACCCCCGCATCCGCCACCAACCCCAACGCCTCGATGGCATTGATCGCGCACTGCTCGTCAACATCCGACAGATCGCCGCTGATCCCTACTGCTCCCAGCACATTCCCGTCCTGATCCCGCACCAGCACACCACCCGGTGCCGGCACGACGCTGCCCTGCCCCAGGCTGTTCAACGCGGCGATAAACGCCGGGCGTTGCTGGGCGTCCAGCGCCAGCAGGCGTGAGCCCTTGCCCAGCGCGATGGCGCCCCAGGCCTTGCCGATGGCGACGTGCGGGCGCAGCAGGCTGGCGCCGTCTTCGCGTTGCAGGGTGATCAGATGCCCGCCGGCATCCAGTACCGCGATGGTCAAGGGTGCCGCAGAGATTGCACGCCCTGCGTTGATGGCCTCGTTGACCAGGTTGACTGCGACTTTCAAGGTTAAAGCGCTCATGGTGCCGTCCTCATTTTGTTATAGGGAAAGTCGTGGGGCTGCGCTTTTGTGCCGCAGCCCGATGCAACAAATAGAACACAATGAATTATTTTTTTGTATACAATAATTATCGAAAGGCGCCACATGCGACGAAAAGCCACAGTAGAACGGGCTTCCGACGAATGAAACAAGCGCTTGAGAAAATGGATTGACCTGCGCCGTCCGCCGTGAATACACTCTGCGCAAAGCCACTTGTATACAATTACAAAACGTAAAGAGGCACAAAACCATGAGCAAAATGAGAGCAATCGAAGCCGCCGTTCTGGTGATGCGCCGTGAAGGGGTCGATACCGCTTTTGGCATCCCGGGTGCCGCCATCAACCCGCTGTACTCCGCCCTGCAAAAGGTCGGCGGCATCGATCACGTACTCGCTCGCCACGTTGAAGGCGCCTCGCACATGGCCGAGGGCTACACCCGCACCAAGGCCGGCAACATCGGCGTGTGCATCGGCACTTCCGGCCCGGCCGGCACCGACATGGTCACCGGGCTCTACAGCGCCTCGGCCGACTCGATTCCAATCCTCTGCATCACAGGGCAAGCACCCCGCGCCCGTATGCACAAGGAAGACTTCCAGGCTGTCGACATCACCAGCATCGTCAAGCCAGTCACCAAGTGGGCGACCACCGTTCTGGAACCGGGCCAGGTGCCTTACGCGTTCCAGAAAGCCTTCTATGAAATGCGCTCCGGCCGTCCAGGCCCGGTGCTGATCGACCTGCCGTTCGACGTTCAAATGGCGGAAATCGAATTCGACATCGACGCTTACCAGCCACTGCCGCTGGCCAAGCCGACCGCTAGCCGCGTTCAGGTCGAGAAGGCCCTGGCCTTGCTGGATCAGGCCGAGCGTCCATTGCTGGTCGCCGGTGGCGGCATCATCAACGCCGACGCCAGCGACCTGCTGGTGGAGTTCGCCGAGCTGACCGGCATTCCAGTGATCCCGACCCTGATGGGCTGGGGCACCATTCCAGACGATCACCCACTGATGGTGGGCATGGTTGGCTTGCAGACCTCGCACCGCTACGGCAACGCAACCATGCTCAAGTCGGACGTGGTGCTGGGCATCGGTAACCGTTGGGCCAACCGTCACACCGGTTCGGTTGATGTCTACACCGAAGGCCGCAAGTTCATCCACGTCGACATCGAAGGCACTCAGATCGGCCGCGTGTTCACCCCGGACCTGGGCATCGTGTCCGACGCCGCTGCCGCGCTGACCGTGTTCATCGAAGTCGCTCGCGAATGGCAAGCCGCCGGCAAGCTGAAAAACCGCAGCGCCTGGCTGCAAGACTGCCAGCAGCGTAAAGCCAGCCTGCAGCGCAAGACTCACTTCGACAACGTACCGGTCAAGCCGCAACGCGTTTACGAAGAAATGAACCAGGTGTTCGGCAAGGACACCTGCTACGTCAGCACCATCGGTCTGTCGCAAATTGCCGGCGCGCAGTTCCTGCACGTCTACAAGCCGCGCCACTGGATCAACTGCGGTCAGGCAGGCCCTCTGGGCTGGACCATTCCGGCAGCGCTGGGTGTGGTCAAGGCTGATCCGAACCGTAAAGTCGTGGCCCTTTCGGGGGACTATGACTTCCAGTTCATGATCGAGGAATTGGCGGTGGGCGCGCAGTTCAAGCTGCCGTACATCCATGTTGTCGTGAACAACTCGTACCTGGGCCTGATCCGCCAGGCGCAACGCGGTTTCGACATGGACTACTGCGTGCAGCTGTCCTTCGACAACCTGAACGCGCCTGAACTCAACGGCTACGGTGTGGACCACGTCGCGGTGGCCGAAGGCCTCGGCTGCAAGGCACTGCGCGTATTCGAACCGGCTCAGATCCAGCCTGCCCTGCGCAAGGCTCAGGAACTGATCGAAGAGTTCAGGGTGCCGGTGATCGTCGAGATCATCCTGGAGCGCGTGACCAACATTTCCATGGGCACCGAGATCAACGCCGTCAACGAATTCGAAGACCTGGCGCTGGTCGGCAACGACGCACCGACTGCGATTTCGCTGCTCGACTAACTGCTGACCGCTCTCCCTGTGGGAGCGGGCTATGTGGCGAGGGAGCTTGCTCCCGCTCGGCTGCGAAGCAGTCGTAGAGCTTTTGGGGCCGCTTCGCGCCCCAGCGGGAGCAAGCTCCCTCGCCACATGGCTCGCTCCCACAAGGGGATCCTCACAAAATTTACAGGAGACCACCATGCCGCGTTTCGCAGCCAACCTGTCCATGCTGTTCACCGAACAGGACTTTCTTGCCCGTTTCGAAGCGGCCGCCAAAGCCGGCTTCAGTGGTGTCGAGTACCTGTTCCCGTACGACTTCAGCTCCGCCGAAATCAAGGCCAAGCTCGACGCCAACGGTCTGACCCAAGTGCTGTTCAACCTGCCGGCCGGTGACTGGGCCAAAGGCGAGCGCGGTATCGCGTGCCTGCCGGACCGGGTTGAGGAGTTCCGTGCCGGTGTCGATCTGGCCATCGCCTACGCGCAAGTGCTGGGCAACACCCAGGTCAACTGCCTGGCCGGTATCCGGCCGCAGGGCTTTGACGATGCCACCGTGGAGAAAACCTTCGTCGCCAACCTCAAGTACGCGGCCGACAAGCTGCAAGCGGCGGGCATCAAGCTGGTGATGGAAGCGATCAACACCCGTGACATTCCAGGTTTCTACCTGAACAACACGGCGCAAGCCCTGTCGATTCGCGAGCAGGTCGGCAGCGCCAACCTGTTCCTGCAATACGACATCTACCACATGCAAATCATGGAAGGCGACCTGGCCCGCACCCTGCAATCGCACCTGGGCGAGATCAACCATGTGCAGCTCGCGGACAACCCGGGACGCAACGAACCAGGCACCGGTGAAATCAACTACCGCTTCCTGTTCGAACACCTGGACCGCATCGGCTACCAGGGCTGGGTCGGTTGCGAATACAAGCCGCTGACCACCACGGAAGCGGGCCTGGGCTGGCTCAAAACCCATAACGCGATCTAACACAAATCCCTGTGGGAGCGAGCTTGCTCGCGATAGCGGTGGGACAGTCAACTCAATGCTGAATGTTATGGCCCCATCGCGAGCAAGCTCGCTCCCACATAAAAGCAGCACTCCCCTATTTGCTTGAAGCAGCAACAAAAACAAGAGGATTTTCTCATGGCTAAAATCGGATTTATCGGCACCGGCATCATGGGCCACCCAATGGCGTTGAACCTGCAGAAAGCCGGTCACAGCCTGTTCCTGTCGGCGCACCACGACGCCGCTCCTGCCGACCTGGTCGCCGCTGGCGCCGTTGCTCTGGCGAACCCGAAAGAAGTCGCCCAGGAAGCTGAATTCATCATCGTCATGGTGCCGGATACCCCGCAGGTCGATGACGTGCTGTTCCGTGCCGACGGTATCGCTGCCGGCGTGGGCAAAGGCAAAGTAGTGATCGACATGAGCTCGATCTCGCCGACCGCCACCAAGGCTTTCGCCGCGAAGATCAACGAAAAAGGCGCGCAATACCTCGACGCCCCGGTCTCCGGTGGTGAAGTCGGCGCCAAGGCGGCGACCCTGAGCATCATGGTCGGCGGCGATGCCGACGCCTTCGAACGCGCCCTGCCGCTGTTCCAGGCCATGGGCAAGAACATCACCCTGGTCGGTGGCAACGGCGACGGTCAAACCGCCAAGGTGGCCAACCAGATCATCGTGGCCCTGAACATCCAGGCGGTGGCCGAAGCCCTGCTGTTCGCTTCGAAAAACGGCGCCGACCCAGCCAAGGTGCGTGAAGCGCTGATGGGCGGTTTCGCTTCCTCGAAGATCCTCGAAGTGCACGGCGAGCGCATGATCAAGGGCACCTTCGATCCTGGCTTCCGCATCAGCCTGCACCAGAAGGACCTGAACCTGGCCCTGCAAGGCGCCAAGGAGCTGAACATCAACCTGCCGAACACCGCCAACACCCAGCAAGTGTTCAGCACCTGCGCGGCCATCGGTGGCAGCAACTGGGATCACTCGGCGCTGATCAAGGGCCTGGAACACATGGCGAACTTCTCGATTCGCGACAAAAAATAATCTGCGCCTCTGGCTCGCTCCCTGTGGGAGCGGGCTTGCCCGCGATGGCATCGATGCGGTTTTCCTGAATGACCGCGGCGCCTGAATCGCTGGCAAGCCAACTCCCACAGGACCGAGTCGCAACACCTGCTGTCGTCTTATCCCAATAACAAGAATTCCGGGAGCCCGCCATGTCGGTCGATCCGCAACAATTGCTGCGCGAGCTGTTTGCCACAGCCATCGACGCGGCGCATCCGCAACAAGTCCTCGAAGCCCATCTGCCTGCCGACCGCAGCGGTCGCGTGATCGTCATCGGCGCCGGCAAAGCCGCAGCCGCCATGGCCCAGGTGGTCGAGCGTTGCTGGCAGGGCGAAGTGTCAGGCCTGGTGGTGACCCGTTACGGTCACGGCGCCCCTTGCGAAAAAATCGAAGTGGTCGAAGCCGCGCACCCGGTACCGGACGCTGCCGGCCTGGCCGTGGCCAAGCGTGTGCTGGAACTGGTCAGCGACCTCAACGAATCCGACCGCGTGATCTTCCTGCTCTCCGGTGGTGGCTCTGCCCTTCTGGCACTGCCGGCCGAAGGCATCACCCTGGCGGACAAGCAGTCGATCAACAAAGCCCTGCTCAAGTCCGGCGCGACCATCGGCGAGATGAACTGCGTGCGCAAGCACCTCTCGGCGATCAAGGGCGGCCGCCTGGGCAAAGCCTGTTGGCCGGCCACTGTCTACACCTATGCGATTTCCGATGTACCGGGCGATCTGGCCACGGTCATCGCCTCCGGCCCTACCGTGGCCGACCCGAGCACCTCGGCCGAAGCCCTGGCGATCCTCAAGCGTTATGCCATCGAGGTTCCGGCTTCGGTGCGCACCTGGCTGCAAAGCCCCGAGTCGGAAACCGTCAAACCCGGCGATCCGAGCCTGGCACGCAGTCACTTCCAATTGATCGCCCGTCCGCAGCAATCCCTTGAAGCGGCGGCAGTGAAATGCCGTCAGGCCGGGTTCAGCCCGCTGATCCTCGGCGACCTCGAAGGCGAATCCCGCGAGGTGGCGAAGGTCCACGCAGGCATCGCGCGACAGATCGTCCTGCACGGTCAGCCGCTGGCGGCGCCCTGCGTGATTCTCTCGGGCGGCGAAACCACCGTCACCGTGCGCGGCAATGGCCGCGGCGGGCGCAACGCCGAGTTCCTGCTGAGCCTGACCGACAGCCTCAAAGGCCTGCCCGGCGTCTACGCACTGGCCGGTGACACCGACGGCATCGACGGCTCGGAAGACAACGCCGGCGCAATCATGACCCCGGACAGCTACGCCCGCGCCGCCGCAAAGGGCCTGAGCGCCAGCGACGAGTTGGACAACAACAATGGCTACGGCTACTTCGAGGCGCTCGACGCCCTGATCGTCACCGAGCCGACCCGAACCAACGTCAACGACTTCCGCGCCATTCTGATCCTTGAGAGCACTAAACATGACGCCTGACAAAAAGGTCAAAATCCTCGCCACGCTCGGCCCGGCCATCGACGGCATCGACGACATCCGTGAGCTGGTGCTGGCCGGGGTCAATATCTTCCGCCTGAACTTCAGCCATGGCGATCACGCCGACCACGCCCAGCGTTTCCAGTGGATTCGTGAAGTCGAGCGCCAACTGAATTATCCATTGGGCATCCTGATGGACCTGCAAGGCCCGAAACTGCGGGTCGGAAAGTTCGCCGAAGGCAAGGTGCAACTGGTACGCGGCCAGGCCTTGCGCCTGGACCTCGACGCCACGCCGGGCGATGAGCGCCGGGTCAACCTGCCCCACCCGGAAATCATCGCCGCGCTGGAGCCGGGCATGGACCTGCTGCTGGACGACGGCAAGTTGCGCCTGCGGGTCGTGACCAAATACGCCGACGCCATCGACACCACCGTGCTCAATGGCGGCGAACTGTCGGACCGCAAAGGCGTGAACGTACCGCAAGCGGTGCTCGACCTGAGCCCGCTGACCGCCAAGGATCGCCGCGACCTGACCTTCGGTCTGGAGCTGGGCGTGGACTGGGTCGCGCTGTCGTTCGTGCAACGTCCCGACGACATCCGCGAAGCCCGCAGCCTGATCGGCGACAAGGCCTTCCTGATGGCCAAGATCGAGAAACCCTCAGCTGTCGAACAACTGCGCGAGATCGCCGAATTGAGCGATGCGATCATGGTCGCCCGGGGTGACCTGGGCGTAGAAGTGCCGGCCGAAAGCGTGCCGCAGATCCAGAAGAACATCATCAGCACCTGCCGTCAGCTCGGCAAACCGGTGGTGGTGGCCACGCAGATGCTGGAGTCGATGCGCTTCTCGCCGGCGCCCACCCGCGCCGAAGTCACAGACGTCGCCAACGCCGTGGCCGAAGGGGCGGACGCGGTGATGCTGTCGGCGGAAACCGCGTCCGGCGAATACCCGCTCGAAGCCGTGCAGATGATGAGCAAGATCATCCGCCAGGTGGAAAACGGTCCGGACTACCAGACTCAACTCGACGTCAGCCGACCGAAAGCCGAAGCCACCGTTTCCGACGCGATCAGCTGCGCCATTCGCCGTATCAGCAACGTGCTGCCGGTGGCGGTGCTGGTCAATTACAGCGAATCCGGCGCGTCGAGCCTGCGTGCGGCGCGGGAGCGGCCGACCGTGCCGATCCTCAACCTGACGCCGAACCTGCAGACCGCCCGTCGCCTGAGCGTGGCCTGGGGTGTGCACTCGGTGGTCAACGATCGCCTGCGCCAGGTCGATGAAGTCTGCTCCACAGCGCTGGAGATCGCCCAGGCCCAAGGCATGGCGCAGCGTGGCGACACCTTATTGATCACCGCCGGTGTGCCCTTTGGGCAGCCGGGATCGACTAACTCTCTGCGTATCGAGACATTGATCTAGCGCCCATACCGGCCTCATCGCGAGCAAGCTCGCTCCCACAGTTGATTTGTGTACGGCACAAATACAATGACTGAGCAAAGACTCAATGTGGGAGCGAGCTTGCTCGCGATGCAGGCAACTCGGTTTCACTGACTTTCAGAACTGCCATGCCTGCCAATCACTTCAACACCCACTGCCCCGACTGGGCCGAAGCCTTGCTCAACGGCTTCAGCCAGATCTTTCTCCAGCGTAATCCGCTGTGCGGCCTGCTGTGTCTGTTGGCCATTCTGTTCACTGCGCCCGCCTTGCTGGGCGGCGCCTTGCTCGGCGGTGTCGCCGGGTTGTTCACCGCGCAACGTCGCAACTACGCCAAGGCTGACCGTCAGGCCGGGTTGTTCAGCTACAACGGCGTTCTGCTCGGTCTATTGCTGAGCCTGTACTTCCCTTGGTCGGCGATGATGCCGCCGCTGATTCTGGCCGCCGGTGGCCTGAGCGCGATGTTCACCCAGCAGTGGCTCAAGCGCGTCCGCCTCAGCCAATACCTCCCCGCCTACACCACGCCATTCGTGGTGCTGAGCTGGGTGTTGCTGTGCTTCGCCACGCCCTCGACAGAGGCGCACTTGATCGAGGTCAGCACCCTGAACATGCTCGCCGCCCCTTTCAAAGGCATCGGCCAGGTGATGTTCCTCGGTCATCCGCTGGCCGGTGTGATGATTGCCGCCGGTTTGCTGATCGCTGATCGCCGCGCCTTCTGCTGGGCGTTGTTGGCGTCTGTCGCGGGCATGGGCTGGAGCCTGCTGCAGCACGACTTCTACACCGCACTGCTGGGTCTCGGCGGCTACAACGCCGTACTCGCCGCCCTCGCCTTCAGCTCGCAGCGTCGCCAACCGTGGCTGCCGCTGGTTGGCATCGGCCTGGCGCTGTTGCTGACGCCGGTGTTTGCCGCCATTGGTCTGCCCACGCTGACCGCGCCGTTCATTCTTGGCTGCTGGCTGATCCGCACGGTTGTTCAGATGCTCGGCAAAGCCCGGGTCGAAAGCGCGCCTTGCGCTACCGGGGAGAATCAACCTAGGCTGCGCTGATCATCGAGTCAGGCGTTATCCATGGACAGCAACAAACACTGGCGTGAAGACCTTTACGTCATGATTTTCCAGACCGACACCCAGGCGGGTCGGCGCTTCGACGGCATCCTGCTGCTGATCATCCTCGCCAGCCTGGTGATCGTGATGCTCGACAGCATCGACAGCATTCACCGCAACTACGCCGATGTACTCGCCTATATCGAGTGGGGCTTCACGGTGATCTTCCTCGGCGAGTACATCCTGCGCCTGTACTGCTCGCCCAAACCCCTGCGTTACGCCTTCAGCTTTTACGGACTGGTGGACCTGCTGGCCATTGTGCCCGGCATCCTCGCGCTGTATTACGCCGATGCGCAGTATCTGCTGATTATCCGGATCATCCGCATGCTGCGGATTTTCCGCGTACTCAAGCTCAGCCCTTATCTCAAGCAAGCCAACTACCTGATGTCGGCGCTGCGCGGCAGCAAGCAGAAAATCGTGGTGTTCCTGGTCAGCGTCTGCACACTGGTGACGGTATTCGGCACGCTGATGTATGTGATTGAAGGCCCGGAACACGGCTTCACCAGCATTCCCAAAGGCATCTATTGGGCTATCGTGACACTGACCACCGTGGGCTTCGGCGACATCGTGCCAAAGACGCCGCTGGGCCAGGTTGTTTCGTCGCTGGTGATGATCACCGGTTACTCGATCATCGCCGTGCCAACCGGGATTTTCACTGCTGAACTGGCCAACGCCATGCGCGGCGATCAGCTTCAACACGACTGTCCGGTGTGCAAGAAAAACAGCCACGAACACGGTGCTGCATTCTGCTCCCGTTGCGGCAATGCACTGTTCAAAAAACTGGAATAAGCAAAGAGCTTTTTAATCTTTAAAGGTCTATGCGAGCACGGTTATAGTCGCTGGCAAAATGCCCCATCTTTTATATAGAACAAGGATTGCGCAGTGAAAAAACTCTTTGGCGCCTCACTTCTCGCCGCTGGCCTGGCCCTGGGCAACATCGCCCAGGCTGCACCGACGCTGCTCAACGTTTCCTACGACGTGATGCGCGATTTCTACAAGGACTACAACACTGCGTTCCAGAAACACTGGCAAGCCGAGCACAACGAAAACATCACCCTGCAGATGTCCTTCGGCGGCTCCAGCAAACAGGCGCGCTCGGTGATCGACGGTCTGCCGGCGGATGTCATCACCATGAACATGGCCACCGACATCAATGCCCTGGCGGACAACGGCAAACTGGTTCCGGAGAACTGGGTCACGCGCCTGCCGAACAACAGCGCGCCATTCACCTCGGCCACCGTGTTCATCGTGCGCAAGGGCAACCCGAAAGCCCTGAAAGACTGGCCGGACCTGCTCAAGGATGGCGTGCAAGTCATCGTGCCGAACCCGAAGACTTCGGGGAACGGTCGCTACACCTACCTCTCGGCCTGGGGTTACGTGCTGAAAAACGGCGGTGACGAGAACAAGGCCAAAGACTTCGTCGGCAAGCTGTTCAAGCAAGCGCCAGTACTCGATACCGGTGGCCGCGCCGCCACCACCACCTTCATGACCAACCAGATCGGCGACGTGCTGGTGACCTTCGAGAACGAAGCGGAAATGATCGCCCGCGAGTTCGGCCGTGACCAGTTCGAAGTCATCTACCCAAGCGTTTCCGCCGAAGCCGAGCCACCGGTGTCGGTGGTCGACAAGACCGTCGACAAGAAAGGCACCCGCGCCGCCGCCGAGGAATACCTGAAGTACCTGTGGTCGCCGCAAGGCCAGGAGATCGCTGCCGCCAATTACCTGCGCCCGCGTGACCCGGCCGTGCTGGCCAAGTACACCGACCGTTTCCCGAAAGTGGACTTCCTGTCCGTCGAGAAGACCTTCGGTGACTGGCGTACCGTGCAGAAGACCCACTTTAACGATGGCGGGGTTTTCGACCAGATTTATGCGCAATAAACACCTGTAGGAGCGAGCTTGCTCGCGATGGACGTCAACGATAATGCGTTTTTTCTGAATAAACGCGTTGACCGTGACTCCATCGCGAGCAGGCTCGCTCCTACAGGCAAGGCCATTCGGCGGACGACACACGCGTCCGCCAGTCATTCCGCAATGGAATGATAGCTATCACTCCAATCCCGCTTCCGCCGTTTCAGTCAGGCCGTTAGCCTGCGCGCATTCCTTTCCGTACAGCGAGACCCGTTATGAACCCAGCGACCCAGGCGCCCCGCGACACCGCGACAATGACCCGAGGCATGGTGCTGCTGTTCGCTTTCTGCTGCGGCGCCATTGTCGCCAACATCTACTACGCCCAGCCGATCATCGGCCTGATCGCCCCGGACATCGGCCTGAGCAACACCATGGCCAGCCTGATCGTTTCCCTGACCCAGATCGGCTATGCACTGGGGCTGTTTTTCCTGGTGCCGCTGGGGGATCTGCTGGAGAACCGCCGGTTGATGATCATCACCACCCTGGTGGCGATTGCCAGCCTGCTGGGTGCGGCGTTCACCGATCAGCCGAACGTGTTCCTGCTGATTTCGCTGTTGGTGGGGTTCAGCTCGGTTTCGGTGCAGATCCTGATTCCACTGGCCGCACACCTGGCGCCGGAGGAAACCCGTGGCCGTGTGGTGGGCGGGATCATGGGCGGTTTGCTGCTCGGCATTCTGCTGGCCCGGCCCGTGTCCAGTGTGGTGGCCGATCACTTCGGCTGGCGCGCGATGTTTGTGATTGCCGCGGTGTTGATGGCGGCCATCAGCATCGTGCTGGCCGTGACCATTCCCAAGCGTGAGCCCGATCACAGCGCCTCCTATGGCCAGTTGCTGGGCTCGCTGTGGACGCTGTTGCGCAAGCAACCGGTGCTGCGTCAGCGGGCGTTTTACCAGGGCTGCATGTTTGCCACTTTCAGCCTGTTCTGGACCGCCGTGCCGCTGGAGCTGGCGCGCAATCACGGTTTGTCGCAAAGCGAAATCGCGATTTTCGCCCTGGTCGGGGCCATCGGCGCCATCGCCGCCCCGATCGCCGGACGCCTGGCCGATGCCGGCCACACCCGCATCGCGTCGTTGCTGGCCCTGCTGTTCGCCAGCCTGAGTTTTATGCCGGCGTTCATCCATCCGGCCTACAGCGTCATCGGCCTGGCCGTGACCGGCGTGGTGCTCGATTTCTGCGTGCAGATGAACATGGTCCTCGGCCAGCGTGCGGTGTACGCCCTCGACGGCAAAAGCCGCAGCCGCCTGAATGCGCTGTACATGACCAGCATCTTCATCGGCGGCGCCTTCGGCTCTTCGGTGGCCAGCGCAGTGTACGAACAGGGCGGCTGGTTGTGGATCGTGATTGTCGGCAGCGCGTTTCCGCTGCTGGCGTTGTTGCGGTTCCTGAGTGTTTCGCCGAAGGCATCGTTGGCGACGGCTTAAAACCGTTGACTTGCGACATCCTCAAGATTTGGCACAAGGACCCTCAATGGACCGCCTCGGCGCAATGGAAACCTTCGTCTACGTGGTGGAAACCGGCTCGTTTTCCGCCGCGGCACGACGCCTGAGCATCGGCCAACCGGCCGTGTCGAAAACAATCGCGCAACTCGAATCACGTCTGGCGGTGCGGTTGTTGCTGCGCTCGACCCGCGGCCTGACGCCTACCGAGGCCGGGCTGGCCTTTTTCGAACGGGCCAAGCGTGCCATCGAAGAAGCCGACGAGGCCGACAACGCCGCACGCGGTTCCGCCAGTGGGCTGAGTGGCAACCTGCGTATCTGCGCGCCGGTCACCTTCGGTCGGCTGCACATCGTTCCGCACCTGGGCCCCTTCCTGGCGCAACACCCGGAGCTGAACATCGACCTGATGCTCGACGATCGCAACGTTAATCTGGTGGAAGAAGGCGTCGATATCGCCCTGCGCATGGGCGTGTTGAGCGACTCGGGTCTGACCGCGCGCAAGATCGCCGAATGTCGGCGCATGGTACTGGGTACGCCAGCGTACTTCGAAAAACACGGCGACCCCACCTGCCCCGCCGACCTGTCCAAGCATCAGGCAATCGTCTACACCCTCGGTGACGGCGCAAATTGGCAATTCAACAAGGCCGGCGAGAAGCAATCGGTGATCGTCAGCGGCCGGATCCGTGTCAACGCCGCCGAAGGCCTGCGTGAAGCCGTGCTGGCCCATCAAGGACTGACCATGGCCTCGCAATGGATGTTTGCGCCAGAACTGGCCGACGGTTCGGTCCGGGAAGTGATGAAGGACTGGGCATTGCCGAACCAGGACCTGTGGGCTGTGTTCCCTACAGGCAGGATGGCCAGCACCAAGGCTCGGGCGTTTGTGGAGTATGTGCAGGGGTTGTTGAAGAACGAGGTTTGAAGCCATAGGTTTCGTTTATTGCGATTTTCGATTAATTCGAATAGCCTGCTGAAATCGATTATTCAGAAATTGGAAGCCGTCATGTCGACCGTCATTCATCCGCCAATCAATTTGCCTGCGAAACACGAAATACAGGCCGCAATCGAGGGGCAACGCACCCTGGCTGCCTATCTCGCCACCCAGTTCGAAACTCAGCACATCCAGATATTCGATGAGCAGAACGAAGCACATAACATCGAACTGCCCACCTCGGCGCTCCGTTTGCTAGTCGATATTCTGGCGGAACTCGCAGCAGGTAACGCTGTGAAAGTAGTCCCGGTTCACGCTGAACTGACTACGCAAGAAGCGGCAGACCTGCTCAATGTCTCACGTCCACACCTGATCAAACTGCTCGAATCCGGCGAACTGTCCTACCACAAAACCGGCAAGCACCGACGTGTGCGTTTTGCCGATTTGATGGACTATAAAAACCGGCGCGACACCGCCAGCGAGCAGGCAATGCTGCTTCTCGCCGAGCAGGCACAGGCGTTAAGGACAGGATACGAGTGAGGCACTCTTCATTTACCGCTGTATATGACGCTTGCGTGCTTTACCCCGCGCCCTTGAGAGACTTTCTGATGTGGCTAGCGCTCTCCGGGCTTTTCAGGGCGAAATGGTCAGTGGCAATACACGATGAATGGAAACGCAATCTGCTGAAAAACCGCCCGGATCTCAACGCCACGCAATTGAATCGCACCTGCGAGCTAATGGATCTGGCGATTCCCGACGCCTGCGTGTCGGGATACGAAGCTTTGATACAGGGACTGACGCTGCCCGATGCGGATGACCGACATGGCCTGGCGGCTGCCATTCGTAGCAACGCCAGCGTCATTGTCACCTTCAATCAGAAAGACTTCCCCCGCACCGCGCTGCAACCTTATGGCATCGAGGCCCAGCACCCCGACGAGTTCGTCAATGACCTTTTCGACCTGGATCCGGCAGCAGTGGTCGCCGCGGCACAACGACAGCGCAAGCAACTGAAGGCCCCACCGATGAACACTGACACTTATCTCGATCTATTGTTACGTCAAGGCCTGGTTCAGTCGGTCAAGGCATTGAACAGTTTCCGGGCAATGCTTTGAAAATCACCACGATGCTCTATCAACCACGCATCCAGGGAGTGCCCGACATGGGTCAACACCGGCGACTTCGGCTGCAACTCGACGATGCACTGCAACGTCAGGCACAGCGGGATTGCTCGTCAATACAGGCCAGCAAGCATTCGACCGTGGACTCCAACGGCCCGGAGTTGTCGAGCACGTGCGCGGTCGGGTCGTCGGCCAAAAGCCGTTCGTTGAATCGCGCATTGCGCGCCAGACGCTGATCGATCTCGATCAACGACTCTCGCCCGCGCTCCAGCAAGCGATGGCGCAGTACCGCTTGATCCACAGTCAACAACAGCACCAATACGTCTGGATAGCGCTGGCGTGTGTTCTGCAAATGCCCCCGAGAGCCATTGACCAGCACGTCCTCGCCGGCAGCCAACCAATCGTCGATTTCCCGCGGGATGCCATAGGACAACCCATTGGCGTGCCAGCTCAGAGCAAACGCGCCCTGAGCTTCCATATCGGCAAACTGCTGCGCACTGACACCCAGCGCCGCCTCGCCCACGGCTTCAGCCGAGCGGGTAATGACCCGGCGCACGATACGGCAGCCGCGTTCGACCAACCGCGTTCGTGCGGCATCCAGCAGGCTGTCCTTGCCCGAACCTGAAGGCCCGATGAGATAGATCAACCTGCCCGCCATCAAAACACCCTCTTCATTTGTCGCCACACTTGCTGGAGCACCGGCAAACCATCCTGACTGCGCTTGCACCCGATCAACCCCGCTGGCCCGGCGAATGATCCATCACCTGCATCCGTTGCACCAGCAGGTTTTCCACCCGATCACGGTATAGGCTCAGGGTGTTCGACCAGTGCCGGTTAAAAACTGTTACCCATGTGCTTGAACTGTTTTGTTACCTATGTGGGTGAGTCATACCCTGCGATCTTTTTATTTTGATTTTTGACCATGTCGAAGAGGCGGAAGATCAAGATCAAAAGATCGCAGCCTTCGGCAGCTCCTACAGGGGGCGTGTGTTTAGCCGTAAGAGATTGGTCGGCAAAAAAGGCCGTCCGCGTACAACCCCACCACTCAACAGGCCGAGCGTTAGCTCGCCTGCCGCTCTTGATCTTGATCCACCCGCCCCCTCGGCAGGCTGAGCGCAGGTGTTCATCCGGGGATGGGCGCGCAGCGCCGTTCGACGCAGTCGAACTCATTGCATGTAGGTCGAAGCGAAGCCGACCGGAGGGCAATGCCCCCGGATGAATACCGGAGCGAAGGAACCCCGAGCCTCAGCGAGGGGCCGTACGTTCGGGGCGAGCGTTTTTTGCTTACTTTTTTAGGCGCTTGTAAAAAAGTGAGTCGCCGTAAGGGCGAAACCATAAGCCGCCGTTACCGCAGCAATGGATATGTACACGATCAGCCAAAGACAGGTCGGCTGTCAGGCCGCCATCGCTGGCAAGCCAGCTCCCACAGGGTTCAGCATCAGCCCGGCAATCACATTCGGCAGGCACAAAAAAGCGACCCGAAGGTCGCCTTAGTGCGTTACTGCCCGAATTGCCGTCCCAGCCCACCCGGTACACCGTGAATATCAGTCTCCTCCCACGGCCCCTTCGGACTGATGGACCGGCTCCAGCCGTTATCCCAACGGTAATAGGTACGCTGGCGATAAAAGGTATTGGGCTGATCATCAAGCACATAAACCCCAAGCTTCGGATCCCAATGGCTATTGCCCCCCGGTGGTGGCGCAAAGCTGGCTGACGTGCGCGGCAACGGCTTGGCAGGTTTTACCGGAACAGACGGCTTGCTCGGTACCGGCGACGTCGATGGCGTAGGACTGGGCTGCGACCGCGGAATCGGCGGCGGAGCCGTTTGCTCCGGTGGTCGCTGGACCGCACAAGCGCTTAACCCCAAAACGACGCTGAGCAGGGCAATACGAGCGATGGCGGTCATGGTAGCGTTTTCCTGTTATTTGTCCGGGCTGTCGATGGTCAATGTTTGCGGCGCGGTGGTGCTGCTGGCCAAAGGCTGGCTGCGACCGATCCACTCGCCGGCGGTCGGTTTGCCAGCACGGGAAATGCGCGCAACCAGTTGGACTTCAGGGAAGTTCGACAGTTTCAATTGCGGCATCATCGCGTCGGCATCGCTCAGCTCGACGGTCACCGGCAGGTCGGCCACGGTCATGCGCTTGACCGCCAGCGGGGCCGGTGGACCGGAGACCGCACGGGCGAAGATGAACACGCTGTCGCCAGGCTGGACCTTGGTTTTGAGCTCCGCCGCCAGATCGACGCTGACCTTGAGCAACGCCGCGGTCTTGGCCGCCGGTGCTTGCGCAACCTTGCCACCACTGGCCACCAGTTTCTCCGTGGCCCGGGTGATCCCGCCTTGCAGCGCCTCCCGGGATGGGTCGTCCGGCGGCAACTGCGCCAACAGGCGATTCCAGTAATCGATGGCGTCCTGATAACGTTCGCCTTCAAACGCGGCAATGCCGAGCAAGCCAAGGCTGGTGACTTCTTTCGGATCGGCCTTGAGCGCTTCGTCGGTCAGGGCCTGGACCTTGTCCGACCACTTCTTGCCATCGGCGAAGTACTGGGCCTGGGCCCATTGACCGAGCAGTTCGGGCTGACGACCGGCCAGGTTCACCGTGCGCTCGAACATCTTCGCCGCGTCCGCCGGGCGATCCTGAGCCATGTAGGTTCGGCCGAGGAAGTACATGCCTTCGGCGGAGTCCGGTTGAGCGGCGACCACACGCTCCAGGCGCTGGGTCATTTCTTCCATCGACTTGGGTGCCTGGGAGAATTCGCGGGTCAGTTCGACCTTGTCGCTGGCGCCGTAATGCATGTACAGCCCCAGGCCCAGCACCGGCACCAGAACGGCGGCCAGCAACGGCAGGGGTTTGCCCAGTCGCGACACCCGCGGCGCGTCGACACCTTCGGTGTCCGCCAGCAACTCACGGGCCGCTTCGGCGCGACCGGCGTCCATTTGCGCCGCGTCGAGCACGCCCTCTTCCTGCTGAGTCTGCAACTCAGCCACGCGCTCCTGATAAAGCGCGACGTTCAAGGCGGTACGATCCTCTTCACGCTGGGCACGACGGCTGCGCAAAACCGGGATCAACAGAAAACTCAGGGCAACCAGAAGCAGCAGACCTGCAGCGAGCCAGAAATCAATCATTCTTGGTTTTATCCAACAGGTGGTCGAGGCGCGAGCGCTCCTCGGCAGACAGCGAGCCCGGGGTGTCGGCGCGTTGTACGCGACGACGGCGGACGATCACCGCGATGATCACGACGCCCCCCAGCAACAGGCCGGCGGGGCCGAACCAGAGCAAGGCAGTCTTGGCGTTCAACGCAGGTTTGTAGCGGACGAAGTCACCGTAGCGGTCGACCATGAAGTCGATGATCTGCTGGTTGTCCTTGCCCTCGCCGAGCATGCGGAAAATCTCTTTGCGCAGGTCGGCGGCAATCGGTGCGTTGGAATCGGCAATGTCCTGGTTCTGGCACTTGGGGCAACGCAGCTCCTTGGTCAGCTCGCGAAAACGCTCACGGTCACCTTCCTTGGCAAACTCATAGGTGTCGATGGCCGCGTGGGCCACACCGGCCATGCTCAAGCCCAGGACAGCGGCAGCAATCCAGCGCTTCATGGCTTGGCCTCGTCGACCAGCGCCTGGTACTTGCCCGCCAGTTTTTCGCGCCAGACCTGCTCGTCGATCACGCCGACGAACTTGTCACGAATAATGCCCCTGGCGTCGATGAAGAAGGTCTCCGGCGCGCCGTACACGCCGAGATTCAGGCCCAGCGAGCCTTCGTCGTCACGGATGTCCAGTACATACGGGTTGTGGAAGTCCGTCAGCCACTTCAAGGCATCGGCGTTGACGTCCTTGTAGTTGATGCCGTAGATCACCACGCCCTGCTGGGCCAGCTTGTTCAGCACCGGGTGCTCGACCCGGCAGGAAATGCACCAGGTGCCCCAGACGTTGACCAGCGCCGGCTTGCCCAGAATGTCGGCGCGGGTCAGGGTCTTGTCGCCCTGCACCGCTGGCAAGGAAAACTCCGGGAACGGCTTGCCGATCATGGCCGAAGGCAACTCGGCCGGATCCAGGTACAACCCACGGTAGAGAAACACGGCAACCACCAGAAAAATCGCCAGTGGCAACAACATCAACCAACGCTTCATGCAGTGGCTCCCGACATGCCCAGTGCTTCGCGCACGCGGCTTTTTACCTTGACCCGATAACGCCGATCCAGCGCCGCCAGCAAACCACCGAAGCCGGTCAGCAAACCACCGAACCAGATCCAGCGCACGAAGGGTTTGACGTGTACGCGCACAGCCCAGGCGCCGTTACCCAGCGGTTCACCGAGGGCGACATAGAGGTCACGAGTGAAGCCGGCGTCGATGCCCGCTTCGGTCATCACCGAGTTCTGCACGGTGTACAGGCGTTTTTCCGGGTGCAGCACGCTGATTTCCTTGCCGTTGCGGATCACCCGGACGGTGCCCTTGTCGGACGTGAAGTTCGGGCCTTCGAAGTGCTTGGCGCCTTCGAAGATGAAGTGATAACCGGCCAGGTCCATGGACTCGCCCGGCGCCAGGCGCAGGTCACGCTCGGCACTGTTCTGGCTCGACAGCACGACACCCAGCGCACACACGGCAATACCGAGGTGCGCAATCTGCATGCCCCAGTAACTGCGGGTCAGGGTTGGCAGGCCTTTGATCAGGCCTTTGTGGCGGGTCTTGTCGACAATGTCACGCGCACCGGCCAACAGCACCCAGGCGGCGAGCATGAAGGTCGCGAGCACTGCCCAGTTGAAGTCGCCGTACGCGACGCCAGCCACCACGGCCATGGCCGCACTGCCGAGCAATACCGGCGTCAGCATGCTCACCAGCCATTTCACCGGGGTGTCTTTCCAGCGCACGATCACGCCGACCGCCATCACCACCATCAACAACGCCATCAACGGAATGAACAGCGCGTTGAAGTACGGCGGGCCGACCGACAGCTTGGCGCCGGTCATGGCATCGAGAATCAGTGGATACAAGGTGCCGAGCAGAATCATCGAGGCGGCCACCACCAGCACCAGGTTGTTGCCCAGCAGCAGGGTTTCCCGGGACCAGAGGTTGAAGCCGACCTGGCTCTTGACCACCGGCGCGCGAAGGGCGAACAGCGTCAATGAACCGCCGACCACGAACAGCAGGAAAATCAGGATGAACACGCCGCGCTCCGGATCGGAGGCAAAGGCGTGCACCGAGGTCAACACGCCGGAACGCACGAGGAAGGTGCCCAGCAGGCTCAACGAGAACGCAGCGATGGCCAGCAATACGGTCCAGCTCTTGAACACGCCACGTTTTTCCGTGACCGCCAACGAGTGAATCAATGCAGTGCCCACCAGCCAAGGCATGAACGAGGCGTTTTCCACCGGGTCCCAGAACCACCAGCCGCCCCAGCCGAGCTCGTAGTACGCCCACCACGAGCCGAGGGTGATGCCGATGCCGAGGAAGGCCCAGGCCACGATGGTCCACGGACGCGACCAGCGCGCCCACGCGGCATCCAGGCGACCGCCCATCAGCGCGGCGATGGCGAAGGCAAAGGCCACCGAGAAACCGACGTAGCCCATGTACAGCATCGGCGGGTGCACGATCAGGCCGATGTCTTGCAGCAGTGGGTTGAGGTCGGCACCGTCGCTGGGCATTTGCGGCAGGATGCGTTTGAACGGATTGGAGGTCATGATCAGGAACAGCAGGAAACCGGTGCTGATCATGCCCATTACCGCCAGCACACGGGCCAGCATGACCTGTGGCAACTGCCGGGAGAACACCGACACCGCGAAGGTCCAGCCACCGAGAATCAAAGCCCACAACAGCAGGGAACCCTCGTGGGCACCCCACACCGCGCTGAATTTGTAGTACCACGGCAAGGCGCTGTTGGAGTTGTTGGCCACATAGGCCACGGAGAAGTCATCGACCATGAAGGCGTAGGTCAGGCAACCGAAGGCAAACAGCAGAAAGCTGAACTGCCCCCAGGCGGCCGGCTGGGCCAGGCTCATCCACAGGCGGTCACCGCGCCAGGCACCGAACAGCGGGACCACGGCCTGGGCCAGGGCGAAGCACAGGGCCAGGATCATCGCCAGATGACCCAGTTCGGGAATAAAGATGCCGGATGTCATGGATCAACCCTCCTTCGCGGGCGTTGGAGCCGATTGACCGCTGTCTTTCAACGCCTTGGTCACTTCCGGCGGCATGTACTTCTCATCGTGCTTGGCCAGCACTTCATCGGCCACCACCACGCCATCGGCATTGAGCTTGCCCAGGGCGACGATGCCCTGCCCTTCGCGGAACAGGTCCGGAAGGATGCCGCGATAGGTGATGGTCACGGATTTGTTGAAGTCGGTGACGACGAACTTCACGTCCAGCGAGTCGCCGGAGCGCTGCAAGGAACCGGCCTCGACCATGCCACCGGCGCGGATACGCGTGTCATGGGGGGCTTCGCCGTTGGCGATCTGGGTCGGTGTGTAAAACAGGTTGATGTTCTGCTGCAGGGCGCTCAGGGCCAGGCCGACGGCAGCGCCGACCCCGACCAGGATAGCGAGAATGATGATAAGACGCTTTTTGCGCAGCGGATTCACTTGCCGTTCTCCCGGCGCAAACGACGCGCCTCTTGTTGCAGATACCGCTTGCGGGCCAGGATCGGCGCCGCCACGTTGAGGGCCAATACCGCCAGGCAGATGCCATAGGCTGACCAGACATACAGGCCATGATGACCCATGGCGATGAAGTCGCCGAATGAAGCAAAACTCATCGAGCGACCTCCAGGCTGTTTTCCACTTCGGCCTTGACCCAACTGGCCCGGGCTTCGCGCTTGAGCACTTCAAGACGCATGCGCAGTAGCAGGACCGCACCGAAGAAACAGTAGAAACCCAGCGCCGTCAGCAGCAATGGCAGCCACATCTCGGCTGGCATTGCCGGCTTTTCGGTGAGGGTGAAAGTCGCGCCCTGGTGCAGGGTGTTCCACCACTCCACCGAGTATTTGATGATCGGGATGTTGATCACGCCGACAATTGCCAGCACCGCACAGGCCTTGGCCGCGCTGTCACGATTGCTGATCGCGTTGCCCAGCGCAATGAGACCGAAGTACAGGAAAAGCAGGATAAGCATGGACGTCAGGCGTGCATCCCAGACCCACCACGAGCCCCAGGTCGGTTTGCCCCAGATCGCCCCGGTGACCAGCGCAACCGCCGTCATCCAGGCACCGATGGGCGCCGCGCATTGCAGGGCGACGTCGGCCAGTTTCATCTTCCACACCAGCCCGACGATGCCGCACACCGCCAGCATCACGTAGATGGACTGCGCCAGCATGGCGGCCGGAACGTGGATATAGATGATGCGGAAGCTGTTGCCCTGCTGGTAGTCCGGCGGCGCGAAGGCCAGGCCCCAGACCACGCCAACGCTGATCAGCAGCAACGCCGCGACGCTCAGCCAGGGCAGCATTTTGCCGCTGATGCCGTAAAACCATTTGGGCGAGCCGAGCTTGTGAAACCACGTCCAGTTCATACTGTTTCCATCACGGTTGCTCTTTACTGTGAAGAGCCAGGGTCTTTACTGGTCAAAAAATAACCAGACCTCATTATTCGCCGACGCTGATCTTCAGGCCAGCAGCTATTGCAAAAGGTGTCAGGGTTATCGCCAGGGCGGTCAGGCTACCAAGCCACAGGAGATAACCGGTCGCCGGCATTCCCTGCAAGGCTGCCTGCAAGGCGCCACTGCCAAGGATCAATACCGGGATGTACAACGGCAGAATCAGCAGGGCCAGCAACAGGCCACCGCGCTTCAAACCGACCGTCAGCGCCGCACCCACTGCACCGAGCAGGCTCAGTACCGGTGTACCGAGCAGCAACGAAAGCAGCAACACCGGCAGACAGGCGGCAGGCAAACCGAGCATCAGCGCCAGCAAGGGTGCCAGCAAAACCAGTGCCAGGCCGGAAAAAGCCCAGTGTGCCAGCACTTTGGCCAAAACCAGAAGAGCCAAGGGGTGCGGCGAAAGGACCCACTGCTCAAGCGATCCGTCTTCGAAATCACTGCGGAAAAGCCCGTCCAGCGAGAGCAGAACCGATAAAAGTGCCGCCACCCAGACCAACCCCGGAGACAAGGTTTGCAACAATTGAGACTCAGGTCCGACGGCCAGCGGGAACAGCGAAACGACGATCGCAAAGAACACCAGCGGATTGGCCAGCTCCGCCGGACGACGGAACAGCAGACGCGCCTCGCGGGCGACCAACAGGCCGAACACACTCATACGGCCCAGCTCCCCAGATCGATATCGCGATAACCGGCCGGCATCCGGCTCAGCGTGTGATGAGTGGTCAACACCACCATGCCGCCGCGTTCGCAGTGGCCGGCCAGGTGTTCTTCGAGTTGCGCCACGCCCTGCTTGTCGAGGGCGGTAAAGGGTTCATCGAGGATCCACAGCGGCGGGCTATCCAGATACAGACGCGCCAGCGCGACGCGGCGCTGTTGACCGGCAGACAGGGTGTGACAAGGCACATCCTCGAATCCGCGCAGTCCGACCGCAGCCAGCGCCTGCCAGATCGCCTCCTGGGTCGCCGGATGATGCAAGGCGCACAGCCAGCTCAGATTCTCTTCCGGCGTCAGCAGATCCTTGATCCCGGCGGCATGGCCGATCCACAGCAGGTTGCGCGCCAGTTCGCCGCGTTGCTCGTTCAGCGGCTGGCCGTTGAGCAGCACTTGACCGGCGGTTGGCTGCATCAGCCCCGAGAGCAGGCGCAACAGGCTGGTCTTGCCGCTGCCATTGGGGCCACTGATTTGCATCATTTCGCCACCGGCCAGTCTCAAATCGAGATTTTCGAAGAGCAGCCGAAGGTCTCGCTCACAGGCAAGGGCAACGGTTTGCAGGACAGGACTGGTCAAGGGATCACGGGCCTTATACGGTTCAAGTCGGCACTGGCGCGGCCGTTAAAGAGATGCAGCATAGATGCAATGACGTCTTGTTCTAGAGAGCTGCGTCAAACAATTGCAAAGTTTTCGCCATTTTTGGATACAACGGCGCGGCATTATACATGCCAGGCCCTACTCTAAAGAGTGCATTTTCCTCAGGTTGTGACCGCGTATGACAGGCGAAATGAACATCCTCCCGCTGCCGCAGGCCCTCCCGGCGACCTCACGCCCGCAGGTGCTCAGCGGTGAGTTGCTCAAGCTGCTGACGCCGGTGGAGGGGCTGATCAGCGTCGGTCAAACCGCCCAGGCCGAAGTGTTGTCGCTCAAGCAGGCGGATCAGACTTTCCAGATGCTGCTCAAGGTCACCCTCGACAGCGGCCGCCAGACCACGGTCCAGACCACCGGCAATCAACCGCTGGCCCTGGGCACCACGCTGGTCGTCACCCAGCCCTCGGCCGGCAACCTGGCCGTGACGGTGCAACAGGCCATCGCCTCCAGCGTCGCCACCCTCACCCGCCTCGACACCGCGCAACTGCCCGTTGGCACCTTGCTGCAGGGCAAGGTACTGACCTCGCAAGTGCTGCCGCAGGTCCCCGGCCAGCCCATGGTGTTTCGCTCGATGGTGAGCCTGCTCAACACCGCGTTGAGCGGCAGCACCCTGAGCATCGACAGTCCGCAGCCCTTGCGCATCGGCACCTTGTTGAGCGCGCAGGTGCAAGACAGCCAGACATTGAAATTCGTACCACTGAGCAGCCGCCAGGAACAACTGACGGTCACCCGGCAACTGGTCGACCAGCAAAGCCGCCAAGGCTCGCTGGATGGCTTGCTCAAACTCCTGCAGAACCTTCCACCCTCGGACCAGACCTCCACCGAACTGCACAGCGCCGCTGCCCGATTGCTCTCCGGCCTGCCGGATGTCCAGCAACTGAGCACCCCCAAGGGCCTGGCCCTGGCGCTGGCCAGCAGTGGTGCGTTCCTCGAAAGCAGACTGCTGAACGGGCAAAACCCGACACTCGCGCCGGACATGAAAGGCGACCTGCTCAAACTGGTTGCGCAGTTGAGCCAGGGCTTGCCCGCCCACACCAACTTCGGCGCGACCATCGCCGCCAATACCCTGGCCCAGGCGATGCCGAATTTCGTCCGCAATGCCCTGGGGATGCTCGGTCAGGTCAGTGCCAAACCGTCGCCGAGCGGTTTCCCGCTGCCCGAACGCCTGCTGCAAAGCGCCGAGGGTGAAGACGACCTCGAACACTTGCTACGCCTGGCCGCCGCTGCGGTTTCACGCCTGCAAAGCCATCAGCTGTCGAGCCTGGAACAAACCGGTGTCACCGCCGATGGACGACTGATGAGCACCTGGCAAATGGAAATCCCGATGCGCAACCTGCAGGACATCGTGCCCTTGCAGGTCAAGTTCCAGCGCGAGGACGCCCCCGAGAAAGAACAGCCAAAGGAGCGTCGCGAAGAACGCGAACCCAAGCAACAGCTGTGGCGAGTCGAACTGGCCTTCGCCATGGAGCCGTTGGGCCCCCTGCAAATCCAGGCGCAACTGATCAAGGGCAGCCTCTGCGGCCAGCTCTGGGCCGAACGGCCGTACACCGCCAGCCTGATCGAAAACAATCTGGCCGGGCTGCGTGACCGCCTGGTGTCCGCCGGCCTGAACGTCGGCGACCTGGACTGCCACCTCGGCAGACCACCCCAAGGCCCCCAAACCCGCCTCGAACAACGCTGGGTCGACGAAACCGCATGAAAAACCCCAACGCCCCGCGCCAGGCCATCGCCCTCAAATACGACGGCACCCAAGCCCCCACCCTCACCGCCAAGGGTGACGAAGAACTGGCGGAAGAAATCCTGCGAATCGCCCGCGACTGCGAAGTGCCGATCTACGAAAATGCCGAGTTGGTGAGGCTGCTGGCGCGTATGGAACTGGGGGACAGCATTCCGCAGGAGCTGTATCTGACGATTGCCGAGATCATTGCGTTTGCGTGGAATTTGAAGGGGAAATTTCCGGTGGGGCAGGATCCGGATGCGCTTATAGTGGAGAAGGATGTAACGGATCGCGGGGACGACTATTGATCAATGCTGAAACAGAGACAAGCACATACCCCACACATCTGTTGATTACCATTACGTATTGCTAACAGAAAACCTGCTTGCGTAAAAAATCGACACTTCCTCTGAAAGAAAACCATTTAAAGCGGCTCTCGCAAGCATATCCCCCAAACCCGTTGCGAATTTAAACCCATGCCCGGAGCACGCAGAAACATAAAACACGCCTGGCAATTCCACTGACTCACCGACTATAAACGACTCATCCTGACTCATCGTATATATGCACTTCTTAGATGCAAATGGAATCGAATTCAAACCGGGAAATATCCGCTCGACACAAGCAGATATTTGCTCAATATCACTATCCTTTACCGGCTGGAGGTGCGTACTAGCATCAAACCTGAGTTGTTGGTAATTATGAAACCCAATTTTTACTCCTGGCTCTTCCGCACCGATCTCCGGTGTACCATAAAGCAGGCGCCCGTCTGGCAATTGATACAAAAAAGCGGGGAATCCCTTTAAAAAATCCAAATCCCCCTTGGATTTCGGTTTAAACCAGTAAACAGGTACACTTTTAGGTTGCAGCAATCCCGAGAGATCGCTAATGAGGGAGGCACCTATAGCAGCGCCTGTCGACAGGACAACTCGTTCCGTGTAGACAAGCTCACCCCTATCCAACTGCACCGCCAAACCCTGCGAGGTTTTAACAATACTCGTCACTGAAGTTCCAAATCGGACTTCAGTTCCGTTCCTGACAGCCACATTAAGCATATGTAACTTTGAATCATCCGCTGCAATAGTGTATGCAGCGTGTTCATAAACCGCTTCCATCCCCTCAAGAATGTGAAACGCGGGGAAAAACTCAGCAATCCGCTCCGCAGAGAACAACGCATGATTGATGTTACCCTGCTGAGCGGTAGCCGCACTTTTTGGCACGACACCCGAAGCAACGGGCCCAACAAAAAGCCCTCCAGTTTGAAAAATCAGACGCCTGCTACAAGTTCTGTCAAGCTCGCGCCACAACTTATCTGACTGTGAAAGCAAAGGCAGGTAAGACTGACCTTCCCAATAAGCACGCCTAAAAATCCGGGAGGCGCCATGCGATGATCCCGACAGATTTATAGGTGCACCTGAATCGACGCCAAGTACGTTGCACTCAGAGCACGAAAGCCTCCAAAGCGAAGCACTTCCAACAACACCTAGGCCAATTACGACGACTTTGTATTTATTCTTCATCTTGCCCCCCACCACTACAAAAACACAGTTTTTTTAGAATTGGTTCGAACACAACTACTAACAGCCCAATGATTACGACTAAAAGAGCCATTACAGTTACTGGAGAAGCAGCTTGCTTGTAAATCATCGTCGCCACAAAAAACTGCGTGAGTGGCAATACAAACTGGGACAAACCCATAGACATTACAGAAAGTCTTTTAGCTGAAAACGAAAATAGCGCTAACGGAATAATTGATACGACACCACAACTAAAAACAAGAAGCGTGCGCCACAAGCCAAAATCATCGGGAATCGCCAAGCCGAGATCTGAAAATATAAAAAACAAAGTGCAAAAAAAAGAAAGCACAAGAGATTCTAACAACAAACCACTAAAAACATTCAAAGATGTCATTTTTTTCAGGCACGAATAAAAGCCCCAAGCCAGACCGATACCTAGATAAACTCTTATATCAAGATCATTACTCAACACGAAAAGACTTACCACACTGATCAGCATCATCAACACGGCCACGGCTTTGAACACAGTGACTGGCTCTTTATAAACAATGATACCAATCGCGATACTTAAAATTGGCGCCACCAGATAACCGAGACTGCTTTCAAGTACCCGACCGTGGACAGATGCCCATATGAACGTCCCCCAGTTGATCGCTATCAATATGGCTGCAGCGGCATGTATAAATAACAGTCTAATATTGATTTGAGCAAAAAGTGGTCTTAGCTCCCGACCAACGTACACGACAAGAAATACCGTCAGCAAGGATAAGTAAACCCTATAACTGAGCAACGCCAACGCACTCAAAGATCCAATATACTTCCAGAAAACTGAAGACAGACCCAATAGCACATTTGCCAACACCCCACTGAGCGCACCGATTAAAAAATGTCGACCGCTATTTGAAGGCGGCATCTTCCTACCGCTCCCACAAAGTGATTTCAACTATTTCATAAGACCATATTATTTTTCCATCCTCTTGCATACTGCAATAGGCTTCACCCTTCCTTGTCCAACTCATTACTTCATCAACCAAAAGATTTTGTATCCGCGCCCAATCTTCGGTATAAAAAAGCAATGGAAAGTCATGTCGCTCCAAAAGCCTACAATCGATCACGTATTTTTCTGCATGCAACTCCTCAAGCCTGTTCATTACCTGCCGGATTCCAACTAATGAATTCAGGCCTATTATGACCTTGCCACCATCGCTCAAGTGACCTGGCAATTCTTCAAAAAACCTCTCCAATGTTCTATCACCATAAAACATGGAATCGATTGGAAGCCCTTCTACACCCCCTGTTTTTTTGAGAGCCGTTAGAAAGGAAGCAGAAGGCGTTCTCCAGCCAGGCGCATTAAACAAAATAACATCGTATTTTTCTGCCCCACCTGAAAGACCTTGAAAAAGATCGCCGAATGTAAATTCGATAGAATTCACTCCAAAATTACATAACTCATTCCTCCGCGCTACAAAAACCGCTTCCTTGGAGATATCTGTGGCGGTCACGGACTTAACACCCATTCCTTTCAGCAAAAAAGAATGCACACCACTCCCAGTCCCAAGATCCAAAAACCTGCCATTCGTGCACTCTTTACTTAAATAGCGAATCAACAGCGACCCAAACGCCAATCCGGCGAGACTGACTTTAAAAACCCCAGGCTCATCAATAAGTTTGAAACAATGACCCATTCCAAAATAAACATTGTATGAATCACCACTCACACCAGTGTTACTGACTCGATTAACTTTTGACCACGATTGCTCACCACTCATAACAACCCCCTTTTTTCACAAAGCACTACTTACCTAACTCTACCGACCGATTGGCAGCAGCTGATAAAGCCAGCGCAACAGTCCCATTTAAGTCATTCCGTTCAAAAACCTGAATAGCCTGCTCAGTTGTCCCGCCTGCCGTTTGCACCTCCTCACATAATTGCATCGACGATTTACCAGTCGACCTCATCAACAATGAAGTCCCGTATAACAACTGCGTACAAACTTGCCTGGCAACCTCGGAACCAAATCCCTCATTCTCCGCATACTGCTGTATTGCGTTAGCAAAATATGCGACCAGTGCCGGACCACCTCCCGCTAGTGCAGTGGCTGAATCCATCAGGCCTTCATCATCAACTTGTACATAGATCCCGATCGCGCCGAAAACTATCTGCGCAGCTGCAATCAAATCACTGCCAGCATTTTCTTGAGCATAGTAAATAGTAATTCCTTCCCGCACCTCCGATGCCGTGTTTGGAATCGAACGGATGAATTGTGCATGACCTAAAGTCTTGCACAGCGCTTTAGTCGTAACGCCAGCCATTACGGATATGACCGGCCCAACGTGAGAAAGCAGTACCTGATTATCCAAAATTGCATTTTTAAATCGCTGAGGCGGGACAGCTAAAACAACAATATCAGCGCAATCAATATTTTCAATCCGTTCACTCACCTCGAAACCACAGGCCGCGAGGTATGCGGCTTGACTCGCGTTATTTTCAATTGCCCTTAGATGGCTAGATCCATATCTCTCTCTTAAGCCGAACAATATTGCGCTACCCATATTACCAGCGCCCAGAATATGAATTTTTTCCATAAATTCACTCCTTTCTTTTATCGATTTTTTTGCCCCTCCCTTCACCCACGAAACAAACTTAGATAATTATGTTTTCACCTGTCAACGCACAAACGACAATTCCATAATCACCAACGCAAACAAGTCGTTAAAAAACGGCCTTTGCTGTAGGAAATATCACACTTGATCATGTAGGACTTAGTTGGCTGCAACTGTCTATTCAGGACTTTTAAAAGTAGGACTTAATCTTCCTAAAAAGGAATTTCCTTGAATCATTCTGCAACACTCAAAATGAGCAGCTCTATCTACCATCCAATTAATCATCTGGTAACCACTTTGGATCACCCCCCAATCACTTGGCAAACCGCCCCTGCCCTCAAGGCCAAGGGCGCCGAAGAACTCGCGGAAGAAATCCTGCGAATCGCCCGCGACTGCGAAGTGCCGATCTACGAAAATGCCGAGTTGGTGAGGCTGCTGGCGCGCATGGAGCTGGGGGGGGAAGTATTCCGCAGGAGCTTTATCTGACGATTGCCGAGATCAATGCGTTTGCGTGGAGTTTGAAGGGGAAGGTTCCGGCGGGGCAGGAGCCGGCTTGCCGGCGAACAAGGCCTTGAGTATTGCACCGATCATTCAGCCGCCTTCGCTGGCAAGCCAGCTCCTACAAAGCGTAAAAGCTTGAGACTGCGACCGATAATCAATCCATTGATAAGGCCAGCCCCCAGTGCCGACCATGCTGTCATCGGTAATGCATTGACCATTTCCGGAAACATCGCTGCCTGATAGCCAAGGTAGTAACGCCATGCAAAGAAGCCCCAATACACCACCAGTACCTTGACCGTACCGCCCAACTCCAACGTTTCGCCCACGCACTTCACATTCGTGTACGAGTAAAAACGCAATGCGAGCAACCATCCTGCCAATAGCCCGAGGACGTAGGCCGAGAGGGGAATGACTATAGCTTGGGAGAGATTCAGCGAAGCCAGGGACAGGGTCACGAATATCACCGGTGTGATCTGCAATGACCTTTTCGACACCTGATGCTTGAAGCAGGCAACGACACCGTAATAAGTCAGGATCAGAAACACCGCATAAACCCACAACGGTGTACCACGCAAAATGTCGATCATAAGCCTCCTTGGCACTGCATATTTTGAACAAGATGATCAAACGACTGATGGTGGATCACAAGATAGACGAATCCGAGAAAGCTATCGGCGGGGACTACGACGGCGTAATACCCGCCTGAGGATAGAGAGGACTGCGTCGGATCGCGGTGACGAGCGGCATGGTGAAGACAGTTGCTCCCAAGGGGACAGAGGTGGTCCCGGATTTTGTGAACGACATCGAACCATTGTAGGAGCGAGCCTGCTCGCGATGGACTCAAGTGCGACGCGTTCATTCAGAATGCCCGCGTTATCGTTGACGTCCATCGCGAGCAGGCTCGCTCCTACAGGTAACTAGTTCTTGTGCACTTTGCTCATCAACTCCGCCTCAGCCTGGGTCAAGCCGCAGGACTGGGTGAGTTCGTCGACGCTGGCGCCCATCCCGACCAATCGTGCTGCCTGGGCAAACGACAGGCTGGTCGGGTCGCGCTGTTCCAGCTGAGCGAGTTTGTCCGGCAACGGCGCAACGATCGCCCGCAGTTCATGCAGGTCTTCGCCCATGCGCACGTTGCCGTTCTGGTAGTTGTCAACGCGTTTGCCCAGGTCCTTGATGCGCTGGTCGCGCTGCGCATCGCCCTGGGCCTGTTGCGCGGCGATCTGCTTCTGGGCGCGAATGTACGCCAGGAACATTGCCAGCGTGCCTGCCCAGAACAGGAACAGGACAATGACCGCAACCTCGAGAATCAATCAGATACTCTCCAGTTCCGACCATTCTTCTTCGCTCATCATCTTGTCCAGCTCGACCAGAATGAGCAATTCGTTGTTCTTGTTGCACACGCCTTGAATGAACTTGGCGGACTCTTCGTTACCCACGTTCGGCGCGGTTTCGATTTCCGACTGACGCAGGTAAACCACTTCGGCCACGCTGTCGACCATGATCCCGACAACCTGCTTGTCGGCTTCGATGATGACGATACGGGTGTTGTCGCTGATCTCGGCATTCATCAGGCCGAAGCGCTGACGGGTGTCGATCACGGTGACGACGTTGCCGCGCAGGTTGATGATGCCCAGCACGTAGCTCGGGGCACCCGGGACCGGGGCAATTTCGGTGTAGCGCAGGACTTCCTGGACGCGCATCACGTTGATGCCGTAGGTCTCGTTGTCCAGCTTGAAGGTGACCCATTGCAGGATCGGATCTTCGGAACCTTTTGCCGCCGTTGCCTTGTCATTCATACCCTGACCCCTCAAGAAACCGCCCTGGCGGTGTGTGTTCCGTGCAACGCCATCGAGTGACGTCGCCTGTTGTTTATTTGATGTTTGTCGGTTTGTGGTTCGGCTTGCTGCCGGACATGTGCTTTGCCCCGCCACTGGCGATCAACTCGGCCAACGAGGCGACGTCGAGCAAGGCGCACATGTGTTCAATCACCGTGCCGGCGAGCCATGGCCGCTGACCTCGATGACTTCTCCATTTGATTTCATTCGGGTCCAGGCGCAACGAGCGGCTGACCTGATGCACCGCCAGGCCCCATTCATAGCCCTGGACCGAAATCACGTATTGCAGGCCCTGCTTGAAATCGTCGCGGTAACGGTCGGGCATGACCCAACGCGCGGTATCGAGCACCTTGAGGTTGCCGGCCTGGCTCGGCAGGATGCCCAGGAACCATTCCGGCTGGCCGAACAAGGGCGTCAGCTCGTGACCGGCCAGGGAATAGATCGATCCCAGGCACACCAACGGCACCGCCAGGGTCAAGCCGGCGACATCGAACAGCAGGCATTCGAAAGGCTCGGCGGCCCAGGACGGACGACCCTCGGTGTCCACCGGTGGCGGCGTATTGCTCGGTGGCAGATGCACTTCGACGACGGGCGGCACAAGTACCTGAGGCTCCTCGATAACAGGAGTCTCCAGCACTTCGGCCTCTTTAATCGGCGCCACCAGGGTTTGCAACAGCGGAGCGATGGTCGATACCGGTGCCATAACGGGTTCCGGTGCATCGATCACGACGACGGAAGTCCTGGCCAAAGGCGCAGTCACCGCAGTGGCTGCTCCCGCGGTTTGCTGCGCATCCCGGGCCTGTTCTTCGAGCACCGCCGCCTGGAACTCGTCCAGCACGCCTTGCTCTTCGACGACGCTCAGCGCTTCGACAACCTCGGCCATCTCCTCGGTTGCGTCTTGCAGCAAATTATCCAGATACGACTGCAACGCCAGTTGCGGGCGCGATGTTGTCTTTACCAGTCGATTCATGAGCGCTCACCTGTAGGAGCGAGCTTGCTCGCGATGAACCTGAGAGCGCCACGGGGTGCCAGGTTTCCCGCGTCATCGTTGACGACCATCGCGAGCAGGCTCGCTCCTACAGGGATCGAGGTCATGTCAGGCCACCTGCGCAACAAGTTGCGCCGCCAGCAGATGCTTGAGCAACGCACGGTAGGCGAGAACGCCACGGCTCCTGCCATCGAACTGCGAAGGCGTCAGCCCGGCGCGACTGGCATCGCGCAGACGCGTGTCCACCGGGATGTAGCCTTGCCAGATTTCGTCGGGGAATTTGTCGCGCAGCACGCGCAAGGTGCCGAGGGACGCCTGCGTGCGGCGGTCAAACAGGGTCGGCACGATGGTGAATGGCAATGCCTGTTTGCGCGAGCGGTTGATCATCGCCAAGGTGTTGACCATGCGCTCGAGGCCCTTGACCGCCAGGTGTTCGGTCTGCACCGGGATCACCAGTTGCTGGCTTGCCGCCAAGGCATTGACCATCAGCACGCCGAGCAAGGGCGGGCTATCGATCACGGCGTAATCGAAGTCCTGCCACAGTTGCGCCAGGCTCTTGGCAATCACCAGGCCCAGACCGCTCTGCCCCGGCGACTGGCGCTCGAGGGTGGCCAGCGCGGTGCTGGACGGCAACAGGGAAATTCGTTCGTCGCTGGTCGACAGCAACAGTTGGCCCGGCAGGCCTTGCGGCACGTTGCCTTTGTGCAGGAACAGATCGTAGTTGCTGTGTTCCAGGCTGTCGGGATCGTAGCCGAAGTAGCTGGTCATGGAGCCGTGGGGGTCGAGATCGACCACGACCACGCGCTTGCCCGCCTCGGCCAGCAACCCGGCTAAAGCGATGGAGGAAGTGGTTTTACCGACACCACCCTTTTGATTGGCGACTGCCCAGACTCTCATTCGGATTGTTCCTCCCGGCCGCACGGATCGACCGAGAAATAGCTCAACGTGTTAATGCGGGTGACGGAGAATTGACGGCGTTCTCTCGTACCGGCGACTTGACCGGGGTCGGTGCAGTTTGTGTGCCAGCACGCTTCAATGCGGCATCCGGTTGCGCATGGGCGGTTCCGGTACCGGTCAGGCTGCGGCGAACATCGAGGTTGCGCGACACCACCAGCACCACGCGACGGTTGCGTGCGCGGCCTTCGGCGGTGGCGTTGTTGGCCACCGGCTGAAACTCGCCGTAGCCCACCGACGCCAGGCGACCGGGATTCACCCCTTGCATCGCCAGCATGCGCACGATGCTGGCCGAGCGGGCCGAGGACAGCTCCCAGTTAGTCGGGTACTGCGCAGTGCGGATCGGTTGATCGTCGGTGAAACCTTCGACATGGATCGGGTTGTCGAACGGCTTCAGGATCGCCGCGACCTTGTCGATGATGTTGAACGCGATATCGCTGGGCATGGCATCGCCGCTGCCGAACAACAGGCTGGAATTGAGCTCGATCTCGACCCACAGTTCATTGCCGCGCACCGTCATCTGGTTGGAGCTGATCAGGTCACCGAACGCCGCGCTGATGTCGTCGGCGATGCTCTTGAGCGGATCGCTGGCACCGGAGACACCGGCATCGACCTGATCACTGTCCTTGACCAGCGGCTTGGCCGGGGTCACGGTCTTCGGCCGCTCGTCACCGATGGGGATCGGCTTGAGCGCGCGATCGGAATCGGTGAAGACCCCGATCAGGGCTTCGGAAATGACCTTGTACTTGCCTTCGTTGATCGACGAGATGGAGTACATCACCACGAAAAAGGCGAACAGCAAGGTAATGAAGTCGGCATAGGAAACCAGCCAACGTTCATGGTTTACATGCTCTTCATGTTGGCGACGGCGAGCCATGAGCTTATTCCCTTAATCCATGAAGCCCTGAAGCTTCAACTCGATGGAACGAGGGTTTTCACCTTCGGCGATCGACAGCAGTCCTTCCAGCAACATTTCGCGATATCGCGACTGGCGCAGCGCGATGGCTTTGAGTTTGGCGGCAATCGGCAGCAGCACCAGGTTGGCACTGGCCACGCCGTAGATGGTGGCGACGAAGGCCACGGCGATGCCGTTACCCAGTTGCGACGGATCACCCAGGTTGCCCATGACATGAATCAGGCCCATCACCGCACCGATGATGCCGATGGTCGGCGCGTAACCGCCCATGCTTTCGAAGACCTTGGCCGCTTCGATGTCGCGGGCTTCCTGGGTGTAGAAATCCACCTCCAGAATGCTGCGGATCGCTTCCGGCTCGGCGCCGTCGACCAGCAGTTGCAGGCCTTTGCGGGCGTAATTGTCAGGCTCGGCGTCGGCGATGCCTTCAAGCCCCAGCAAACCTTCCTTACGAGCGGTCAGGCTCCAGTTCACCACGCGATCAATGCCACCGGCCAGGTCGACGCGAGGCGGGAACAGGATCCAGGCGAGGATCTGCATGGCGCGCTTGAAGGCACTCATCGGTGATTGCAGCAGTGCCGCGCCAATGGTGCCGCCGAGCACGATCAACGCTGCCGGGCCGTTGGCAAGGGCGCCCAGATGACCGCCTTCAAGGTAATTGCCGCCGATGATGGCGACAAAGGCCATGATGATGCCGATCAGGCTTAGAACATCCATCAGAGACAGGCCTCGACCAGATGCTTGCCAATGTCGTCGAGGCTGTACACCGCGTCGGCGAGTTCAGCTTTGACGATGGCCATCGGCATGCCGTAGATCACGCAACTGGCTTCGTCCTGCGCCCAGATCGAACTGCCGCCCTGCTTGAGCAGGCGCGCGCCTTCACGGCCATCGGCGCCCATGCCGGTCAGGACGACCGCCAGAACTTTGTCACCGTAGGACTTGGCTGCCGAACCGAAGGTGATGTCCACGCACGGCTTGTAATTGAGGCGCTCGTCACCCGGGAGGATTTTCACCGCGCCGCGACCGTCGATCATCATCTGCTTGCCACCTGGCGCCAGCAGCGCCAGGCCCGGACGCAGGATGTCGCCATCCTCGGCTTCCTTGACGCTGATGCGGCAGAGCTTGTCCAGGCGCTCGGCGAAGGCCTTGGTGAAGGCGGCCGGCATGTGTTGAACCAGCACGATCGGGGCAGGGAAATTGGCCGGCAACTGGGTCAAGACCCGCTGCAGGGCGACCGGGCCGCCGGTGGACGTACCAATGGCCACCAGTTTGTAGTTTTTGCGTTTTGGCGCGGGCGACGACGTAGCGGGTGCATGCGTACGCGTCGGGATCGGTGCCGGTGCCGGACGTGTGGGCGCGCTGCTGGCAAAGCTGCCCACGCTGGAAGGCGCAGGCGCGGGCGCAGCGACAGGCGCCGGAGCGCTGTAGTGACTGACACGACGATTACTGCGCGAGATGCTGAGAATCTTCTCGCACAGCAACTGCTTGACCTTGTCGGGGTTGCGCGAGATGTCTTCGAAATTCTTCGGCAGGAAGTCCACCGCACCGGCATCCAGCGCATCGAGGGTGACCCGGGCGCCTTCATGGGTCAGCGAGGAGAACATCAGGACCGGGGTCGGGCAGCGTTGCATGATGTGCCGCACGGCCGTGATGCCGTCCATCATCGGCATCTCGTAGTCCATGGTGATCACGTCGGGCTTGAGGGCCAGCGCCTGATCGATCGCCTCTTTGCCGTTGGTCGCCGTGCCGACGACCTGGATATTCGAATCCGCTGAAAGAATTTCCGAGACGCGGCGGCGGAAAAACCCCGAATCGTCCACCACCAGGACTTTGACTGCCATAAACACTCCATTAGATGGAGCGAGGCCAGGCGCCCCGCTCCACCAGAATCAAATACGCCGTGTGGCGTAACGCTTGAGCATGCTCGGAACATCGAGAATCAGCGCGATGCGGCCGTCACCGGTGATGGTGGCGCCGGACATGCCCGGCGTTCCCTGGAGCATTTTGCCCAATGGCTTGATGACCACTTCTTCCTGGCCCACCAGTTGATCGACGACAAAGCCGATCCGCTGCGTGCCCACCGAAAGGATCACCACATGGCCCTCGCGCTGCTCTTCGTGAGCGGCGGAGCTGACCAGCCAGCGTTTGAGATAGAACAATGGCAGCGCCTTGTCCCGCACGATCACCACTTCCTGGCCGTCCACGACGTTGGTGGTCGACAGATCGAGGTGGAAGATCTCGTTGACGTTCACCAGCGGGAACGCGAACGCCTGGTTGCCGAGCATGACCATCAGCGTCGGCATGATCGCCAGAGTCAGCGGCACCTTGATGACGATCTTCGAACCCTGGCCCTTGGCCGAGTAGATGTTGATCGAACCGTTGAGCTGGGAAATCTTGGTTTTCACCACGTCCATGCCCACGCCGCGACCCGACACGTCGGAGATCTCGGTCTTGGTCGAGAAACCCGGGGCGAAGATCAGGTTGTAGCACTCGGTGTCGCTCAGTCGATCGGCCGCGTCCTTGTCCATCACGCCGCGTTTCACCGCGATGGAACGCAGGACATTCGGGTCCATGCCTTTACCGTCATCGGAGATCGACAGCAGGATGTGATCGCCTTCCTGTTCGGCCGCCAGGATCACCTTGCCGCCACGGGCCTTGCCCGAGGCTTCGCGCTCTTCCGGCGACTCGATGCCGTGGTCGACCGCGTTGCGCACCAAGTGGACCAGCGGATCGGCCAGGGCCTCGACGAGGTTCTTGTCGAGGTCGGTTTCTTCGCCGACCAGCTCCAGGTTGATCTCTTTCTTGAGCTGGCGAGCCAGGTCGCGAACCAGGCGCGGGAAGCGCCCGAAGACTTTCTTGATCGGTTGCATCCGGGTCTTCATGACCGCGGTTTGCAGGTCAGCCGTGACCACGTCGAGGTTCGACACGGCCTTGGACATGGCTTCGTCGCCACTGTTGAGACCCAGGCGGACCAGGCGGTTACGCACCAGCACCAGCTCGCCGACCATGTTCATGATCTCGTCCAGGCGCGCGGTATCGACGCGTACGGTGGTCTCGGCTTCGCTCGCCGGTTTTTCCGCCGGCGGCGCGGCCGGGGCGCGGGCAGCAGCCGGTGCAACGGCTGCCGGGGCTTCGGCTTTTGGCTCGGGGGCCTTGGCCACAGGTTTCGGCGCCGCCTTGGCTGCCGGTGCCGGTGTCGCAACCGCAGCGTTCGAACCGTTGGCCGCTGTCGCGGTGCCGACCTCGCTGAACTTGCCTTTGCCGTGCAATTCGTCGAGCAGCGCTTCGAACTCGTGATCGGAAATCAGATCGCTGCCAGCCGCCGCCGCGCTTGGGGCCGCAGGTGCAGGCACCGACGCAATGGCCGACTCCAGGGCCTCGACAGCAAAGTTGCCCTTGCCATGCAACTGGTCGAGCAGTGCTTCAAATTCGTCGTCAGTAATGTCGGAACTGTCGCCCGGCGCTTTCGGTGCTTCTGGCGCAGCCGGAGCCTGCGCAATTGCATCGACGGCAAACTGGCCTTTACCGTGCAACTGATCAAGCAACGACTCGAACTCGGCATCGGTGATTTCGTCGCTGGCAGGTGCATCGCTTGCAGGTGCGTGGGCAACCGCCGGCGCCTCTGCCTGTGCCTTGACGGCATTGAGCGAGTCCAGCAATTGCTCGAATTCGTTATCGGTAATATCGCCTGAATCGGCTTCGGCCACCGGCGCTTCAACCACGGCGGCAACAGGTGCTGCAACCACTTCGTCAGCCGATTGCGGCTCGGCCAGACGGGCCAGCGCCGCCAGCAGCTCAGGTGTCGCAGCCGTGATCGGGCTGCGCTCGCGGACTTCGCTGAACATGCTGTTCACCGCGTCCAGCGCTTCGAGAACCACGTCCATCAGTTCCGAGTCGACGCGACGCTCCCCCTTGCGCAGGATGTCGAACACGTTCTCGGCGATGTGGCAGCACTCCACCAGCTCGTTGAGCTGGAGGAAGCCGGCGCCCCCTTTTACAGTGTGAAAACCGCGAAAAATTGCATTGAGCAAATCCGCATCATCCGGACGGCTTTCCAGCTCGACCAGTTGCTCGGACAGTTGCTCTAGAATCTCGCCGGCCTCAACCAGGAAATCCTGAAGGATCTCTTCATCGGCGCCGAAGCTCATCAGGGGGGGTGCTCCTAAAGGTCTAAAAACCCAAAAAACCTAAAACTCTAAAATCCCAGGCTGGATAGCAAATCGTCCACATCGTCCTGACCGGACACAACGTCTTCTCTTTTATCGGCATGAATCTGCGGACCTTCACCCTGAGAGAGATGTTTTTGTGGATCTTTTTCAGCAAGCATCGCTTCACGGTCATGTTCGATGCCCGCAAAGCGGTCCACCTGACTGGCCATCAGCACGAGCTTGAGCAGGTTGCTTTCAACTTCGGTGACCAACTGGGTCACACGCTTGATCACTTGCCCCGTGAGGTCCTGGTAATCCTGGGCGAGCAGGATGTCGTTGAGGTTGCCCGACACTGCGCGATTGTCCGTGCCGCTGCGCACCAGGAAACCGTCGACCCGCCGGGCCAGTTCACGAAACTCTTCTGCGCCGACTTCACGACGCATGAAGCGTCCCCAGTCCGTGCTCAAGGCCTGGGCTTCATCCGCCAGGCTGTTGACCAGCGGCGTGGCATTCTCCACCAGGTCCATGGTGCGGTTGGCCGCGGCCTCGGTCAGCTTGACCACATAGCCCAGACGTTCAGTGGCGTCGGTGATCTGCGACACTTCTTCGGCTTGCGGCATGTGCGGGTCAATCTGGAAATTGACGATCGCGCTATGCAGTTCGCGAGTGAGCTTTCCCACTTCCTGATACAGGCCGCGGTCACGGGTCTGGTTGAGCTCATGGATCAATTGCACCGCGTCGCCGAACTTGCCTTTTTCAAGGCTCTCGACCAATTCGACGGCGTGTTTTTTCAGGGTCGACTCAAAATCGCCCAATGAAGTTTCGTTATTGCCCATAGCTCCCCCGTGGCGCAGTCATCAACCGATGCGTTCGAAAATCTTCTCGATTTTTTCTTTCAACGCCTGGGCCGTGAAGGGTTTGACCACATAGCCGTTAACGCCGGCCTGGGCCGCTTCGATGATCTGCTCACGCTTGGCTTCAGCGGTCACCATCAGCACCGGCAGGTGCTTGAGCTTTTCATCGGCACGCACGTGGCGCAGCAGATCGATACCGGTCATGCCCGGCATGTTCCAGTCCGTTACCAGAAAGTCGATGCTTCCGCTGTTGAGCACCGGAATGGCGGTAGTGCCATCGTCGGCCTCGACGGTGTTGGTGAACCCAAGGTCACGCAGCAGGTTCTTGATGATCCGCCGCATCGTTGAGAAGTCATCAACGATGAGGATTTTCATGTTCTTGTCCAATTCGACCTCCAAGCAGTCTTAAACGCGCCCAGCACCTGGACGCGCCATTTCAATCAATCCGGCAAAGCACTCAATGACTGTCTGGAGCACAACAGATCGGGACCGGCGCAGTTCAACACCACACCAGCCTCTTTCGCAGTGTCCCCACACTGCCTTCAGCGCGCTCGCCACTCCCCCAAACGCCCCCGCAAGCGGGCCGCGCACTGGCTGTGTAACTGGCTGACCCGAGATTCGCTGACCCCCAGGACCTCACCGATTTCCTTGAGGTTCAACTCTTCGTCGTAGTACAGCGCCAACACCAGTCGCTCACGCTCCGGCAAATTGGCAATCGCATCCGCCAGCGCAGCCTGGAAGCGTTCATCTTCCAGATCGCGTGACGGCTCGGTATGAGCACTCGCGCCATCCTCGTGCAGCCCTTCGTGTTCGCCGTCCTGCAACAGATCGTCGAAACTGAATAACCGGCTGCCCAGGGTGTCGTTCAAAATTCCGTAGTAATCGTCGAGACTCAATTGGAGTTCGGCCGCAACTTCGTGATCTTTAGCGTCACGGCCGGTTTTCGCTTCAATCGAGCGAATGGCATCGCTGACCATGCGCGTATTGCGGTGAACCGAACGTGGCGCCCAGTCCCCCTTGCGCACTTCATCGAGCATGGCGCCGCGGATTCGAATGCCCGCGTACGTCTCGAAACTGGCGCCTTTGCTGGCGTCATATTTGGTCGATACCTCAAGCAGGCCGATCATCCCGGCCTGGATCAGGTCTTCGACCTGGACACTGGCCGGCAAACGCGCCAGCAAGTGGTAAGCAATGCGTTTAACCAGCGGCGCGTAACGCTCGATCAGCTCGTACTGCGCATCACGAGCCGATTTTTTGTAGAGGTTGTAACCGCTGGCTGTCATAGCACAGGTCCTGCTGTCTGCTGCACGAGACGCTCGACGAAAAACTCCAGGTGCCCGCGCGGGTTGGCAGGCAGCGGCCAGGTATCGACCTTCTGCGCGATGGCCTTGAACGCCAGCGAGCACTTGGAACGCGGGAAGGCCTCGTAGACGGCGCGCTGCTTCTGCACAGCCTTGCGCACGCTTTCGTCGTAGGGCACCGCGCCGACGTATTGTAGGGCGACGTCGAGGAAGCGATCCGTGACCTTGGTCAACTTGGCGAACAGGTTGCGCCCTTCCTGCGGGCTCTGGGCCATGTTGGCCAGGACGCGGAAGCGGTTCATGCCGTAGTCGCGATTGAGCAACTTGATCAAGGCGTAGGCATCGGTAATCGAGGTCGGCTCATCGCACACCACCAGCAGCACTTCCTGGGCTGCACGAACGAAGCTGACGACCGACTCACCAATGCCCGCAGCGGTGTCGATCACCAATACGTCGAGGTTGTCGCCGATATCACTGAAGGCCTGGATCAGGCCGGCGTGTTGCGCAGGGCTCAGATGCACCATGCTCTGAGTGCCGGATGCGGCCGGAACGATACGGATGCCGCCGGGTCCCTGCAGCAATACATCGCGCAGTTCGCAGCGGCCTTCGATCACGTCGGCCAGGGTACGTTTGGGTGTCAGCCCCAGCAGAACGTCGACGTTCGCCAGTCCCAGGTCGGCGTCCAGCAGCATGACGCGCCGGCCAAGCTCAGCCAAAGCCAGGGACAAGTTCACTGACACGTTAGTTTTCCCGACGCCACCTTTGCCGCCGGTCACCGCGATCACCTGTACGGGATGCATGCTGCCCATGTTATTTCTTTACCTTGTCTTGCATAGACGGAGGCCACATTACTGGCTGCGCGTTCACAAACGGAACAATGCATGGCAGACCATCGATGTAGGTACAAAAACGATTCATTATTACCTCAGCCAACCTGCTTGGTCGGACTGTGGTAGATGTCAGCGAACATGTCAGCCATGGCTTCTTCGCTGGGTTCTTCCTGCATTTGCACGCTGACGGCGCGACTGACCAACTGATGACGGCGCGGCAGATGGAGATCATCCGGAATCCGCGGGCCATCGGTCAGGTACGCCACTGGCAGCTCATGACTGATGGCCAGGCTCAACACCTCGCCCAGGCTTGCCGTTTCATCCAGTTTAGTCAGGATGCAGCCGGCGAGCCCGCAACGCTTGTAACTGTGATAAGCGGCGGTTAGAACCTGTTTCTGGCTGGTGGTTGCCAGGACCAGATAATTTTTTGAGCGGATGCCACGACCGGCCAGGCTTTCGAGCTGCATGCGCAGGGCCGGGTCGCTGGCCTGCAGGCCGGCGGTATCGATCAGCACCACGCGCTTGCGCAGCAATGGATCCAGCGCCTGCACCAGGGACTGGCCCGGATCGACGTGGGTCACCGGCACATTGAGAATGCGTCCCAGGGTCTTGAGTTGTTCCTGGGCACCGATGCGGAAGCTGTCCATGCTCACCAGCGCAATGTTCTGCGCGCCGTACTTGAGCACGTAACGGGCAGCCAGCTTGGCCAGGGTGGTGGTCTTGCCCATGCCGGCAGGACCGACCATGGCGATGACGCCGCCCTCTTCCAGCGGCTCGATGTCCGGGGTAACGATCATGCGCGCCAGGTGCGCCAGCAACATGCGCCAGGCCTGACGAGGCTCCTGGATTTCGGTGATCAGTGCCAGCAGGTCGCGCGACAGCGGGCCGGACAGGCCAATGCGTTGCAGGCGACGCCAGAGGTTGGCCTGGTCCGGACGGCTGCCTTGCAGCTGATTCCAGGCCAGGGACCCGAGTTGTACTTCCATGAGTTCGCGCAGGCTGTTGAGCTCGAAGCGCATCGAGTCGAACGCGCGCGGGTCCACGCCACCGGCCGCAGGTACAGCAGCCGGTGCGGGGCGACGGGGTTCGTCGTACGTCGGCTCGATCAGCGGCTCGGCGGCGGTCAACGGCAAGCCGGCGAACAACTGGCGGTTGGTCGCATTGTCGCTCTCGCCATCGCTGCGCAGGCTCAATTCGGCCTGGGCGGTGACAATCCGCGACTGAGTCTTGCGCAGCTCGTCCTCGAGCTCCATGTTCGGAACACGCGGTGCCAGCGCCGACAGTTTGTAATCCAGCGCTGCCGTCAGCTCGACGCCCCCGGCAATCCGGCGGTTGCCGATAATGGCTGCATCAGCGCCCAGCTCATCGCGAACCAGCTTCATGGCCTGACGCATATCGGCGGCGAAAAAACGCTTAACTTGCATAAACCACTACCTCAGCCGTTGGGCCCTACTGTCGCAACGATGGTCACTTGCTTGTTGTCAGGGATTTCCTGGTAAGCCAACACGTGCAAACCCGGGACTGCGAGCCGACCGAATCGCGAGAGCATCGCGCGAACCGGACCGGCCACCAGCAGAATCACCGGCTGACCTTGCATCTCCTGGCGCTGCGCCGCGTCAATCAGCGAGCGTTGCAGTTTCTCAGCCATGCTTGGCTCCAGCAGAACGCCCTCTTCCGAGCCTTGTCCTGCCTTTTGCAGACTATTGAGCAATATCTGTTCCAACCTTGGCTCCAGCGTGATAACTGGCAGCTCCGACTCAGTACCTACAATGCTTTGGACGATTGCACGGGATACGCCAACCCGCACGGCAGCCACCAGCGCGGCGGTATCTTGACTCTTGGCGGCATTGTTGGCGATGGCCTCGGCAATGCTGCGGATATCGCGAACAGGCACTTGCTCGGCCAACAGCGCTTGCAACACCTTGAGCAACTGCGACAGCGAAACCACACCCGGCACCAGCTCTTCCGCCAGTTTCGGGGAGCTTTTGGCCAGCGATTGCATGAGTTGCTGCACTTCTTCGTGACCGATCAGTTCACTGGAATGCTTGTAGAGTATCTGGTTCAAGTGGGTGGCCACCACTGTACTGGCATCGACCACCGTGTAACCGAGGGACTGCGCCTGGGCACGCTGGCTGATTTCGATCCAGACCGCCTCCAGGCCGAAAGCCGGATCTTTGGCGGTAATGCCGTTGAGCGTGCCGTAGACCTGCCCCGGGTTGATCGCCAGCTCGCGATCCGGGTAAATCTCCGCCTCCGCCAGGATCACCCCCATCAGGGTCAGGCGATAGGCACTCGGCGCCAGGTCGAGGTTGTCGCGGATATGCACGGTCGGCATCAGGAAGCCCAGATCCTGGGACAGCTTCTTGCGCACCCCCTTGATCCGCGCCAGCAACTGACCACCCTGGTTGCGGTCCACCAGCGGAATCAGGCGATAGCCTACTTCCAGGCCGATCATGTCGATGGGCGTCACGTCATCCCAGCCAAGCTCCTTGGTTTCCTGGGCGCGGGCCGGCGACGGCAGCAGTTCCTGCTGGCGCTTCACCTCTTGCAGGGCCTTAACCTTGGCGACGTTCTGCTTTTTCCAGAACAGGTAAGCGCCACCGGCTGCCAGGGCCGCCATGGTCAGGAACGAAAAGTGCGGCATGCCGGGCACCAGGCCCATGACCGCCATCAGGCCGGCCGAAACGGCCAAGGCTTTAGGCGAGGCGAACATCTGGCGATTGATTTGCTTGCCCATGTCTTCCGAACCGGAAGCACGGGTCACCATGATCGCGGCCGCTGTCGATAACAACAGTGATGGCAATTGCGCCACCAAACCGTCACCGATGGTCAGCAGCGCGTAAACCTTGCCGGCATCGCCAAACGTCATATTGTGCTGGAAGATACCGACCGCCATGCCGCCGATCAGGTTGATGAACAGGATCAACAGGCCGGCGATGGCGTCACCCCGGACGAATTTGCTGGCACCGTCCATGGAACCGTAGAACTCGGCTTCCTGGGCGACTTCCGAGCGGCGGGCCTTGGCCTGGGCCTGATCGATCAGGCCGGCGTTGAGGTCGGCGTCGATCGCCATTTGCTTGCCGGGCATCGCATCGAGGGTGAAACGCGCGCTCACCTCGGAAATCCGCCCCGCACCCTTGGTCACCACGACGAAGTTGATGATCATCAGGATCGCGAAGACCACGATACCCACCACGTAGTTACCGCCGATCACCACCTCGCCGAACGCCTGGATCACCTTGCCGGCGGCCGCGTGACCGTCCTGGCCGTGAAGCATCACCACCCGCGTGGAGGCCACGTTCAATGCCAGGCGCAACAGCGTCGCCACCAGCAGAATGGTCGGGAACACCGCAAAATCCAGCGGGCGCAAGGCGTAGACGCACACCAGCAGCACGACGATGGACAGGGCAATGTTGAAGGTGAAGAACACGTCGAGCAGGAACGGCGGCACCGGCAACATCATCATCGCCAGCATGACCAGCAGCAACAGTGGCACGCCCAGATTGCCTCGACTGAGGTCGGCAATGTTGCTGCGGGCACTGTTGATTAACTGAGAGCGATCCACCGGTTTTCCCCGTTCCTTTAAAGCAAACTTTTGACGCCTGAAGCAGGCGCAGGGCGGCTACTGCAAGAAGCTTTCCAACTTTTGCAAAGGGAGAAATGGAGCGATTTTTCAGTGGGATATGTGCTGCCTGGGCTGACGTCATCGCGGGCAAGCCACGCTCCCACAAGTTATCGCCGAACCTGTGGGAGCGCCAGACTCAGGAATCGCGGCGCAAATCCGGCGGAATCGGCAGGTCATCCTTGAGCGGATCAGGCCGCTTGCCCTTGCCCGCCCGGTACTGTCGAATCTGATAGACGTAGGCCAGTACCTGCGCAACCGCCAGATAGAGCCCGCCAGGGATTTCCTGCTCCAGCTCGGTGGAGTAATAAATCGAGCGCGCCAGCGCCGGCGACTCCAGCAACAGGATCTCGTTGGCCGCGGCGATCTCGCGGATCTTCAGGGCCAGGAAATCACTGCCCTTGGCCAGCAACACCGGCGCATTGCCCTTGTCCGGATCGTATTTGAGCGCCACGGCGTAGTGTGTCGGGTTGGTGATGACCACGTCGGCCTCGGGGATCGCGGCCATCATCCGCCGCTGGGACATCTCACGCTGCAGCTGTCGAATCCGCTGCTTGACCTCCGGCCGCCCTTCCTGATCCTTGTGCTCGTCGCGCACTTCCTGCTTGGTCATCTTCAGTTTCTTGATGCTTTCCCACAGCTGTATCGGCACATCCACGGCGGCGATAATGACCAGCCCGCAGGCCATCCACAGTGTGCTCCAGCCAACCACTTGCAGGCTGTGGGTGATTGCCCGGTCGAGTGGCTCATGAGCGATACGCAACAGATCGTCGATATCCGCCGACAACACCACAAGGGCCACGAACAGGACGATGAAGAACTTCGCCAGCGCCTTGAGCAGTTCGGCCACAGCCTTGCCCGAGAACATACGCTTGAGGCCGGCACCCGGGTTCATGCGACTGAACTTCGGCGCCATGGTGCCGGCGGAGAACAGCCAGCCTCCAAGGGAGATCGGCCCGATCAACGCCGCCAGGAGCAAGGTGATCATCACCGGCTGAATCGCCAGCAAGGCAATCTGTCCCGAGTGCAGCAGATAGGTGCCCATCGCACGCTGATCCAGCACCACGTCACGCGACAGGGAAAAGTTCAGGCGCATCAGGTCCATCATCTCCTGGGCAAGCGCCCCACCGAAGACCAGCAGCGCACCGGCACCGGCGAGCATGATCGCCAGGGTGTTGAGCTCCTTTGAGCGGGCGATCTCACCCTTTTCACGGGCGTCCTTTTTCTTTTTCTCCGTGGGGTCTTCTGTTTTGTCCTGACCGCTTTCGCTCTCAGCCATGACTCAGCGCGCCTTTGCCAGTTCGCGTAAAAACTGCAGGGCCTCCGTGGCCAGCGGTTGATACTGATTAACGATGTCCGCCAGCCCGACCCAGATGATAAACAGCCCGAGCACCAGGGTCAGCGGGAAGCCGATGGAGAAGATGTTCAACTGCGGCGCGGCGCGGGTCATCACGCCAAACGCGATGTTGACCACCAGCAGCGCGGTGATCGCCGGCAGCACCAGCAACAGCGCCGCGCCGAGCACCCAGCCGAGTTTTCCGGCCAGCTCCCAGAAATGATTGACCATCAAGCCGCTGCCGACGGGCAGCGTAGTGAAGCTTTCGGTGAGCACCTCGAACACCACCAGATGGCCGTTCATGGCCAGGAACATCAGCGTCACCAGCATGGTGAAGAACTGCCCGATCACCGCCACCGACACACCGTTGGTAGGGTCAACCATCGAGGCAAAGCCCATGCCCATCTGGATCGCGACAATCTGCCCCGCCACCACGAAAGCCTGGAAAAACAACTGCAGCGAGAAGCCCAGTATCGCGCCGACCAGGATCTGCTCGGCAATCAGCAGCAGCCCGCTCAAATCCAGCGCGTTCACTGGTGGCATCGGTGGCAACCCCGGCGCGATGACCACGGTGATGGCAAGGGCGAAATACAGTCGGATGCGCTTGGGTACCAGGGCGGTGCCGAAAACCGGCATGACCATCAGCAAGCTGCCGATGCGAAACAGCGGCAACATGAACGTCGCGACCCAAGTGCTGATCTGGGTATCCGTCAACTGCAGCAGCGATGACATGGCTTAGCCGATGACCTGCGGAATACTGCCGTACAACTGCTGGATGTATTCCATGAAGGTCTGCACCAGCCACGGGCCGGCGACGATCAGCGTCACCAGCATCACCAACAGACGCGGCAGGAAACTGAGAGTCTGTTCGTTGATCTGGGTGGCCGCCTGGAACATGGCCACCAACAGCCCCACCAGCAGACTTGGAATCACCAGCACGGCCACCATCAACGTGGTCAGCCACAGCGCTTCACGAAAGATGTCGACCGCAACTTCCGGCGTCATGGCGAGACACCGCCGAAGCTGCTGGCCAAGGTGCCGATGATCAATGCCCAGCCATCCACCAGCACGAACAACATGATCTTGAACGGCAGGGAAATGATCAGCGGCGAGAGCATCATCATCCCCATGGCCATGAGCACACTGGCCACGACCAGGTCGATGATCAGGAACGGAATGAAAATCATGAAGCCGATCTGGAACGCCGTTTTCAGCTCGGAAGTTACGAAGGCCGGCACCAGGATGGTCAGCGGCGCCTGATCCGGTGTCGCGATGTCAGTGCGCTTGGACAGGCGCATGAACAGCTCCAGGTCGCTTGTACGGGTCTGGGCGAGCATGAAATCCTTGATCGGCACCTGCGCCTTGGCGACCGCATCCTGGGCCGTCAGTTTTTCTGCCAGATACGGCTGCAAGGCGTCCTGGTTCACCCGGTCGAACACCGGCGCCATGATGAACAGGGTCAGGAACAGCGCCATGCCGGTGAGGATCTGGTTCGACGGCGTCTGCTGCAGGCCCAGGGCCTGGCGCAGGATCGAGAAGACAATGATGATCCGAGTGAAGCTGGTCATCAGCATGACAAACGCCGGGATAAAACTCAGCGCGGTCATGATCAGCAGGATTTGCAGGCTGACCGAGTATTCCTGCGCACCCTGCGCATTGGTGCCCAGGGTGATGGCCGGGATCGACAGCGGATCGGCGGCGAATGCCAGCGGCGCGGCCAGCATCAGGGCCAGCGTCAAGACGATGCGTAGCGCACCCATTACTTCTTATCCTTCTGATCTTTACCCAGCATTTCCAGCAGGCGCTGCGCAAACTCCGGCGTCGGCTTCTCGGTGCTCGGCACCTGCACCGGCTCCTTGAGGACGTGCAGCGCAGTGATGCTGCCAGGGCTCAGGCCAAGCAGAATCTGCTCGTTGCCGACCTGCACCAGCATCAGGCGGTCGCGAGGCCCCAGCGCGCGGGAGCCGACAATCTCGATCACCTGCCCCTTGCCGGCCGGACCGGCCTGCTGGACCCGACGCAGCAACCAGGCGAGGAGAAAGATCAGCCCGAGCACCAGCAGCAGGCCGAACACCAGTTGCGTCAGCTGGCCACCCACCCCGCTGCTCACCGCCGGCGCGGCAGCCGTGGTCGCCGTTGCAACCGGTTCGGCCGCCAGCACGCTGAACGACACGGCCAGCGCCGCCCCCAGCAAAGCCCCCAGAACCTTTTTCACTCAGCGCAGCTTCTTGATGCGTTCGCTTGGGCTGATCACGTCCGTCAGGCGGATGCCGAACTTCTCGTTGACCACCACCACTTCGCCGTGGGCGATGAGCGTGCCGTTGACCAGCACGTCCAGCGGCTCGCCGGCCAGACGATCCAGCTCGATCACCGAGCCCTGGTTCAGTTGCAGCAGGTTGCGGATGTTGATGTCGGTGCTGCCCACTTCCATGGAAATCGACACCGGAATATCGAGGATCACGTCCAGGTTCGGGCCTTCGAGGCTCACCGGATCGTTGTTTTTCGGCACGCTGCCGAACTCTTCCATTGGCAGGCGGTTGGACGCGGAATTGCCGGAATCGGCGGCAAGCAATGCGTCGATGTCGGCCTGACCGGCATCACCGGTTTCTTCCAGGGCCGCGGCCCACTCATCGGCCAGGGCCTGGTCGTCTTGCGTGTTCATATTGTCAGTGTCCTCGGCGAGCAAAAGTTCAGAATTCGGTTAATCGCGAATGGGTAGGAGCGCCGGTCAACGGCGCTCGATCGGCTCGATCACTTGCAACGCCAGGTTGCCCTTGTGCGAACCCATCTTGACCTTGAAGGCCGGCACGCCGTTGGCGCGCATGATCATTTCTTCCGGCATGTCGACCGGGATCACATCCCCCGGCTGCATGTGCAGGATGTCGCGCAGGCGCAGTTGACGACGGGCCACCGTCGCACCGATCGGCACGTCGACGTCCAGCACGTCCTGGCGCAGGGCGTTGACCCAGCGCTCGTCCTGGTCGTCGAGGTCCGACTGGAAGCCGGCGTCGAGCATCTCGCGCACCGGCTCGATCATCGAATACGGCATGGTCACGTGAAGGTCGCCGCCGCCGCCATCGAGTTCGATGTGGAAGGTCGACACCACAATGGCTTCGCTCGGGCCGACGATGTTGGCCATGGCCGGGTTCACTTCGGAGTTGATGTACTCGAAGTTGACTTCCATGATCGCCTGCCAGGCTTCCTTCAGGTCGACGAACGCCTGCTCCAGCACCATGCGCACCACACGCAGTTCGGTCGGGGTGAATTCACGCCCTTCGATCTTGGCGTGCCGGCCGTCGCCACCGAAGAAGTTGTCCACCAGCTTGAACACCAGCTTGGCATCGAGAATGAACAGCGCGGTGCCGCGCAGGGGTTTGATCTTGACCAGGTTGAGACTGGTCGGCACGTACAGCGAGTGCACGTATTCGCCGAACTTCATCACCTGCACGCCGCCGACCGCCACGTCTGCCGAACGACGCAGCATGTTGAACATGCTGATGCGGGTATAGCGGGCGAAACGCTCGTTGATCATTTCCAGGGTCGGCATGCGTCCACGGACGATGCGATCCTGGCTGGTCAGGTCGTAGCTTTTGACGCTGCCGGGTTCGGCAGCGTTTTCAGTCTGTACCAGACCATCGTCGACGCCATGCAGCAGCGCATCGATCTCATCCTGGGACAGCAGGTCCTGCACGGCCATGTCGTGTTCCTACTGCAGTACGAAATTAGTGAAAAGCAACTGTTCGACCACCACTTTGCCGAGCTCTTTCTGCGCCACTTCCTGGACGCTGGCGGTAGCCTTCTGTCGCAGCATTTCCTGGCCGACCGGCGACGCGAGGGTCGCAAAGTCCTGCCCGGAGAACAGCATCACCAGGTTATTGCGGATGACCGGCATGTGGACCTTGAGCGCCTCCAGATCCGCCGGGTTGCGCGCGAGCATGGTGATGCTCACCTGCATGTAGCGCTGGCGGCCGTTCTGGTTGAAGTTGGCCACGAATGCCGGCGCCATCGGCTCGAAAATCGCCGGCTGTTTGCCGGCGGGGGCTGTGTCCGCTACGGCGGCAGGCTTGCTCTGAGCGCTGTGCATGAAGTACCAGGTCGCGCCCACGGACACACCGATCGCCAGCAGCAGGGCCACCACGATCAGGATGATCAGCTTGAGTTTGCCTTTGGATGCGGGGTCTTTTACTGCTGCGTCGCTCTTCGCCATGCCAATAATCCGTCACTATTCGGGGTTTCACAGTCGCACGGCAAGGCAAGAGCAAGTGTTATGCCAGAAGTGTCGGGAGAGGCATGGGTGGGGAGGGGCGCGATTTGAAGAACACTGCAACCCCCTGTGGGAGCGGGCTTGCCCGCGAAGAGGACGGAACATTCAACATTGATGCTGACTGTGCCGACGCCTTCGCGGGCAAGCCCGCTCCCACAGGGTTATATGTCTGCCGGGATCAGGCGTAGTAATCGACCGCGCTGGAGCCGATCACGCTGGTGGTAGTGGCAGCCACTTCAGCGACGCCCGCGGTCAGGTCGTCATCCATGGAATCGATACGACCACCGCTGGCGCTGGTCCCTCCGGCCTGACTTTGCCGGGCTTGCTCCTGCCCTTGTTGCGAACCACGGGACTGGTCCGAAACGTTGACATCGACCTGCCCCATGCCCTGCTGCGCAAACATGTCGCGCAAGCGATGGACCTGGCTGTCCAGCGCCTCACGGACGCCCGGATGCGCACTCATGAACGTGACCTGGGTCTGCTGATCGGGAACCATGTTCACCCGAATGTCCAGACGCCCCAGTTCAGCGGGCTGCAACTGGATGTCCGCGGCCTTGAGGTTGGCACTGGACAGGTACATGACCCGGTTCACCACCTCTTCGGTCCAGCCGTTCTGGTGCATGGCGATCGGCTGGTTCACCGGCAAGGCATTGGCTGTCTTCGGTGTGGCCGCCTGTGTCAGCGCTGCCAGACGGTTGGCGAAATCATCGACACGGGTGTCGCTGCCGGCAGACTTGAGATCTTTCAGACCGCCGTCGATCAAGCCGCTGAAAGCCTTGTCGTCACCCTTGCCTGCACTGTCCTTGTCGGCCTGGACATCCAGCATGGTCGACATGCCGGCGGCAAAGTTTTGCGCCGACGTCAGCTCACCGTCAGCCTGGACTTGCGCCTGTGTCGGTGCGGACTTTGGCTGCGCCTGACTGGAAGCCGACACGTGACCGCTCTGCTCCATCGCCAGGCGTAACGCCGGCAGGGCGTCGAGTGGATCGGCCTCGGGATCGAAGTCGCCGTCAGCGCTGGTCGGCGCCGGTACGCTTGTAGCCGTGATCGCCGCAGCAACCGGCGCTTCAACCGCTGGCTGCACCGCATCGGCTACGGCAGGCGCTGCTGGCGCCGGTATTACTGGCGCTGGCACCACTGGCTGCATGGCTTGCTGCACAGCCGGATCAAGCGCCGGATCGACCGGCGCGGCATCGACGACCTGAGCCGGGTCGACCTCTGCCGCATCATCGCCGGCGGCCTTGTCGTCTACCTGCACCGATGGGTTGGCAGGCAAGGATTTGCCGCCATCGGCAACCACCGGCTCCCCGGCGGCAGACTTGTCGTCGCCAGCGTCTTTCTTGGCGCCGACACCGGAGGTTGTCTCACGATCAGGCTTGACCGGAGCATCTGCCGACGCAGTGGGCTTGTTTTGGGCCTGATTGGCGTAGACATGGGCGAAGCTTGCGGCCTTGTCCCCGGGCTCTGCAGCCACTGCCGGGGGATTGGCGGAGGCAGCCTGAGTCTTGGCCTGCCTGGAGGCCTGAAGCAGAATATTGGGGGTAACGGGCATGAAACGGTCTCCGCTGCACAGGGCTCGTAAGTACAGTTGGGTTAGATAACTGCAAAGGTCGAGCCAGTTTCCCTCGATAGAGACCAAAAGCAGCGCTTGCTCAGATTTTCGCTGGGCAACGCTGTCGCTCGGCTTCGTACAGAGGGCGGATACCGGCGAATTCGTGGTCGATTTTGCCGACCAGTTCCAGAACGGCCGCGCATGGCAAACTGGCCGCCTGCTGCTCAAGCTGATGGCAGAGTTCGGTCAGCCTTATGGCCCCCATATTACTGCTGCTGCCCTTGAAGCTATGGGCGGTTTCAACGAGCAATGCGGCACTGTCAGCCGCTCTCAGGACTTTCAGGCGCTCTTCGGAGTCCGCAAGAAAGATATCCAGAAGTTCCGGATAACCCTCTTCCATCACTTCCCGCAATGCACTCAGTACGCTGCGATCCACATGTGTGTCGTCGTCCACTTGCTCACTCCTTGATCAAGAATGCGCGGATTATGCCAGAGCCTCCCAGATAAACTCCACGCGTGCACTTCGACCATTGTCGGTCCAGCGGGCATTACGCCCCAACTGGCGGATCAGACTGATCCCGCGTCCCGACAGGCGGATGGCGTCCAAAGGCCTTTCCATCACCCGCTCGACATCGAACCCTTCGCCGCTGTCTTCGACCTGAATCGTCAGGCAACCGCCGTCGTCTGTCGGCGCCACCTGCAAATGAACCCGCACATAGCCTTCCTTCAGCTCGCCGAGCCGGGCATTGCGCTCTTGATAATATCGCGCAAAACCCGATGCATTACGCTTGAGGCTCGAATCCAGCCCCAGCACGCCGTGCTCCAGCGCATTGGAATAGAGCTCCGCCAGCACACTGTAGAGCGCACCGCTCTGGGCCCGCAGGCCATGCACCTCAAGCAGCAACTGCAACAGATAGGGCAAGGGATTGAATCGCTTGAGCGTGGCGGCGCGGAACTCGAAACTCACCGACCAGTCCAGCGGGCAGGACTGGCCGCTGTCGGAGTAGACCAACGCCGGCGGCGTGATCTGTTCCGGCTCCAGCAGGCTGATTTCGACCATGCTGACATCGTCGCGTGCCTCACCACCGAAATCGCGCAGCGCCTGCTCGATCTCTTCGAACAGCGCATCCGGCTGACGATTGGCGGCGAACACCTGCTGCAATCGCTGCACGCCAAACAACTGTTCATTGGCGCCGCAGGTGTCGATCACCCCATCGGACAAGAGGAACACCCGATCCCCGCGCGCCATGGGAAACACTTCGGTGCGCTCATCGAAGGATTCCGGGCTCAGCACCCCCAAAGGCAGGTGCCGCGCCGGCAGAGGCGTACGCTCGCCACTGGCAATGCGATGCAGGTAACCGTCGGGCATTCCACCGTTCCAGACCTCCACCGAACGACGCTGAAAACTCAGGCACAGCATCGTGGCACAGCAGAACATGTCCACCGGCAGGATACGCTTGAGCTTGGCATTCATTTCGCGCAGGGTTTCCGCCAGGCCATAGCCCTTGGCGGTCATCCCGTAGAAGACTTCGGCCAGTGGCATGGCACCCACGGCCGCCGGCAGACCGTGGCCGGTGAAGTCACCCAACATTACGTGCATGTCGCCGGCCGGGGTGAACGCGGCCAGCAACAGGTCGCCATTGAACAGCGCATAGGGCGATTGCAGATAACGGATATTCGGCGCGGCGTTCAGGCAGCCGGCGTGCGCCACCTTGTCGAAAACCGCCTTGGCCACGCGCTGCTCGTTGAGCAGGTAGTCGTGGTGCCTGGCGATCTGGTCACGCTGCTGCAGAACGGTGTCCTGCAAGCGCCGCAAGCGATCCATCGCCTTGATCTTGGCCGCGAGAATCACCTGGTTATAGGGTTTCGCCAGAAAGTCGTCACCGCCGACCTCCAGACAACGGGCCAGCGCCTCGCTTTCGGACAAGGACGTGAGGAAGATGATCGGCACCAGGGTTTCCCCGGCCAGGGCCTTGATCTGCCGGGCCGCCTCGAAGCCGTCCATGACCGGCATCATCGCATCCATCAACACCAGGTGCGGCTGTTGCTCGCGAAACGCGTCGACCGCTTCGGCGCCGTTGGCCGCCGTCAGCACTTGGTGGCCCTGGCGGCGCAGGATGCTCGCCAACAGCAGGCGATCGGCGGCGCTGTCCTCGGCAATCAGGATCGTCAGCGGCTCCAGTGGCTGCATGGCAATCAACTGATGTCGAACAGTTTGTCGAAGTTGGAAATGGCGAGGATTTTGCGCACGTCGGTATTACTGTTGACCACGCGCACATCGGAGTCGTCGCCACCGGCGTGATCGCGCAGCAAAAGCAGCATGCCCAAGGCCGAGCTGTCGAGGTAAGTGGCGTCTTTCAGGTCGACCACAACCGCCGATAGCTGTTTATCTTCGTAGGACTGACGAAATTCCTGATGCTTGGCGAAATCGAAACGACCCTTGACCGATATCGTCAGCTTTTGCCCATCGGGTGAGACTTCTGTAACAACTGGCATGTCATGGCTTCCTTGTCATTTGTAAACCTGCTTGTACAAGGTTTAGCAGTTGGTAGAGGTTGGGGCAAGGCTGGAAGCGGCGCGAATCCTGTGGGAGCGTGGCTTGCCCGCGATGAACGATAACGCGGTCCATCCGATTCAATACTGATCCTGCCGTGGCAAGCGCTGGGACAGTTCATCCAGCAATTTCTGTTCGCGCCGGTCTTCGAGCGCCCGCGCCTCATCGGCATAGCGCTGAACCAGCTTGCGCAGGCCTTCGACCCGGGCAAATGCCTGCTGCCAGGTTTCCCGGGCCTTGTTCAGGTTGTTTTGATGCCAGGCCAGGCTTTGCCGCTGCTGGTCGATGGCCGTGCCCAGTTGCGCCAGGAAGCCCTGATAACCCAGCAACCATTGGCCCGAGACGCCGCCGCTGCCGCGTACGATCCATTGTTCCTGATAGTCGAGACGGAAGGCTTCGAGGTCGGCGAGCTTGCTTTCCGCCAGGCGAACCTGCCCTTGAAAGTGCCCCAGGCGCTGGACTGCGGTTTTCTCGGCCTTTTCGGCCATTTCCACCACCGGCGCCAGCCTGCCTGCCCGACTCTGGGCCATGACCGCTTATCCGCCCGCCGCGGGCGCGAAGATCGAGGCGAGATACGCTTCGCTTTCACCCAGGCTGATGCTGTCGTTGAGGCCCTGACGCAGGTATTTGACCAATTGCGGTTGCAGGGAAATCGCCAGGTCGGTCTCGCGATCACCGCCGGCGACATAGGCGCCGACGCTGATCAGGTCACGACTCTGCTGATAACGCGACCACAATTGCTTGAAGTATTGTGCACGGGTCATGTGCTCCGGCGACACCACCGCCGGCATGACCCGGCTGATGGACGCTTCGATATCGATGGCCGGATAGTGCCCTTCCTCGGCCAGGCGCCGGGAGAGCACGATGTGTCCGTCGAGTACACCCCGTGCCGAGTCGGCAATCGGGTCCTGCTGGTCATCGCCCTCGGACAGCACGGTGTAGAACGCGGTGATCGAACCACCGCCCTTCTCCGCGTTACCGGCGCGCTCCACCAGCTTCGGCAGTTTGGCGAACACCGATGGCGGATAGCCCTTGGTCGCCGGTGGTTCGCCGATGGCCAGGGCGATTTCCCGCTGGGCCTGGGCAAAACGGGTCAGGGAATCCATGAGCAACAGGACATTCTTGCCCTTGTCGCGGAAATATTCGGCGATGCGCGTGCAGTACATGGCGGCGCGCAGACGCATCAGCGGCGCATCGTCCGCCGGGGACGCCACGACCACGGAACGCTTGAGCCCTTCTTCACCGAGGATGTGCTCGATGAATTCCTTGACTTCACGACCCCGCTCACCGATCAGACCGACGACGATAATGTCGGCCTCGGTAAAGCGCGTCATCATCCCCAGCAACACCGATTTACCGACACCGGTACCGGCAAACAGGCCGAGTCGCTGGCCGCGGCCGACCGTCAACATGCCGTTGATGCAACGGATGCCCACGTCCAGCGGCTCGCTGATCGGCTCGCGCTTGAGCGGGTTGATGGTCGGGCCGTCCATCGGTACCCAGTCTTCGGCCTTCATCCCGCCCTTGCCGTCCAGTGCGCGACCGGCACCGTCGAGCACCCGTCCGAGCATGCTCATGCCCATGGGCAGGCGACCGGTATCCGCCAGGGGCACCACTCGGGCACCGGGTGCGATGCCGGCAACACTGCCGACCGGCATCAGAAAGACTTTGCTGCCAGAGAAGCCCATGACCTCGGCTTCCACCTGCACCGGGTGATAGCTGTCGTCATTGATGACCATGCAACGGCTGCCCATGGCGGCGCGCAGGCCTTCGGCTTCGAGGGTCAGGCCGACCATGCGCAGCAGGCGGCCTTCGAGGATCGGTGCGCCCTCCAGTCCCGTGGCCTCGGCGTAGCTGCCCAGGCGTTTGGCGAAACTGGTGCGTTCAAGGCGCATCGGGGACATCCGGAGCCGCAGCGACCGCAGGCTTGCCTTCGATCGGCAGTTCCAGGCTCAGGTCCGGTGCAGCCGGGTGCAAGGCCTGCTCGTGCAACTGATCAAACAGCTTGTCCATCACCCGCGCGACCCGGGTTTCCACCGTGGCGTCGATGCGGCTGTGTTCTGTTTCGACCCGGCAACCGCCGGGCAACAACGACTCGTCTTCGACGATGCGCCAGGTTTCTTCATGGCGTTCGCGCAGGGCTTTGACCTGTTCGAAATCCTGCGGGTTGATGTACAGCCGCACATTGCCCACGCCCAACGGCAGGAGCTTGAGCGCTTCGCGCATGACGTGTTCGATCTGCGTCGAGTCGATGGCCAGTTCGCGCTGGATCACCTGTCGGGTGATGTGCTGCACGAGGTCGACCAGGGACTTTTCGATCTGGGTGTCCTGTTCGGCGATGGGCTCGAACAGATGGGTCATCAATTGCTCCAGCGCCGCGATCTTGGCGGTCAGGGCCACTTCGGCTTCCTGGCGGACCTTGAGCGTGGTGCTGTGGAAACCTTCTTTCTCACCCACCGCGAAACCTTCGTTGTAGGCTTCCTGGCGAATGCTTTCGAGTTCTTCGAGGGTCAGTGGCTGGACTTCCTCCAGCGGCACTTCCTCCATTTCCGGCGGCTCGGGTTCCGGTTCAGGCTCCGGCTCGGGTGCAGGCGGGTCGAAACTGGGCAGTGCCCAGGTATCGAAGCCACTGACATCCCTGGCCCGGATCAGGTCAGTGGGTGCATCATCATTCTTGACCATGGTGTTAGATCATTTCCTCGCCGCCCTTGCCGCCGAGAACGATTTCTCCGGCTTCGGCCATACGGCGGGCGATGGTGAGGATTTCCTTCTGCGCGGTTTCCACGTCGCTGACACGCACCGGGCCCTTGGCTTCCAGGTCGTCGCGCAACAGTTCGGCGGCACGTTTGGACATGTTCTTGAAGATCTTCTCCTTGACGCCTTCGTCCGACCCCTTGAGGGCCAGCACCAGCACATCGGAGGACACCTCGCGGAGCAGCGCCTGGATGCCGCGGTCATCGACATCGGCCAGGTTGTTGAACACGAACATGAGGTCTTCGATCTGACCGGACAGGTCTTCGTCGACTTCGCGGATCGAATCCATGAGCTGGCCTTCGATCGAGCTGTCGAGGAAGTTCATGATGTCCGCCGCCCGCTTGATGCCACCCAGGGTGGTGCGCGAGGCATTCGAGTTGCCGGAGAACTGCTTCTCGAGAATCTGGTTGAGTTCTTTCAGGGCCGCCGGTTGCACGGTATTCAGCGAGGACACGCGCAGGATGATGTCCAGTCGCACCTTGTGGTCGAAGTTGCCGAGCACTTCACCGGCCTGGTCCGGATCGAGGTAGGCCACCACGATCGCCTGGATCTGCGGGTGCTCATAACGGATTACGTCGGCGACGGCGCGCGGCTCCATCCACTTCAGGCTGTCGAGGCCGCTGGTGTTGCCACCGAGCAGGATGCGGTCGATCAGGCCGTTGGCCTTGTCTTCGCCCAGGGCCTGGGTGAGCATTTTGCGCACATAGTCGTCGGAGCCGACGCCCAGGCTGGTCTGGTCGCCGACGATATCGACGAACTCGCTCATCACCTGCTCGACCTGCTCGCGGTGCACATTACCCATCTGGGCCATGGCCACGCCCACCCGCTGAACCTCTTTGGGGCCCATGTGGCGCAACACCTGGGCCGCATCGGTGGAGCCCAGGGACAGCAACAGGATTGCGGCTTTGTCGACCTTGGACAGTTTGGCGGCAACGGCTCGGTTATCACTCATCTGCGTTAATCCACTCTTTCACGACCTGGGCCACACGACCCGGGTCTTCGGCCACCAGACTCTTGATTGCGTTCAACTGAGCGTCATAACCTTCGCTCGGGCTCGGCAGCAGAATGCTGGTCGGACCGCCAAGGCTGACACGGTCGTTGGCCAGTTCGCCATCCAGACCGCCCATGCCACCCAACTCGACGTCGCTGCCGATACCGGCCAGCTGCTTGCCTTTGCCGCCACCGGTGATGTTGTTGAGCACCGGACGCAGGACACCGAACACCAGCACCAGAATGAACAGCACACCCAGCACTTGCTTGACGATGTCCCAGAACCATGGCTGGGAGTAGAACGGAATATCGGCAATCACCTCACCGCGCTCGGCGGAGAACGGCATGTTGATCACACTGACGCTGTCGCCACGGCTGGCGTCGAAACCGACGGCGTCCTGCACCAGACGGGTGAAGCGCGCCAATTCATCGGCGGTCCACGGCGCACGGCTGGTTTCGCCGTTGGCCGGGTTGATCTTGACCTGATCATCGACCACCACCGACACCGACAGGCGATTCAACCGGCCCTGCTGCTGTTTGGTGTGGCTGATGGAACGGTCGAGTTCGAAGTTCCTGGTCGATTGCTGACGCTTGTCTGCGGGGTACGGCGCCAGCATCGGCTGGCCGGTGGCCGGGTCCATGATTTGCTGACCGTTGGCGTCGATCAGAGGCTGCCCTGGCTGCACCATGCCGGCCGACGCAGTCGCGCCACCGGTGGTTTGCGGTGCGGAGGCCGGCGATGGCGGCTGGTTGCTCAAGGCACCCGGCACGCCTTGCGGACCGTTGCTGGCGGTACGTTGTTCGTTGACCGACTGCTCGCTGCGCAACGCCGGTTGATCCGGGTTGAACTGCTCGGAAGTCGACTCGACCGCACTGAAGTCCACATCGGCGGACACTTCGGCTTTGTAACGATCATTGCCCAGCACCGGTTGCAGGATGTTGTGCACGCGCTGGGTGAGCATGCTTTCCATGCGACGGCTGTAGTCGAACTGCTTGCCGGCCATGGTCAGTTCGGAGTTTTCCGCCTGATCCGAGAGCAGGTTGCCCTTCTGGTCGACGACGGTGATCTGCGACTTGCTGAGTTCGGGAACGCTGGTCGCCACCAGGTTGATGATCGCCACGACCTGGCCTGGCTCGAGGGAGCGACCGGAATAGAGTTCGACCAGTACCGAAGCGCTCGGCTTGCGCTCGTCGCGCACGAACACCGAACTCTTCGGGATCGCCAGGTGCACGCGGGCACCCTTGACGTTGTTCAGGCTGGAAATGGTGCGGGCCAGTTCACCTTCGAGGCCGCGACGATAGCGGGTCGCCTCCATGAACTGGCTGGTGCCCAGCCCCTGTTCCTTGTCGAGGATTTCAAAACCGATGTTGCCGTCGCTGGGAGTGACACCAGCGCCCGCGAGCTTGAGCCGAGCACGGGACAGGTCATCGGCCTTGACCAGCAAGGCACCGGAATTGGGTTCGACGGTGTACGGAATATCGGCGGAGGCCAGGGTATCCATGACCTGCTTGGCGTCCATGCCGGCAAGGCTGCCGTACAGAGGCCGGTAGTCCGGCTGTTGAGACCACAACACCACGGCAAAACCAATCGCCACGCTCGCCGCCAGACCGACCAACAGGCCCACCTGACGCAACATGGTCATCTCGGAGAGGTTTTCCAGGAAGGACAACCCGAACAGCGGCGGCTTGCCGTCTATTGGGGTGGCCTTGGCCGGAACATTATCGGCGACTGCTTCTGCCATGACTCAATCTCGTCCTTTAAACCGGCATCTGCATGATGTCTTGGTAGGCCTGAACCAGCTTGTTGCGCACCTGGGTCAACGCCTGGAATGACACACTGGCCTTCTGCGAGGAAATCATCACGTCTGTCAGGTCGACGCCGCTTTTGCCGATTTCGAAGGCGCTGGCCAACTGAGTGGAAGCCTGTTGGGTGTCGTTCACTTTATTGACGGCCTGGCCGAGCATGTCGGAAAAGCTGCTGCTCGCCACTTCAGGGACGGCAGTCGATTTCGGCGCAGACATGGCATCCATTTGCATGGCGCGCATATCCAGCATCAACCGATTGAATTCAATACCTTGGCTCATGGTCTCTCTCTTTGACGACCCGCAATTTTTTGACACTCACTCGGCGGGTCATGAGGTGTTAGCAACAAGGGTGCCAGCTCCGTGGCCACGCTGAACAAAACGCCTTCATCAGCTCGCAATCTTCTGTAGGTGCGAGCTCGCTCGCGATGGACCCAAGAACGACGTGTTTATCCTGAAACCCCGCGTTATCGTTAACGACCATCGCGAGCAGGCTCGCTCCTACAGGGCTCAGGCGCAGGCTAGCGGTCAAGTGGCGAACAGATAGGCTTCCACATCCATGCCGGCATCGCGCATCTGCGCCAGCTTGTAGCGCAGGGTTCGCGGGCTGATCCCCAGGCGCTCGGCCGCCTCTTTGCGCCGACCGCGCTCGGCGCGCAGGGTATCGATGATCATCTGGAACTCACGGCGACGCAGGTCATCCCCCAGCGCACCGGCCGACTCGGACTCGGCCTCCATAGACCGCAGCGGCGCCGCAACCGACACAGGCAACGGAGCGCAGGCCACCGGCCCGGCCAGACAGAAGTCCTGCGGCTGGATCAGACCGCCCTGTTGCAGAATCAGCGCGCGCTGAATCGCGTTATCCAGTTCACGCACGTTACCTGGCCACGGATAACCGATCAGGCACGCCTGAGCCTCGGGCGACAATCTGGCAGCCGAATGCTTCATTTTATTGACGTGCTTGGCCAACAGACGCTCGGCCAACGGCAGAATGTCAGCGGTGCGCTCGCGCAGCGGACGCCAGGCCAGCGGAAACACCGACAGGCGATAGTAGAGATCTTCGCGAAAGCGGCCCGCCGCCACTTCACCCGCCAGGTCGCGGTTGGTGGTTGCGACCACGCGAATATCCAGCGCGATCGGTTTACGCGCCCCCACCCTCTCGACCTCGCGCTCCTGCAGCACGCGCAGCAATTTGGCCTGGAGTCCCAGGGGCATCTCGGAAATTTCGTCGAGCAGCAGGGTGCCGCCGTCGGCCTGCTCGAACTTGCCGGCTTGCGCGGCAATGGCGCCGGTAAAGGAACCCTTCTCGTGACCGAACAACGTCGCTTCGAGCATGTTGTCCGGGATCGCTGCGCAGTTGATCGCAATGAACGGCTGACTGGCGCGATGAGAATGCTGATGGATGTAACGCGCCAGCACCTCCTTGCCCGTGCCCGATTCACCCGAGATCAACACCGTGGAATCACTGCGCGCAACCCGCGCCGCCAGCTCGAGCAACTGCGCGCTGGCCGGCTCGAACGCTACCGGCCCCTCACCTTCGGCCAGGCCAAGACTGCCCAGTGCATGGCGCGCCACCAGATCAAGCAACGCCTTGGGCTCGAATGGCTTGACCAGGTAGTCCGCCGCCCCCTGGCGCATCGCATCGACCGCACGCTCGACCGCGCCGTGAGCCGTCATCAGCAACACCGGCAACTGCGGCTGTCGCGCTCGCAGCAGGCCCAGCAACTGGTGGCCGTCCATGCCTGGCATGTTGACGTCGCTGATCACCAGGCTGAAAGCCTCGCCGCCGACAGCTACCAGCGCCTCTTGCGCCGAACCCACCGCCTTGTAATCGTGCCCCGCGAGCAACAGCGTATCCGCCAGTGCCTCGCGCAACGCGCGGTCGTCCTCGACCAACAGAACCTTGATGCCCATCTATGTCACTCCGCTCCCTGAGCGTTGCTGAACAGCGGCAGGATCACCTGCGCGCAAGTGCCGCGACCGAGCCGCGAACGCAGCTGCAATTCTCCCTGATGCGCACGCGCCACCGCCTTGACCACGGTCAGACCAAGACCTGTACCGGTGGTCTTGGTGGTAAAAAAGGGTTCGCCCAATCGCGCCAGAACCGCGGCATCGATACCCGAGCCACTATCACTGACACACAGGCGCAGGGTGTTGCCGCGGGTGTAGAGGTGAACCTTCAGGCGCAATTGACCGGCACCGGCCTGAATGGCGTTCTCGATCAGGTTGAGGATCGCGCCGACCAGGGTGTCGCGATTGCACAGCAATTCCCCCGAATGACTGTCGCACTGCCAGCGGATCGGCAGATCCTGCACGTGGGTCAGTGCGGCCGCCTGCAGCGATTGCATCAGTTGGCCAGGGGTTATGCGGTCGGTCAGCGGCAACTCGCCACGAGCAAACACCAGCATGTCGCGCACCTGGTGCTCGAGCTCGTGCAGGCGTTCCTTCAGACGTCCGGCAAAGCGCTGCTGGGTAGTGACCGGCAGCGCTTGCTCGGTCAAATGACTGGCGTACAGCAACGCAGCGGACAACGGCGTGCGTATCTGATGAGCCAGGGACGCGACCATGCGCCCCAACGACGACAGACGCTCATGACGAGCCAATTGATCCTGCAGATGGCGGGTTTCGGTCAGGTCATTGAGCAACACCAACTGGCCAGGCTCGGCGTCCAGCGAGCGCGTGGCGATCGACAGACGCCGGCCATCCTTGAGGGAGACCTCATGGCCATCGTCTTCGCGCGGCGCAAAGCAGCGGGCAATGACGTGGCGCCACAATTCGCCTTCCAGCGGAAGGCCCAGCAACTCGCACGCCGCCGGATTGGCTTCGCGCACGATGCCCTGAGCGTCGATGACGATGACACCGCCGGGTAACAGATCAAGGAGATTTTGCAGGCGGTTGGCCAGGCGTTCTTTTTCCGCCAGTTCCTGCATGCGCTGGGCGCTGACCACCGCCAGTTCACCCTTGAGCTCGGTGACCCGGGCTTCAAGCATGCTGTAGGAATCGGTCAACTGACTGGACATCTGATTGAACAGCGCGAATGTCTGCTCAAGGCCCAGACGGCTCGCCTGCTCTACGGACGACGGCTGCCGCGAAGCATCCCCAAAAGTATCTGAGGCAGGAGATATCTGGGCGGATGGGGGCATGGTGCTCTCTCGCTTGGCTGACCGTCAGTGAAACGGAACGTTGCGAGGGACAAAGCAATACCCATGCCTAAAAAAAACTTCTTATAAATGAATGAGTTGAAAAACAGGCGTCAATCATCCGCCTGTTCGTCTCCATCACGACGGCTCATGCCGTACTTGCGCATCTTTTCCACCAGCGTGGTGCGACGAATACGCAGGCGCTCGGCCGCGCGGGCCACGATTCCGTTGGCATCATCCAGCGCCTGCTGAATCAACCCTTGCTCCAGGCCACCGAGGTAGTCCTTCAGGTCCAGGCCCTCCGGCGGCAACATGGCGTTGGCCGTGAAGTCCTGCGTATGACCGTTGATGGCCACGCGCTCTTCCAGATCGGTGCGCAGGCTGTCGACCATTTGCTCGTCTTCATCGTCGACGTAGCGGAATTTCTTCGGCAGTTCGACCACGCCGATCACGCCGTAGGGATGCATGATCGCCATGCGCTCTACCAGGTTGGCCAGTTCACGGACGTTACCCGGCCAGCCATGGCGGCACAGCGACATGATCGCCGCCGAGTTGAAACGGATCGAACCGCGCTTCTCGTGCTCCATGCGCGAGATCAGCTCGTTCATCAGCAGCGGAATGTCCTCGACGCGCTCTCGCAGCGGCGCCATCTCGATCGGGAACACATTCAGGCGGTAGTACAGGTCTTCGCGGAAGGTGCCGATCTCGATCATGCTTTCGAGATTCTTGTGGGTCGCGGCAATGATGCGCACGTCGACGCTCTGGGTCTTGTTGCTACCCACGCGCTCGAAGGTGCGCTCCTGCAATACGCGCAGCAGCTTGACCTGCATCGGCAGCGGCATGTCGCCGATTTCATCGAGGAACAGGGTGCCGCCATTGGCCAGTTCGAATCGACCGGCACGGCTGGTGATCGCCCCCGTGAAAGCGCCCTTCTCATGACCGAACAATTCGCTTTCCAGCAGCTCGGCCGGGATCGCCCCGCAGTTGACCGGCACGAACGGCGCTTCGCGGCGCTTGGAATGGTAATGCAGGTTGCGCGCAACCACTTCCTTGCCGGTGCCGGACTCACCGAGGATCAGCACGCTGGCATCGGTATCGGCGACTTGCTGCATCATCTGGCGGACGTGCTGGATCGCCCGGCTGGTGCCGACAAGACTGCGGAAAAGGTTGGGTTCGCGATGACGACCGCGCTCGCGGGCCTGGTCGTACATCTCGCGATAGACCTGGGCACGGTGCAGCGAATCGAGCAGCTTGCTGTAGCTGGGCGGCATTTCGAGGGTCGAAAGCACCCGGCGACGCTGGTCCTCCGGCAGGTCAATGGAAGAATTATCGCCCATTAACAAAACCGGAAGGAACTCATCCCAGGTCGAGAGTGTCTTTAGCAAGCCCAGAAGTGCACCAGGAGCGCTGACCGTCCCGATCAGGACACAGATTACTTCACGACTTGACGACAAAGAGCCGACAGCCTGCTGCCAGTCATGGCTACCGCAGGGTAAATTTTCTTCGCCGAGAAAATTTAAAATCACCGCCAGGTCGCGGCGGCGGACGCTATCGTCATCAATCAGCAGAATTTTGGTTTCACGCCACATGCAATAGCAACTTCCCTAGTCAACTCAATGCCCAAAATGCTGGGGCAAGCTAAACGCTTGCAGGCCTGATATGCCTGAAGACGACTGAATTCTGGAACCAGCCACTAGTTAAGTCAAAAAACCGTGCACAGTCAAATTTATGGCGCACTATGTTTGGATTAACCGGCGTCAATTAACCAAACAGATGGTAAACCTTTGATGCCTTTTGTGCTTGGTTGATCTGCGACATCTCATCGACTATCGCCTGACGCTCGCCCATCGTCGCCGTCAGCAACTCTTTGTACACTGCCAGCAACCCTTCCAGATTGCTCCGCACCGCATCTTCGTCGATCGGCGCTTCACTGAGCACCTCGTCGACGCATTCACGACAGGTCGAATCCAGTTCGCCGATCGCGTCCCAGTTACGCGCCGCCAGGGCGTCGATCAGGGCTTCGCGGGTTTCTTCTATGCGCCGCAGTGCTTGACTCATGACGTCATCCTCAGACCCTCGGGCCTATTGATTGGCAATTGCATCCCAACCGCTTTTCAGGGTTTCAAGCAAACCCGATACCTCGTCGATGATCGCCGCGTTGTTATCACGATTGGCTTCCATCAGGCGGGTCATCATGTAGGCGTACAAATTGTCGAGCTGCTGCAGCGACGCCGGATCGTCGGTCTTTTCCGGGTTCAAGCCATCACGCAGGCCGATGATGATGTCCACGGCCCTGCCCAACATCAACCCCTTGAGTGCGGTGTCGCCCCGCTCCATGGCGCCCTTGGCCTGGGCCATGCGGTCCAGCCCGCCCTCCATCAGCATCTGCACCAGGCGATGAGGGCTGGCTTCCGAGATCTGGGCATGGGAATTGACCTTCTGGTATTGGCGAAGGGCTCTCATGGGGTTCATGTTTCTACCTCGTGACAGACAACAGCTTGAAATTGGGAAGGCTCTGATCTTTATGTCGACTGGTCGACACATAACTTTAATGCAGACCCGCCGCCCCGTGAAAAAACCCTGGCGTTGACTTTACAGGCAACCCGGGTTTTTCATGCCTGATCCAAATCAGCTGTCTTTGGGATTGTTCAGCGCATTGAGCGTGGTCATGATGCTGTCGCTCTGGGCGCGCAGCCTGGCCACCAGGGAGTCCATCGCAGTGTACTTGGCGGTCAGACTTGTTTGCAGACTGACCATCCGTGCATCAAGGGAGTCCTGCTGCTTCTTCAGGTCGTTCAGGCTATCGCTCAAGCTCGCCGAACGCGCGGCAAAGACCCCGGTAGTTTTCTGCGCGAAGGTGTCGGTAGCAGCCTTCATGCGCGCAAGCAAACCGGTATCGCCCGTAAAAATCCCGTTGATATCGGCGGCATTGGTCTTTGCCGCAGCACTGAACACTTTATCGTCGATCGACAGCAATCCGGTCTTCTGGTCGGTCTCGACACCAAACTGAGCGAGGGATTTCATCTGACCTGTGCCACCCATGGCGTTCAATTCGGTACGCACCGACGATAGCAACGAACGCAGCGACGCGTCGCCCGTGAGCGCACCTGTCGTCAACGAACCATCGGCATTGGTCGTGACCTGGGTCTCGGTGTTGGCAGCCTTGATCAGCGCGTTGTAGGTGTCGACAAACCCCTTGACCGAAGACTTCAGCGTCGTAGTGTCGGCCGACACGGTGATAGTGGTTGGTGTTGCCGCACCGCCGCCGGACGGGACCGGAGAAACCCCTGTCAATTTCAGCGTAATACCGCTCACGGCATCGGCAATGGTGTTGCTCTTCGATTCCATCGCCACACCGTCAAGCGTGTACTTGGCGTTCTGTGGCGTGGTGAGGATCGAGGTGCCGGTTTCCAGACCGGAGTTACCCGCCAGGGTCAGGTCCGAACCGACCCCTGTTTTACTGCTCGTCAGCACCATTCGAGAACCGTTGGCATCAGTCAGGATGTTGGCACTCAAGCCCTGGTTCGCGTACTGGGAGTTGATCGAGTCGCGCACCTGCTGCAACGTCGCGCCAGCGGGAATGCTGACGTCGAAAGTATCGCTGCCCTGCTTGATGCTCAGCGTGGACGGCACCGCCCCGGCATTGACCACCGAGGAAGCGCCATCGGCGTAAACCTTGGTGGAAATTTTCGATGCGGTTGCCAACTGGGTGACCAGCAGCGAGAAATTGCCCGCCGCCGCACCGTTACCGGTGGTCACCGTGGCCACTTTTTCATCGGAGGACGTGCCGCTCAACCCGCTGAAGCTGGCGGTGGTTTTCATGTTATCCAACGCCCCACGGAAGGCATCCAGCGCCGCCTGGATTTTGCCGATCGACGACAGCGAGGTGGTTGCTTTCAGCGTCTGATTGTTGATTTGCGTCTGTTTTGGCGCTCTTTCGGAGTCCACCAAAGACTTAACAATCGCCTGGGTATCGATGTTCGAACCAATACCGCTGACCGTTGTACCCGCCATCATCTCTCTCCTTATCCAGTGGCTGCCGTTTTCTTGACCAGGAACGTCTTAAACAGCGACAGCAACAAAATTCATGCCAGTTCAGACTTTGCCGTCAAACAACAAACTACTGGCGTCCGACAGGCTCTGGGCCAGTTTTAGTGCAGCTTCCGACGGGATCTGACGAATCACCAGACCCGTATCGGTGGCGATGACCTTGACCACGACCCGGCCAGTGGAGTCATCAATGGAAAAATCCAGATTGCGCTGGGCAGCCTGGACAAACTCCTGAATATCGGTAACCGCTTTTTCCAGCTCGTCACGCTTTGGCTCGGGGCTCGAGGCCTTGAGCGCTTCAGTCTTGGGCTGTTCCGGTTTTCCAGTGACATTCGGCGTTACGCCCTGAAGGGCAACCGCGGGATAGGACTGGTTCAATTTGACGCTCATGTCCATGCCTTATCTCCTCATCATGAAAAAAAACAAAAGGGCGCGTAAACGCGCCCTTCCGTCAGTTACCAAGCGCTGGAATCAACCCAGCAGCTTCAGTACAGCCGATGGCAGCTGGTTAGCCTGCGACAGGATCGCAGTAGAAGCTTGTTGCAGGGTTTGTTGCTTGGTCAGCTGAGCAGTTTCTGCTGCGAAGTCAACGTCCTGGATCACGCCACGAGCAGAAGTGGAGTTGTCCGAGATGCTGCGCAGGTTGGCTACGGTGCTGTCGAAACGGTTTTGTACCGCACCGAGGTCAGCACGCTGGGAGTCGATAGCCGAGATCGCCTGGCTGATCACGTCGATAGCGTTCTGAGCGTTGGCTGCAGTGGTAACGTCAGTGGCCGCAACAGTGGTTTTAACCGAGCTGGCAGCAGTACCGGCGTTGAACAGGTTGGTCACGCCCGCGCCGCTCATCGAGTAGCTGTTGGCGGAGTTCAGGGAAACAGCGCCAGTGATCTGCAGAGGACCGGCAAGGGCGGCAACTGGAGCACCATAGACACCGGAACCGTCTTTGGCTGCAACCGAGATACCGGCGATTGCGTCTGCGTCACCGTTGTCCAGAGTGATGTTCTCACCGGTATCGGATTTAACCGACAGGGTACCAGCCTTGGCATCGTAGTTAACGCTGATGCCCAGTTTGGCGGCGTTGGATTTCAGTTGGTCAGCCAGTTCACCGGTGTTGGTCACACCCACCATGCTCACCGCGGCACCAGTGCCGACTTTAATGGTGAAGTTGGCGCTGGTAGTGATGGCAGCACTGTTGACAGTGAATTGAGCTTCAGTGCTGGCAGTCGCGGTCACGCCACCCACAGCGGCTTTGTTGATCTGCGAAGCGGTAGTCTTGGCCGAATCACCCGCTGTAATGGTGAAGTTTGCGGTCTGGCCACCACCAACGAGAGTTACAGCACCACCAGCTACACCGGTTGCGCTCGGCGCGATCGCCAGGCTTTTCAGCTGCTGGGAGCCGATGTTGTTGGCCGATACGTCGCCCAGAGTCATGTTGATGGTCTGGTTGGCGTTGGCGCCTACCTGGAATTGGGTAGTACCGAAGGAGCCGTCCAGCAGGTTACGACCACCGAAGGTAGTGGTGGTAGCAATACGAGTCAGTTCAGCAGTCAGTGCGGAGTATTCGGCGTTGTTCGACTTACGGTCGTCATCGCTTGGCGAGCCGTTCGCGGAAGCCAGAGCCAGGGTACGCATTTTCTGCAGGATGTTGGTGGATTCCTGCATCGCGCCTTCAGCGGTTTGCGCGATGGAGATACCGTCACCGGCGTTCTTGATAGCCGCGCCCAGGCCGTTGATCTGGCTGGTCAGACGGTTGGAAATCTGCAGGCCGGCAGCGTCGTCTTTAGCGCTGTTGATACGCAGGCCGGAGGACAGGCGCTGCATGGAGGTTTGCAGATTACCGGAAGCTTTGTTCAGGTTGTTCTGAACGGTCAAGGAAGCAAGGTTGGTGTTTACGGTTAAAGCCATGACGAAATCCTCGTTGGATGGATACTGCGGCTTCCGGCCCTGGCAACCGCCTGGTGTGGCCTAGAGAACCTACGTAATAGTTATCGTCGTGAAGAGGCTTTGCTTGAGCGGTTTTTTCGAATTTTTTAGTGGCAGCTTGCCAGCCCTTTATTTTCAAGGCTTTAGAGCCAGAAAGTCGGCGTCAGAAAAACGCAAAACGCCCGGAAGTTTAAATTTCCGGGCGTTGTTTTTTGTAGCGTCGAGTCAGTCGATCAGCCGCGATAGAGAATGGCCGAACCCCACGAGAGGCCCACGCCAAAGCCGCTGATGGCAACTCGAGTCCACTTGGAGTCGAAGACGTGGTTCTGCAACAGCAGCGGAATGCTCGACGACACCGTGTTACCGGTTTCAAGCATGTCCTTGACGAACTTCTCCGGCTCACCTTCTTCGAAGCGGCGCGCCACGGCATCGACGATGGCCGCACTGCCCTGGTGAATGCAGAAGGCATCGATGTCGCTCGCCTGCAAATTGGACTCATCCAACAACTCATGCAAATGCGCAGGAACTTTCAACAAGGCAAAGTTGAACACCTGGCGACCATTCATGAAGAATACACCGTCGCTGACCTTGAGGTGCGGTGCGCCGGAACCGTCGGTACCGAACTTCGACTTGCCCAGTTGCCAGACAGCGTTTTCGCCCATCCAGGTGGCGGTAGCGGCATCACCGAACAGCATCGTGGTGTTGCGGTCTTCCGGGTCGACGATCTTCGAATAAGGATCGGCAGTGATCAGCAGGCCATTTTTCAGCCCTGCCGCTTCCATGAAGCCTTTGATCGCATAGATGCCGTAGACGTAGCCAGAACAGCCCAGGGAAATATCGAAAGCAGCGACATGGGTCGGCAAGCCCAGTTTGTCCTGAACGATCGCAGCAGTGTGCGGCAACCCTTCCTCATCGCCATTCTGGGTAACGACGATCAAGCAGTCGATGGATTCACGCTTGAGTTCTGGACTGGCGGCGAACAGCGCATTGGCTGCTTCGACACACAGATCGGACGTTTCCTGATCGGCCCCCATGCGCGGCAAAAACGCAGAACCGATTTTGCCAAGGATAAAGGTTTCGTCCTTGTCGAACTTTGCACCCTGGGCGTAATTATCAATCCCGGCTGCCGGCACGTAACTCGCTATATTTTTTATGCCAATCATTATGGCTTCCCAATAATAAACAGCTGAACATCGCCGCTCGCTGAATCGAGGGCGTCTACAGTCAGGGCCTGTGCCCCAGAGGAGGCAACATCGGGGTTCAAGAACAACACCTTGAGCAGCCCGCCACCTTCACCGCCCGCAGACAGGATACAGTGAAGATGCGCGTTTTGACTGACAGGTCACTCAGGCACCGCTGCTTTATTTGATTTTGTGGTCCGGATCCCGCCCCGCCCGGCCTCGCCCTACCCCCCAAAAAAAGCAAAAAAAAGCCAGCCCCCTGTGACAGGGGCTGGCCGCGAGCGGTCAAGACCGACTCAAAGCTTGTTGAACAGGCTCAACTGGGAAACCCTGGCGAAGGCCAGTTGCGCGGCCTGCAGCATGGTTTGCTGCAAGGTCAGACGCGTCAGTACTTCCGCCGGGTCGGCGTTCTTGATCGAGTTGCCCGTCGATTCGTTGATCAGGCCGGCGCTGGAGTTCTGTTCCTTTTGCATGTCCATCACGTTACCCCGGGCACCGATCGCGCCACGCGCCAGGTCGACCTGGTTCTTGCCGTTGTTCAGGTTGGCAATGGAGGAGGCTACCGTATTCTCCAGAAAACGCTGGGCGGTCGGATTGCCCTGGGTCGGTGCGTCGAGTGCCGAACGCAGCTGACTGATGGTGTCGAGTACGTTCTGGGTCTGGTGCGTATTGACCGCGATATCGAACTGATCGCCCGGATTGAGCACGCCAGGAGGAGTGCCGCCACTCAGGGTAAAGTCGACACCGGCCGCTGTCGCCACGCCGGCCACCACGGTTCCTGAGGTTACCGGCGTGCTGCCGCTGGTCAACGGACGAGCGTACAGGTCGAAGGTCCCGGGACCGGTGAACTTCAGGACCGCCCCACCTTCAGGGAAAAAGCTGTTGTAATCAGCGGCGTTGCTCACCGCTGCATTGCTCACGACAACCGTCGATACGTTGCTCGGGGCACGGTTGCTGACGAAGCTGTCCGGCTTGGCCGACAACTCGAAGCTGTGCGTGGCGATGAAGCCATCGATGTTGGTGGCGTTATCGCCAGCCTGGGGGGTGATGTCCAGCTTGAACGTCACGCCGCGGAAGTTGATGTCGGAGCCGCCCTTGGCATTCGGGTCGAACACCCCGCCGCCAGTCGCCTCGGCGGTCCTGTCGGCGCCGGTGGCATCGGTGATCACGAATTGGGTGCTGCTGGTGAACTGCAACTTGTAAGGCTCGCCGCCACGGAAGTTCGCATCGAAGGCCGGACCGGAGTTCACCAGGCCTGGCGACAGCCTGACGCGTCCGTCATCGACGGGCGGCGTGAGCATGGTGGTCGAGCTGCGAGCGGCGTTGATCGCCTGCTGGAAAACGTCCCAGCCGGTATCGTTAAGGCCCAGCGACATCGAGTCACCGATCTTCAGCTCCAGCTGAGTCTGGTCACCCTGATAGCTGTAGGTACCGTCACTGTTGCGCACAAACGGCTGGGTATTGTTGCTGGCGCCAGAGAAAATGTACTTGCCGTTGGCGTCCTTGCTGTTCATCAAGCTCAGCAATTGCTCTTCGGACTGCTTGAGTTCTGCAGCAATGGATTTGCGGTCATCGTCGTTCAACGAACCGCCACCGGCACGTACCGCCAACTCGCTGACTTTCTGCAGCACGTTGTTGATGCTGTCCAGCACGCTCTCTTCTTGCGCTTGAGCCGTGTTCAACGAATTGATGTTGGTGGTGTACTGACCCAACATGGCTTTTTGCTGCTCAAGTTGCAGGAGGCGGGCCGCGCCGACCGGATCATCCGCTGCGGTCTCAAGCTTGACGCCGCTGCTGGCCTGCTCGGCGGTCTTCATCACGTTATTGAGGTTGCGAGAGTAGTTGGCAGCCGTCGTGGCGTAATACTGTGCTGTAGAAATACGCATGTTCTACGGCTCCTTAAAGGGCATTGATCAGAGTGCTGAAAATTTCCTGCGCAGTCTTGATGATCTGCGAAGACGCCGTGTAGTACTGCTGATACTTGGTCAGGTTACCGGCCTCTTCATCGAGATCGACCCCCGACAGCGAGTCACGGGCGTTTCGCGCCCCGGTCAGGATGGTGTCAGTGGCTGTGCCGTCCAGTTGAGCCTGCTTGGTCTGGGAGCCGACGCTCGAGACCAGGCCACCATAAGCCTCGGTAAAACTCACACCCGGACTAGTAGCAGTGGCCCCCACCGTTGCCTTGGTTTGCAGACCGAGCAAGGCCGCAGCATTGCGGTTGTCGGTGCTTCCGGCCGCAGTCATGGAAATATTGAAACTGTCACCCGAGGCCGGGCTGCCGCTGACAGTCATCCCCACGCTGAAGGTTTTTGCATTGCCACCGGCATCGGTGTAAGGCACGGCAATGTTCAGGTCGTTGTTCTGGCCTGGCACGATGTTGCCGGTACCGACACTGTTGCCCTTGGCGTCGAACACCTCGTAGGCCGTGGCGCTGGTCATGAGCATGCGAACCGGCATCGATGCCTTGACCGCCGTCTGCACTTCCAGACGCTGGACCGGATCGTAGATATCCAGGGCAGTGTTCAGTGTCGGCTGACTGACTGCACCGGTGCCGTCATTGCCCGAGGCCTTGGAAGAGGTTAGCGGAGCGGCCGTGGCCAGGGTTTTGGCGTCGGTCATGACCGTGGTCATGTCCGCGGCGGAGCTGCGCGTCGGGGTAATCTTGAAGCTGTCGCCGGCGGTGACCGAGCCTGCGTTCAGGCTCAGGCTGAAGCCATCGATGACCGGCTCGGCAGCAGGAGGAGTAGCGAACGCGAAGTTGCCCATGTCGGTGTTATCCGACAAGCGACGCACGTTGTAGCCCGTGGCCGTGATGGTCACCTGATAGTCACTGGCCTGCAGCTTGCTGGTGTCCTTGATGGTGACGTTCAGGTTGCCGGAGGCCGGGTCGTTGTTCGCATTGGCGATGCTGCGCTGACTGATGGCCGCCGCGCTGTTGATGTTGTTGAACAGCGCGGCGCCGAAGTTGCCGTTCTGGTCCAGGCCCTGCCCCAATTGCTTGTTGACCTGATCCGCCACAACCATGGCGATGCGGCCCAGGCTATTGACCGCCGGCGTCAGCACTTCAGAGCGATAGCGCAACAGTCCACCCATCTGGCCGCCGCTCATCACACCCGTGATGTCGATCGACGAACTGCCACGATCCATGATGATCGAGGAACGGGTCGGGTCGGTCGGGTCTGCCGCCATACGCAATTTATTGACCGTGTCGCCTACAACCAACGGCTGGCCGCTACCCAGGTAGACATCCAGTCGGCCTTCGGTTTCGGTGACCTGAGTGCCGACCAGCTCGTTGAGCTGGCGAATGGTTTCGTTGCGCTGGTCCAGCAGTTCGTTGGGCGTGCCACTCGAACTGCTGACTTCACTGATTCTCTTGTTGTACGCCGCGACAGTCGACGCCAGCTTGTTGACCTGTTCGGCCATCGAACCCAACTGATCGTTGATGTAGGTGTTCTGCTGCGTCAACTGCTGGGACATGGCATTGAAGCGGCTGCTCAAACCCTGGGCATTGGTCAACAGCGCCTGGCGTGCAGCGTTGTCGTTGGAGTTCGCGGACAGCGTCTGCAACGACGAGAAGAAGGACTGCAGTGTCTTGGTGATGCCGGTGCCACTGTCGGACAGCAGTTTGTCCACCTGAGTGGCCTGCCCCAGATACGCCTGCGCATCACCGTTGAGCGAGGTAGTGGTCTGCAACTGCGCATCGAGGTAGCTGTTGTACACCCGACGCACATCGGCCAGCGTCGTGCCGGTGCCGATGAACACATTGCCGTACTGAATAGAGCCTTTGGTGCCCTGTACCGTTTGTTGGCGCGAGTACCCGACGGTATCGACGTTGGAAATGTTGTTACCGGTAGTCACCAACGAAGCGTGGCTAGCAGAGAGCCCCGACATCCCGATATTGAGCAAACTCATGGTTCAGACCTTATTCCTTGTGCCTATAAAGGCGTAGTGGAAACGCCCGCCGCAGCGTAGTTCTGGTAACTCGTCATCTGCTTGGCTATCTGCGAAATCTTGCTCGCGTAGTCCGGGTCGGTTGCGTAACCGGCCTTCTGCAACTCGCGTACAAACTGTTCCGGGTTATCGGCCGACTTCACGACATCTTGATAGCGATTATTGGTCTGCAGCAAAGTCACAAGGTCATGGAAACTGTCCTTGTAGGAGTCGTAGGAACGGAACTGGGCCGTCTCCTTGACCATCTGCCCGTTCCGGAATTCGCTGGTGATCGCCCGCGCCGAATTCCCCTGCCAACTGTTGCCGGCCTTGATGCCGAACAGGTTGTGGCTGCTGCTGCCATCCTGCTGGCGCATGACCGATTTACCCCAACCGGTTTCCAGGGCCGCCTGGGCCACCAGGTAACGCGGATCGACACCAATCCGCGCCGCCGCCTCCTTGGCCATCGGCAACATGGTGTTGACGAACTGGTCGGCGGAACTGAAGGCTTTCTTCGGGGGCGCCAACGGAATCTGCGCCATGGCGCGACCGTAGATCTGCATGCCGCCCGAGGAGGATTGCTGCGCAGTCGCCAGCCAGTCGCCGTTGTACAGCGGTCCCGTGCCGGTGCTTGTCGCGCGCTCAGGCAACGGTGTCTTGTTGATCGTCGTGGCAGCGGGCGTCGCCGAAGGCACCAACCCGGCCAACAGACGATCAGCCAGCTTCGGCGGCAATGCCAGGCGTCGCTGATTGATCAGCGCCATGTCATTGCGATGACCACCCTCACCCGCCTCTTGCGGGGCGTGGACCGAGCGCGAAGCCCACAATGGACGCTGGCCATTGATCCGCGACAGCGGCCCATTGATTGCCACCGTGCCGGCCGCCACCGGCGTTTGCACGGCTGCTTTCGCGGCCTCTTGCTTGGCCAGAGACGCTGCGGCGGCCTCACCCGGCGCCAGCGGTTTGTCCTTCGACATCTGGCGCATCAGCACATCAGCCAGGCCGATACCACCGCCCTCGCGGGACATGGAAACGGCCAGTTGCTGGTCGTACATTTCCTGATATTGCTTGGCCGCCGGGGTGTTCATCGGATTGTCCTGACCCAGCGCTTCGGTGGCCGAACGCATGGACTTGAGCATTTCCCCGAGGAACAGCGACTCGAATTCCTGCGCCACCTTGCGCAGGTTGCCGTCGCTGTTCTTGTCGCCGACCTTGAGCTGATTCAGACGATTGAGGTCCGAGTAGGAACCCGAATCGCTACTGCTGACCAGACCGCTCTTGCGCATATCCACGATGGCCGTCCTCAGATCACGATCAGGTCGGCTTGCAGGGCGCCGGCCTGCTTCAACGCTTCGAGGATGGCCATCAGGTCACCCGGTGCCGCGCCGACCTGATTCACCGCCCGCACGATCTCGTCGAGGGTGGTGCCAGGGCCGAACTTGAACATCGGCTTGGCTTCCTGCTGGGCATTGACCTGCGAACGCGGCACCACCGCCGTCGTGCCATTGGACAGAGGGCCGGGCTGGCTGACGATTGGGTCTTCGGTGATGGTCACGGTCAGGCTGCCATGGGTCACGGCGGCCGGGGAAACCTTGACGTTCTGGCCGATCACGATGGTGCCGGTACGGGAGTTGATGATGACTTTTGCCACCGCCTGGCCCGGATCGATCTCGAGGTTTTCCAGGATCGACAGGTAGTCGACACGCTGGCTTGGATCGAGCGGCGCGGTGACGCGAACCGAACCGCCGTCGATGGCCTGGGCCACGCCAGGGCCGAGCATGTTGTTGATCTTGTCGACGATGCGCTTGGCCGTGGTGAAGTCGGAACGGTTGAGGTTCAGCGTCAGGCTGTTGCCCTGGTTGAAACCGCTCGGCACCGCGCGCTCCACCGAGGCACCGCCTGGGATGCGGCCGGCCGACGGAACGTTGACAGTGATCTTCGAGCCGTCGCGCCCCTCCGCATCGAAACCGCCGACCACCAGGTTGCCTTGGGCCACCGCATAAACGTTGCCGTCGATCCCCTTGAGTGGCGTCAGCAGCAAGGTGCCGCCGCGCAAGCTCTTGGAGTTGCCGATGGAGGAAACAGTAATGTCGACCTGCTGACCCGGCTTGGCGAACGCCGGCAGATCGGCGCTGATCGACACGGCCGCCACGTTCTTCAACTGTACGTTGCCCGAACCCGGCGGTACCTTGATGCCGAACTGCGACAGCATGTTGTTGAAGGTCTGCAGGGTGAACGGGGTCTGCGTCGTCTGGTCGCCGGTGCCGTTAAGCCCGACCACCAGGCCGTAGCCGATCAACTGGTTGGAACGCACGCCGGAAATGCTGGCGATGTCCTTCAGGCGCTCGGCTTGAGCGTTGAAGGCTGCCGACATCATCAGGGCGGCCACCATAAGGTGTTTGAAGTTCAACATGCTCAACTGGAAAGCCACCTAGAAAGGGAACAGCGGGCTGAGGAAGAAACGGTCGAACCAGCCTGGCTGACTCGCATCGGCAAACGAGCCGGTGCCCGAATAGGTGATGCGCGCATCGGCGACACGGGTCGACGACACGGTGTTGTCGGTCGAGATGTCATCGGCGCGAACCAGGCCGGCGATCCGCACCAGCTCATCGCCGGTGTTGAGCGTCATCCACTTCTCGCCGCGCACCGCGATGATGCCGTTGGGCAACACATCGGCAACGGTCACGGTGATCGAACCGGTCAGGGTGTTGCCCTGCGCCGCCTTGCTGTCACCCTTGGTCGCGCGGTCACCTTCGTAGCTGGCACTCAGGCTCAGGTCGCCATCGCCGAACGGGTTGTTGGTGGTGGCGCTGCTGCCGAACAGCGAACTCAGGCCGATGTTGGCCTTGCTGTTCTTGCCGATTTGCGAGTTGGCGTTTTTGCTGGCCTGGGTCCTTTCGTTCAGGGTGATGGTGATGATGTCACCGACCCGGAACGCCTTGCGGTCGCTGTAGAGGTTCTGTTCGAAACCGGCCTGATAGATCGAGCCGTTGTTCGCGGCAGCCGGCAACGGCGTACGCGGCAACACCGGAGCGTAGTAAGGGTCATTGGGCTTGGGCGTCGAAGGCACGCAACCTGCGAGCGCGGCGATCCCACTCAGTGCCAGAACAGATACATAGCGATTCATGACCCTACCTCACGGTGTTGCAGACAGCCTCATGGCCGCCCCATAGACTTGATTACAGATTCTGCGTTACGAACGAGAGCATCTGGTCGGCGGTGGAGATCACCTTGGAGTTCATCTCGTAGGCGCGCTGGGTGGTGATCATGTTGACCATCTCCTCAACGGTGCTGACGTTGGACGTTTCCAGGGTGTTCTGCAGCGTGGTGCCGAAACCGTTCAGGCCCGGAGTGCCGACTTGCGGCGCGCCACTGGCGGCGGTTTCCAGGAACAGGTTGTTGCCCACTGCCTGCAGGCCGGCCGGGTTGATGAAGTCGGCGGTCTGCAGGTTGCCGATCACCTGGGCAGCCGGATTGCCGGCAACGGTGATGGATACGGTGCCGTCGCGGCCGACGGTGAAGGTCTGCGCGTCGTTCGGAATGACAATCGCCGGCTCCAGGGCAAAGCCGCTGGCGTTGACGATCTGGCCGTTGGAGTCCAGGTGGAAGGTACCGTCACGGGTGTAGGACGTGGTGCCGTCCGGTTGCAGGATCTGGAAGAAACCGCGACCGTCGATGGCCATGTCCAGTGGCTGCTCGGTGGTTTGCAGGCTGCCGGCGGTGAAGTTCTTCTGGGTGCCGACGATGCGCACACCGGTACCCAGTTGCAGACCCGACGGCAGTTCGCTGTCCTGGGTCGACTGGGCACCTGGCTGACGCTTGATCTGGTAGAGCAGGTCCTGGAACTCGGCGCGGTCACGTTTGAAACCCGTGGTCGACACGTTCGCCAGGTTGTTGGAAATGGTGGTCAGGTTGGTGTCCTGGGCGGACAGACCTGTTTTGGCAACCCATAGAGCCGGAAGCATTCGATTCTCCTCGTGCGCCTGTTTTACGGCGCGACGTTCTGGTAATTAGCTGATCTGCAAGACCCGAGCCATGGCCTGGTCATCGTCTTTGGCGGTGTTCATCATCTTGATGTGCAACTCGAACTGCTTGGACAAGGCCAGTACCGAGGTCATCTCTTCCACGGCATTGACGTTGCTCGACTCGAGGAACCCGGACACCAGCTTGACGTTGGCATCGGCCTGCGCCGGCTTGCCGTCCTTGGTGTGGATCGAACCATCCAGGCCCTTGGTCATGTTCTTCAGGTCCGGGTTGACCAGCTTGATGCGGTCCACTTCAGCCATCACCCGCGGACCTTCGCCCATCGCGCGGATGCTGATGGTGCCGTCCTCGCCGACTTCGATCTGCTGCTCCGGCGGCACGGCAATCGGCCCGCCATTGCCCATGACCGGCATGCCATTGCCGGCACGCAGCACACCCAGGGCGTCAACGTTCAAGCTGCCGGTGCGCACGTAGCTTTCACCGCCATCGGGATTCTGTACGGCAATCCAGCCGCCGCCTTGCACGGCAACGTCGAGGTCGCGGCCGGTTTCCACCAGTGAGCCCGGGGAGAAATCCGTGGCCGGGCGTTCGGACATGGCAAACGCACGCGCCGGAAAGCTGTCACCGAACACAGGCATCGAACGGGCCTGCTCCAGGTCTTTCTGGAAGCCATTGGTGGAGATGTTCGCGAGGTTGTTGGCATGCGCCTTTTGCGCCAGAGCATTCTGGCTGGCGCCGGTCATTGCCACATAAAGGTACTTGTCCACACTCTTTCCTCTGCCTGCCGGACGTTTGCCGCCCACTGCTGTGTTGCGCAGGCTGTAGCAATTTGCAGACCAACTTGTGCGCAGCAGCTCCAACCCCCATGAAACCGGGGGCCGGAGGCCAATCAGAAGGGAAACGGACACTGTATCGGAGACGAAAAACCGGCGCGGTTATGCCGCTTGGAGGCAACGCCGTGAAAGCCGGCTACCAGCCTTTCACGCCGCTCATGTCGGGCAATTTGTGGGCAATGCCTTTATGGCAGTCGATGCAGGTTGCCTGTCCGCTGGCCAATGAGGTGGAGTGCATGTTGGCGGCGCGCTTGCCCTGCCGCGTGAAGTCCATGAACTCGAAGTTGTGGCAGTTGCGACACTCCCGGGAGTCGTTGGCCTTGAGCCGTGCCCACTCGTGTTCGGCCAGCTCCCGACGCATGCCCAGAAACTTGTCCCGGGTACTGATAGTGCCGAACAGCTTGCCCCAGACCTCCTTGGAGGCCTGCATCTTGCGGGCGATCTTGTGCGTCCACTCGTGGGGGACGTGGCAGTCCGGGCACGTGGCGCGCACGCCCGAGCGATTGGTGTAGTGAATGGTTTCCTGCAACTCGACAAAAACGTTGTCGCGCATTTCATGGCAGGACGTGCAGAACTTCTCGGTGTTGGTCGCTTCCAGCGCGGTGTTGAACCCACCCCAGAAAATCACCCCGGCGATAAATCCGCCGAGGGTCAGGAAGCCCAGGCTGTAATGCACGCTGGGCCGACGCAGTACACTCCAATAATCCTTGAGCAAGGCAAGCAAAGATTTCATAGCCTCTCCTCAAGGTTTCGGCTGGCGGTTGATTTCGTCTTGCAGCACCTGGTCGATGTTCTTGAAGCTGTTGTTCACCAGAGGCTTCACATCTTTTTGCGGTACGTGACACTGATTGCAGAAGTACCGGCGCGGCGACACGGCCGCCAATGCCTGGCCGTCACGGTCCATGTAGTGCGTGATGCTGATCATCGGCGCCTGGGTGCGCGCACTGTTGGCACGACTGTGGCAGGTCAGGCACTTGTTGCTGTTCATGTCGATGCCATACCCGCGAATGCTGTGGGGAATGGTGGGCGGTTGCTCGGGATAATTACGTTCACGCTTGAGGTCCTTGTTTTCGTCTTCCGCGATGGGCGGTGCCGGCAGCTCCTGAGTCAAGGTCCCGCCGACTCGTCGCCCATCCGGTGCCGGCGCATCCAGTGGGTACCCGGGTTCGGCCGCAAATGCCATGGGCAGCCACACCAGCAGAACGGCAAGCAGGGACAGCACACGATAATTCATGAAAGCGCTCCTTATGCCGTCTTGATCAACTCAATCCTGATCGCGCATTTTTTGTAATCGGTCTGCTTGGAGATGGGGTCCGTCGCATCAAGCGTGACTTTATTGATCAGCCTGTTGGCATCGAAAAACGGCACGAACACCAGGCCTTGAGGCGGTTTGTTGCGCCCTCGGGTTTCAATCCGTGCACGCATCTCGCCGCGTCGACTGATCAGCTTCACTTCACTGCCACGTCGGGCATTGAGGGCCTTGGCGTCGGCGGGGTGCATGTAGACCAACGCATCGGGGACTGCTTTATAGAGTTCTTCGACGCGCTGGGTCATGGTCCCTGTGTGCCAATGTTCAAGCACCCGTCCGGTGCTCAACCAGAACGGAAAGTCCGCGTCCGGGGCTTCCGCAGGCGGCTCGTAAGGCAACGCGAAGATAATCGCTTTCTTGTCGGGGTAGCCGTAGAACTGCACACCACTGCCCTTCTCGACATAGGGGTCGTAACCTTCGCGGAAGCGCCACAGCGTTTCCTTGCCTTCGACGACGGGCCAGCGCAACCCGCGCTCGGAGTGATAACGATCAAAGGGCGCCAGGTCATGACCATGTCCACGGCCGAACTGGGCATATTCTTCGAACAGGCCTTTTTGCAGGTAGAAACCGAAATCCCGGGCCTCGTCGTTCTGATAGCCCTCAGCCAGTTGCTCAGCGGGGAATTGATCGACCTGGCCATTCTTGAACAGCACCTCATACAGGGTCTTGCCCTTGTACTGCGGTGAACTCTCCAATAGTTCTGCCGGCCAGACTTCGTCGGTTGTAAAGCGCTTGGAAAATTCGACCAATTGCCAGAGGTCCGACTTGGCGTCACCCGGTGCCGAGACCAATTGATGCCAGAACTGCGTACGCCGCTCCGCGTTGCCGTAAGCCCCCTCTTTTTCGACCCACATGGCCGTGGGCAAAATCAGATCCGCTGCCTGCGCCGAAACGGTGGGATACACATCCGACACCACCACGAAGTTCTCGGGGTTGCGCCACCCGGGCAGCACTTCCTGCATGATGTTGGGTCCGGCCTGCATGTTATTGCTGGCCATCGTCCAATACACATTGAGCACGCCGTCCTTGAGCATGCGGCTCTGCTGCACGGCGTGGAACCCGACTTTTTCCTTGATGGTGCCCGCCGGCAGTTTCCAGATTTTTTCCGCCGTGGCGCGGTGCGCCGGATTGGTCACCACCAGGTCGGCCGGCAAGCGATGGGAGAACGTACCCACTTCTCGCGCCGTGCCGCAGGCCGAAGGCTGGCCCGTCAGGGAGAAAGGACTGTTGCCCGGCTCGCTGATTTTCCCGGTCAGCAGGTGGATGTTGTAGATCAGGTTGTTCGCCCACACACCCCGGGTGTGCTGGTTGAAGCCCATGGTCCAGAACGAAACCACCTTGCGCTTGGGGTCGGCGTACAGTTCAGCCAATGCCTTGAGGCGCTCGGCCGGCACCCCGGTTTCCTTTGCGGTGCGTTCCAGGGTGTAGGGTTTGACGAAAGCGGCGAATTGCTCGAAGTCGATGTCAGTCCAGGTGTTTGCCTTGTCGGCATTCTTGGCCTTCATCTCCAGCGGATTATCGGGACGCAAACCGTAGCCGATGTCATCGGTGCCTTTGGCGAATCGGGTGTGTTTGCTGACGAAGTCTTTGTTGACCGAACCGCTTTCAATGATGTGGTTGGCGATGTAGTTGAGAATGAGCAAGTCAGTCTGCGGCTTGAACACCATCGGAATGTCGGCCAGTTCAAAACTGCGATGTTCAAAAGTGGAAAGTACGGCCACCTTCACATTCGGCTGACTTAAACGGCGATCAGTGACCCGACTCCAAAGAATCGGGTGCATTTCCGCCATGTTTGAACCCCACAGGACGAATGCATCGGTGACTTCGATATCGTCGTAACAGCCCATCGGCTCATCAATACCAAAAGTGCGCATGAACCCCATGACCGCCGAAGCCATGCAATGGCGCGCATTGGGGTCGATGTTGTTCGAACGGAACCCTGCCTTCATCAATTTGTTGGCCGCGTACCCTTCCCAGATCGTCCACTGCCCGGAGCCGAACATGGCGACAGATTCCCCGCCCTTGTTCTTCAGCGCTTCCTTGTACTTCAACTCCATCACATCGAACGCCTGTTTCCAGGACACCGGCTGAAACTCGCCTTGTTTGTCATATTGCCCGTTGGTCATGCGCAACAGCGGCTGCGTCAGGCGATCAACGCCGTACATGATCTTGGATAAAAAGTAGCCTTTGACACAGTTCAACCCGCGATTGACCTCGGCTTTCACATCGCCGTGAGTGGCAACAACCCTGTTGTCCTTGGTCGCCACCATGACGCTGCAACCGGTACCGCAAAAACGACAGGGCGCCTTGTTCCAGTTCAGGGAAACCATGTCTTGTTCGGTAATCAGGTTGCTGGCCGAGGTAAACACCGGGAGCCCCGCAGCCGCAGCCGCGATACCGGCTGCCTGGGCTTTGACAAACTCTCGCCGAGTCATAGGCATGTGCTTTCTCCCGTTACATCGAGAATCTCGTGATAAACCAAAGCGGCATTGAGCACGCCCGGCAAGCGATTGATCTGATCGATTCGCTGAAGAATCTGGCTTTCGTGATCGGTTTCCAGCACAACCACTAACTTGCCGGCGGGGCTTTCCTGATGAAGCTCAACGCCCGTAAGCAAACGCAGGTTGGCTTTGACCGCCTCGAACAAGGCAGGACGGGCATGAACCACCAGACTGGCAATGTGCAGCGTCTTTTCCACGACCCGTACTCCCTGCTGAGTTAGAGATGGATGTCGATCAGTTGGGGGGGCCTGGCGGACCGAGGAGCATTTGCAGAAACCAGACAAAAAAACCGTAACCACCGACTATCGCCACCGATAACAGTGGAAACAGAACAATGATCAGGAAATAGAACAGGCGAGTTTCTTTGCGAACTCGCCGGGTAGAATCATCCACTGATGGCATGGTCATCGCTCCTGCCAAACGTTGAGAAGAGCCTAGATGGCTTGTTCGGCAACTTCCATGATTTAGATCAATGGCAGGGGAATTTAGCGCTTTAAACAGGAACAATAAGCACTGGATAATCATTAACACTTAGAAAATAAAAAGCCCTCAACGTTCAAGTTTGCCTATTTCATATTCACGCAACTTGTTGGCAATCGTTGTGTGAGAGACACCCAGCCGCTTGCCGAGCAATCGGCTGCTGGCATGTTCCGAATAAAGCCGTTCCAGCACCGCTTTTTCAAAGCGCCCGACAATTTCATCCAGCCCGCCTTCGAGCGAAAAGTCGCCCAATGGCTGGCGCACGCCGTAATCCGGCAGACGAATATGCTCTGCCTTGACCGTGCCTCCGTCGCACAGGGAAACCGCCTGGAACAGCACGTTCTCCAGTTGCCGCACGTTGCCCGGCCAGTGGTAGTGGCTGAGTCGCTCCATGGCCGCCGGGGCGAGCTTGGGCAATGGGCAACCGATCTGCCGACTGGCCTGATCTAGGAAGTGCTCCACCAGCGGCGTCAAACCGTCGAGGCATTCGCGCAGTGGAGGGATGTGCAGCGACAACACATTCAAGCGGTGATAGAGGTCCTGGCGGAACTCGCCGCGCGCGCACAATTCGGACAGGTCGACCTGGGTCGCGCAGATCACTCGTACGTCGAGGTAGACCTCCTCGTCGCTGCCCACACGACGGAAGCAGCCATCCTGCAGAAAGCGCAGCAATTTCACCTGCAAGCGCGGGCTCATTTCCCCGACGCCATCAAGAAACAGCGTACCGCCCGCCGTCAGTTCCAACAGCCCGAGCTTGCCTTCGGCCCGCGCCCCTTCAAAGGCACCGGGGCCATAACCGAACAATTCCGTCTCGGCCATGGACTCCGGCAGCCCCGCGCAATTGAGCGCCATCAACGGCGACTGCCCTCGAGGGCTGGCCAAGTGGCAGGCCCGCGCCAGCAACTCTTTGCCGGTGCCGGTTTCGCCCTCTATCAATAGCGGCGCATCCAGCGGCGCCATGCGTCGCGCTTCGCGCACCACCGCGGCCATCACCTTCGAGCTCTGGAAGATGCTGTCAAAGCCACGCAATTCCTGCTTGCGCACGTTGTAGATGCGTTCACCCACCCGGTCGGCGCGGTGCAGCGTCAGCACAGCACCGGCCATGGCCTCGCTGTCGTCGTGCTCAGACTGCAAGGGCGCGATGTCGGCCAGGAACACGTCACCCTTGACCTTGACCCGCAGCCCGTTGATTCGCGATTTGTTGGCGCGCACCAGTTCCGGCAAATCGAAATCTTCGGCGTACCGCGACAGGGGAATACCCGGCACCTCGTCGACCCGCACCCCCAGCAACTGCGCCGCTGCCCGGTTGGCCGCGACGATGGAACCACCCATATCGATCGACAGCACCGGAAACTCCAGCGCACCGAGCAGGGCATTGAGTTCCATGTGCCGACGCTCGCTGGGCATCAGCCCTACACGCTTGACGCCGAAGACCCCGGCAATCGCTTCGAATTTCGGACGCAAGGCCTGGAACTGGATGTTGATCAGGTTCGGGCAATGCAGGTAGATGGCGTTGCCATGCTCCCCCCCCACTTCACCGCGGGCCACGTTGATCCCGTACTCCACCAGCAGGTTGAGAATGTCGCGCAGGATGCCGATGCGGTTCTGGCAGTGGACTTTGATACGCATGAAAAAGGCCTGAAATGCAATGCGGTGAATAAAGTTGGTATCAACGCAATCCCTGTGGGAGCGAGCTTGCTCGCGATAGCAGATTCACATTCAACATCTATGTTGGCTGGTCTACCGCTATCGCGAGCAAGCCCGCTCCCACAGGGGTACAGCGGTGCGCGCTCGATCGCATTTTTCTTTCGAGGCGCTCAGATAGTCGTCAAGATTATGTGACAGACAAAGGGTTTTTCAAACCGGTAAATCTCAATAGCTGCGCGACCACGCACCATTCGTAACGAAAACTTTACGAATATCGGGGGATTTTCCTACGCTTGACGCCGATCACCTGCTGCAACAGTGCAATCCTTGGGGTATTTCTAGGTCCATAGCAGTACATAACAAGAACGAAATCCCCTAGCAGGAGAGCAGTATGAAGCAGACGCAATACGTGGCTCGCGAGCCCGATGCGCAAGGTTTTATCGACTACCCCGCCGAAGAACACGCGGTGTGGAACACGCTGATCACTCGCCAACTCAAAGTGATCGAAGGGCGTGCGTGCCAGGAGTACCTGGACGGTATCGAAAAACTCGGTCTGCCCCACGACCGCATTCCTCAACTCGGCGAAATCAACAAGGTCCTCGGTGAAACCACCGGCTGGCAGGTTGCCCGGGTTCCCGCATTGATTCCCTTCCAGACCTTTTTCGAATTGCTGGCCAGCAAGCAGTTTCCGGTGGCGACCTTTATTCGTACCCGCGAAGAACTGGACTACCTGCAAGAGCCGGACATTTTCCACGAGATCTTTGGTCACTGCCCGCTGCTGACCAACCCCTGGTTCGCCGAATTCACCCACACCTACGGCAAACTTGGCCTCAAGGCTTCCAAGGAAGAACGCGTGTACCTGGCGCGCCTGTACTGGATGACCATCGAGTTCGGCCTGGTCGACACCCCGCAAGGCCAGCGCATCTACGGCGGCGGCATTCTGTCTTCACCGAAGGAAACCGTTTACTGCCTGTCGAACGAGCCTGAACATCAAGCCTTCGACCCGCTGGAATGCATGCGCACGCCGTACCGCATCGATATCCTGCAACCCCTGTATTTCGCGCTGCCGAACCTAAAGCGCCTGTTCGACCTGGCCCACGAAGACATCATGGGCATGGTCAAGCAAGCGATGCAGATGGGTCTGCACACTCCGAAATTTCCGCCAAAACCAAAAGCTGCGTGAACCGCGATTTTTGCTGACAAGTGAGTCTGTCAGTCACCGTCGCTTTGGTTTAGCGTGACGGCACTGTCGACCGATATAAAAACACTCGATTACAGGAAACACACCATGTCCACTTTGAACCAAGCCCATTGCGAAGCCTGCCGCGCCGACGCCCCACAAGTCAGCGACGAAGAACTGCCGATCCTGATCAAGCAGATCCCGGACTGGAACATCGAAGTACGCGACAGCATCATGCAGCTGGAAAAGGTCTTCCTGTTCAAGAACTTCAAACATGCACTGGCCTTCACCAACGCCGTCGGCGAGATCTCCGAGGCTGAAGGCCATCACCCGGGCCTGCTGACCGAGTGGGGCAAAGTGACCGTGACCTGGTGGAGCCACTCGATCAAGGGCCTGCACCGCAACGACTTCATCATGGCTGCGCGCACCGACGAAGTAGCGAAGGACGCCGAGGGGCGCAAGTAATGCACTTCGACGCCATCGGCCGAGTGCCCGGCGACCCGATTCTGGGCTTGATGGAGGCCTACGCGCAGGACCCGAACCCGCGCAAGTTCGATCTGGGCGTGGGTGTCTACAAGGACGCCCAGGGCCTGACGCCGATTCTCGAGTCGGTGAAACTTGCCGAGCAGCGCCTGGTGGACGGCCAGTCCACCAAGACCTACATCGGTGGTCACGGCGAACCGGCGTTCGGCAAGGCGATCAATGAGCTGGTGCTGGGCGCCGACTCGAAGCTGATCAGCGCACAACGCGCCGGCGCCACCCAGACTCCGGGCGGCACCGGGGCGTTGCGCCTGAGCGCTGACTTCATCGCCCAGTGCCTGCCGGAGCGCGGCGTCTGGTTGAGCAATCCGACCTGGCCGATCCACGAAAGCATTTTCGCGGCCGCCAAGGTCAAGGTCAGCCATTACCCCTACGTCGGCAGTGACAACCGTCTGGATGTCGAGGGCATGCTGGCAGTGCTCAACGAAGCGCCCAAGGGTGACGTGGTGTTGCTGCACGCCTGCTGCCACAACCCGACCGGGTTCGATCTGTCCCACGACGACTGGCACCGGGTGCTGGAGGTAGTACGCAAGCGCGAATTGCTGCCACTGATCGACTTTGCGTATCAAGGATTCGGCGATGGCCTGGAGCAGGATGCCTGGTCGACCCGGCTGTTCGCCGCCGAGTTGCCGGAACTGCTGATCACCAGCTCTTGCTCGAAGAATTTCGGCCTGTACCGCGACCGCACCGGCGCGCTGATTGTCTGCGCGAAAAGCGCCGACAAGCTCACCGATATCCGCAGCCAGCTGGCCAACATCGCCCGCAACCTGTGGTCGACGCCACCGGATCACGGTGCGGCCGTGGTCGCAACCATCCTCGGTGACCCAGAGTTGAAAAACCTCTGGGCTGACGAAGTGGAAGGCATGCGCCTGCGTATCGCCCAACTGCGCAGCGGTCTGGTGGAAGCACTGGAGCCTCACGGTTTGCGCGAGCGCTTTGCGCACATTGGCGTGCAACGCGGGATGTTTTCCTACACCGGTTTGACGCCGGATCAGGTCAAGCAACTGCGCGAGCATCACAGTGTGTACATGGTCAACTCCGGCCGGGCCAACGTGGCAGGGATTGATGCTACGCGCCTGGATCTGCTGGCCGAGGCGATTGCCGCAGTCTGCAAATAACACCACCAAACCCTGTGGGAGCGAGCTTGCTCGCGATGAGGCCATAACATTCAACATCTCTGTTGACTGTCAGGCCGCCATCGCGAGCAAGCTCGCTCCCACATTTGTTTTGTGTCGCTCTTCCAGTCATGTCTAGACAATCCCATCCGTCGAAACAAATGGATATAAAAGTCCGTTTGTCATTTTCAGTGCTGTATCCTGCCCAGGCTTTTTTAAAGCGCGGATCTACCAGATCTATCAACAGACTTAGCGAGGAGCGCGACCATGCACGAGATTCCTAATCTCCCCTTCCCAAGCCTGCACGAACCTGAGCAGACGACCACGCAACAAGCCGGTGCCCAACAGCCCGAGCCGAAAGAAGCCACTGACCGCCGCCAGGCTGACAGCGAAGACTGAAACACCCGCCGTACAGACCGTGTGGAAAGCGCTACCATGCGCTTTCCACACTGCCTGAAACGTGAGCCCGCACCATGACCGATGAACTCAGCGAAACCTTTGATGAAAAGCAGGCCAGCGTCCTGATCGGCACCGCCGAGAAAATGATCGAGATCTGGAATCGCCTCACTCCCGAGAAACAAGCCGCCCTGCTCGCCCGCTTCGGCACCCAGGAAAATGCGCTGGCCGCCCTGGTCACTACGCAACTGGTTGCTCCCGTCAAAGCTGAATGACGCCGCCCGGCAAATAGTTTTACTTTTTCACAACCAACGACCGTCCACACCGCTATCATAAGCAGCCTATCTATCCTGCTTTACCGTGGACCCTTTACCCATGCCTGAAAACCAGCGCCCCTTGGCGGTCACGCTGCAAGTCGTTTCCATTGTCCTTTTCACCTTCATCGGCTACCTGAACATCGGCATCCCCCTGGCCGTATTGCCTGGTTACGTCCACAGTGACCTGGGCTTCGGCGCGGTGGTCGCGGGCCTGGTGATCAGCGTGCAATACCTGGCCACCCTGCTCAGCCGCCCCTATGCCGGGAAGATCATCGACAACAAGGGCAGCAAACTGGCGGTGATGTATGGCCTGGCCGGTTGCGGCCTGAGCGGCGTGTTCATGTTGATCTCGGCCTGGACCCAGAGCCTGCCGACCTTGAGCCTGATCAGCCTGTTGATCGGCCGTCTGGTTCTCGGCAGCGCGGAAAGCCTGGTGGGCTCGGGTTCGATTGGCTGGGGCATCGGCCGGGTCGGCGCGGCGAACACGGCCAAGGTCATTTCCTGGAACGGGATCGCCAGCTACGGCGCACTGGCCGTCGGCGCGCCCTTGGGTGTGTTGATCGTCCATCAACTGGGTTTGTGGAGCATGGGCGTGAGCATTGTGCTGCTGGCCGTGCTCGGCCTGCTGCTGGCCTGGCCGAAAACCGCCGCGCCGATCGTTGCCGGCGAGCGCCTGCCGTTCATGCATGTGCTCGGGCGTGTCTTTCCCCACGGCTGCGGCCTGGCTCTGGGCTCCATCGGCTTTGGCACCATCGCCACCTTCATCACCCTGTATTACGCCACGCAACACTGGGACAACGCGGTGCTGTGCCTGAGCCTGTTCGGCGCCAGTTTCATCGGCGCGCGCCTGCTGTTCGGCAACCTGATCAACCGTCTCGGCGGCTTTCGGGTCGCCATTGCCTGCCTGTCGGTGGAAACCCTGGGCTTGCTGTTGCTGTGGCTGGCACCGGATGCACATTGGGCATTGGCGGGTGCGGCGCTGAGCGGCTTCGGCTTTTCGCTGGTGTTTCCGGCGCTCGGCGTGGAAGCGGTCAACCTGGTGCCCGCCTCCAGCCGTGGCGCAGCCGTCGGCGCCTATTCGCTGTTCATCGATTTGTCGCTGGGGATCACCGGGCCGCTGGCTGGGGCGATTGCGGCGGGCTTTGGTTTCGCTTCGATCTTCCTGTTCGCCGCCCTCGCCGCATTGAGCGGATTGATACTCAGCCTTTACCTGTACCGGCAGGCACCGAAGCAACGCGAGGCGCGGGACGCCCGCTAGAAGTCGACCTTGCCGCGTCCGGCCTTGATGCTGCCGCGCTTGGTCTTGGATTCGAGGCGGCGCTTCTTTGAGCCGAGGGTCGGTTTGGTCGGGCGGCGCTTCTTTTCGACTTTGGTGGCGCTGAGGATCAGCTCGGTCAGTCGCTCCAGCGCGTCGGCACGGTTGGCTTCCTGCGTCCGATATTGCTGGGCCTTGATGATCAACACACCGTCGCTGGTGATGCGGCTGTCGCGCAGTGCCAGCAGCCGCTCCTTGTAGAACTCGGGCAAGGACGACGCCGGAATGTCGAAGCGCAGGTGCACCGCGCTCGACACCTTGTTGACGTTCTGCCCGCCCGCGCCCTGGGCGCGAATGGCCGTCAACTCGATCTCGGCATCCGGCAGATGCACGTTGTTGGAAATCACCAGCATGGAAAAGCGTCCGTATTCAGAGCGTGCAGGATACCGCGAAAGGGTCGGACAAACGCGATCCCTGTGGGAGCGAGCTTGCTCGCGATAGCAGTGTGTCAGGCAACGATGATGTCGACTGACACGGCCTCATCGCGAGCAAGCTCGCTCCCACAGGGTTTAGTGTCATGCCAAGAATTCGATAGCCACAAAAAACCCGGCACATGGCCGGGTTTGTCGTTTCTGCGGGGAGTTACTTCACTGCTGCCTGCAACGCATGTTGAGCACTGCGCTTGTTCTTGATGCCGTAGCAGACCCACATGAACACGAGCCATACCGGAATCGCGTACACCGATGTCTGGATCCCCGGAATCAACAGCATCACGCCGAGAATGAACAACACGAACGCCAGGCAGATGTAGTTGCCGTACGGGTACCACAGGGCCTTGAACAGCGGCGTCTGCTTGGTCTTGTTCATGTGCTGGCGGAACTTGAAGTGCGAGTAGCTGATCATTGCCCAGTTGATCACCAGGGTGGCAACGACCAGCGACATCAGCAATTCCAGCGCGTTTTGCGGGATCAGGTAGTTCAGCAGCACCGCGATCAGGGTCACGGCGGCCGAGGCCAGGATCGAACGCACGGGCACGCCGCGCTTGTCGATCTTCGCCAGGCCTTTCGGCGCATCGCCCTGCTCGGCCATGCCCAGCAGCATGCGGCTGTTGCAGTAGGTGCCGCTGTTGTACACCGACAACGCCGCAGTCAGGACCACGAAGTTGAGGATGTGCGCCGCGGTGTTGCTGCCCAGCATCGAGAACACTTGCACGAACGGGCTGCCGCTGTAGGAATCACCGGAGGCGTTCAGGGTGGTCAGCAAGCTGTCCCATGGGGTCAACGACAGCAGGATTACCAGGGCACCGATGTAGAAAATCAGGATCCGGTAGATCACCTGGTTGATCGCTTTCGGGATCACGGTTTTCGGCTTGTCGGCTTCCGCAGCAGTGAAGCCGAGCATTTCCAGGCCACCGAAGGAAAACATGATGAAAGCCATGGCCATCACCAGACCACTGATACCGTTCGGGAAGAAGCCACCGTGGGACCACAGGTTGCTCACCGCCGCTTGCGGGCCGCCATTGCCGCTGACCAGCAGGTAGCTGCCCAGGGCAATCATGCCGACGATCGCCACGACCTTGATGATCGCGAACCAGAACTCGGCCTCGCCAAACACTTTGACGTTGGCCAGGTTGATGACGTTGATCAGCACGAAGAAGCCCGCTGCGGAGACCCAGGTCGGGATGTCCGGCGCCCAGTAGTGGATGTACTTGCCGACCGCGGTCAGCTCCGACATGCCCACCAGGATGTAGAGAATCCAGCAGTTCCAGCCCGACAGGAAACCGGCAAAGCCGCCCCAGTACTTGTGGGCGAAGTGGCTGAAGGAGCCGGCTACCGGATCTTCGACGATCATTTCGCCCAGTTGGCGCATGATCATGAAAGCAATGAAGCCGCAGATGGCGTAGCCGAGGATCATCGACGGGCCGGCGGACTTGAGTACCCCGGCCGAGCCGAGGAACAGACCGGTACCGATCGCGCCACCTAAGGCAATCAATTGAATGTGGCGATTTTTCAGGCCGCGTTTCAGCTCGCCTGATTGCGGGTTTTGTCCACTCATGAAAAGGGTCTCACGCAAGGTTTGATGATGTTCAGTCGACGTTGCTGCTCAAGAAAGGCGTTAAGCGGCACCGATCAAACCCCAGCGCAGGCACCAGGAGTTCAGCGTATTTACAACGGTCATGCGTCACCTGTTTGTTTTTATCTGTGACGAAATCGAACCCGACACGCTCGTGACGCGGCGGAGTGAACAAGGCGGATAGCCTTGAGGGTTGCGCAGATGCGCAGGAGGTCACAGGTAAAACGCGGCGCATTGTACACCTGTAACCCCCTGCTGCCAGACCCGCTGGACAAGCGTGTCTATGGCCGGGATTGCCTGTGTCCACCCCGAGAGGCTCGGGCGGCTGCAAAAAATGGGTCAGATCCTTGCGGATCATCGACGGGAAAGGCAGGAAAACCGCCTCTCACAGAGAGATGGAGATGGAATACGGCGTTCATTGCGCCTCCTTTTTGTTATGCACCTGCACGACAGGCATGGCGCGCATAACACCCTGCATGGAGCGGTGAAACAAGCGGGCCAGAGGGCAGGAAGAGCGTAGGAAGGTATTGATGCGTAAGAATTTTCTTACGGCATTCGACGAAGGACGATTTCACGGGATTAATCTGTGAATTTCGTCAGGTTTTCTTTACAGGGCGTAATTCTGACTTTCCACTTCGGACGGCTCGGTGCGGCGACTGGCGCTTTCGCGGGCAAGCCCGCTCCCACAGTGGAACGCATTTCTCCAGAACAACCCGGTCTCCTGTGGGAGCGGGCTTGCCCGCGAAGAGGCCCTTGAAAACACCCCATCGCTAAAGCCAGCCAAAAAAAAACGCCAACCCGAAGGTTGGCGTTTTTTATCAAGCGCTCAGCCGATTATTCCGGCTTGCGACGACCAAAGCCCGGACGCTGGCCGGAACCGGCCGGTGCGCCACGGCGCTTGCCCGATGGCGTGTCACCGTCGACCAGCTTGATCCCCGGACGCTTCGGCGCCGGCTTGGCCGGGCGCTTGGTGTCGGCCGGGCGGTCGGCTACCGGCGTACCACGACCTTCGCCACGCTCGGTACGGCCATTGGCCGGACGGGGCGTGCGTGGACCGCGTTCGCCGTCCTGGCGCGCAGCAGGCTTGCGCCCTGGACGCTCGCCTTCGATCTGCGGCTCGCGGCTGGCACGTGGAGCAACAGGAGCGGCAGGACCTCCAGCGGCTGGACGCAGGGTACGCACACGCTCGGTCTTGGCCATCGGCCGCGACGACTTGCGCTGCATACGGTCAAGCTTGTCTTTGCTCTTGGCGTTCATCTGCGGCATCGCGACCGGCGTCAGGCCGACCTCGGCACTCAGAATGTCGACTTCGTACTGGCTCATTTCGCGCCAGCGGCCCATCGGCAGGTCGGAGTTGAGGAACACCGGACCGAAACGCACGCGCTTCAGACGGCTGACCACCAGGCCCTGGGATTCCCACAGGCGACGAACTTCGCGGTTACGACCTTCCATGACCACGCAGTGGTACCAGTGGTTGAAACCTTCACCGCCTGGCGCCTGCTTGATGTCGGTGAACTTGGCCGGGCCATCTTCAAGGACAACACCCGCCTTCAGGCGCTCGATCATCTCGTCATCGACTTCGCCACGCACACGTACCGCGTATTCACGGTCCATTTCGTAGGAAGGGTGCATCAGGCGGTTGGCCAGCTCTCCGTCGGTGGTGAACATCAGCAGACCGGTGGTGTTGATGTCCAGGCGACCGATGTTGATCCAGCGACCTTCTTTCGGACGCGGCATCTTGTCGAACACGGTCGGGCGGCCTTCCGGATCGACACGGGTGCAGATTTCGCCGTCGGGTTTGTTGTACATGATCACGCGGCGCACCGATTCGGCGGCCTCTTCACGCTTGATCACCTTGCCATCGATGGTGATGGCGTCGTGCATGTCGACGCGCTGGCCAAGGGTGGCGTCTTTGCCGTTGACCTTGATGCGGCCGTGGCTGATCCAGGCTTCCACGTCACGGCGCGAGCCGACGCCGATACGGGCGAGGACTTTCTGCAGTTTTTCGCCTGCTGGGCCGATTGGCTGGTCGTCTTGCTGGTCTTTGATACTCATCTGGGCACCTCCCGGTGTGGTCTGAAATCTGGGTACTTTGGCGAAGGGATCGCCGAAGGGTCGCGAATCATACGCGCATGCGGACGATTGCGCATCACAGACTAGCTCATCACGGCAAGGTTATTGGTTTTTGCGCCGAACGGTGACCCGCAGCCTTATGGTGAACACATCCCCCTGTGGGAGCGGGCTTGCCCGCGAAGAGGGCGTGTCAGTCGGCATATTTATTGGCTGACCCACCGCATTCGCGGGCAAGCCCGCTCCCACAGGGATCTTTGGTGGTCGCAGACATTGCGATCAGTCTTCGAACTGACGGCGTTCGGCTTCGATGGCTTCGGCCAGAGCGAGGGCTTCGGCCTCTTCGTCCGACAGTTCCGGCTCGGGTTTCGGCTGTTCGAGGGCAGCCACGGCAGCCAGCAGTTTTTCCCGGGCCTCGGCCACGCCGAGGATATCGTCTTCCTGCTCCGGTTCCATTTCCGGCTCAGGCTCAGGCAAAGTCTCGATCCGGGCACCTTCAGGCTCAGACTCGATGTCGGGCTGCCCCGAATCAAACTCAGTCACCGCGCCATCACGCAACAGATCATCGAAGTCGGTCTTGATCCCCTCCTCCATGCTGTCCAGCTCCAGCAACAGCGTGTGGAAACTGGTTTCTTCCTTCGGCTCTTCCGGTTCCGCGCTGGCGTCGGCCAGCTCTTGCAACCCGGCGGGTACGGGGGCGTCGTCGAAATCGAGCACCGGGTCCGGTTCCAGCTCGCGCAGTTCCGCCAGCGGTGGCAAGTCGTCGAGGTTTTTCAGGTTGAAGTGATCGAGGAACGCCTTGGTGGTGGCGAACATCGCCGGTTTGCCGGGTACGTCGCGGTAGCCGACGATGCGGATCCACTCACGCTCCATCAAGGTCTTGACGATGTTGCTGTTGACCGCCACGCCCCGCACGTCTTCGATTTCGCCGCGGGTGATCGGCTGGCGATAGGCGATCAGGGCCATGGTTTCGAGCATGGCGCGGGAATAACGCTGCGGGCGCTCCTCCCACAGACGCCCGACCCACGGCGCAAATTTCTCGCGAATTTGCAGGCGATACCCCGAGGCCACCTCCTTGAGTTCAAACGCGCGGCCATCGCAAGACTTGGCGAGAATCGTCAAGGCCTTCTTGAAGACCGGCGGTTCCGGGCGCTCGCCCTCCTCGAAAAGCTCGAACAGGCTTTCCAGGGATTGCGGCTTTCCCGAGGCCAACAGAAAGGCTTCAAGCAAGGGTGCCAGGTCACGGGGTTCAGTCAGGTTCATGTTTCGACTCGTTATTCGGCTCGGGCTCGCACGTGGATCGCGGCAAATGGCTCATTCTGCACCAGCTCGACCAGGGATTCCTTGACCAGTTCAAGGATCGCCATAAAGGTCACCACCACGCCAAGGCGCCCCTCTTCAGCGGTGAACAGCTCGACAAACGGCACGAAACCGCCGCCCTTGAGGCGCTCCAGCACATCGCTCATGCGCTCCCGGGTAGACAGCGCCTCGCGGCTGACCTGATGGCTTTCGAACATGTCGCCACGGCGCAATACCTCGGCCATGGACAACAGCAACTCGGACAGGCGCACGTCCGGCAACAACTTGCGAGCCCGGGCCTCCGGGGCGTCGAGTTTGGGCACCACCACGTCGCGACCGACGCGGCTCAGGCCATCAATGCCTTCGGCGGCGGCCTTGAAACGCTCGTACTCCTGCAAGCGGCGGATCAGTTCGGCGCGCGGGTCGTCCTCTTCGTCTTCGACGGTTTCGGCCCGCGGCAGCAGCATCCGCGACTTGATCTCGGCCAGCATCGCGGCCATCACCAGGTACTCGGCGGCCAGTTCCAGGCGCACCGACTGCATCAACTCGACGTAGCCCATGTACTGGCGGGTGATCTCCGCCACCGGGATGTCGAGGATGTTGATGTTCTGTTTACGGATCAGGTACAGCAGCAGGTCGAGGGGGCCTTCGAAGGCTTCGAGGAAGACCTCGAGGGCATCCGGCGGGATGTACAGGTCCAGCGGCATTTCCATGACCGCCTGGCCATAGACCATGGCAAAGGGCAGTTCCTGCTGGGCTCCGGCCTGACTGTCGACGGGTTCTACTGCGGACATCTAGGCCTCGACCATGAACGGCGCAGGGTCGCCGCAACCGACGCGGATGACTTCCGGTTCGCCGTCGGCGAGGTTTATCACGGTGGACGCCTTGATCCCGCCAAAGCCGCCATCGATGATCAGGTCGACCTGGTGTTCAAGCAACTGGCGCATTTCGTGGGGGTCATACATCGGGTCGGTTTCACCGGGCATGATCAGACTCACGCTCATCAACGGCTCGCCGAGCTGCTCCAGCAATGCCAGGGCAATCGGATGGCTGGGCACCCGCAGGCCAATGGTGCGTTTTTTCGGATGCAGCAACAGTCGCGGTACTTCGCGGGTGGCGTTGAGAATGAAGGTGTACGGGCCCGGCAAGTGGGCCTTGAGCAGGCGGAAAGTGCCGGTGTCGATCTTGGCGAACAGGCCCAGTTGCGACAGATCACAGCAAATCAGCGCGAAGTTGTGCTTCTCATCCAGCCCGCGCAAACGTCGCACGCGCTCCACAGCCACCTTGTCGCCGATCTGGCAACCAATGGCGTAGGAAGAGTCTGTGGGATAAATCACCACCCCGCCCTTGCGGATGATCTCGACGGCCTGTTTGATCAGGCGCGCTTGCGGGTTTTCCGGATGAATCTGGAAAAATTGACTCACATTCTCTACCTGTTCAGACGGCGGCAATAACTGGGTCATGTTTGAATCGACACCATAGCGGTGGCAGATCCTCCGGGAGTGGCCGGTATTCACCGATCTCCGACCAGCCTCCGGGGCCATGAAAATCACTGCCGGCGCTGACCAGCAGACCGAACTCGCGGGCCAGAATGGCCAGGCTGCCCACTTGTTCGGCAGGCTGGTAACCATTGACCACTTCGATGGCGTGGCCCCCTGCTTGAATATAGTCGGCAATCAGGCGACGTCGCTTGCTTCGAGTGAATTCGTAGTGCCAGGGGTGTGCCAGGCTGACCCAGGCCTTGGCCGCACGCAGGGTTTCGACGGTTTCTTCCAGGGTCGGCCAGTGTTGCTTGACGTCGCCCAGCTTGCCGGCACCCAGCCATTTGCGGAACGCCTCGGCGCGATCCTTGACGAAACCTTCTCGCACCATCCAGTCGGCGAAATGCGGGCGGGCCGGCGCGTTTCCGCTGTCGCCCAGCGCCTGCTGGATCTCCCGGGCGCCATCCAACGCCCCCGGCATGCCTTTGAGCGCCAGTTTGCGGCTGATTTCCTCGGAGCGTAGCCAGCGGCCATCATGCAATCTGGCGATGGCCTCGACCAACGGCGCGGCGTTCACGTCAAAACCGTAGCCCAGCACATGAATGGTCGCGCCGCCCCAGGTACAGGACAATTCGACGCCATTGACCAGTTGCATCCCTAACGCGGTAGCCGCGTGCCGGGCCTCGTCGAGGCCCTCAAGGGTGTCGTGATCGGTCAAGGCCAGGACTCGCACGCCTTTCTCGAACGCCCGCGCCACCAGAACCGCAGGCGCCAGGGCGCCATCGGAGGCCGTGCTATGGCAGTGCAAATCAACATTCACAGGGCTTTGTAACCTCAATTCAGCTGGCGCTATCGCGCGCCCATATGTTTGTTATTATGCCGCCACATCCTGCTTCTGGCTGCCACTGTGAAACAATTCATCGATTTCATCCCGCTCCTGCTGTTTTTCATCGTCTTCAAAATCGATCCACGGGTCGTCGACATCGCCGGCCATGAGCTCACTGTAGGCGGTATCTACAGCGCCACCGCGATGCTGATCGTCAGTTCCCTGGTGGTCTACGGCACACTGTTCATCAAGCAGCGCAAGCTGGAGAAGAGCCAATGGCTGACCCTGATCGCCTGCCTGGTCTTCGGCAGCCTGACCCTGGCCTTCCACAGCGAGACGTTCCTCAAGTGGAAAGCCCCGGTGGTCAACTGGCTGTTCGCCCTGGCGTTCATCGGCAGCCACTTCGTCGGTGACAGCCTGCTGATCAAACGCATCATGGGCCACGCGCTGACCTTGCCGGAACCGGTCTGGACACGCCTGAACATCGCCTGGATCGCCTTCTTCCTGTTTTGCGGTGCCGCCAACCTGTTTGTCGCGTTCACCTTCCAGAGCTACTGGGTCGACTTCAAGGTCTTCGGCAGCCTGGGCATGACTTTGCTGTTCCTGGTCGGCCAGGGCATTTACCTGTCCCGCCACCTGCACGATGCCGACACCACTACGCCAAAAACCGAGGACTGACATGCTTTACGCAATCATTGCCACAGACGTCGCCAACTCCCTGGAAGCCCGCCTGGCCGCACGGCCTGCGCACCTCGAGCGCCTGCAAGCGCTCAAGGGCGAAGGTCGCATCGTATTGGCCGGCCCGCACCCGGCCGTCGACAGCAATGATCCGGGCGCGGCGGGTTTCACCGGCAGCCTGATCGTCGCCGAGTTCGATTCCCTGGGCGCCGCCCAGGCCTGGGCCGACGCCGATCCGTACATCGCCGCAGGCGTCTACGCCAACGTTCTGGTCAAGCCGTTCAAGCAAGTCCTGCCGTAACAATTCCCCCACGCGGTGAACCTTGTCGGTTCATCGCGTTCTCAATCGCTCATTATTCCTGTTTATCGGCCGACAACTTGCCCAATACTCGTATTGGAATCAGGAGTCGCGATGCGCAAGGGTCCGTTGTGTCTGATGTTGGTCACGTTGTCGATCGTGGCGCCCGCCCACGGTGAAGAATACGCCGAGGGTGGAAACTCGACGCCGCTTTCCTTGAGCGCCGGCAGCCAGATCACCGAGCTGCAGCAACGCTTGAAAGAAAGCGAACGGCAACGGGAAGAACTGAACAAGCAATTGCAAACTGTCGATGGCGAACGCGAAAGCCCGCTGCTGGCCCGGTTGCGCCAGGAGAATCAGCGCTTGAAGCTGCAACTCAAGGAAGCCCAGGCCAGCAGTCCGCTGCCACGTTTGCTGACCGACCAGCAACAATGGTTTGTCATTGGCGCCGGGGTAGCGCTATTGGCGCTGCTCTGCGGTATCTTCGCCAGTGGAGCAAGTCGAAAACGTCGACAATGGCTAAATTGAGTGAGTCATGAGCGAGCTGTTACTGATTGATGATGACCAGGAGCTGTGTGAGCTCCTGAGCAGTTGGCTGAGCCAGGAAGGGTTTCAGGTACGAGCCTGCCACGACGGCCAGAGCGCACGCCGTGCGCTGGCCGAAACCGCTCCGGCGGCCGTGGTACTGGATGTGATGTTGCCCGATGGCAGCGGCCTGGAGCTGCTCAAGCAGTTGCGCAGCGATCACCCGGATCTGCCGGTGCTGATGCTCTCGGCCCGGGGCGAGCCCCTGGACCGTATCCTCGGCCTGGAACTGGGCGCCGACGATTACCTGGCCAAACCCTGCGATCCACGGGAACTGACCGCCCGCCTGCGCGCCGTCCTGCGCCGCAGCCACCCGGCAGCGGTGTCCAGCCAGCTGGAACTGGGCGACCTGTGTTTCAGCCCGGGGCGCGGCGTGGTCAGCATCGACGAGCAGGAGTTCACCCTCACCGTTTCCGAAAGCCGCCTGCTGGAAGCCCTGCTCAAGCAGCCCGGCGAACCCCTCGACAAACAGGAACTGGCGCAGATTGCCCTCGGCCGCAAGCTGACCCTGTACGACCGCAGCCTGGACATGCACGTCAGCAACCTGCGCAAGAAGATCGGCCCACACCCCGATGGCCGTCCGCGCATCGTGGCCCTGCGCAGCCGCGGCTACTACTACAGCCTCTGAACCCTGACGACATACGGTCCCTACAGGTCGGGAGTTTTGTCAGGTCGGCGGGAAATCGTCTTTACCCAAGCTTTACCCTTCGCTGACCGCCGCTGACCTTGATCTGCGTAATCTGCACTCATCCGGAACGTACCGGGAACGAGACAAGGAGATTCACCATGCGCAAGACTCTTATCGCTCTGATGTTCGCCGCTGCCCTGCCGACCGTGGCCATGGCCATGCCTGAAGGCGCAGGCCCCATGGGTGGGCCGATGGACGGTTCGCGCCACGGCGGTCAGATGCACGGCATGCACGGCAAAGGCCCCTACAGCCAACTGGACCTGAGCCGCGAACAGCGCGAGCAGATCCGCAAGATCATGGGCGAGCAGATGCACGAGCGTAAGCAACTGGTCGATAAATACCTGGAGAAACTCTCGCCAGCCGACCAGAAAGCCATGAAAGACGAAATGGCCGCCAAGCACCAGAAAGCCGAAGCCGATGTGCGTGCGGTGCTGAAACCGGATCAACAGAAGAAATTCGACGAGATCCAGAAAAAACAGGCTGAACGTCGCGCAGAGTGGGCCGAGTTCAAGGCCTGGAAAGCGCAACAGCCGCAAAAAGCGCAATAATGCGCTGAACTTGGACCCGACGGCTCAATACCGTTGGGTCTGACACCACACCAATCACTGTGGGAGCGAGCTTGCTCGCGATGGCGTTCTTTCAGTCACATTGATGTTGAATGTGCCGACGCAATCGCGAGCAAGCTCGCTCCCACATTAGTTGCGTTTGTTTGAGGATTTCCCGTGCGTTCATTGTTCTGGCGTATCCTGGCCAGCTTCTGGCTGGCCATCGCTCTGGTTGCAGGGCTTTCCATCCTGCTCGGGCACATGCTCAACCAGGACGCATGGATTCTCAGCCGCCACCCGGGCCTCAACACGCTGCCCGAACAGTGGACGCAGACTTACGAAAGTCAGGGCGAAGACGCCGCCCAGGACATTCTCCAGCAGCGCAAACGCCAATATCACATCGACGTTCAGGTGCTCAACGAGAGCGGCGATCCGGTGGTACGCGGCACCTTCCCCAGACGTGCGGCGGCCTTTGAGGCGCGCCAGAACAATGATGACCGGCGCCTGCCATGGCGGCGTCTGACCGATGAGTTCACCAGCGAAAAGACCGGTGACACCTTCCTGTTCATCTACCGCATTCCACACCCGGAACTGGACGCCTGGCACCGCGAGAGCCTGCTCTGGCCGCTCAGTGCCCTGGGAATCGCCCTGGTGGTGCTGACCCTGTTCAGCCTGCTGGTGACCTTTTCCATCACTCGCCCGCTTAGCCGTCTGCGCGGAGCGGTGCATGACCTGGGACAAACCACGTATCAACAGAACAGCCTGGTCAAGCTGGCCAACCGTCGTGATGAGTTTGGCGTCCTGGCCAATGACTTCAACCGCATGGGTGCGCGCCTGCAGAGTCTGATTGGCAGCCAGCGGCAACTGCTGCGCGATGTCTCCCACGAACTGCGCTCGCCCCTGGCCCGTCTGCGTATCGCGCTGGCGCTCGCCGAACGGGCCGGCCCACAGGAACGGGAACAGTTATGGCCGCGCCTGACCCGGGAATGCGACAGACTGGAAGCGCTGATCAGCGAAATCCTGGTGCTGGCGCGGGTCGACTCCGATAACGCCAGTGCCGAAGAGGTGGACCTGAATGCCTTGCTCAATACCTTGCAGAAGGATGCTCAACTCGGTTCACCCGAGCAGCTCGTCCACCTCGAAGCCGAGTCGCAACTGAATCTGAAGGGCTGGCCGACCATGATCGAGCGGGCCGTCGACAACTTGCTGCGCAATGCCCAGCGTTTCAATCCGGTGGGTGGCCTGCCGATCGAAATGCAGGCACTGCGCCAAGGTGAGCGGATCGTCGTGACCGTGCGCGATCATGGACCGGGGGTCAGTGCCGAATATTTGAGCCAGCTCGGTGAGCCGTTCTATCGGGCACCGGGGCAGACCGCGGCCGGACACGGCCTGGGCCTGGCGATCGCCCGGCGAGCGGCGGAGCGCCATGGCGGCAGCCTGGTGCTGGCCAATCACCCTGAAGGCGGGTTCATTGCCAGCCTGGAATTGCCGTTGGTGCCGGGGGCTGTCGTACAGCCCTGAGGCTGTCCCCCCAACTCTGAATGACACAGATCTACTGTGGGAGCGAGCTTGCTCGCGATGGCGGTTTTTCAGTCACTTCAATGTTAAATGTACTGCCGCTATCGCGAGCAAGCTCGCTCCCACAGGTCTGCGGTGTCAGACCTTCCCGGACCATTCGCTGACAAACTCGGCCAGGTCGACCTTCTCGGCCACCCGCGGTTCTTTCTGCGGGGTGCCCAGGTACAGGAAAGCAATCACCTCTTCCCCCTCCGCCAGGCCCAAACCCTTGGCCACATGAGGCGAGTACGCCAGGTCACCGGTACGCCACACCGCGCCAATGCCCTGCGCATAGGCCGCCAGCAAGATCCCGTGGGCCGCACAGCCCGCCGCCAGCAACTGCTCGGACTTCGGATACTTGACGTGATCCTGCAACCGCGCAATCACCACCACCACCAACGGCGCCCGCAGCGGATTATTGCGCGCCTTGTCGATGGCCGCTTCGCTGACTTCGCCGTCCTGCAATTTCGCCGCTTCGACCAGCAGCTCGCCCATTTGCTCACGTGCCGCGCCTTCCACCGTCAGGAAGCGCCAAGGCTGCAAGTGACCGTGATCCGGGGCGCGCATGGCGGCGCCGAACAGCACCTCGCGCTGCTCGGCAGTCGGTGCAGGGTCAATCAGTCGCGGAACGGAAACACGGTTGAGCAAAGCGTCGAGAGCCTGCATCGGCCACCTCCTGAAAAATTTGTGCGGCTATTCTAGCTGTAACTGCCGCAGCAGTGCCGGTTTACATGCCCTGCCTCACAGGTAGAATGGCGCCCTTTCCTCTATCAGCCGAGCGGACCTCATGGCGTTGCCGACCTTACGGATCATTGGTTTCATCATCGGCATCTTCCTGATCACGCTGGCGATCTCCATGGTCATCCCCATGGCCACGCTGGTCATTTTCGAGCGCACCAGCGATCTGCCGTCGTTCCTCTGGGCCAGCATGATCACCTTTGTCGCCGGTTTGGCGCTGGTGATTCCGGGGCGCCCCGAGCACGTGCACCTGCGCCCCCGGGACATGTACCTGCTGACCGTCAGCAGTTGGCTGGTGGTGTGCATCTTCGCCGCGCTGCCGTTCCTGCTGACCCAAAACATCAGCTACACCGACTCGTTCTTCGAAAGCATGTCCGGCATTACCGCCACTGGCGCAACCGTACTCAGTGGCCTGGACACCATGTCCCCCGGCATCCTGATGTGGCGCTCGTTGCTGCACTGGCTCGGCGGCATCGGCTTCATCGGCATGGCGGTGGCGATTCTGCCGCTGCTGCGCATCGGCGGCATGCGGCTGTTCCAGACCGAATCGTCGGACCGCTCGGAAAAAGTCATGCCCCGCTCGCACATGGTGGCGCGCCTGATCGTGGCGACCTACGTCGGCATTACCATTGTCGGCAGCCTGGCGTTCTGGTGGGCCGGGATGAGCCTGTTCGACGCGATCAACCATGCGATGTCGGCGATTTCCACCGGTGGCTTCTCGACCTCCGACCAGTCTTTGGCCAAGTGGCCGGAGCCTGCGGTGCATTGGGTCGCGATCGTCGTCATGATTCTCGGCGCCCTGCCGTTTACCCTGTATGTCGCCACGTTGCGGGGTAACCGTCGGGCGCTGATCAAGGATGAACAGGTTCAAGGCCTGCTCGGCATGTTGCTGGTGACCTGGCTGGTACTCGGCACCTGGTACTGGTGGACGACCCAGCTGCATTGGCTGGAGGCGTTGCGGCATGTGGCGCTGAACGTGACCTCGGTAGTGACCACCACCGGTTTTGCACTGGGGGACTACAGCCTCTGGGGTAATTTCTCGCTGATGCTGTTTTTCTATCTGGGGTTTGTCGGCGGTTGCTCCGGCTCGACCGCGGGCGGTATCAAGATTTTCCGCTTCCAGGTGGCCTATATCCTGCTCAAGGCCAACCTTAACCAGCTGATTCATCCGCGCGCGGTGATCAAGCAGAAGTACAACGGTCACCGCCTCGACGAAGAAATCGTGCGTTCGATCCTGACCTTTTCGTTCTTCTTTGCGATCACCATCTGTGTGATTGCGCTGCTGCTGTCGCTGCTCGGCGTGGACTGGATGACCGCCCTCACCGGCGCGGCCAGTACCGTGTCCGGTGTCGGCCCGGGGCTCGGTGAGACCATCGGCCCGGCCGGTAACTTCGCGACCCTGCCGGATGCCGCCAAGTGGATTCTGTCGTTCGGCATGCTGCTCGGCCGACTGGAGATCATCACTGTGTTTGTGCTGTGTATTCCGGCATTTTGGCGTCATTGACCGCTTCAGGTGCCTGCATCAGCCGCATCCGGTACTCGCCGGGTGTGGCATCGAACCAGCGGCGGAAAGCGCGGAAGAAGTTGCTCGGATCGGCGAACCCCAGCAAGTAGGCGATTTCCAGCAAGGTCATGTTCGGTTGCGCCAGGTACTGCTCGGCCAGTTCGCGCCGGGTATCGTCCAGCAGCGCCTGAAAACTCGTGCCCTCTTCCTGCAAGCGCCGTTGCAAGGTGCGCTGGGAAAGATGCAGCGTCTGCGCCACGGTGTCGCGCTTGGGCTCGCCCTGGGGCAACAGGCGGCACAACACCTGCCGCGCCTTGTGCGTCACGCGGCTTTCGGAAAAGCGCGCCAGGTACTCGCCGGCAAAGCGGTCATGCAGCAACGCCATGGCTTCGTTGGCCGTCGGCAAGGGCGCTTCCATGTCCGAACGCTCGAAAATCAGCGCATCGTAAGGCGCATTGAACACCAGCGGTGCATGGAAAGCTTGTTTATAGGGTTCCGGATTGGCCGGTTCGGCGCCTTGCAGCAGCACTTTGCGTGGATGCAGCGTACGCCCGGTCAACCAGCTGCACAGCGCCAGGGCGCAGGCCAGTGATGCCTCGGCGCTCTGCCGGGTCGGCGGCAAGTGGTCGCCATGCACCGTCAGAATCAGCGCGTAGCCTTCGTCCAGCAGTTGGAAACTCAGGTCGGCACTTTCGGCGATGATCCGCTGATAGCGCACCAGACGCTGAAAACCTTCGGCCAGTGTCTGGCTGGACATCAAGGCGTAACCGGTCACATGGAACTGCGCCGGTCGCACCACCTTGCCCATGTTCAGGCCGATGGCCGGGTTGCCGGACAGTTCGACCGCGCGTTGCCACAGCCGTGTCATGGAGTCCTGCGGAAAGCGAGCATCCGGATCATCCAGTGCTGCGTAGTCGAGTCCCAGCTGTTTGAACAGAACCCGGCAATCCAGGCCGTCCATTTCCAGCGCTTTGACAATCCCCATCGCCCAGCTTGCAGAAGTCGTTCGTTCGCTCATGGCGTTTTCTTACATGGTGAGCCGCATGCGACGGCTATTGACCGAAGGATATTAAAGTGGCGCCTATTGTCACTGCCTGATGCCAATGATCACTCTAGACTCAAATAAGCTACCCGCAGAACAACTTGCAGTCAGAACAATAACCACAGAGATCGCAGTCGTGGAAAACATCAAGCGCTTCAACAGCTTTGCTGAGTTTTACCCTTACTACCTCAGCGAGCACAGCAACAGTACCTGCCGCCGATTGCATTTTATCGGCACGACGCTGGTTATCTTGATACTGGCGCTGACCGTTGGTCGCGGAGCCTGGATGCTGTTGTGGGCCCTGCCTGTGGCGGGCTACAGCTTTGCCTGGGTCGGGCATTTTTTCTTCGAGAAGAACCGCCCGGCAACGTTCCAACACCCCTTCTACAGCCTGCTCGGCGATTTTGTCATGTACCGGGACATGGTGCTGGGGCGCGTTCCGTTCTAGAGAACATCCGTCACAAGAGAGTTGCCTATGAATGCCAATGCCCGCTTCACCCACATGAAGGACGGCACACAGGAAGACTGGGCGATCATCGCCGCAGACTTCACTGCCTACGCGCGACAATTGCCGACAAGGATCGTGGCGCACCTGAAGTTGCTGGAGGGTGATTTTGGCGGATTCCCGGTGGATCGCCTGACCCATTCCCTGCAAACCGCCACCCGCGCCTTTCGTGATGGTCGCGACGAAGAATACGTGGTCTGCGCCCTGCTCCATGACATCGGCGACACCCTGGGTTCCTACAACCACCCGGACATCGCCGCAGCGATCCTCAAGCCGTTCGTCAGCGCCGAGAACCTGTGGATGGTGGAAAAGCACGGGATTTTCCAGGGCTACTACTTTTTTCATTACCTGGGCATGGATCGGCATCTGCGTGAGCAGTTCCAGGACCATCCGCAATACCAGGCGACCATCGAATTCTGTGCCAAATACGATGCGGCGGCGTTTGATCCGGCGTACGACACGCTGCCATTGAGCTTTTTCGAGCCGATGATGGAGCGGTTGTTTGCGCACCCCAGAAACTCGATCTACAAGGCGGCGATGGAAGAACACTCGCCAGCCTGACAGGACCGCTGCGCGGTCCATTCGCGGGCAAGCCCGCTCCCACAGGGTTATCTGGCGACCACAAGTTTTGTGCTCACCTTCGCCCACTGTGGGAGCGGCGGTGCGGCGATCCGACTTGCCCGCGAAGAGGCCAGTACAAACACCAAATGACTGTCAGGCCAACTCGGCAACTTTCGTCGCCTTCATCTGCGCCTCCCGCGCCTGGGCATCCGCCAACCGGTACAACTCGATCGAACCATCCCAATGCTCGATCAGCGCCGTGCACGACTCTACCCAGTCGCCGCAATTGAGATAATCCACCTCGCCCACCTTGCGAATCTCGGCATGGTGAATGTGCCCGCACACCACGCCGTGCAGCTCGCGCTTGACGCATTCATGAGCGATGGCTTCTTCGAAGTCGCTGATGAAGCTGACCGCGGTTTTCACCTTGTGCTTGAGGTAGGCCGACAGCGACCAGTAGCCGTAACCATATCGCGCGCGCCAATGATTGAGCCAGCGGTTGAGGGTCAGGGTGAATTCGTAGGCCGAGTCACCGAGAAAGGCCAGCCAGCGATGATAACGGGTGATCACATCGAACTGGTCGCCATGGATCACCAGCAGATGCCGGCCGTCGGCGGTGACGTGCACGGCTTCGTCCACTAACTGGATATTGCCCAGGATCAGCTTCGAATAGCGGCGCAGGAACTCGTCGTGGTTGCCGGTGACGTAGATCACCTCGGTGCCACGCTTGCTCATGGTCAGCAGGCGACGGATCACGTTGGTGTGCGCCTGCGGCCAATACATGCCGCCGCGCAGTTTCCAGCCGTCGATGATGTCGCCGACCAGGTAGATTTTGTCTGCGTGGTAGCCCTTGAGAAACTGCGACAGGTGTTCAGCCTGGCAATCCCGGGTGCCCAAATGCACGTCGGAAATCCATAGCGTCCGTACGCGTTGCTTACGGGTGGGTTTGGCGAGCTCGGCGCTGGTCATGGGCAACCCTCTGGCAAGTTTTGCCAAGTCTGCCGCGGCCCGGTTAATGGTCCATGACAGCGTCAAGTCAGTCCTGTGACAACGCTTGTTGGCCGGCTCGGTGTAGACTGACGCCCTGAACCGGGAGACCCGCGATGAGACCGATCCTCACGCTGCGCCAATACAGCCACGACCTGGTCGTCCACAGCCACGACCACGCGCAACTGGTGTTCGGGCTTTCGGGCGCCCTGGATTTCGAGGTCGACGGCCGTGGCAGCCAGGTGGTCCAGCAGAGTTTCGTGGTGGTGCCCTCCGGCGCGCATCACGCGTGCGGCAGCGCCAATGGCAGCCGCTGCCTGGTGCTGGATGTGCCCAGCGAACAATGGGTTTCGCAGTCGTTGGGCGATCACGCCGAATCCAGCCGACGCTTGCTCGACAATGCCGGCCGCCTACCCCTGGACGCCGGGCAAAGCCAATTGGTCAGCTGGCTGGCGAACAGTCCGGTCGAGGATCCGCTGATCGCACAACAAGGTGCGGTGCTGTTGCTGGCCAGCCTCAACAACGCCAGGCCCGACACCGTCGGCGGTCGGCGCCTGCCCTATGCCGCGCTGAATGCACACATCGACCAGTACGCGGCGTACCCACTGCAGGTGGCCGACCTGGCCCGGGTGGCCGGCCTCTCCAGTGCCCGTCTGCATGCGCGGTTCGTGGCTGAATGCGGGCAGACGCCGATGGACTACATCCGCAGCCGACGGCTGCACATCGCGGTGGGCATGCTGCGCAACTCGGCGTTGCCCATCGGCGAGGTTGCCAGCCGCGTCGGCTACAGCTCCCAGAGTGCCTTCGCGGCGGCGGTGCTGCGCGAGTTCGGGGCGTCGCCCGGGAAACTGCGGCGCGAGGCTGGCGACAAAAAACGCTAGTCTGCCGACAGACTTGACGGGGCATTACGCGCTTCAATGAGGCCTCTGTTCGTTTGTCATCAAGGATTGCAATGACTCCCCGTACCGCGCTTGGCGCCTTGCATATCGGCGCATTGATGTTCGGCCTGACCGGCGTGTTCGGCAAACTGGCTGCCGCATCCCCGGCGATCATCGTGTTCGGCCGTGCCGCTTTTGCCGTGCTCGCGCTGGCGTTTTTTGCACGGTTCGCCAGCCAGACGCGCTGGCAGAAACTCGAGGCCGTGGACTGGCGTCGGCTGCTGCTCAGCGGCTTGTTGCTCGCCGGACACTGGGTGAGTTTCTTCATTGCGGTGAAAGTCGCAGGCGTGGCGATTGCAACGCTCGGCTTCGCCAGTTTCCCGGCCTTTACCGTGATCCTCGAAGGGTTGATCTTCCGCGAGCGCATTCGCGCCAATGAGGTTGTGCTGGTGCTGCTGGTGAGTGTCGGCCTGGTACTGGTCACGCCTGATTTTGACCTGGCCAGCGGCGCCACCACCGGTTTGCTGTGGGCCGTGGGTTCCGGCTTGTTGTTCGCCCTGCTGTCGCTGACCAACCGTGCCAGCTCCGGGCGCGTCCCGCCCGTGCAGGCCGCGCTGTGCCAGAACGTGGTGGTTACCCTGTGCCTGCTGCCGGTGGCGGCGCCTCAACTGAGTGAAGTACGCGCCATCGACTGGCTGTGGATCGGCCTGCTCGGTGTGTTCTGTACCGGTGTCGCCCACAGTCTGTTCGTCGCCAGCCTGGCGGTGATCAAGGCACGCACCGCCGCCGTGGTGTTCGCCCTGGAGCCGGTCTATGGCATCACCGTCGCCTGGCTGCTGTTCAACGAAAACCCGACCCTGCGCATGTTGCTGGGAGGTGCGTTGATCATTGTGGCAATAGTGGTATCCAGCAGGCTCTCAGGCAGTTCGAGCAAGAAGGCCGTTACCGCCGAGGCGGCGTCTCACTGAGTGCGGTCGTTGTGTCCCAGGTCGCGGTCCGGGTCGATCCGGTCGCGGACCCGCTGCTTGAGCACTTTGGCTTCCGGGAAGCCACCGTCCGCCTTGCGCTCCCAGATCTGCACGGCGTCACAGAACACATGAAAGACCCCGCCGGTGCCCGGCACCAGGGAGACTTTGCCCAGGTCGTCACCAAAGGTGCTGAGTAGTTCCTGGGCCAGCCAGGCCGCACGCAACAGCCACTGGCATTGCGTGCAATAGGTGATGACGATTTCCGGTTTGTGGGCGGTCATGATGGGGCTTGACTCCAGGGTTTGACGACGCCGCTATGATAGCCCGGCCGGTGACTGTCGAGTCGGCTGATCAGGTTGTGCCTCCAACCCGAACGCAGGCTCGATCATGGCCAGAGCAACCGGCTGCCTGGTCTCGCCTGGGCTGATCACGTCCCAACTCGACGCCATGGACAGCTCCTCCAGGTTGAGCCGGTACTCATCGTCAGTGGCGGATTCGCCGGACATCGCCAAACCCGGAGCCGCCGCCACGGCAGCAGCGACCGGGATGGAATGACGGTTGTCGGCCCACTCAAGTTCATCATTGGCTGGCACCCCGTCGCGCTGGGCAGTGGGCGATTGCGTGACGGGCGGCCAGATCACTGGCTCGGTAAAAAACCCAGCCGACGGCTCAAGTGGCAACGGCAGAGCCTCTGAATCCGTGACCTGATGCTGCTGGCGCCGACGGCGTACAAACCAGCCCAGCGCCAGCAACCCCATCAACGCCGACACTCCGGCAATCTGCAACCAGCCAACCCCGGGCGTTTCAGCAATGGCGGGGGCCGGTGCCACTGCATCAGAAACCATGGGTTGCGCCTTAACCTTCTTGAGCTCAGCCAGCTGGGTTTGCAGCTCGGCCAACTGCTGTTTCTGGCCGTCGATCAGCTCATCCTGGCTTTGCAGCTTCGCATTGAGGTCATCGACTGCGGATTGAAGCTGGTGGTTTTGCAGGGTGCTGGCAGCCAGTTGTTCGACAGCGGGATCAACCATGGAGACGTCAGTTGCTGGCGTCGTCCTTGCCACGGGGGGCGGCGTTTCGACCGGTTGAACCCTGGGGAATGCAGACGCCGGGGAATGGGAAACCGGTTCATCGGTGGCGGCAACAATGCCAGGCGAACCCGGCGGATCGATCAGCACCGTGTACTCGCGCAATAACCGGGCACCGGGCTGATTGAGCTGCACGAGGAAATTCAGGAAGGGTTCATTGACCGGTTTGCTGGATGTCACCTGGATCACGCTGCGCTTGCCGCGCAGGACCGGAGTGAATGTCAGATTGTCGAGGAAAAAGACCCGGTCGACCCCGGCACGGCTGAACTCGTCTGCCGATGCCAGGCTCACCGACAGCTCGCCCTCCTCCAGGCCAGCCGCATCCAACAGGGCGATATCGGCACGCAGCGGTTGATTCAGCGCCGAATGCAGGGTGATTTCACCCAGGCCCAGCGCCGGAGCCCATGCCGAGTAAGTGATCGCCACCCCAGCCAGCAACCCCTGTGAACAACCGCGCAAAACCAACCGCCAACACTTGAGCATGAGCATCCTTGAGATCTACAAAAACTACCCGTACGCGTTCGTACATCCGTTACGAACACGATATCGCCGAGTAGTTCTTATAGTCTGCGCAATGCGGTCTATCAAAAACCTGGCAGTCGGTTATGCCTCAGGGTTTTTCAAGGTTGCCCAGGATGTGCCCGTGAACCCGCATGCACACCTTCAAATCCGCCTCATCGACGCCTTCGAACAGTTCGTGACGCAGTTGCGTGGCAATGGTTTCAATTTGTTCGATCAGGGGAAGCGCCGGGGCGCAGAGCACGATTTTCTTCGCCCGACGGTCTTCCAGCACCGCCTGGCGTTGCACCAGACCCTGGCTTTCCAGACTGTCGAGCAAACGGGCCAGGGTCGGGCCTTCGACGCCAACGCTTTGTGCCAGCTCCCGTTGGGTCGGAGCTTCTTCGAAACGGGCCAGGTGCAGCAGCACCAGCCAGCGCGCCTGGGACAAGCCCATGCCCGCCAGACGGCGGTCCAGTTCGGCACGCCAGCCACGGGACATCTGGGCCAATTGCATGCCAAAGCGGTGTTGATCGGTTAACGGCATAAAACACTCATGATCAGACTGAAATAAATAAAAACTAATTATTAGTCAGCTAAGCATGAGCCTCGATCCGAGGCAAGGCTTGATCTGTACTGAATCGTTACATCAGCACTACAGATGTCTCAAATCTCGAATTCCGACTGCAAGGCAGCGCGAACACAGTACAAAACCCCTTCCGGTACCCGGCCCGCGAACAGCGCGGCGATCTCGGAAACCGGCGGCAATTCGCCTTCGCCGTCGAGGAAGGCGTCCTGGACTTCACCCATCAGGTCCTCAGGCAGATCCAGCGCCTGCTCCAGCGACAACTGCTGCTTGCCGATCGCTTCGGCCAGCATGGTGTAGACGTTCTTTTCCGAGCACTGCAACTGACCGGCGATCTGCACCGGTGTCATACCGGCCCGCGCCAGCGTGATCAATTCGTGACGCACGTCGGCCACCGCTTTCGGTGCCTCGACCTGGCCGCCGAGTACTTCGAGGAAGGCCTCGCCGTAACGCTCCAGCTTGCGCGCGCCGACTCCGCTGACCGTGGCCATTTGCGCCAGCGAGGTCGGCTGGCTGCGCAGCATTTCCAGCAAGGTCGAGTCGGGGAAGATGACATACGGCGGCACGCCGTGTTCTTCGGCGAGCTTGCGACGCAGGGCGCGCAGGGCTTCCCACTGTTCGCGCTCCTCGCCCCGGACCAGCTGGCTCGCTTGGCTCTTGCTGCTTTTCGCTACGGTCTGCGCCTTGAGATCGCGGCGCAACTCCAGGGTCACCTCACCCTTTAGCAGAGGCCGGCAACTGTCGCTCAGGCGCAAGCCACCGTAGCCTTCGAGGTCGATGTCGGCCAGACCACGGGCCACCAGTTGGCGGAACAACGAGCGCCACTCGCCCTCTGCCATCGCCTTGCCGACACCAAACACCGAAAGATGCTGATGGCCGAAGTTACGGACCTTTTCGTTGTCCTTGCCCAGCAATACATCCACCAGGTGTCCGACGCCGTAGCGCTGACCGGTGCGGTAGATCGCCGAAAGCGCCTGCCGCGCGGGCTCGGTGGCATCCCAGGTCTGCACGCCGTCGACGCAGTTGTCGCAATGACCGCAAGGCTGGGGCATGTCCTCGTCGAAGTAGGCCAGCAGCGTTTGCCGACGGCAGCGGGTTTCTTCGCACAGGGAAAGCATGGCGTCGAGCTTGTGCTGCTCCAGGCGTTTGTGGCGCTCGTCGCCTTCGGAGTTCTGCAGCATCTGCTTGAGCATCACCACGTCTTGCAGGCCGTAGGCCATCCAGGCGTCTGCCGGCAGGCCATCACGGCCGCCACGGCCGGTTTCCTGGTAGTAGGCTTCCAGGGATTTCGGCAAATCGAGATGCGCGACAAAACGCACGTTGGGCTTGTCGATGCCCATGCCGAACGCCACGGTGGCAACCATGATCAGGCCTTCTTCGTTGAGGAAGCGCTTCTGATGGTAAGCCCGCAGATCGTTGGGCAGACCGGCGTGGTACGGCAGCGCCGGGAAGCCTTGCTCGCTGAGGAACGCGGCGACTTCCTCGACTTTCTTACGCGACAGGCAATACACGATGCCGGCATCGCTGCGGCGCTCGGCGAGGAACGCCAGCAACTGCTTGCGCGGCTGCTCCTTGGGCACGATGCGATAAAAGATGTTCGGTCGGTCGAAGCTCGACAGGAAGCGCTCGGCGTCTTGCAGGTGCAGCCGGGTGACGATTTCTTCCCGGGTGCGCTTGTCGGCCGTGGCGGTCAGGGCGATGCGCGGCACGTCGGGGAACATTTCCGCCAACTGGCCCAGTTGCAGGTATTCCGGACGGAAGTCATGCCCCCATTGCGACACGCAGTGGGCTTCGTCGATGGCGAACAGGGAAATGTTAAGTCCCTGCAGAAATGACAGCATGCGCGGCTGGACCAGACGCTCCGGCGCCAGATAGAGCATTTTCACTTCACCGCGGCGGATGCGGGCGGCGAGGTCGCGCTGCTGCTCGGCGCTGAGGGTGGAGTTCAACGCGGCGGCGGCCACGCCCAACTCTTCGAGGGTGGCGACCTGGTCGTCCATCAGTGCGATCAGCGGCGAGACCACCACGGCCAGGCCTTCGCGTAGCAACGCCGGGACCTGGAAACACAATGACTTGCCGCCACCGGTAGGCATCAGGACCAGGGCATCGCCACCGCTGGCCACGCGCTCAATGATTGCACCCTGGCGGCCACGGAAACTGTCGTAGCCGAAGATGTCCTTGAGGACGCGTTGAGCCTGTTCGAGCATAGAAACTCCAAAAATCACCGAAACATCCCTGCAAGGCTGGTTCAGAACCCGCGACGCTGCACCGACAAATCGTAAGTGCGCATTGCATGACGCTTCACATTTCAGCCATGAAGCCAGCAGGGCATCACAAAACGCGCGAGTATACCCGAGCCCCGGCAGGCAAAGGGCACCGCTGATAAGACACGCAATACAATCTGTGGGAGCGGGCTTGCTCGCGAAAGCGGCTTCAAATTCAACATTTACGTTGACTGACCCACCGCTTTCGCGAGCAAGCCCGCTCCCACATTTGCCGTGCGGCTGGCCCAAGCGCTCAAGAAGGCCTAGAATTCCCGCATCGAACATTCCCCAAGGTAGTCCTTTAATGTCCTTCGCTGAGCAACTAACCCGCCTGCAAGTCTTCCTCGACGCTGATGAACTGCATGACGAGGCGCTGGACTACGTGGCCGCCCACGGCTACCTCACTGCGCTGTCGATCTGTTCCGAAGTGGTCCCGGACCGTGAATGGATCGACGCACTGTTCGCCGAAGAGCCGCATTACAGTGGCGAAGCCCAGCGCGAAGAGATCGAAGCCACGCTGATCGGCCTCAAGGCCCACATCGCCCGTCAACTGGCCTCCGACGAGGAGTTCGAGTTGCCGTGCGACCTGGACCTGGGCGACGACCCGGACGATTCCGAACTGCGCGGCTGGTGCATCGGTTTCATGGAGGGCGTGTTCCTGCGCGAAGAAGCCTGGTTTGAAACCGCCGAAGACGAAGTCAGCGAAATGCTGCTGCCGATCATGGTCGGTTCGGGCCTGTTCGACGAGCAACCGGAGTTCTCCGACATTGCCGCCGACGCCAACCTGATGGACGACATGATCGTGCAGATCCCGGAAGCCCTGACCGCGCTGTACCTGCTGTGCAACGCGCCAGACGAAAAACCGGCGATTCTCAAACCCCGTCACCACTAAGGTTCTGCCTATGGACAACCCCATAGGCAACCGCCCCCTGATGTTGCGCTACGTGCTGCTGGCCATCGGCTGGCTGAGCGTAGCGTTGGGGGTCATCGGGATTTTCCTGCCGGTATTGCCCACCACCCCCTTCCTGCTGCTGGCGGCCGCCTGTTTTGCCCGCAGTTCGCCGCGCTTCTATCAATGGCTGGTAGAGCATCCACGGCTGGGTCCGTGGATTCGCGATTACCTCGACGGCAACGGCATTCCGCTCAAGGGCAAGGTCTACGCCATCGGCCTGATGTGGGCGAGCATCCTGTTCTCCTGCTATCTGGTGCCGCTGCCTTGGGCACGGGGGTTCATGCTGACCAGTGCGGTGCTGGTGACGATCTATATCCTCAGGCAAAAAACCCTGCGCAAAACCTGAAGTCTCACGGGACCCTTGTGGTGAGGGGGCTTGCCCCCGTTGGGTTGCGAAGCAACCCCAAACCATTCAATCCAGATATACCTGGTACACCGCGCTCACCTGTTTTGCGACTGCTGCGCAGCCGGACGGGGGCAAGCCCCCTCGCCACAAAAAGCCGTCCGCCGAACTCTCTTCCTCCGACGACCTGCCCTCCCCCTGCAAAATCTCCACCTAAACTCCACGAACCTACACTCGAGCAGCCAGACATGGCCCGCAGTCTGCGTAGTCCAGGATGGCCAGCGCTCCGACTTCGGCTCGGCGGCTGGTTGCTGCTGGCCGCTTTGCTACTGACCGTTTTCAGTGGTGTCCGGGCCGACTGGGATTTTGCGCAGATCCTGCAAACCGTGGAAAAACGCTACGGCCCGCTGGGACCGGCACGCAACCGGATCGAGGCGTGGAGTCAGATGCTGCAAAGTGCACGCGGCGCACCCGAACGTGAGCAGCTCAACGCGGTGAACCGCTTCTTCAATCAGCAGTTGAATTTCCAGGACGACACGCGCATCTGGCAACAGACCGATTACTGGGCCACGCCCGTCGAAGCCCTGATCAAGGGTGCCGCCGATTGCGAAGACTACGCGCTGGCGAAGTATTTCAGCCTGCGCCGACTCGGTTTTCCCAGCGAAAAACTGCGCATCACCTACGTCAAGGCTCTGAGCCAGAACCAGGCACACATGGTGCTGACGTTCTACAGCGCCCCCACGGCCGATCCACTGGTGCTGGACAACCTGATTGGCGATATCCGCCCCGCCTCCCAACGCAAAGACTTGCTGCCGGTGTACGCCTTCAACGCCGAAGGCCTGTACCTGCCGGGCAAGAACGGCGGCCAACGCAGCAGCGACTCGAAGAAGCTGTCGCGCTGGCAGGACGTGTTGAAAAAGATGCAGAGCGAAGGGTTCGACATCGGCGACGGCTAACCGCCATGGCAAGGAGCGAGACATGACACTGCGTAAACAGTTGTTCCTGGCCATCTGCCTGTTCCTGCTGGTGGCGTTCAGCGGCAGTTTTTTTGCCAGCCTCGAAAGCTCCCGCGAGCAAACGCTCAGTCAGCTGCGCGCCCACGCTCAGGACGCGGCCACCGCGCTGGGGCTGTCGCTGACGGCACAGGTCGATGACCCGGCAATGATGGAGCTGATGGTCAGTTCGATTTTCGACAGCGGCTATTTCAGCAGCATCCGCGTGATCAGGCTCAAGGATCAGCAAACCCTGGTGGAGCGCAGCACTCCGACAAAAATCGACGGCGTGCCTGACTGGTTCGTCAACCTGGTCAACCTGCGCCCGGAGGGTGGCGACGCCTTGGTCATGCGCGGCTGGGAACAGCTGGCGCGGGTCGAAGTGCTGAGCAATCCGCAATTCGCCCTGGCCAAGCTCTGGGACAGCACCCTCGGCAGCCTGATCTGGTTGCTGTTATGCGGGTTGCTCAGTGCGGTGATTGGAGGATGGATGCTGCGCAGGCAATTCCGCCCGCTCGACAGCATGGTCCGACAAGCCGAAGCCATCAGTAAACGCGAGTTTCTCAGCCTGCCCAACCTGCCACGCACACCGGAGCTGAAACGGGTGGTGCTGGCCATGAACCAGATGGTCGAAAAGCTCAAGGCGCTGTTCGTCGAAGAAGCTGCGCGCAGCGAAAAGCTGCGGGCCGAATCCTATCTGGACAGCCTTACCGGCCTGGCCAACCGGCGCCTGCTCGACGAACAACTGGCCGACCACTTGAGAGTGTGCGAACAGAGCCGCGATGGCCATCTGCTGATGTTGCGGATCAACGACCTGAACGGACTCAACCAGCGACTGGGGGGCCAACGAACGGACGCACTGATCAGCGCCGCCGGCGAACTGCTCAGGCGCCTGACTCAATTGCCGGAACGTCGCACCTGGCTGGCGGCGCGCAATCGCGGTGGCGAATTCAGCCTACTGACCCCGGGCCTGGACGCCGAAAGCGCCATGCGCCTGGCCGCCGATGTCAGCATCAGCCTGGAGAACCTGCGCCTGACCGGCGCCAGTGATTGCATGCCGGTCGCCCACCTGGGCGTTGTCGCCTATCGCCCCGGAGAGCCGATCGGCAACGTACTGCTGCGCCTCGATCAGGCATTGACCGAGTCCCGGCAGCGTCCCGAGCGACCCTGGGTATATCTGGGCCACCATGACACCGCGCCGAATCACTCCCAGCACGACTGGCGCACCTGGATCGACGACGCCTTGACCGAAGGCAAGATGCAGTTGTACTTCCAGCCCGTCGTGCAATGCGCCGACACCCGCCAGGTGCTGCATCACAAAGTGCTGGCACGCCTGCTCGACCCACAGGGCGAAGCGATTGCCGCCGGGCATTTCCTGCCGTGGATCGAGCGTCTCGGCTGGTCCATACGCTTCGACCTGGCCATGCTCGAAGCCACGCTGGACGAGCTGGTGGTCAACCGCAGGCCCTTGGCACTGAGCCTGTACGGGAGCACCCTGCGCGATCCGGTGCAATGGCGAACAATCCTCGACCTGCTCGACTCCCTTCCGGAGCTGGCACCGCTGCTGACCCTGGAAATCGACGAGCGCCAGTTGCCCTCCCCCGAAGAACTGCAGCGTTTGAGCCACAGCCTGCTGAACACCGGTTATCGCATCGGCCTGCAACACTTCGGCGGGCGCTTCAGCCAGATCGGCAACCTCACCCAATTGGGCTTGGCGTACCTGAAAATCGATGGGGCCTACATTCGCAATATCGACGAGCAGCCTGACAAACGGCTGTTCATCGACGCGATCTTTCGCGCGACCCACAGCATTGATTTGCCGCTGATTGCCGAGAGGGTCGAGACACCCGGGGAACTGGAAATCATCCGGGAGCTGGGTGTATTCGGCGCGATGGGGCGATTGATCGGGCCGCCGGAACCAGGCAGCCGAAGCACTTCCGACCATTGATCGGAAAACACCTCGCACCTGTTATTTATGACAGTAGGCAAGCTATCAGTGCAGGGTTTAAATCACTCGGGCGTATTCACTTCTCATGCCCGGAGTCATCATCATGACTGCTAAACCACCGAATACTTCAACACTTACGTCAGACACACAGAATGAAACTACAGGTACAGTAACCTTCGATTCAATCACGGACAGCAAGGGTAATCCCGTTCCCCATAAAGAAACCACTTATGACCCAATACTGGTATTGAAGGGTCGGGCTGACCCAGGCAGGAAACTCAATATTCGCGATCATTTTCGCACTCTCAGTGATGTGGAGACTCCTGGGTCAGGAAACTGGACCAAACAACTCGACTTTAGCAACCAGGATTTCAAGCTTTTTTACCTTACTGCCATCGAACAAGAACTACCTCAAAATAGCTCGAATGCGTACGAATTCAAATTGGCGACCGAGACGCCGATCATCAAGGTAGTCACTGGCAAAGATGGCCCGATTAACGATGGCGATGACTACACCGGTGACTCACTGGAGTTCACCGGCAACGCACCTCCCGATATGGAAGTTGAAGCGTTCAACGGCGACACATCCACGGGCAGGAAAATCCCGGTTGATTCTTTCGGTTTGTTCAAACTCATCCTCGATGGACTCACCGTTGGCACCTACAAGATCAAGATCAAGGCTGCCAATGGCAAAGAGTCCGATGTGTTCACCTTCCATGTCGCATTGGATATAGAACTGATCCTCGCTAGGGTCTACGATTCCCGCGGGGAGATTATCATTGAAAAAGATACCACCTACAGCGACACGGCTAAGGTCCAAGGCTATGCCTGGATCGGCAAAGAGGTGCAACTGCTCAATTACGACACCCTTATCGACGGAGCAACAGGGATCGCCCGGGAGGAGGACGGACTCTGGACAATCGATTTTGAGTTGTCCGCCCCCAGTTCGTACAGCCTTAGAGTCAAAGCGCTTTATGGCGAGAATGAAATTTCCGAACCGCCCTATCTCTTTGAAGCGCTGAAGGACGTCAAGCTGAGCCTGGATCACGTCTTCGACTCCAAGGGGGAGATCCTTGAGGGCAAATCCACCTACGATAAAACGGTAACGGTCAGAGGCTATGCCAGGCCCGGCAAACGCGTGCAGTTGCGCAATCATGGCCAGCCCATCGCCGGGGCAACCACGCCCACCCACAAGGAGACCGGATGCTGGGAAATCGAACTTGATGTGATCCCGCTCACCTACAGTCTTACCGTCGAGGGGCTTTACGACGATAACGAAATCACCGACCCGCCCCGCACCTTTACCGTGAAACAGGACGTCGAGCTGAGCCTGGATGACGTCCTCGAATCCGAAGACGGCCCCCCTGTCGATGAAGGTCAGCCCACCTACAAGAATCAGTTGCTCATCAAGGGACATGCCCGGCCCGGTGAGAGCATTCAG